>CAYQEN010000082.1:0-1017 GCA_964416545.1 uncultured Bacteroides sp. | reverse complement strand
TGATGGGGTATACTCCATCGGCGACATATTGAAATTAAAGAAGCGTTATGCTTATCTTGTAAGTTAGAAACCTGAGAAATTTCAAACGTAGTACGAGGATTAGCATAGTGGTTCTCACGTGTATCGCGTGGGCTGCTATACCTATATCTGTACTACAAGGTTTTCTCAGGACCTCTAACTTAGAACGTGGCATTGCAGTTCCACGCTTCGTTTTTTTATGATTAGTCCGGTCTTTTGGAGCTGAAGATTATGTAATCATTAATATTGTGTAGTATGAGATGTGTTAGGTTTTGGTTGAGTTTGATTTGCTTGTTTTTAGTTGTGAATGGGTGTTCGCCACTAAAGGCTCCAACGGTGGTGAAGTATGATACGATTGAATCGTATCGGTATGTTTATATCATCCCCACAAAAGAGTTTACGTCAAGTGTGAAAAATGCTTATGGGAATAATAATTCGCTTTATTCTAATTCGGTTGCTAAAAGTGTGAATCCAAGTGATGTCATTGCTGGAATATTAATGAAAGAAGGATATGTGGTGTTACCCGGGCTAAGGCATGATTTGGTAGATGAGACTTTGATTGTGAATTATGGAGAAAGTGGCAGGCGTAATAAAGTATTAGGATATACAATAGAAGTTACGATACAATTTGTATCAGCTAAAGATCGAAAGTTGATAGGTTATTGTACAGCTGAGGGACAAGGGGAAACGGAGGTTGACGATATTCGTAAAGCTATCAGTAGAGCGTTGGCAAGTATGTTTTCAAAGAATTAGAATTTTAATTAGCTAATTATGAGGAAATTTGTTGTGTCGTCTGTATTAATGGCGATTACGTTAGCATCGTATGCTCAAGTCTATAAGATGTATAATACGAGAAACCATCATAATCAACTTCGTCTAAATACGATGACTGGTGAAGTGCTACAAATTCAAGATGATGGTCTGTCTTGGGAAATATGCAATGCGAGAGAAGATTCAGGAGATGTCGTGGGGCGATTTTGTCTTTATGAGACACAGAAT
>CAYQEN010000081.1:0-1065 GCA_964416545.1 uncultured Bacteroides sp. | reverse complement strand
TAGCAGCCTTATTAGTATAACTAATAAGCAATATTTTTTCAGGAGCAATACCTTTTATTTCTGTAAGATACTTCACTTTACCTACGATCGTCGAGGTCTTACCACTACCGGCACCACTGACAACCAGGCAATTATCCTCTTCCGACACTATCGAATGCCTTTGCTGTTCATCCAATGGATAAGTTAAACACGTATCAAAAAAATCCTTATGAAATTTCAACGTATATCGCCTGACTTCTTCATTATGCCTTTTCACCCATCCATCAATCGACTCATACTCATCTATATAGTTCGAAATACTCTCTGATGAATCAACATGAAAAAGTTTCGTCCACCCAACAAGCCGACACAATTCATTATACAAATGAACATAATGACAACTAAAATCCTTTTCCTGCGTTGAAGAAACAAACTTACCACAAAACGTCCTATCCAAATCAGCAATAATACCGGCAAACTCAAATACGTAATCTTCATCCGCACTATACGGACGTAAAAGAGTTATCCGCTCAGATAACTCTTTTACACTACATCTCAAACGTATTCGCACTACAACGAATACAATTATGAAAAATACCAGTATTAGCCACCAACTACTCATCATTCGTTCTACTATCTCCCAATATAGCCAATACAATGACACCAACGATAGGTAATGTAACAATAGCAGCCCACGCAATACACGTGAGAACCACTATGCTATTCTTGTACACGTTTGAAAGTTTCACAGGTTTTCATTCGCAAGAAATAAGCATAACGCTTCTTTAATTTCAATATGTCGCCGATGGAGTATACCCCATCACCTGCAAATGTAATAAAAAATCACAACAACAAACCAACCTCCGACAAATAATTGCAACCAGCCCCCTACATCTGACACCACCCGGCAACTCCAACTAACTACCACTATCTCTACGTTATTTTCGCAACAACTTCCGGCAACTCAACCCCAAAATCAAACAACGCCGGATCTCCCGAACAAAACCCAATAGCCACAAAACAAAGCCAAAGCAATCCTATCCCGCCACGCACGTCTACAACACACACAGCATCCCCATCTCGCCA
>CAYQEN010000080.1:0-1120 GCA_964416545.1 uncultured Bacteroides sp. | reverse complement strand
CGGATATTAAAACTTCTGCGAATCAGAAGAGGTCGACATTGCGAAGAGTGACTTTGGCCGGAGCTGAAGAGAATACAATTTTCACGAACTTAGCCTTAGTCGCCTTCTTGAAGTGAATGAGTCGTCGAGTCGGGTCGTTTGTGAGGTTGCCGAGCTCGAAAGCTTCGACACGACGCCACTTCTTGGCATTGTCGCTAACGAAAATTTCGCCGGCAACGGTAGATGGATTGTCGCCACCGCGGCCGGGAGTGTAGGCGAAGCCCTTGACAGCGCGCTTCTGACCGAGTCCGATGACGACGGTTCCGGCAGTTTCATTGTCGAACGACCAGCCGGCTTCCTTCATGCCGAGCTGTTCGGAAGCGACCGCACCTTCCATTCCATTGAGGAAAGCCTTAGCTTTGACGATAGCAGCGTCGGCGTTGAAGGGGGAGGTGTAGAGAGTGGAGTTAATGGTTGGTTCAGAGCCATCTACGGAATATCGGACGGTGTATCCTGCGCTGAGACGCTCGGAAGAGTTGCTACCGTCGGTTTTCCAGCCAAACTGCTGGCGAGCGACTGAAATGATGACTTTTTCATCCTTGTCGCGACTGATGGCGAGCTGTGGCGGACGAGCTTCGTAGTGGTGAGCCGATACCTTGCAGATAGCCGGAGTGAGGCGCGACTTTTCGACACGCAGGCGGAGCTTCTGAGTAGTGACGTCGGGGAAGCGGAGAATGCGTTTGTAGCCTACGTTAGTGGCTTTTACGACTTCTTTCCATTCGCCATCAATCCAAGCGTCGAGAGCGTGCTCGGCAATGCGTTCACCGCGCAAATCGACGGGCTCTTGGATGACGAAGCGGTTGATTTTGGCGGCTTGTGGTAATTCGATGATAACCGGCTCGGTGACATCGATGTAAGAGTGCTTGTCGGCATCGAGAATTTCCTTAGCACCTTTAGCACCGGTGAGAAGGTCGACCCCATAGGTTTCACGGATGCGCTTGCCCACTTCCTGAAGGATGGCAACATCGCGATCGCTGAAACGACCGTCGCGGTTCGGCGGAATGTTGAGGATGAAAGTGGCGTTGCCACCAACAGAGCGTTCGTAGATGTCGAAAACATCGTCGGCACTGCGGCTCTTCTG
>CAYQEN010000079.1:0-1152 GCA_964416545.1 uncultured Bacteroides sp. | reverse complement strand
TGTCGGGGCCTGCGATGCTGACATCCTTTTGGAATTTCCATTCCCGTCCGTCTGCATCCCAAGCCGACCAGGTGCAGTAGCCGTTGCGACCTGCGGTGTTGCTGAAGCGGTGTGTTCCGAAGAACTCTGCGGCAAGCCGTGCGGCATTCTCTCTGGTGATGTTGTTCATCTCGACCTCAACGCCGATGGTCTGCTTTTTCATTTCTGCGATCTGCTGTTCAATTTTGGTATTCATTCTGTGCCTCCGTGTCTATGTGCTGTCCCTTGCGGTGTACACATATTACCTCTAAAAGCACAGAATATCCAGTCATTTCGCGATTATATACTACACGATCTTTGCCGGTGGATATGGCACGAAATTGTGTAGATCTGATCGCCTTTTAGCCCTCCGTATCAACATCGGTGCAAACACTCTGACCACCCGTCAATTGCAAAAGAATGTTGACATAGCGGTCTTTTTCCGCACCCTCACACGCTGCTGCACCTTCTCTGTAAAAGCGGATGGCATCCTTTCGGTCTTCCCATACCTCGGTCTTGCCGTAACAGGTAATGGTGACAGGGTCGAGTTTCCGACAGGCATCCTCGCCAAAGATGACCGCAAGCGAGGAACGAATATCCCAATCCACATGGATAGAACCGGCATCGTCAACGCACGTGACGGTCCCACGACAGCCCGGCACGAGATCCTGCCTGTATGGGTCGTTCATTTTGGTAAGCTCCACACGGCATCCAACGGGATATTCCTTGCGAAGCCGTTCAAGCGTTTCCTTGGAGATGTTCCACATTATGCGTCAACCTCCTTTTTGCTCCCGCTTTTGAAAGCGGACGAGCCCTCCAAATGACGGAGCAGAATTTTCCGTTCGGTCTTATATCCCGCACCGATGAAACCGAGACGGAGAAGAAAGCACCGAAATGCGTATTTTTCGTTTTCCGTCTCCGTTTCCTTTGCCACCACCCGCGTTGCGTTTCGAGCCATTTCGCACAGCTTGCAGATGAAGGAGTCGTAGGCTTTCATTTCGCCCGGGGTGGGAATTGCCGGGAACCAGGGAAAGCTGACCTTGGTGTCGGTCACCTCGATGGTAAGTTCGTCCGTACCGAGGGCTTTCTTGATAAGGTTTCCCTTGGCGGCAACGATGGCCTTGAGGTTTTCCA
>CAYQEN010000078.1:0-1287 GCA_964416545.1 uncultured Bacteroides sp. | reverse complement strand
GTAGGAAGGGTGGGGTTGTGACATGTGCGAGCGAATTGTCGGATGATGAGTAGGGTGGCAGATTTTGGGGAAGGTTGTGATGGGGTAGGGCGAGGGGTCGGTTCGCTCTGCCGGTCGGATGTGTTGTGCGCTATTTTATTGTGTTGATTCATTGTGATTGTATAACGTAGGCGGTTGCTGAGTTATTGTCTGTTGCGAGGATTTTTTTTGAGGTGTTGGTGGTTTTGGTTATATTTGCGGTGTCTAATTCCTAAAACTTGTTGCCTATAGAGATACTGCTACTCAACCAATCAAAATAAAGTTTAGTAGATGCAGTTTTATCAGACACTTACCGACGATATGCTGGTGAGGGCTTATGTTGATGGTGATAACGGTGCTTTTGATGCGCTGTTGCGTCGCCATCAAAGTCGTGTGTTTTTGTATATTCTCTCAATCGTCAAGGAGCGAGAGCTAGCCGATGACATTTTTCAAGAAACTTTTATTAAGGCTATTTTGACTCTTAAGCAGGGTCGTTATGCCGAAAATGGAAAATTTTCGGCGTGGATTTCGCGTATTGCCAGGAATCTTATTGTGGATTATTATAGGCAAGTGCGTCCGGAGTGTGCGTCTTCGGATGGCGAGTTTGTGAATCGTGGAGATTTGTATGATGGAAGTGTTGAGGATGATATTGTGAATAGGCAGGTTGAGGCTGATGTTCGCCGACTTGTAGATGTGCTTCCGGAGTGTCAGCGCGAGGTGTTGACGATGAGGTTTTATTCGGGGATGTCGTTTAAGGAAATTGCTGATGCAACCAATGTGAGTATTAATACTGCGTTGGGGCGTATGAGATATGCGCTAATTAATATGCGTCGTATTGCCGCAGAAAAGAATATTGCACTGAATTATGTTTGAGTGCGGTGGGGTATCTCTAAGAAAATCGTTAATAGTTGAATTTTAATCTATTAATGGTTTTCCTTCTCCTCTTTTGCTTTTATAGGCATATGTCATCGATCAGTGGTTTGTAAGCTTCCACTACCCTGTTTTGAAGGTTTGATAGGATCTTTGCCATTTATAGGATTCAATCCATAATTTTTCCATCTTTATGCTTATCTGTAGTGGCCTTTTGTATGTTTTTTGAGACAATTTAGCCGTTAAAACGTTAAAAATATGGGAATTCTTGGGAATACGCATAAAGTGCATTACCTTTGCATCATCTCAGCAACCATGTGTTGAAGGAGAAACGGGGGCGATATTTTTATCGCTCCTTGCTTTTTATATAAGCCTCATATTCTTTCAACAGTTTTTCCT
>CAYQEN010000077.1:0-1301 GCA_964416545.1 uncultured Bacteroides sp. | reverse complement strand
CACCAACAGAGCGTTCGTAGATGTCGAAAACATCGTCGGCACTGCGGCTCTTCTGGTGTTCCTCATCGCGGTAGAACCAGCCTTCGCGGATAGATGTGTCGGTTTCGGGCTGCTGATAGTGGACATACTTAGTGTCGGGCTTCTTCAAACGATCAAGACTGCCGAGGTCGGTGTCCATCATATCGAAGAAAACTGAAGCAGTGTCGGGATTGAAGGGGTAGGAAACAACGTTCCACTCGGTATTGCGAGTGGCGCCGGATTCGTTGCCACACCAGCGGACGTCTTCACGGCCGAAGATGACAGCTTCGGGAGCAAGAGTGCGGATAAGCTCCTTCCAAGCGTGGTAGTTGTACTTCTGTCCGCCCTTCTGCTTGGGGTGAGCACCGTCGAACCATACTTCGTGGATGGGTCCGTATTCGGTGAGCAGTTCGAAGAGCTGATTGAGGAAATATTCGTTGTAGTCGTCGACCACGAATTTGAATTTGTGATTGTCGGCAAACGGACGTCCGGGGACATCGCGCGGAATGACGCGCTCAGTCTTTGCGCTGAGGTTGCCGTAAAGACCGGCAGGATTTTCAATCTGATAGAGGTCGGCCGGCGAGAGGTAGACACCGAGTTTCATGCCGTATTTCTGGCAAGACTTAGAGAGCGATTTGAAAACGTCGGCCTTGCCGTTCATGAACGGCGACTTCATGATGCCATGGTCGGTGTATCGGCTTTGGAAAGTGACGTATCCATCGTGGTGCTTGACGGTGAGGACAACCATTTTCATGCCGGCATCTTTCATAGCCTTTACCCACTGGTCGGTGTCGATAGCCGAGGGGTTGAAAACGGTGGGGTCTTCCATACCAGTACCCCATTCGCGAAGCGAGAACGTGTTTGGTCCGAAGTGGACGAAAGCAATAAACTCGTTTTCAAGGGCACTCATCTGATTAGCTGTAGGCACCACGTGGGCTGCCTTAGCGATGATCGTTTCTTCGGAGTCGCCCGGCAGAATCTCGATTGAGTTGGCAAACGGGATGGTGTCGGTCTGATTAGCTGCAGTCGCGCCGAAAGCGATGCCTGCAGTCAGAATCGAAAGAAGGATTTTGTTCATCTTGAAACTTACTGGTTTTAGTGTTGCGAATTAGAATGTTGCAGTTAAATAAGGCAGGTCGGACTACAAAGATAGCAAGAAAATCAAATAACGGCGTTTGCTGATAAAAGAAAATGAGGCGGAATCAGTTAATCCCACCTCATTTTTTTACGGATATTAAAACTTCTGCGAATCAGAAGAGGTCGACATTGCGAAGAGTGACTTT
>CAYQEN010000076.1:0-1570 GCA_964416545.1 uncultured Bacteroides sp. | reverse complement strand
GATTTTGTTATAAGGAGGAACCTTACATGACTCATCCTGAGTATCCCACGCTGTTTTCTCCCTTTAAGGTAGGCAACGTGGTTTATAAGAACCGCATTTTCCAGGCTCCGGCTACCCCCCATCTTTTGCAGCGGGACGAGCCCTATCCCACCGACGCTTACTCTGCTTACTATGTAGAGAAGGCTCGGGGCGGCACTGCTTCCGTCACCATCGCAGGCCACGATATGAACTCCCTGGCTCCCGCCAAGGAGGGCTGGCATAACCTGGACCTGCGTCAGACCACCTATCACCGCTACTGGACCAAGACCATCGATCAGATCCACTTCTACGGTGCCAAGGCTTCTATTGAGCTGCTTGCTTTCTTCTACTCCGGCTGGACCGGCGGCAAGAAGGGCGAGGGGCAGCACTTCTTCTACTCTGTGGACGGCACCCCCGGCCCCGATGGCTCTGAGCGTCCCATGCTGACCCGTGAGGCTATGGAGGCCATTGCTGAGGACTATGCCAATGTGGCAGAGCAGGCCGTGAAGGTTGGTTTCGACTCCATCCTGATCCACGGCGGCCACGGTCTGGTTATCAACCGGTTTATGAGCCCCCTGTTCAACAAGCGTACCGACGAGTTCGGCGGCTCCTTTGAGAACCGTTGCCGGTTCCCCATGATGATTCTGGATGCCATTCGCAATCGTGTTGGCAAGAAGATTCTCATCGAGTACCGTATTTCCGGCTGCGAGCTGGCTGACGAGGTGGGCTATCCCAACGCCGATCAGCAGCTGAAGCCCGAGGATATTGCAGAATTCCTGCGGATGGCTGGCGACCGCATCGATATCGCACACATCTCCGCTGGTAATATGTCCATCCCCGGCACCGAGGCCATTATGCACCCCACCATCTTCCACAAGCCTGCTCAGAACGCTCGCTTTGCCCGGAAGATCAAGGAGCTGGGTGTGCCCCAGCCTGTGCTGACCCTGGGCGCTTTCCAGGATCCCAAGCTCATTGAGGAAACTCTGGCCACCGGCGGTGCTGACTTCGTGGCTATGGCTCGTGGTACCATCTCCGATCCTCAGATGCCCAATAAGGCAAAGAACGGCCAGGAGGATGAGATCATCCCCTGCATCAAGTGCTTCCACTGCCTGGAGTACACCAAGCCCTCTACCCGTGCCTTCGCCTGTTCCGTGAACCCCACCGTGGGCCGTGAGAACCAGCTGAAGGATCTGATCCCCGATTCCACCACCCCCAAGAAGGTTGTTATCGTTGGCGGCGGCCCCTCCGGCATGGAGGCTGCTATCATCGCCAAGAAGCGTGGCCACGATGTTACCATCTACGAGAAGGCCGACCGTCTGGGCGGCAAGCTGGTGTTCTCTGAGCAGGTTTCCTTTAAGTATGACCTGGCCAAGTTCATGAACTACCAGATCAACCTGGTGAGCAAGCTGGGCATCAACGTAAAGCTGAACACCGAGGCTACCCCTGAGATGATCGAAGCCGAGAAGGCTGATTGGGTGCTGGCCGCTGTGGGTGCCAACGCCTTCGTGCCCCCCATCCCCGGCACCGACGGTAAGAATGTAATGATCGCTGA
>CAYQEN010000075.1:0-1694 GCA_964416545.1 uncultured Bacteroides sp. | reverse complement strand
TGCGCGGGCCTGTTCCAGCGCGTCCATAAGATCACATCCTTTGCAAAAGGTCTTGATTCCACTCCGTAAATGATACCTGATTAGTATACCATAACCGGGACGGCAAAACAATAAAACCGCCCTGTCTCCAGAGCGGACAAAATTTCAGATTCAACTGTGGAAAAAAGAGGAAAATTGAATGGACATCCCCATTCGCCGCCGGTCAGTCTGCAACACAAAGAGTCTGCGCGTTCTGCCAGGCCTCCGCTTCTCTCACGCAGGAGGAAAGGACATCTCCGGCAGGGATAGCCCCCAGAACAGTGCGATCACCGCCCATACGATCAGCGCAGCCTTTAAAATGCGGTTGTGAGCCAGCGGGTCATACGCATCGCTCCGGAAGAGCACGAACAAAATGCCCATTGCCGGAGCACCAATGCCGATCCATGAACCCGGAAAGTATCCCAATATCCCCAGTGTCAACAGCACAAGCCATGTGATCAGCGAGATCCAATAAAGGATCTTTCTCCAACGCGGACATTCTTTCATTCCAATCACTCCTTTGCCTTGTCAGAACTTTTTTCATAGGAAGGCTCCTTTTCGAGGCGGGCTTTGCATCCCCGACCGTCCGTTATACTTTCCAGTTTCATTGTGTCATCATCCGCAATGAAAAGCTATTCATTATCCAATCACACAAAACGAATGCACAAGATTCGTTTGTTTTTTCAGGCATTTGGGGCAGCAGAAAGCGCTTCCCTTTTTGAAGGGAAGCGCTTTCTTTCCGCAATCTTATCCTCAGGTCAGATCTTCGCCGTTGGAAGCAATGACCTTCTTGTACCAGTAGAAGGAGTCCTTGCGCTCGCGGGACAGATCGCCCGTGCCATCGTCAAACTTGTTGACGTAGATGAAGCCATAGCGCTTTGCCATCTCGCCGGTGGAAGCGGACACCAGATCGATGCAGCCCCACGGGGTGTAACCCATCAGATCCACACCGTCCTTGACCGCTTCTGCCATCTGTGCGATGTGCTGGCGCAGGTAGTCGATGCGGTAATCGTCGTGGATCTTGCCGTCCGCGCTCTTGACATCGTATGCGCCCAGACCGTTCTCCACCACCATCATCGGCAGATGGTAACGGTCGTAGATCTCGTTCAGGGTGTAGCGCAGACCAATGGGATCGATCTGCCAGCCCCAGTCGGAAGCCTTGAGGTAAGGGTTCTTCTTGCCGACCGCGATATTGCCGCCAACGTCCTCTGCGTCCTTGTGCGTGGTCGCGCAGTTGGACATATAGTAGCTGAAGGTGTAGAAATCTACCACGCCCTTCTTCAGGATAGCAGCATCCTCCGGCTGCTGCCGGATGGTGATGCCGTTCTCGGCAAAGTAGCGCTTCATGTAGTAGGGGTACTCGCCGCGGACATGCATATCCGAGCAGAACCAGTTGGTGATCTGCATCTGCTTCTGGTTTGCGACCACATCCGCCGGGTCGCAGGTCATGGGATAGCTGGTGATGAAGCAGATCATGCAGCCCATCTGGAACTGCGGGTAGTGCTCATGCGCATAGGCGACTGCCTCGGCACTTGCCACGAACATATGGTGCAGCGCCTGAAAGCGCTCCTGCTTGCTGTCCGGCACATCTGCCGTAGAGCCTTCGTAGCCCTGAATGGTACCGGTGTTCAGGATGCCGCCCATCGGCATGGTGCCGGTGTTGATCTCGTTGAAGG
>CAYQEN010000074.1:0-1756 GCA_964416545.1 uncultured Bacteroides sp. | reverse complement strand
ATCCACTTTGACTCCAAAGTCTTGATGCCAAACGAACCGAAGGCCAACTGGTTGCCGCGCTGGGCATTGCCTTTCATGCGGCCCTTTTGCGCGCGACGGAATTTAGTTTTCTTGGGTTGTAACATTGTATTCGGTTTGAAGTGGTTTAACGGTTGTTAGTTTTGGGTCGACGGCTCATGCCTCCACGACGCTCACGATTTCCGCCACGGTTTTCCTTAGCGTTATTAGTGAACGAAGGAGCAAGATCACGCTTGCCGTAAACTTCGCCACGGCAAATCCATACCTTAACGCCAAGCACACCCACCTTAGTGTGAGCCTCTACCAAAGCATAGTCGATATCAGCACGAAGAGTGTGGAGCGGAGTACGACCTTCCTTGAACATCTCGCTACGAGCAATTTCAGCACCGTTCAAACGGCCGCTAACCTGCACCTTGATGCCCTCTGCGCCACTACGCATAGTAGAAGCCACAGCCATCTTAACGGCACGACGGTAAGCGATCTTGCCTTCGATCTGACGAGCGATAGTGCTAGCAACGATCTGAGCATCGAGTTCAGGACGCTTAACTTCAAAGATATTGATCTGAACGTCCTTATCGGTGATCTTCTTGAGTTCTTCCTTAAGTTTGTCCACTTCAGAACCACCCTTACCGATGATCAGACCCGGACGCGAAGTGCAAACGGTGATAGTGATCAATTTAAGGGTACGTTCAATGACAATACGTGAAACGCTCGACTTGGCAAGACGCACGTTCAGATATTTACGCAGCTTGGAATCCTCCAAAAGGGTATCGCCGTACTTATTGCCGCCGTACCAATTTGAGTCCCAACCACGAATCACGCCTAAGCGATTGCTAATCGGATTAACTTTCTGTCCCATGTGTATGCCTTAGTTTTTAGCGTTATCAATAGTGTCAACGATCAAGGTCACGTGATTCGAACGCTTGCGGATGCGATAGCCACGACCCTGAGGAGCCGGACGCATGCGCTTAAGCATGGGAGCGCAGTTGACGAAGATCGTGCTGATGCGGAGCATTCCGCTTTCAGCCTTCTGGTTGTTTTTAGCCTCCCAGTTGGCAATCGCCGAGCGGAGAAGCTTCTCAAGCTTGGCAGCAGCCTCCTTATTGGAGAACTTCAGTATACCGAGAGCGCGGAAAGCTTCCTGACCACGAACCATGTCGGCTACAAGACGCATCTTGCGGGGCGACGAAGGAACATTGGTAAGCTTTGCGAAAGCAACATTCTTACGCTCTTCCTTTATATTTTCGGCTGTTTTTCTTTTTCTTACACCCATTGTAGTTAATTCTTTCTTATTAAAAAATTATTTTACCGGGCCCTAAATTATTTCTTGTTGCCTGCGTGACCACGGAAGTTACGTGTCGGAGCGAATTCGCCGAGCTTGTGTCCTACCATGTTTTCTGTCACATAGACCGGAATGAATTTATTACCATTGTGCACTGCGAAAGTGTGTCCCACAAATTCGGGCGCGATCATCGAAGCACGGCTCCAAGTCTTAATTACAGACTTCTTACCGCTGGCTTCCATCGCTTCCACCTTCTTTTCGAGCTTCACGCAGATAAAGGGGCCTTTTTTTAATGAACGACTCATAAGTTTAGCTTGTGATTAGATTACTTTTTCCTTCTTTCGATAATGTACTTCGATGAGCTCTTCTTCGGAGCACGAGTCTTAAGACCCTTCGAGTACAGACCCTTGCGTGAACGGGGATGTCCGCCTGATGCGCGACCTTCACCACCACCCA
>CAYQEN010000073.1:0-1767 GCA_964416545.1 uncultured Bacteroides sp. | reverse complement strand
ACTCATTGTTCAATTGAAGTTTATTAGTTATTTTCAGGGAATGTACCTTTTACGGTGATACCGATACTTCTGGCTGTAACAGCGAACATACGCATTGCGGATTCAACAGTGAAGCAGTTCAAATCGGGCATTTTGTCTTCAGCAATAGCCTTCACCTGATCCCAAGTCACTTCACCAACTTTGTTACGGTTGGGCTGTGCGCTGCCGCTCTTGAGCTTTGTAGCTTCGAGGAGCTGGATGGCAACGGGAGGGGTCTTAACAACAAAGTCGAAGCTTTTGTCTGAGTAGTAAGTGATTACTACGGGGAGAACCTTACCGGCTTTGTCTTGTGTGCGGGCATTGAATTGCTTGCAAAACTCCATGATGTTGATACCCTTCGAACCCAGAGCGGGGCCGACTGGCGGGGAGGGGTTAGCTGCTCCACCCTTAATCTGCAATTTGATCTGTCCAGCAATTTCTTTAGCCATGATTAATCTTAATTTTAGATATTGGTGTTTATTGTGCGTTTCTTACACTTTTGGGCTTGTCCGTGGAGTCGTCCGTAACAACGCTTTCCGGGGCTTGAGGGTGTATTCAGACGCGTTCTACTTGCGAATTTTCCAGTTCCAGGGGTGTCTTGCGGCCAAAAATTTTGACCATTACCTTAAGTTTTTTCTTCTCGCGATCCACGTCTTCAATCTCGCCGGTAAATCCGCCGAAGGGTCCGGAGATGACTTTTACGGATTCGCCTACGAGGTAGTCGTTGATTCCGTCGTCGGTCACTTCGGCCATTTCGTCGGCCATTCCGAGCATTCGCTGCACTTCGCTATGACGCAAAGCTTCGGGCATGGCGTTTTTGCCACGTCCGCGCAGGAAGTCGATTACGTTTGTGGTGTTGCGAAGTTCGTGCATGACTTCGCCGTGAAGAATAGCTTCGATGAATACGTAACCGGAGTAGAGGTTTTTTTCTTTTACGACCTTCTTACCGCCACGTACTGCAAGCACTTTTTCGGTAGGAATCAAAACCTGGAAAACGTATTTGCCGAGGTCGGTGTTTCGAATCTGAGCGTCGAGCACCTCTTTGACCTTAGCTTCCTTACCTGAAATGGCACGTAGTACGTACCATGCTTTCTTTTCGTCGGCCATTGATTTCAATTATAAAAAAGTGATTACTTACCCAAGCTGTAAATTAAGTGCATTATGTTGTCGACAATCTGATCCATGCAGAAGATTACCAGTGAGATAATAATGGAAGCAATCATCACGATAATCGCGCTTTTGATCAGCTGACCCTTGGTCGGCCAGGAGGTCTTATACCGGAGTTCGGTATATGACTCTTCTATGTCCGTAAGTAGTTTCAGTTTTTTCATTATTCTTTTTTCTTTGCACGGGACGAGAGGCTCGAACTCCCGACACCCGGTTTTGGAGACCGGTGCTCTACCAACTGAGCTAGTCCCGTATATAAAAAGCAGCGGAGTCGCTTTGGTTTTGAAGCCTTGCGGCTTCGCTGCTTTTATGGGATTGTCGTAGTCTTTCGACTACAGACTGACTATTTTAATTAGTCGAGGATTTCAGTGATCTGACCTGAACCTACGGTGCGGCCACCTTCACGGATTGCGAAACGCAGACCCTGGTCGCATGCTACCGGGTTGATGAGCTCAACGTTGATTTCAACGTGGTCACCAGGCATTACCATTTCTACACCTTCGGGGAGAGTGATCTCACCAGTCACGTCGAGTGTGCGGATGTAGAACTGAGGACGGTAGTGGTTGTGGAACGGAGTGTGAC
>CAYQEN010000072.1:0-1781 GCA_964416545.1 uncultured Bacteroides sp. | reverse complement strand
CCGAGGAAAGCGACAGAGTTTTTAACTCTGTCGCTTATTTTTTTGCCGTGTGGTGGTGTTTGGCTATGTGGGGAGAAGGTGAATCTATTTGACGGTCGACGGGGTGGTTTGCATTTTTTTGTTGTTTTGTTTGTTGTATTTGTGTAGGTAAATGTATTTTTGTGGTAAATTTACCATATAATTGTATGTTTAAAATGCGAATGTTGCAGTTGCTCCTCTTTGTGGTAATCGCTGTTGTGGCTTCTGCGCAAGTTAAAAAATCAAGTAAGGTGAAAGAGAATAGTAATCTGACGGCCATCGAAGTGTATAATACAATGAAGGAGATGGGCAGGATGGAAACTCCTGTGAGAATAAATGTTTCCGGCTATGCTGTGAAGGTCGGTCCGGATGTTTATGGATTGCCTTCGGTCGAAGTATCGGAGTCTAAGGGCGGAAAGGCGCGAGTGCTGTGCGTGTTGCCGTTTTCGGATTATTTGAAATTGCGACATGTGCGTAAGGGCGATAAGGTGACGATGAACGGAGAGCTGCGTGGCTATGTGTCGGAGTATGATATTGCGCTTACAAAGCAGTCGAAGATTGTGACCGTTAATGGTGAAAAGCCCTAAAGAGTATGGCTGTACTGCTTGGGGCGATAGCTCTGCTGCTTACATTGTGTGACGCGTATGTTGTGCTGTCTGTTTTGGGTGGCACTTCTTGGCTTGTGAAGGGTTGGATGTTGGTTCCTGCGGTTGTCTTGTGGGGGCTCGTTTTGTGGATGGTTTTTACCGGCGATACGCGTCAGATGATTCTTAATGGGGTGATGTGGATTGTTATCTGTGTTGTGTTTCCCACGCTTGTGTTTACGGCGCTTTCTCTTGTGGGAAAGTGCACGGGATTGATATGGAGTCCGCTGAATTCCGCATTTATGTGGGTCGGTGTATGTGTGACGGCAGTGTGGATTGTGATTGCACTGTATGGCTCTGTGTTTGGCTGGCATCGCTTGGAAGTGAAGAATACGGATATAGTATTGGCTGATTTGCCTAAGGAATTTGACGGTTATCGCATTGCTCAAATTTCGGATTTTCATATCGGGGTGTATGGTGCGGCGCCAGGCGCTGTTGAGCGTATTGTGGAGAAACTGAATTCGCTAAATCCGGATTTGATTGTGTTTACCGGAGATCTCGTCAGTCTTTCGCCTGATGAGCTGACGCCGTTTATGGATGTTCTTGGTCGGCTGAAAGCTCCTGATGGAGTGGTGTCGATACTTGGGAATCACGATTATTGTATATATGGTGGAAATGCCGGAAGAGAATCGCTTGATCGTGCGCTTGCGCGAGTGGTGAAAGCTGAGGCTGATTTGGGGTGGCGTCTGCTTCGCAATGAGTCGGTGCAGATAACCCGCGGAGGCGATAGTATAGCAATAGTAGGTGTGGAAAATGCCGGGAGTGGTCAGTTTCCGGATAAATCGGATTTGAGGAAAGCTCTTAGAGGTGTTCCGGATGAGGAGTGTAAAATACTTCTGTCGCACGATCCGTCGCATTGGCGCAGGGAGGTGTTGCCTGATACGGATGTGGCGTTGATGCTTGCCGGCCATACGCATGCCATGCAGTTTCGGTTGGGAGGCTTTTCGCCGTCGAAGTGGAGCTATCCCGAGTGGGGCGGGCTATACCGCGAAGGGGAGCAGCAGTTGTATGTCAGTACGGGTGTGGGTGGAAATGTTGCTTTCCGTTTTGGCGTTTATCCGACCATTGACCTTATAACGCTACGCTGTGAGCCGCAATGAAGCGAGTGGCAGGCGAGTG
>CAYQEN010000071.1:0-1932 GCA_964416545.1 uncultured Bacteroides sp. | reverse complement strand
TACCTTGAATTAATATAACGGCTTCTCCTCTGTTTGTCCAGTAAAAGCGGGGAAATTTCCCGAATTTCTAACAAATCAAACCTTTTTTGTCACTCATAAATTAGCATATTTTTCACCAGAAATACCGTCGAATTTTGTCGCAAAATATACGGAATTTCCCCCTAAAAATTTCCCTTTTTCCCTTGACATCTTTTTCTTTTTATTATAGCATGTGTTTATTGATAAGATTAAATGGAGGGTTTTATGAAAATGAAAAAAGAATACACGAGCCCGTTAATTATATGTGAAGAATTTCAGGTAGATGAATATGTCGCAGCCTGTGGTGACAGCGGAACTGTTTATAATTTCGAATGCAATGCCGGATTAGCAGATAAAAAGTATGCAATTAAGGATTCGTATAATAGACCTGTTACAATCGCTGGAAAACTTATGGATGGTTCTAATCGTTATTTTCATCCATGCGGAAAAACACATCAAGCCAGCGTTGACTCTGAATTTATCCGTGGATATCATATTGATGATATTGGTACAAGATACACCGACGAAAACATTGGTGTCGTTGTTTGGGTCGATAATGCCAAGGGAATTCACTGTACCACAGAATTAGATATCGATTCTTGGGAAACCACAAAATCATAAATAGCTTCATTTAATAAACCAGAGATTTTCATATCTCTGGTTTATTTATATCGTTTTCTCTGATCGTAGATACGATTGAAATCCAAAATCAAGATGGGAGTTTTTTAATTTATGGATTTTTTAGAAAATACAACAACTCTGGAACGTCAACTGTTCGCTCATGCCAGCCAGCATCTGGCTCCCATTAACGGAAGCATCGAACTGTTACCTCTTTGCAATATGAAATGTGATATGTGCTACGTCCGGATGGAAACTGCAGAAGTCCAAAAAATGGGCGGTCTTCGTTCTGCTGATGAATGGATTTCTGTTGCCAAGGAAATGAAAGATGCCGGAGTATTATTTTTATTGCTCACCGGCGGAGAACCTTTTCTTTATCCGGAATTTCGTCAATTATACCTTGCATTACAAAAAATGGGTTTTATTCTGACCATCAACACCAACGGAACACTGATTACCGAAGATCTTGCCGCATTTCTTGGTGAACACAAACCTCGACGGGTCAATGTCACCCTTTATGGCACAAACGAAGAAACTTATCAGCATCTCTGCCACTACCCAAACGGATTCCAAAAAACAATCCACGGAATTCGTCTGCTTCAGGAGCATCAGATTGATGTAAAGCTAAGCAGCAGTCTTGCAAAAAACAATGTCAATGATATCGCACAGATTTTTTCCATTGGCAGCGAATGGAGAATCCCGGTAAGAATCGATACTTATATGATGCCGGCGCAGAGAGAACGAAGTCTTCCTTATCCTCTGCAATCTCGTGTCACTCCGGAAAAAGCTGCTGAAATTCGTGTCCAATCCTTAAAAGAGGAAATGGGCGATATACGTTTTAAAAAATATCTAACTGATACACTTTCAAAAATCTGCGAAGACATTCCTGCCTCCCATGACCGCAAAATGTCCTGTTTTGCCGGAAAATGTTCCTTTACCATTAATTGGCAGGGAAAACTCAGACCATGTGTTGTTTTAACAGAGCCTTCTCCTTCTGTTTTTGAATTTGGATTTTCCAATGCTTGGAAATATATGGTGACGGAAACCTCTAAAATTCAGCTCCACGCAAAATGCAGCACCTGCAAACTGCGTCCACTCTGCCGCACCTGTGCTGCCTGTGCCCTTTTGGAAGGCGGATCTTATGATGCACTTCCGGAATACATGTGCCGCTATGCACAAAAAACTTTTGAAATTTTAGAAACAGAAGCCTCATATATCTTGTAATACTACTATAATATTCTACATATTCGAACAAACAAAAGAAGTAATTGCAATCTGACATTTTGTCAATGCAAT
>CAYQEN010000070.1:0-2032 GCA_964416545.1 uncultured Bacteroides sp. | reverse complement strand
CTCAAGAGGAATCTCACTCAAAAAGCCGATGTATGGAACAGTCGCTCCGCATGAGGCTGGATCATGGGATCCCCCTTACTCCGGACCGTATCGGCTTCAGGAAAAACAAGATCAGCGGCAAGCTGTATGTCTTTGAGGATGAATATGCAACGGTCAAGCTGGCGTATTATATGGTTCTTCTGGGATACACAACGGACGAGATCGCAGAGATATACACGAAGCAGGGGCGCAAAACGCGGATAGGCAATACGTCCTGGACAAGAGATTCCATCGCAGTCATGCTTCGGAGCGAAAGAAATTGCGGCGATGTGTTTACGCGGAAAACATACACGCCAAGTTACTTGGACCACAAAGCAAAAAAGAACCGTGGTGAACGACCGCAGAGTCAGTATTTGAATTGGCATGATCCGATCGTTTCAAGAGATGATTATTTGGCTGTACAAAAGTTGCTGGACAATCAAAAATACGGAAATCGCTCGATATTGCCAAAACTAAAGGTCATAACGGGAGGTCTCTTGAAAGGCTATGTGATCGTTAATCCGAGATGGGCTGGATTTACCGAAAATGATTATTTGGCAGCATCGGCAAGTGCATATAGCGGATCCTCCGCCGCTGACCATAGCAAAGAGAACGATCAGGCTGCCGCGGACGATTATATTACAGTCAGCCCGGGTGAGTTTGATATGAGCGGGTTTCAGGTCACACGAGGAGAGTTTTTGAACGGTCATAACGCACCTACGGTGCTGATCAGCTACAACAAAATGAAATTCTCTGCCGAATGCTTGCGAAAATTTGCAAAAACGCAGTATATAGAGTTGCTCGTGCATCCGAAAGAAAAGAAATTGGCAATAAGACCGACAGCAAAAGATGATAGGAATGCGATAAAATGGGCTAACGTCTTGGACGGGGTGTATACACCGAGAGAAATATCGGCGGGTGCGTTCTATCAAACATTGACGAGCCTCATGGGGTGGTCTCCGAGTATCAAGTATAAGATCATGGGTGTCTTATATAAAAACAATGATGAGAAGGCATATATCTTTTCCGCACTGGATACCGAAGCATATGTGAAGTCATATTTAGTAGAGAGTGCCGAGGCGGAGGTCACCCCTCTATTCTCTACCGGCAAGCACGTGAAAGCCGTTCCGCAAGAATGGGCGGAGGGGTTTGGATTTCAGTATTATGAAAGGCAGCACATTTATTGCCACCCGTCCTTGCAAAGCAAAGCAGATTGGAAAATCAGAATTGAAGGCGAATTATTTGAGACCGGAAAGGTATTGAATATAACGCCATACGAAGAATTACAAGAATTTGTCACTCGAGAACTAAACAAAGATTTTAAACAGGAGAATACATATGAACGATCTGATGATACCCTCGGAGATCAACGAGGCTGTGATACAGAAAGACAGGATGAATACCGTGCAAACAGTTGAGGCGGTACAGGACATCGACATCGAGGAGTATGCCGATTTTAGCTATGACGGATTTCAAGAAGTCAGGAGAGAGTTTTTTGCTCATATCTTTGAGCCGTCGATCACATTCAATAACTGCAAGGTCGGATTCAATACGGCTTGCATCAATAAACTGTCGAATGTGGAATACGTTCAATTCCTTGTCAATCCCGAAAAGCAGTTATTGGCAGTCAGACCTTGTGTTGAGGAAGACAGGGATTCGTTTCTGTGGTGTAGCGTGAAAGGAAACAAGAGAAAGCCAAGGCAATCTACCTGTAAAATGTTTTTTGCCAAGATCGTGGCTCTCATGGGCTGGAATCCCGATTATCGATATAAATTGATCGGTAAGGTGATAAGAGCGAATGATGAATACCTGATAGTATTTGACCTGACATCAACAGAGGTATACAGCCGTATCATAACGGATGATCAAAAAGTCAAAACATCAAAAGTTCCCGTGTTTCCGCAAGAATGGCAGAATCAGTTTGGCTTGCCGTTTGAGGAACATAAGCGATCGCTGCAAGTCAATATTTTTGATGGCTATGCCGTATACGGTTTCAAAGACGGTACTTACATCC
>CAYQEN010000069.1:0-2036 GCA_964416545.1 uncultured Bacteroides sp. | reverse complement strand
GCCATACGCCCGACACGGATGTGCACGACCAATGGAGCGAGTTTGTGCGTCAGAGTCAGCGCAAGGAGATTGAAACCATCATTGAAGAGGAGAATCTCAATCGTATTAAAGCCCTTGATTTCATCGAACAATCATTCCGTTGTGGAGAAGTTCGCGAAAGTGGCACAGGCATAGCTGAAATTCTTCCCCCGATGGGAATGTTTGGTAACGCCGGTGCGCGACGAGCAGAGAAAAAGAAAACCGTGATCAAACGCCTCAAGGCGTTCTTTGACCGTTTCTTTGATATATCAGGTGGCAACTTCTTCAATCCGGATAATGCGGCATCCGATGTGATAGAACAATAACTCAACATTTTATAACAAAAAGGAACGAACCGAGAAAAGTTTGGGAAAGTGTCGTGTCTAATGCTGTTCAAACGGGAGAAATATCTGATAAATAGAATTTAGCAATGCAAGTCGAATGCACTCCTCTATGGAAATAGCATTCTGCGAATGGGGTATATCGCCACCATAGCTTCCTGTAGATATTAGAATTGTATTGGCAATAATCCAATTAAATAACTTCATTGTAAGATGAAATATAGTACAATAGGTACAATTGGAATAACAGTATACACAAATAGCAGAAATAAACAGAACAAGAAACTATTGTATTTTGAATTATTTGATAAATCAAATTTTGTTATAATAATATTGACATACTCCCTTTTTTTTAGTCGCCTTATGATTATTCTAGACACAGCATAGTTAAGACCAAGAAGGAATCCAATCAAAAAGAGTCGTTCACTATAGGAAATAGTCATAATGTTTGAAAGCAATAGCACAATAGTGACTTCGCTCCATAGTGGTGTTGAAATATTAAAAAAAGACAGCATTCCGTATTCTTCATCAATAGGAAACATACCCTCTCCATTTTTATTGCTTTTTAAAAAAAGAGAGTATCGAGCGAAAATAAATGGCTTGTATATTTTGTCAATTAAATTCATTTTTACTATTAATAAGTTGAATTACTACTATTCCCATTCATGCATGTGCCGACAACCGTAAGGACAATAGATAGTCCTGATAATGTTAGACCAACAGCAGGACAGACCGAAGTATATGCGCCTAAAATACCAGCAGCTGCACCAGCTACAAGAACCCAATCTCCAGGCGTTGCATCTCCATCAGCTATTCCAATTACTGCTGTTGCGCCTCCAACTAAAGCATTTCCTTTAACAAATGCCGTCCCCCATGTATTCAATATACTTTGGTTATTTGCCAGTACCCTAATGAGATCATTTTGCAATCCAGGGGCATTAGCAACTAAAGATGAAACTGAAACGGCTTTATATGTATTGGTTTCCTGAACTTTTTGTAACCATACGGCTGTGTTATTCCTTATAGAATCTTCAACCAAACCAACAGCTTAAAGGCCATTTGCTGTTATTTCAGATTGTGACATAGTGTTTCCATAATTACTTGAAGAACCTCCATGTCCGAAGTCATCTCTATCGTCATATGGATAATCATCATCGTAAGGGCAGTCATCATTCCCAAATAAATCATCCCATTCATCACGAGTATAATTTCCATCGGGGGTGACAATGATTTCGGGAAGCATAATCGAATCTTGCCCCCAATCGCCATAGTCATAAGAGCCCCCCGTTTCATTATTTAATTGGAGTATATTATCATTTACTAAATTTATATCTTTCATCTTACTGATATGCATTAAGTATAATTTATGCAAATTAAGTAAAAAAATGAACAAGATTGTATTTGACTTAAATATTCTGCGAAAAAAACCAATGCAGCCATTTTTGAAGCGACTGAGTTTCAGTGCTTAAAAAGTCAAAAGGAACAAATTTTAGCGTGCAAGGCTCTTTATGCTACATATTCGTTTGGTTCACAAATACACAGACACAGCATATCGCCTTGTGCTGTTTACCGGTTTCCCGACTAATTCAGTGTTTCACACCGATTCAGTTACGGGCAGTTCTGATTTTAGATATGATATCCGGCATAAGCCGAAGACATATGACAACGCCAAAGCAA
>CAYQEN010000068.1:0-2057 GCA_964416545.1 uncultured Bacteroides sp. | reverse complement strand
TAGAATTGTCCGCCATGATATGAAATATTAGCGATTATGGTCGTCGGGGAAATATTGCAGGCACCCCCGTGTTCACCACCTGAAAAGATATCTCTGCAATTGACATCGCATCAACACAACGGCAAAACCATGCAAATAGATTTACCTATAAAAGCCTGGCAACCAAACACTCACAACCCTCACAAAATGAGATTATATTTATATCTGACCTTTCTACCTCCCATTCATCTACTTGCCTCGAAATCCATATAATTATCAGCTCCTTTTTCCAACACTTTTACCAACGGCGACTATATTTATATATTGACTCTTATGCGTTTATGTTTCTGAGCATATTCGATTGCCATGTCAAAAATTATTCTTAATTTTGTAATTAAGAGTAGTAACACTAATCTGAAAATGACCAAGTAATTATCACAAAGACATACGGCGAGAGCCGAAAACCGTTGGATACTCCATCGCAGTTGTTACGGGCTTTGGTCGGCCTTCAGATGCTGCGGTGGAGTTTCTGTTTTATAGTATGGCAACAAGTTCACAACAGAAACAGGAACTTTTCAAAGCGATATGGGCAACAGCCGAAGACTTGCGCAATTCGGTTGACGGTTGGGATTTCAAGAGCTATGTTCTTGGAATTCTGTTCTATCGTTTTATTTCCGAGAATATAACCAACTACATCAATCAGATGCAGAGGGCGGCTGGCGATGTCAATTTCGATTATGCCGACTTTTCAGATGAAGAAGCTACCGTGGCGAAGGATGACCTTGTGCGCGAAAAGGGATTTTTCATCCTGCCATCGCAACTCTTCTGCAATGTCCGCAGGCGCGCCAAGAACGACCCTAATCTCAATGTGACGCTCGACAATATTTTCAAGGCTATCGAAGCTTCGGCTATAGGTACGGAAAGCGAACCTGACCTAAAAGGACTTTTCGCCGATATTGACGTAAACTCCAACAAGCTTGGTGGTACCGTCGAGAAGCGGAATGAACAGCTCTGCAAGATTCTGAATAACATAGGCAATATCGACCTCAAAGGAGAGTATGCCGAAAATCAGATTGACATTTTCGGTGATGCTTACGAGTTTCTTATGACGATGTATGCCTCAAATGCCGGCAAGAGCGGCGGCGAGTTCTTCACGCCCCAAGAAGTGAGCGAACTGCTTGCGCGCATCGTAAGCCACAATCGAGAATACGTCAATAAGGTTTACGACCCTGCTTGCGGTTCAGGCTCATTATTGTTGCAATTTGCCAAAGTGCTCGGCAAAGAGAATGTCAAAAAGGGCTTCTTCGGTCAAGAGTTGAATATTACCACGTTCAACCTTTGCCGCATCAATATGTTCTTGCACGACATCAACTATGCCCACTTCGACATTCAAAACGGCGACACGCTGCTCGAACCTGCCCATTGGGACGACGAACCTTTCGACGCAATAGTCTCCAACCCTCCGTATTCCACCAAATGGGTAGGCGACGACAATCCATTGCTCATCAACGACCCTCGCTTTGCTCCTGCCGGAGTGCTCGCCCCCAAGAGCAAAAGCGACTTGGCGTTCACAATGCACATGCTCCACTGGCTATCCACCGAGGGCACGGCGGCAATTGTTGAATTCCCCGGCGTGCTTTATCGCGGTGGCAAAGAGCAGAAGATTCGCCAATATCTCATTGACAACAACTACGTTGACACTGTTATCCAACTTCCGCCCAACCTTTTCTTCGGCGTGACGATTGCCACTTGCATCATCGTGCTGAAAAAATCGAAACGCGAAAACAAAACACTCTTTATCGACGCCTCCAATCTCTTTGTTCACGAGGGCAACAAAAACAAACTCTCGCCCGAGAACATTCAGGCAATCATAGACGAGTATGCCGACCGCAAAGAGGAGAAACACTTCTCGGCATTGGTCGACAATGCCATTGTTGCCGAAAACGGCTACAACCTTTCGGTCAGCAGCTACGTCGAGGCTGAGGACACACGCCCGCAAACCGACATCAAAGAACTAAACGAGCGCATTGCTCGCATCGTAGAGCACGAAAACAAGCTCCGCGCCGAAATCGATGCCA
>CAYQEN010000067.1:0-2276 GCA_964416545.1 uncultured Bacteroides sp. | reverse complement strand
TCCGATAGCAAATTCACCCCAACATTTTTGTCTTAGAGCTGCTATTGAATATCCAATAAACACAATAAAAACGGAGCAGAGTAGGCTTGCACCATGCCAAGATGTCAATATTTAACCCAAGCCAAAGATTAAGTAAGTTTACATTGAACCATAGATAAGTAATTTCGATCAGTACTACGGTTGCTAATGAAATGAATAACCAATAAGCCGCTTTCTCTGCGTATCATTTCGTATAACAGATGGGGGCTTGTGTTTTATATGGAATAAAAAAACTCGCTACCGATGTGGTAACGAGTTTTTTTTTGTTGGCGCTTCAGGATGGGCTTGAACCAACGACCCCCTGATTAACAGTCAGGTGCTCTAACCAACTGAGCTACTGAAGCAGTCCTTAAAATTTGCGCTTCAAGATGGACTTGAACCAACGACCCTCTGATTAACAGTCAGATGCTCTAACCAACTGAGCTATTGAAGCAGTTTAGCATGACCCTTTGGTCAATTGCGATGCAAAATTAATCTGTTTATTTTAATTTTGCAACTTTGGAGGGGAAAAACTTTAATTTTTGATGATTTTTTCGGAATTAATGGTGTCGGCGGGCAATGAAATTCGATGAAATGGGTGTTTTTTTGGGGGGGCTATACGAAAAAAAACTGTACGAGTGTCTATTATAATTGACTAATTTTGCATTACATGATATTCTTAAATCAATGCTATACAAATGAAAAAGATAATCCTTTTAATAATCGTAACGGGACAAGCTATGCTCAAAATTCGAGGTTGAGTGATTATGTCGATTGCATAAAAAGCAATAGCTGTAATCCTGTTGACTATGTATTCAATCTGTTTGAGAAATCAGATATTGTCGTAATTGGCGAGCGAGACCATAGAGACACCACGCAATACGAGCTGATATTGGACTTGTTGAGAGACCCACGCTTTGCCAAAGATATAGGCTATGTGTATACTGAGGTCGGAAGTGTAAACAGGACCAAGGATGTAAACAAATTGCTTTGTGGAAAGTATGAAAGCGACAATGAATTCAACAATGCCCTCTACGCAAATTTTCGTGGAAGGAAATCAAAACTGCTGATGAATACAGAAAATTTAACAACTCTCCTGCTTGTGCATATCGAGACTCGACGATGTATATCCATTTCTCAAAAATGTATGCAAAGCAGAAGCCTAAAAGCGGTAGGCGTAAGGCTCTGGTCGTAACTAATCATCCCCATGCCCTAAATGCTTCTTTTGAAGGCCGGGACTATAACCGCCAAGGCAAATGGCTCAAAGAATGATATGGCAACGACAATGTGAAAATCGTAATGCTAAACTGGATAGAGTACACGTATCTGAACGAGCAACAGATAAAATTGGTGGCTAACGGACTATGGGATGCGGCTTTTGAGGTGCTGGATTGCCAACCTTTTGGAATGGATATAAAGGGAACACTATTTGGTTGTAATCCTTATTTTGATGACCGATATGGGAAAGTGAAATGGGAAGATGTTGCTGATGGAATTATCTATTACAAGCCATTCTATGAGACGGTGCTGACAGTAGGTGTTCCGGGAATTGTATGCGCGGATTTTGAAGAGGGATTTATGCGCAGAATTAGGATTTGTTTCGAAGCAATGGATTTACCAGTTTCTACATTAGAAAGAATAAAGCCTTCGTACGATAGGTTCGACTCTTTTCCAGGTACCTATCCGCAAGAACCAGATAGTGTAAAGACTATCATTCGAAGTTTAATTGTTGAGTAAGCACATTAAATTATGCAACTTTCCTGTTTTTAGATAAGCAAGCAGCACTATAAGTGCCATAAAACACCAACGCGATGAGCAATCAAAATTTGCTCATCGCGTTGATATTTTAACTATTTAGAAGGCTATTAGTATTCTTCTTCGTTGAAGAAGAAGTCTTCGTTGGAGGGGTAGTCAGGCCAGATGTCTTCCATGCATTCGTATGTTTCGCCTTCGTCTTCCATTTCCTGAAGGTTTTCGATTACTTCAAGAGGTGCACCAGAGCGCATTGCGTAGTCGATGAGCTCGTCTTTGGTGGCAGGCCATGGAGCATCTTCCAGTTTCGACGCTAATTCAAGGGTCCAATACATATCGTTAAGTGTTTAATATTGATTGTTTTTAGTTATCTTCTATTTAGAGCCGCAAAAGTAGTGATTTTTTTGACAGTCGGACTATGTTTTGATGAAAAAAACGCTAAGAGCGGACGTATGGTTTGCTGATAGCGTCGAGATGAGGGGTAAAGGAGGTGAAAAATCTGTAAA
>CAYQEN010000066.1:0-2296 GCA_964416545.1 uncultured Bacteroides sp. | reverse complement strand
TTATTCCCTCCAAATTTTTCGACAACTTTTTTCAATGAAAATTTTACACATCGCGCCAAAAAGAAAGAAAAGAAGCCATTCCGAACACTTCACCACACTATCCATCAAGGCATTGCACGAAACATTCCAATAGATTTGCAAAACCTACGCCAAATGACTACTTTCGTAAAAATATTAAACAGATATGAAACTACAACTTCGCAATTTCACATTTCTATTATTAACACTACTCTTCTCCCCTGGCATAAAGGCCATAAACCACGCAACAGTTAAATTCAACAACGAAGCTTCCGACACAACATTCATCACCTCTATATTAATAGAAGCCTCTCAACAAAATTTAGCCAACTCAGCCGAAAGAATAGACTTTCTAACAAAAAAATTCATCGGCAAGCCCTACAAAGCCGGCACCCTAGAAAGCGAAAAAGAAGAAGTCACCGTCAATATGGACGAATTCGACTGCACCACATTTGTCGAATCAATCATTGCAATGGCCATAACCCTCGACGAACACCGCACCTCATGGCGCGACTTCGTATTCAACCTTGAAAAAATCCGCTACCGCAACGGAGAATGCAATGGCTACACATCACGCCTGCACTACGTGAGCGATTGGATTGTCGACAACACCTATCGAGGCAACATGGAAGAAGTAACCGAACGTATCATCGTACGCTCCGACTCAAAAATCAAAACTATTGACTACATGACCACCAATCGCGAAAAATACCCGGCGCTCAAAGACGACGCGACATTTGAAAAAATGAAAAGCGTAGAAATCGGATTTCGCTCCCACCGCATTCCTTACATCAAAGGCATGAACCTCGGAAGCGCGCGACTGCAATCAGGCGACATCATCGCAATAACCACAAACATCAAAAATCTCGACGTTAGCCACATGGGCATACTCACAATCATAAACGGCACACCACACATGATACACGCATCATCAAAAGCCGGCAAAATAATCATCGACCCCCTCCCCCTTGCCGAATGGCTCAAACGCTCACGAACCAACACAGGCATTCGCGTTATTCGCCTCAAAGAGTAACCCTCAAAAAAAAATTAACACAAAAAAAAGAAGCTCCCGAAAAAATTCGAGAGCTTCTCTTTTTATTTATAGTAAGCGATATTATGCCTGGGGCATTTTAGTGCGCTTGCCATAGCCATACTGAGCAGCTTCGCCGAGCTCTTCCTGAATACGGAGCAGCTGATTGTACTTAGCCATACGGTCAGAACGGCTTGCAGAACCGGTCTTAATCTGACCAGCGTTAGTAGCAACAGCGATATCAGCGATAGTAGCATCTTCAGTTTCACCTGAACGGTGAGAGATAACTGCGGTATAACCGTTACGCTGAGCGAGTTCTACTGCACGGAGAGTTTCAGTGAGTGAACCGATCTGGTTAACCTTAACGAGGATAGAGTTAGCGCAACCAAGTTCGATACCCTTTTCGAGATACTTAACATTGGTAACAAACAAGTCGTCACCAACGAGCTGACAACGATTACCGATAAGGTCGGTAAGAATCTTCCAGCCTTCCCAGTCGCCTTCAGCCATACCATCTTCAATAGAATCGATAGGATACTTTTCAACGAGCGACTTGAGGTATTCAGCCTGCTGCTGCGAAGTATACTTAGGAGCGTCAGCACCCTGCTTCCAAGTATAGTCATAAACACCTTCCTTGAAGAATTCAGAAGAAGCGCAGTCAAGACCGATAGTAACGTCCTTACCGGGAACATAACCGGCAGCTTCGATAGCCTTGATGATTACGTTAAGAGCATCTTCAGTTCCTTCGAGAGTCGGAGCGAAACCACCTTCGTCACCTACTGCAGTAGAAAGGCCACGATCGTGGAGCACCTTCTTCAGGTTATGGAACACTTCAGTACCCATGCGGATGCCTTCCTTGAAGCAGCAAGCACCGATAGGACGAATCATAAATTCCTGGAAGCAGATAGGAGCGTCTGAGTGAGCACCACCATTGATGATATTCATCATCGGAACGGGAAGAACATAAGAGTTGCAACCGCCGATATACTTATAAAGAGGAAGGTCGAGATAGTCAGCAGCAGCCTTAGCAACAGCGAGTGATACGCCGAGGATAGCATTTGCACCGAGGTTCGACTTAGTGTCAGTTCCATCGAGAGCGAGCATAGTTTCGTCGATCTTCACCTGTTCGAGAGCATTCATGCCCTTGAGAGCTTCAGCGATAGGACCGTTCACATTAGCAACAGCCTTCTGTACGCCCTTACCCATATAACGCGACTTGTCGCCGTCGCGAAGCTCGAGTGCTTCGTT
>CAYQEN010000065.1:0-2647 GCA_964416545.1 uncultured Bacteroides sp. | reverse complement strand
ATCTTCTTCGAGAAGATTGATATTGCAGAGCTGATGAACACTGCAAAAACACATAAGTCGCAAAGAACATTATGCGGCGGTAGATACGATCTTAATCGCTTGGAACACAGAGTGGATAGCTGAGTTTCAGGGAGCCAAGAGAATATAGCAACTCCTATTATTAACGTTTGTAAATGTCGGTTGAAGAGGCGCTTGCATGTGGCGTTGCAGATGAGCTTACCTGGTTTGCAATGAGTGCAACTTTCGGCAGAGAGTTGAAAGCAAAGGCTTTTCTTGAAAGCAGGAATATGACTTGCTTCGTTCCGATGAAGTATGAAGTAGTGAATAGTAGGACGCAAGGCAAGGTGAGAAAACTCATACCGGCAATAAGCAATCTGATATTCGTATATACCACTAAGAAAGAAATTCAGACGCTGAAGGCAGGATTGGGGTATCTGCAATATCTCACAAAGCCGGTGAATGGTAAGAATGTTCCGTTAACAGTGCCCGAACAGCAGATGCAACAGTTTATGGCGGTGTGTAATACCTATAGCGATAAGCTGGTGTATCTGTCGCCTAATGAAGTGAATCTGAAGAAGGGAACGCGCGTAAGAATCGTTGGTAGTCAGTTTGACGGTGTGGAAGGTACGTTTGTCAGAGTGGACAACGGAAGAAAAAAGCGCGTTGTGGTGCTCGTGCAGGGGATTGCTGCTGTGATGATAGCCGAGTTTACCGACGGGTATCTGAAGGTGCTGGATTGATTAAAAAGAAATTTATATAGATATGAAAATCACACGCGGTACGGCTGACGTATGGGTAGAACGCCTGCAGGTTTTGCTGTCAACGGAGTTGTCGGCGATTCTGGCGCAGGAACAACGCAATGAAAACAGGGTGAATCTGTATAGCGTCGGCGAGTATTGGGCGGCTTTTGAAAAGTCGGCATATCTGCTTGAGCAGATGACTTGTTGTGGAGATTCGCCGATGACGCTCCATGTGAATGGATATCCATTTCCGATAGTAATGCTTAATGTTCATTATCGTAGAGTGGATGAGATGTGTAAGAAGCACGTGGTGGCGAAGCGTGAGGCTGAGTTTCTACAATTTTTGACGCATCCGATTGACGTTGCGTCGTATAATCGGTGGGTTGGTCGTCCGTCGCTGTGAAATGAGTAATCACTTTTCTAAAGATTAAAATTGCTAATAAATACGAGTTATGAATAGAGATTTGATCATTGTTAATGAGGCGCGTAACGATGGAAAAAGCGTTTTCTTTTATCCGGTTGCGTCGTCGACGGAGTGGGTGGCTTATGGCTACTCGGCATATCTGCTTTCGAAATTGGACGGTGTGAAGCCGTTGGTGGGTTTCGCTGTTGAGATGCAGATGCCTTGCGCTTGTATCACGGAAGATGATTTCGTGCAGTTGGCTCGAAAAAATCAGGATAAGATACAGAGCGTCGATGAGTATTATCTGTTGCCGACCGATGAGGCGGTGGCTGATGACGCTTACAGAGAATGGGTGGCCGAGTTGAAGTAAGATAACGCACTACTATGAACGCACTTTTGCAAATTATTATTCCTGCCATTGTGGCTTTTTTCTGTACCAGTTGGATTTATCCGATTGTACTGAAGGTGGCTAAGACCAAAAATATTGTCGATAATCCTGATGCACGCAAGTTGCAGCGACGTCCTGTGCCTATACTTGGCGGGTTGACTGTGGTGTTTGGTGTGCTGTCGGGGTTGATGGCTTTTAATCTGCTGGGAAATACGTTTGAGATGTTTCCGGTGTTTTCGTCGATAATTATCATTTTGGTAATCGGATTGATAGACGATATGATTTCGCTGTCGCCGAAGGTGAGGTTTGTCGTTGAGATTTTGTTGGTGCTCTATATGATTTGCGCAACGGGCTGCCAGTTGAATAATTTCGACGGTCTGTGGGGTTTGAGCGTGATTCCGAATTATGTTTCGATTCCGCTGACGGTGGTGGCTTGTGTGGGTATCATCAATGCGATCAATTTGATAGATGGCGTGGATGGATATTCGTCGGGCTACAGCATTGTGTGTTGCACGTTGTTTGGGGCTATGTTTTATGCTCTGGGTGAGATGTGTATGGCTTCGCTTGCGGCTGTTGCGGCTGCATCGCTGTTGCCGTTTTTTATTCACAATGTGTTTGGTAAGTATTCGAAGATGTTTATCGGCGATGCCGGTACGCTGTCGCTCGGTATTGTGTTTTCGGCGTTTGTGACGACGATGTTGTCGGCTGATTATAGCGCGGTGGAGCGGTTGTCGAATATGAGTCTGATTCCGTTTGCTCTGGCTGTGCTGAGTGTGCCGGTGTTTGATACGCTGAGGGTGATGAGCGCACGTATGTGGCGCAGGCGGTCGCCTTTTAGCCCTGATAAAACGCATTTGCATCATTTGTTTATCGAGCTTGGCTTTTCGCATATCGGTACGGCAAGTAGTATTATCGGTATGAATATGCTTGTGGTGGCGAGTTGGTATGTGGCTTGTCGACGCGGCCTTTCGGTTGAGTGGCAGCTTTATATCGTATTCGTTCTCGGATTTTTGGTGACGTTTGTGTTTTATCCGTTTGTGAAGTCTCATCTTCGTCGTCAGACGGGTTTGTATCGCGCTCTGAATAGCGTGGCTAAGCAGACGCATATTGAGCGTC
>CAYQEN010000064.1:0-2672 GCA_964416545.1 uncultured Bacteroides sp. | reverse complement strand
GGGGATATTGATGTAATTGCAGTTGCAAATTTAGTGATTTTTCTGTCAACTGCAAAATATGTGGTTTAGCAGTTGAGCTTTTCGAGAACTGAACGTATCTTTTCGTGTGTGGTGAGTCTTGTTGGGACGAGGGGAAGTCGAAGTTCGTTTTCGATATAGCCCATGTCGTGCAGTAGGCACTTTACTCCCGCAGGATTTCCGTCGACGAAGAGGAGGCTGAAGAGGTCGGCGAAGCGGTGGTGAATGGTGCGTGCTGCATCGTAGTCGCCTTGAAGGGCGAGGCGTACCATGCGCGAAAATTCGCGCGGGAATGCGTTGCCGATTACAGAGATTACGCCTACGGCTCCGAGGGTGATGAGAGGGAAGGTTATACCGTCGTCGCCGGAGATTACGGCGAAGTTATCGCTTTTGTGTTTGATTAGGTCGTCAATCTGGCTCATGATGCCGGATGCTTCCTTTATGGCGATGATATTTTCGTTTTCGCGAGCGAGTCGAAGTGCTGTTTCGGCGGTCATATTTACGCCTGTACGTCCGGGAACGTTGTAGAGGACGAGGGGGAGGGGGGAGAATTTAGCTAATTCGGTGTAATGTCGATAGATACCTTCTTGAGATGGTTTGTTGTAATATGGGACTACGCTTAGGATTGCAGAGTAGCCTTCGAAGTCGCCATTTTGAAGTTCGTCGACGAGCGCCGCGGTGTTGTTACCTCCGCAACCAAGTACGAGTGGAACGCGTCCGGCAACGTGCTCGCGGACGAAGTGTTTTACTTGGCGACGTTCTTCGTCTGTTAGAGTTGCAGTTTCGGCTGTTGTTCCGAGTACGACGAGATAGTCGATGCCGCTTTCGATTTGATATTCGAGGAGTCGTCCGAGTGCGTCAAAGTCAATCGTTTTGTCTTGGCGGAAGGGTGTGATGAGTGCCACTCCCATGCCTTTAAGATTGATGCTTGCCATATTGGTTTGCGAGGTTTACTTATGTTTTGTATTGCAAATTTAATTATTTCGGCTGTAGTGGCAAAATTTCTGTAGGTATAGCTGTCGTATTAGTGTGTATTTTCTGTGTAATCGGAGTGGATTTATGACAAAAAGAAACGCCGTAGCGGAGTGGCTACGGCGTTTCGGTGTCTGAGTATATGTAGGATTACATAAATGCAAGTATTAAGCCTTGAGCTGCTACGACGCGCAGGAACATGGTGAGCGGGTAGACAGTAGAGTAGGCTACTGCGGGCTGGTCGTGGCCGGTGCTACCGTTGGCATAAGCGAGTGCCGGGGGATCGGTGTAACCGCCAGAGAATAGACCCATGATGGTGAGGAAGTTGATTTTGTAGACGCCACGAGCGATACAGCCAACGATAACGAGGGGTACGAATGTGATAATGAAGCCCCAGATTACCCACCACATACCGGTGGTGTTGAATACGGTTTCGGCAAATCCGGCACCTGAAGAAATACCTACCGAAGCGAGGAAGAGGCATATACCGAGTTCGCGCATCAGCAGAGATGCAGATGAAGAGGTGTAGGTGACGAGTTTGAATTTATATCCGAAGCGGCTGAGGAGGATTGCTACAACGAGGGGGCCTCCAGCGAGACCGAGCTTCATGCCGAATCCGACGTTGATAGAACCAACAATGATACCGAAGAGGATTCCGACGAAGATGGTAATCAGGTTCGGTTCGTTGAGGCGCTTCATTGAGTTACCAAGCTTGCTTGCAAGGCGGTCGATGTCGCCGAGGTCGCCCACAACAGTGATGCGGTCGCCCATCTGTAGGCGGAGTGTGGGAGAGGCGAGAAGATCGACGCCAGCACGGTTGACGCGAGTAGCGTTGAGGTTGTAAGCGTTGTGAAGACGGAGCGAACCGAGCGATACGCCGTTGAATTCGCTCTTGGTGATGAGTATACGACGGCTGACAACTTCGCTGGGTGTAGCAGCTTCCCAATCGACTTGAGCTTCGGGTCCGACAACAGAGCGGAAGCGTTCGGCGTCCTGGCTTGAGATAACTACGAACAGTTTGTCGCCAGTGTGTACTTGTGTTGCAGATGTGGGAATTACGATTTTTTCGTCTTTACCATATATGCGTGAGATGACGAAGTCGCACTGGATGACATCGTGGAGCTGACGGAGTGTCTTGCCGTTGATGAGTTCGTTTGTAACTTCGATGGTCAACATGCTCGGCTTTTGCTGAGAGCCTTCTTTTTCTTTGTCGAGAGCTGCAATTTCGTCGGCAGTGTTGATGCGGAATAGAGCCTTGATGAGGAACATAGCCGCGATGATGCCGATTACACCGAGGGGGTATGCGGCGGCATATCCCATAGCCATAGTGTTGATCGTATCGGGATTTCCAGCGGCCTGCTGAGCAGCAGCAAGACCGGGGGTGTTAGTAACAGCACCCGACATAACGCCAACGAGAGCAGCAATGTCTGTTTGGCCATTTTCGAAGTAGAAAATCGTAAGTACGATTACTACGTCAAGCACTATTCCCAATACGGCGAGGAGGTTAAGACGGACACCGCCTTCCTTGAAGGAAGCGAAGAAACCGGGACCTACCTGAATACCGATAGAGAAGATGAATAGAATAAGACCAAATTCGCGAACAAAATGGAGAACTTCTGCATTTACGATGTTAGTAACAGCACCCGACATAACGCCAACGAGAGCAGCAATGTCTGTTTGGC
>CAYQEN010000063.1:0-2902 GCA_964416545.1 uncultured Bacteroides sp. | reverse complement strand
TCTCTTACAAAGAGAGGTGCTAAAATGACTTTCTCTTACAAAGAGTCGGACATGATGGATAGGACTTTTTTAACGATGGTTCTATCGATGAAGGATTATTGTATAACAATATTTAAGATTGTTTTTGATATTAAAACCATATATACTGAATACCCTATTGTGAGTAAATACATCACACTTACTCATTTAAGCTTATTCTAATATGTATACGCTCGATTTCATAAATAAAGCAGATAAACCTGTCGAAATCTTAAGTGTAGGAAGTAAAAAGACTTCCGAAAAATCCCCGTTTTACTTTAAATCAGTGTTAAGCAGTGCCAAGATAGGGCTTAAAAAGCTCGTCGGAGGCTTATTGTTGACGAATATACCTCTATGTAATAATATGAAACCAAGATTTCTCGCGGCTGCCCTGCTGGGAGTTATTTGTTGTGCCCACACCTCAGCAACGGATTTCGCCGTAAAAACCAACCTCCTTTATGATGCGACCCTGACCGCCAATCTCGGGGCGGAACTGCAAGTGGCGCCGAAATGGAGTATTGACCTATCAGGAAACTACAACCCGTGGACACTCTCAGGAGGCAAAAAGTGGAAACACTGGATGATACAGCCCGAAGCCCGCTACTGGTTCTGCCAGCCGTTGGGCGGTCACTTTGTGGGACTTCATCTGCTTGGTGGCGAGTATAATATGGGCCATTGGGGTCATGAAGGAAACAAAATCTTCAACAATGATACCCGTCCGCTCAAAGATCATCGCTATCAGGGTTGGTATGCCGGAGCAGGCATAGCCTATGGCTACTCATGGTTGCTCAATAAGCATTGGAACCTCGAAGCCGAAGTGGGATTCGGATGGGCTTACACCCGATACGACATATATGAATGTGAAGGTTGCGGACGAAAAATCGAAAGCAATAAAGTTCACAACTATGTCGGCCCGACGAAAGTGGCCTTAAACCTGGTTTACGTATTCTGAAACATTAACCGTCACACTCAATTCACATAAAAACCATTATGAGAAGACTATCATCACTGCTGCTTGCCTCGATGGCTACACTTGCGGCATCGGCCGACGCTGTTTCGGTGACGGTTTCCGACGTCAATGTAGAGCGTTCGGAAAGCTCGCTCATCGTATCGATGAACTTTGATGCCAGCGCCCTCCGCCTGAAAAGCGACCGTGAAATAAAATATCAACCCGTCATCACCGACGGCACCGAGCACCTAGAGCTGCCGCTCGTGGTCGTTGCGGGACGCAATCGTTATATCCAGAATCTCCGTCATGAGACGCTCGATGCCGACGACGTGCTGACGCGCGACGGTAAGACCGTGAGCTATTCGACGGTGGTGCCTTATGAAAAATGGATGGAAACAGCGCGCCTTGTGCTGATGGAAGATGAATGCAACTGCGGATTGGAGCAGGGGGTTGCCAACGAGTCTGACCTCGCCACATTCGACTTCGTAGAGCGCGTGTTTGCTCCGAAGTTTGCGCTTGTGTCGCCGAAGGCCGAGCTTCAGAAAGTTCGCTCGGCAAAGGGTTCGGCATATATCGACTTCCCTGTAAACCGCACAGAAATCACACCTACATATCGTAGAAACCCTGAAGAGCTTGCTAAAATACGCAAGACGATAGACCTCGTGGCCAACGACGCGGACACGCGCATCACATCGGTGAAGATTGTCGGCTTTGCATCGCCCGAAGGCTCGTATGCCAACAATGAACGCCTTGCAAAGGGTCGCTCGAAGTCGCTTGCCGACTATGTGAAAAATCTCTATGCTTTCGACCCGTCGGTGATGCAGACCTCGTGGGTGGCTGAAAACTGGGAGGGACTGCGCAACTATGTGGCTCACTCGACCCTGCCCGACACTTCGGCACTCTTGTCGGTGATAGACTATACCGAGCTTGCTCCCGATGCACGCGAATGGCGACTCAAATCGAGATATCCCGACCAGTATGCTTACCTTCTCGAAAATGTATATCCCGGACTTCGCCGCTCGGACTATGAGGTAGAGTATGTGGTTCGCTCGTTTATTTCGGTCGACGAAATCAAGCAGGTGATGGCAACTGCGCCGCAGAAGCTGAGCCTGAACGAAATCTACGTGGTGGCCAACTCGCTGGATGTAGACTCGGATGAGTATCGCGAAGCGTTTGAGCTGGCGGTGCGTATGTATCCCAACGACCCGATAGCCAATCTTAATATGGCGGCCATAGCTCTGCGTCGCGATGAACTTCCGGCGGCTGAGGGCTATCTCGCCAAAGCCGGCGACTCGCCCCGTGCAGAATATGCTCGCGGTGTGCTTGCCGCCAAGCGAGGCAACTATGAAGAAGCTGTGAGCCTGCTTCGCGGAGCCTCGTCGAATGGCATAGCCGAGGCTGACGATGCGCTCGAACAGCTGAGACAGATGAAACTGATAGAATAAACCAAATAATTATTAACCTAAAAACAGAAAAACGCGATAGAAAAACAGAAACTAAGATCTAATTACATTGAGAATTATAGGGCTTATTTCGACGGTCGTCACAGACCGTCGAAATAAAGTCGACAAAACCTAAAGTGTGGCGGAAAAGGCTCGCCGACATTGCTCCGAGCAGGGAGGGGAGCAAAGGAACGCACACACGATCAGGTAGAAGAAAAAGATGCTCCGTAACACTCGCAAGTAGGCGTATCGGATATGAAAATATCGTGAATGCCTGTCTTGGACTCTACAGCCTCTCCTTAAGTATTTCGGATTGCATTATATGTCGCCGTTGGCTCTAACGCATGAAAATTACGATGAAGAACAACCGAACAGCAGCACTCGCCAAGAGCGTGTGCGCACGAAGAAAAGCGACTGATGTGATTGGAAATAACGATTTGAAATTAAACAATTAATTAAACAATTAATTAAACAATTAATTAAACAATTAATT
>CAYQEN010000062.1:0-2968 GCA_964416545.1 uncultured Bacteroides sp. | reverse complement strand
ACATGACCGCGATGAGTGACGTGACCGTTCTTTTGCTTACTTTCTTCATGTTGACCTCTACCTTCCTCCAGAAGGAACCCGTTACCGTAATGACTCCGTCGTCGGTATCGGAACAGAAGGTGCCTACCGCCAACTTGGCGAGCATCCTCGTTAGTCCCGAAGGAAAGGTATTTATCTCCGTGGCTGGTGAAGCAGACCCGAAAGTTGCCGATGGCGCTTGGGCTACAGAGGAAATCCGTAAGGAAATCCTTACCAAGGCAGTGTCGGAATATAATCGTCTTCACCCCAACAAGAAAGTGAACCTTACTGAGCAGGACGTAGCCGTGTTCTCCAAGATTAATATGTTTGGAGTTCCCTTCCAGGTTCTGCCCCAGTTCTTAAGAATGTCACAGACCGAACAGGACAAAGTTATCAGCGATATGACTCGCAATGATGTTGGTATACCCATCGATGATAACCGCGACCTCGATACGCCAAACGAATTCCAGATTTGGATGCGTGCCATCTATTCAAGCGGTAACGACAATCTCCAGAGCTCTATGAAAAAGGGTGAAGGTATCGCTGTTAAAGCTGACAAGGGCACTCCGTATAGCACTGTACACCACGTGCTTGACAACCTCCAGACTCTGAAAATGAACCGTTTCAGTCTTATGACTGCACTTAAAACCGAGCAAGACTAATCAAAATGGCACAGATAGAACAATCCGATAAGGGCAAAAAGAAAAAAGGCGCCCAGAAAAAAATGTCTATCCACGTGGACTTCACTCCCATGGTGGATATGAACATGCTTCTGATTACGTTCTTCATGCTTTGTACCACGATGATTAAGTCGCAAACTCTTCAAATCACTCTTCCTACCAACGAAAAGGTAGAAACTGAGGAGAAGAACAAAGCTAAGGAATCTGAAGCAATCACACTCATCGTTACCACCGAGCGCGACGATCAGGGCAACGTTAAGAAAGATGACAGTGGTCGTCCCAAGAATATAGTTTACTATTTCGAAGGTCAGCCTAACATCAATGATGTAGCTCCTGATGGAACTCTTGCCAACAATACTCTCAAAAGAGAAGAATTCCTTGGCAATGATGGTTCGCTCCAGCGTGGTATCCGTAAAATCCTCCATGACCGCAATAAGCAGGTACTTGGTAAAATCGATAAGCTGAAAGCAGAATGGCGTGAGAAGAAATTCTCTTCAAATTCTGAAGTAAACGACTCGATTTATCAGGCAAAGGCTAAGGAGATTCGTAATGACTCTACTCTTACTCGTCCTGTTGTTGTGATCAAGGCTACTCCCGAAGCATCTTGGGAAAGCCTCATCGGAGCTCTCGACGAAATGCAGATCAACCAGATTTCGCGTTATCAGATCGACAATATCAATAAGACTGACTCGATCATGATACTCGATTTCCTTCGCAAAGCAGGTAAGTAATTGATGATAGATATATATTAACCACTAAAAATTTAGAAAAATGGCAAAAGATGTAGATCTTTCATCAAGAGAATGGACCGACATAATATTTGAAGGTAAAAATAAAGAGTTTGGTGCATACCAACTCCGTAAAGCCTCTGCCGGCCGTCACAACAAAGCGATGATAGTCATCGTATTTGTTATCGCTATCCTTTTTGCGCTCGCATTCCTCGTAAATACAGTTATCGAATCAGCAGAAGCCCGTCCGGAAGATACAACTGAACAGGTACTTGCCGAAATGGTAACTGAAGAAGTAGAAGAAGAGCCCGAAGATGAACCCGAGCGTATTGAACAGCCTGAACAGCAGGAGGTGCTCAAAGAGGAACTCCTTAACACTGTGAAACTTACGGAAATTGACATCGTAAAGGACGAAGAAGTTAAGGAAGAACTCAAGAGTCAGGATGATCTTAAAGAAACCGAAACTGCCGTTGGTAAAGTCAACGAAGATCGTGGTGTCGATGATATCATCCAAGCTAAGGAGCACAAAGAAGTTGTTGTGGTTGAAGAAAAGAAACCCGAACCCGTTGAAGACAATAAAGTGTTCGACGCCGTAGAACAGCCCCCGCAATTCCCCGGTGGTGATGCAGCTCTCCTCAAGTGGATTGGTGATCACCTTAATTATCCCCCGATTGCAGCTGAAAACGGTATTCAGGGTCGAGTTCTTGTTTCATTCGTTGTAACCAAGACAGGTAAAGTAGGTCAGGTGAAAGTCGTTCGCGGCAAGGACCCCGATCTCGATAAAGAGGCAGTTCGTGTTGTAAAGGCACTTCCTCAGTTTACCCCCGGTAAGATGAACGGACATGCAGTGAATGTTTGGTACCATGTGCCTATCACATTCAAACTTGCAGGACTCTAATCAGAATTCCACAATCAATCTTAATATGACAAAGGCGATGCATTTGCATCGCCTTTGTTGTTTAATTGAGAAATTTTAGGCGTTGGTTATTCGTATCCATCCGAAAATGTCCGACTTTTCTAAGGCGTTTTTGAAAGCTACCTTTGCAAGCAAAAACGCCATGTTTAGTTAGGATGAAAACAACCGCGTTGTCTTGGCGCAGTATCCGATGGATGTGCGCATGTGTGTAAACTGCCTTAGCGGGCAGGTAAAGGTGGTCGATTTCGACCATAGTAACGGCGATGTCTATAGCAAATCTCGTCAGGTAAAGATGTTCGCAGAACTCGGGCTGAAACTCCCGACCTCTACTGTGAACGACCGGATACACGCGCACTGCCAACGTCCTCTATCCTCTTTATGAGAGTCAGCGTGAGGCCGTGATGGTCGGAGGATACGTACAAATAGACGAGGTTTCGTGGAACATAGCCGATCGCAAAGGACTGGCTTGTTGCAAAGGATATGACAAGCGGTTCCGCGACGTGAGTGCGCAGTCGAAAGAATTATAGAGCGATTGAGGCGCCGAAGATAATGACATATTCTACACCTTCATGGTCTCCTGCGAAGTTCTTGGCATTAATCCGTGCCGATGGTTTAACATACGCTGG
>CAYQEN010000061.1:0-3338 GCA_964416545.1 uncultured Bacteroides sp. | reverse complement strand
GTCAAGGTGCTTGCCTTCGGGACGGTCGGTCACGGACTTTTTGCGGACAACGTTCTTGAAAGCATCAAGGTTGATCCTCGTTTTGCGCGTGGTATGCTCGCGCCCGAGCATATAGGAACCAACCTCCCGATGATAAAGGCGGTAAAAGCCATTGCCGATGAAAAGGGGATTGGTCTCTCACAGCTTGCACTTGCGTGGTCGCTCGCAAAATACGATAATGTCCAAAGCCTTGTCGGCACAACGTCTCCCGACCATCTACAAAGTGCGATAGACGCTTTAAATATTGAATTTACCAAAGAAGACATCGAGCACGTCGAAGCGGCAATACCTGCCGACAAGTTCAGTGGCAGAGGAATGCGGAATTTCCGCTTTACCGACGGGCGGATGTCATTAAATTGACACCTTTTTGAGCTGTCCTAAGATAAAAATATCTCCTTTTTTGAAAAAGCTATTGACTCTGTTATTCTAACAGGGGTTATAATAGTGTTCATTGGAAAACAGGAGGTATATATGGAACAAACAGCTGTAAAAGCAAATCCGCTCGGTACGGAGCGGATAGGAAAATTGATTGTACGCTTTACCGTACCGAGCATCATCGCTCTTGTTTTAAACTCGCTCTACGATATGGTGGATCAGGTATTTATCGGCAACGGTGTCGGATATCTGGGAAATGCCGCAACAAATGTGATTCTTCCCATTATGACGGTCGTTCTTGCGGTCGGTCTGATGATTGGCGACGGTTGCGCCGCCTTTATATGGGAAAAGGACAGACCGACAAAGCGGCTCACGGCGTTGGAAACGCCATGGTTCTGACGATTGGCTTCGGAGTGCTCTTTACCGTTCTTTGCGAGATATTTCTTGAACCGCTTTGCTGGCTTTTCGGTGCAACAGAGCAGTCCATCGGAATTTTATCATTTGTATGACAAAATGCAAAACGGTAAAGCTTGAAAGGAAGCAATTTACCTTGAAAGGAAAAATCTGCGGCAAGATGTGTGCACTTGGGCTTTCAAGCTTTATAACACAGTTTGCCCTTGTTATCGTGATTGCCGTTGTTAACAATACGCTCAAAACGACCGGCGGTGTGTCGATCTATGGTGAAGACATTCCCGTGTCGGCAATGGGTGTTGTACAAAAGGTCAGCCGGATCTTGACCTCAATAGTTTTGGGTATTGCAACGGGTATTCTGCCTGCTGTCAGCTACAACTACGGCAATAAGCAATATGACCGTGTTAAGAAGTTCTATAAGTATGCTATGATTGCGGGTACTGTAATTAATAAAATCGAATATACCTTACAATATTTAAAAAACAATCAGCGGTACAGCGAGCAAACCGCTCTCTATGAAAGAGAGATACCCGTCGGATAGGTACCAAGAAAAGCGAGCTGCAGAAAAGAAAATTTAATTGATTTTATATTTTTCTCTTGACAAACGGTGAAAGACGTGTTATAATCTAACACGGTTAGATAATTTGAAAAGGGGTAGTGAGTATGGCAACACAAGAGCAGATTGAATATATCGTGCGCGAATTACCAAAGGCACACCCCGCCAATTTTTTCAAGATATTCAACGACTCCAATACAGGGATAGGCTTTGCCATCAAATTGCTCTACTCGGCAGAGGACAACCGATTGTCGGCAGGTGCTATCAGCGAGGCGATGGGCGTCAGTACGGCGAGAGTCGCGGTGCTTCTGAAAAAAATGGAGGGCAAGGGCTTGATCACTCGCGAGAGCGACATGACGGATGCACGTGTAACGATTGTTTGTCTTTCGGAAGAAGGAAAGGCTGTTGCTGAGCAAATGCAAGAAAATATGTTAAAGCATATTTCTGATGTGATAGATAAGGTGGGGATGGAAAAGCTAAAGCAATTCATTGAACTGTCCGTAGAAGTAAAAGCGGCAGTGACACAGGAATTTTCGCCGCATACAGACCCTATGGACATAAAAAAATAGGTCAGACGCACGTCTGATTTATTTTCAAATAAAAGTCTAACCGAGTTAGCAAAGCTTCAAGGCAATTTGACAAGCTCCAAATTGTATCATCACGAAATTTATATATAACAGGAGGATAGAAAATGATAAAATTATTGAAAAAAATGAAGCCTCAGGATTGGTTTTATGCACTGATATGCATTGCGTTTATTGTGGTGCAGGTTTGGCTGGATATGACGATGCCCGATTATATGCAGGAGCTGACCGTCTTGATTGAGACACCCGGCAGTAAAATGTCGGAGGTGTGGAGAGCCGGCGGAATGATGCTGCTTTGCTCGCTCGGAAGCGTTGCGGCGGCGGTCATTACGGCGATCTTCTCGGCACGCATCGGCAGTGATCTCGGCTTTGCCCTTCGCGGAAGTCTCTTTAAAAAGGTACAGAGCTTTTCCATGGAGGAGATTGGTAAATTTTCCACCGCGAGCCTTATCACCCGTTCCACAAACGACATCCAGCAGGTGCTTATGTTCATCGTTATGGGCTTGCAAATGCTTATTAAAGCACCCGTGACCGCTATCTGGGCGATTTGCAAGATCGCAGACCAAGAATGGCAGTGGTCGCTGGCTACCGCGGTAGGAGTCGTGATCGTGCTGGCGGTCGTCGGGCTCTGCATTATGCTGGTCCTGCCCAAGGTCAGAAGAATGCAAAAGCTGACAGATGACCTTAACCGCGTCACTCGTGAGAACCTGAACGGTCTGCGAGTGGTAAGGGCATATAATGCGGAGGAATATCAGGAAAGCAAGTTTGAAAAAGCCAATGATGAGCTGACAAAGACACAGCTTTTTCAGCAGCGTACCATGGCGTTCATGATGCCGACCATGATGCTGGTGCAAAGCGGCTTGATGCTGGCTGTATATTGGATCGGTGCGGTATTGCTCAGCGGTGCAAACACCTTTGACGGCAGAGTCACCATGTTCGGCAATATGATGGTGTTCAGCCAATACGGCATTATGATTGTTATGTCGTTTATGATGCTGGTCATGCCGTTTATGATGCTGCCGCGTGCTTCTGTTGCGGCAAAGCGTATCAACGAGGTGCTCGATACCGAGCCGACGATCCATAACGGCACTGTGACCGAGGGAAAGCCCGGCGTTATCGGTGAGGTCGAGTTCAGAAATGTTTCTTTCCGCTATCCCGATGCCGAGGAAGACGTGATCCATGACATTTCCTTCACGGCGAGAAAAGGCGAGACGATTGCTTTCATCGGCTCTACCGGTTGCGGCAAGAGTACCGTGATCAATCTCGTTCCCCGCTTCTATGACGTCACAGGCGGCGAAGTGTTGGTGGACGGTGTCAATGTCAAGGACTATGACGAGCAAGCCTTGCGGAATAAGATCGCCTATGTTTCGCAA
>CAYQEN010000060.1:0-3513 GCA_964416545.1 uncultured Bacteroides sp. | reverse complement strand
GACCCCAACCTTGGCAAGGTTGTGCTCTACCAACTGAGCTATTTTCGCGTTGTTAGGCTCACGTTTTTTGCGTTTGCGATGCAAAGGTAGGCATTTTTCTGTTACCTCCAAAACTTTTTGCAACTTTTTTTTCGGTGTTTTTTGTTGTTGTGTATTTAACTTCCTACAAGACAGGGCGCTGGTGTTGAAATTTTTTTTTCAACTTTTTTGTTGCATCTGTCAGTGTAAGTCGGAAAATTGCCTGCGATGGTGCAAAAAATATTCGATAAGTATATTGCATCGGCGTGGCTGGGTGTGGAGCAGGTCGATGTCGGGATGGTCGGTATATGCTTTTCTCATCCGTGCGAAGTCGCGATGAGCGCGTAGTATAGCCGCGGCATTCAGTAAATCGAGAGTGGCCACAAATTTGCACCATGCCAGAGTGTCGAGCAGGCGGCGGCGTAGCAATGTGGCACAGCGCACGTTGTCGGGCAGGTTTTTGTGGAGCATCAGCAGGTTGTTGCGGAAGTTGAGGTACGTTTTGCGCGGATTGGTGGCATCGAGGCTTCCGCCACCGAGGTGGTAGACGTGGCCTGCCGGTATGGCGGCTATTTTGTAGCCGAGGAGTTGAAGGCGCCAGCAGAGGTCGATTTCTTCCATGTGGGCAAAGAATTTCGCGTCGAGACCGCCTGCGCGGAGGTATAGGTCGGTACGCACCATCAGAGCTGCTCCGGTAGCCCAGAATAGGTCGGTGGAGGGGGTGTCGTATTGCCCGTTGTCGGCTTCGACGTCGGCAAATATGCGTCCTCGGCAGTAGGGGTAGCCGTTGCGGTCGATGTAGCCTCCGGCGGCACCTGCGTATTCAAATAAAGAGGGGTTGCGCATCGACAGAATTTTGGGCTGGCATGCTGCCACGTCGCTGTGCTCGTCCATAAATTGTAGGAGAGGTGTGAGCCAGTCGGTGTCGACGGCAACGTCGGAATTGAGTAGGACGGTGTATTTGTATCCGGTTTGGGAGATTGCTTTGTTGTAGCCTTCGGCAAATCCGAGGTTTTGGGGAAATTCGAGGTGGCGAACGCTCGGAAATTCGCTCTTTAGCAGCTCGATAGAGCCGTCGGTGCTACCGTTGTCGGCCACGATGATGTCGGCTATGGATGAGGGGGTGTGGCGGACGACGGAGGGGAGGTATTCGCGAAGCATACGCTCGCCGTTCCAGTTGAGGATTATCACGCCGACGGGGCGTGTAGAAGTCTGGCTGTTCATTGAAGCGTCGGTTTGTTTTCGGGCATTGTGACTGGATATTTCCATCGTTTGTGGCTCCAGAGCCATATCGGCGGGTTGCGGCGAATGGTCTGCTGCAACATTTGTGCGTAGCGTTCGGTGATTGCCATCGGCGGCGCAGCGTTGGGGTCTTCGGCTATGAGTCGCAGGGCGATTTTGTAGTGTCCGCGCGAGGTTTTATACATGTCCATGTATATGACCGACATGTCGAGCTTGCGTGCAAGAGTTTCTGTTCCCGTAATCATTGCTGTGGGGTGGTTGAGGAACATTACGATGTCGGGGGTGTCGCCGTGGCTTGGCTTTTGGTCGCTCATGAATCCGCAGACTACTTGTCGGCCTTGGCGTCGGAGAGTGATTAGGTCGCGTAATACGGTGCGTTTGGCAAATGATTCGGAGTGGAAACGGCTACGCAGGCGCAAGAAGTAGGCGTCGAACCAGCTGTTGGCAAGCGGACGGTAGACTTGTGCGTAGACAAGGTTGTCGGAGGGGGGAGCTCCCCAGAGGGTGATTGAGGTGCCCCATTCCCAGTTGCCGCAGTGGGAGAAGTAGCAAACTACGGAACGGCCTTGATCGACAAGTCGTTGCAGTTCTTCGATGTTTTCAAACTCCATGCGGCGCATCATCTGCTCGTCGGTGATGTGTCCGAGTTTTATGGTTTCAACGAAGTAGTCGGTGAAGTTTCGGAAGAAGCTGCGCACCATTTTGCGCCGCTCTTTGGCGGATTCGTCGGGGAAAGATGTAATAATATTGTCGGTCACCACTTTGCGGCGATAGCGCAGGATGTGGTAGATTATTACGAAGAGTATGTCGGAAACGGCATAGAGCACGCAAAACGGCATTCGCGCAAGGAGTGCGAGGAGCCATCCTACTGGGGCGTAGAGCCAGGTGGTTTTCTTTTTGCTGCTCATCGTATCACCTCCCCTTTTATCTCTTCGCCGAGATTTTCGGTGAGGCGCACGTTGACTACGCGATTTGCCAAAGTGCGGTCTGCCGGAATGGCAACCTTGATGTAGTTGTCGGTGAATCCGTGCATTATGCCTCCGCGTGAGGTGTGCTCGACAAGAACCGGTCGGACGGTGCCTACAAAGCGGTTATAGAAGTCGGTGAGCATTTTTTCAGACGAATTTAGCATGAGGCGGGCGCGAAGATGCTTTTCTTCCTGACTGACAGGGAGATCGAGTGTTAGGGCGCGTGTGCCGGGTCGCTCGGAGTAGGGGAATACGTGGAGTCGCGATACGCCACACGATTCGATGAATTCACGGGAGCGCTGGAAGCGTTCGGGAGTCTCTCCGCGAGCGCCAACGATGAGGTCGACGCCTATGAAAGCGTCGGGGATGGCGGCGTGGATGTGGTCGATTCGGTCGCGGAAGAGGGCGGAGTCGTAGTGTCGGCGCATGAGTCGCAACACTTCGTCGTCGCCACACTGAAGCGGGATGTGGAAGTGGGGCATGAATCGCTTTGATGCGGCTACGATGTCGATGATCTCGTCGGTGAGGAGGTCGGGTTCGATGGACGAAATGCGGTAGCGTTCGATGCCTTCCACTTGGTCGAGTGCGCGTACGAGGTCGACGAATTTTTCGTCGCGTCCTTTACCGAAGTCGCCGATGTTTACTCCCGTAATTACGATTTCCTTGCCTCCTTCTTCGGCAACGCGACGAGCTTGGTCGACGAGGGTGGCAATTTCGGGGGAGCGACTGCGTCCGCGAGCCATAGGAATGGTGCAGTAGGAGCAGAAATAGTCGCAACCGTCCTGTACTTTGAGGAAGTAGCGTGTGCGGTCGCCACGCGAGCATGACGGAGAGAAGGCGCGAATGTCTTTTGATGGAGTAATAAGCGTCTTGGCGGTGTGGTTGGCGAGCCACTCGTCGATATAGTCGGCGAGGTCGAGCTTGCGGTCTGTTCCGGCAACGATGGCTACGCCCGGGAGTTCAGCCACTTCTTCGGGTTGGAGCTGCGCGTAGCATCCGGTGACGACGATGGCCGCGTCGGGGTATTTTCGTGCCAGAGAGCGGATGGTTTGACGGCACTTTTTGTCGGCGAGCTCCGTGACACTGCACGAATTGACTACGATGATGTCGGGGGTGTCGCCTCGCTGTACCCTCATAATGCCACGCTCGGCGAGCATTGTTGCCACGGTGGATGTTTCAGCAAAATTGAGCTTGCATCCGAATGTATAAAACAGCGCTTTGGCGGTGCCAAAAGTAGAATCGTCTATCATGGTAGCAAAGATAAGAATTTTTCTATTATCTTTGC
>CAYQEN010000059.1:0-3553 GCA_964416545.1 uncultured Bacteroides sp. | reverse complement strand
CTCCATCGGTCCGTACTCACTCATCACCCAGCAGCCACTCGGCGGAACTGTGCTTTACCGCCGAGTGGCTGCTGGGTGATGAAGTACGGACCGATGGAGCGTGCGTGCATTTTGTCTTCAACCATGTGGCCGAGTTTGAGCATGTAGATTACGCCTACTGTAGCGGGCTGGTCGAAGCGTTCGCCGGTGCCGCCGTCGTAGAGGTATGCTTTACCGTAGCGTGGGAGTCCGGCTTTGTCGGTCCATTCGTTGAGGTCGTCGAGTGTAGCACCGTCGAAGATGGGAGTTGCGAATTTTTCGCCGAGTTCGCGTCCAGCCCATCCGAGTACGGTTTCGAAGATCTGTCCGAGGTTCATACGAGATGGCACACCGAGGGGGTTCAAGCAGATGTCGACCGGAGTACCGTCGGCGAGGAAGGGCATGTCTTCCTGACGTACGATGCGTGATACGATACCTTTGTTACCGTGGCGTCCTGCCATTTTGTCGCCGACGCTGATTTTACGTTTTTTGGCGACGTAGACTTTTGCCATTTGCATGATGCCTGAGGGGAGTTCGTCGCCGATTGATAGGTCGAATTTCTTACGACGGAGTTCGGCGTCGATTTCCTTGCTCTTGCGGAGGTAGTTGACGATTGTGGCACGAATCATGTCGTTGGTGTGTTCGTCGGCAGTCCATTTGCTGAGGTTGATGGTGTCGAAGTCCATTTCGCGGAATGTTCCTGCTGAGAATGACGAACCTTTGGGTACGATTTCGGTGCCGAGGAAGTCTTTTACGCCTTGTGACTGATGTCCCTGTGTTAGGGTCATGAGTTTGTTGACGAGTATGTCTTTGAGTGCGTTGAGCTTTCCTTCGTATTCTTCGTCGAGTTTGGGGAGCTGTGCGTTGGCTGCTTTGGCTTTTTTCTTGGCTGCTCTTGAGAAGAGGTTTGTGCCGATGATTACGCCTTTGAGTGAGGGCGATGCTTTGAGCGATGCGTCTTTGACGTCGCCGGCTTTGTCGCCGAAGATTGCTCGGAGGAGTTTTTCTTCGGGTGTTGGGTCGCTTTCGCCTTTTGGAGTAATCTTACCAATCATGATGTCGCCGGGGACGACGTGTGCGCCTACGCGGATTATGCCGCGCTCGTCGAGGTCTTTTGTGGCATCTTCACTTACGTTGGGGATGTCGGAGGTGAGCTCTTCCATGCCACGTTTTGTTTCGCGTACTTCGAGTGAGTATTCGTCGACGTGTACGGATGTGAGGATGTCTTCGCGAACTACGCGTTCGTTGAGCACGATGGCGTCTTCGTAGTTGTAGCCTTTCCAGGGCATGAATGCGACTTTGAGGTTGCGTCCGAGTGCGAGTTCGCCGTTTTCGGTTGAGTAGCCTTCGGTGAGGATTGTTCCTTTTGTGACGCGCTGACCTCGTTCGCAGATGGGACGGAGGTCGATTGTGGTGCTCTGGTTGGTTTTGCGGAATTTGGGGATGTGGTATTCTTTGACGGCGTCTTCGAATGCTACGAATTCCTGGTCTTCAGTGCGGTCGTAGCGGATGCGGATGACGCGTGCGTCGACAAATTCTACAGTGCCGTCGCCTTCGGCCATGATCTGTGTGCGCGAGTCGTGGATGAGCTGTCCTTCGAGACCGGTTCCGACGATGGGCGATTCGCTGCGGAGCAGGGGTACGGCCTGGCGCATCATGTTTGATCCCATGAGTGCGCGGTTTGCGTCGTCGTGTTCGAGGAAGGGGATGAGCGATGCGGCTATAGATGCGATCTGTGAGGGCGATACGTCCATGAGCTCTATGTCCTGTGGGGGCACGATGGGGAAGTCGGCGTCGAGGCGTGCTTTTACGCGGTCGAGTTTGAATGTTCCGTCGTCGTTGAGCGGGGCGTTGCCCTGTGCGATCATTTTGCCTTCTTCGATTTCGGCTGTGAGGTATGTTACTTCGTCGTTGTTGAGGTTTACCTTTGAGTTTTCAACTTTGCGGTAGGGTGTTTCGATGAAGCCGAGGTTGTTGATCTTGGCGTACACGCAGAGTGACGAGATAAGACCGATGTTGGGACCTTCAGGGGTTTCGATCGGGCAGAGTCGTCCGTAGTGGGTGTAGTGTACGTCTCGGACTTCGAAGCCTGCGCGTTCGCGCGACAGACCGCCGGGGCCGAGTGCTGACATACGGCGCTTGTGTGTAATTTCGGCCAGGGGGTTGGTCTGGTCCATGAATTGCGACAGCGCGTTTGTGCCGAAGAATGAGTTGATAACCGAAGATATTGTCTTGGCGTTGATGAGGTCGATGGGAGTGAACACTTCGTTGTCGCGCACGTTCATGCGTTCGCGAATTGTGCGTGACATTCGTGCCAATCCTACGTTGAACTGGTTGTAGAGTTGTTCGCCCACTGTGCGGACACGGCGGTTGCTGAGGTGGTCGATGTCGTCTACGTCGGTTTTTGAGTTGATGAGCTCGATGAGGTACTTGATGATTGCGACGATGTCTTCGCGTGTGAGTACCTTGATGTCGATTGATGTGTCGAGACCGAGCTTTTTGTTAATGCGGTAACGTCCTACTTCTCCGAGGTCGTAGCGTTTTTCCGAGAAGAATAGGTTTGTGATTACTTCGCGGGCGCTTGCATCATCCGGTGGCTCGGCGTTGCGGAGCTGTCGGTAGATGTATTGGATAGCTTCTTTTTCGGAGTTTGAGGTGTCTTTTTGGAGGGTGTTGAATATGATGGAGTAGTCGCTCGTGTGTGCGTCCTCTTTGTGAAGGAGGATTGTCGACTCGCCGGATTCGAGGATCATGTCGATATGCTCTTCGGTGAGTACGGTTTCACGGTCGATGATTACTTCGTTTCGGTCAATTGATACAACTTCACCGGTGTCTTCGTCGACGAAGTCTTCTACCCATGTTTTGAGCAGACGTGCGGCGAGTTTGCGACCAACCGCTTTTTTGAGGTTGGTTTTGTTGACTTTGATTTCTTCGGCAAGGTCGAAGATTTCGATAATGTCCTTGTCGTTTTCGAGTCCGATTGCACGCAGGAGTGTTGTTACCGGAAGTTTTTTCTTTCGGTCGATGTATGCGTACATGACATTGTTGATGTCGGTTGCGAACTCAATCCAGGATCCGCGGAATGGGATGATGCGGGCGGAGTAGAGTTTTGTTCCGTTGGCATGGGTGCTCTGACCGAAGAACACGCCTGGCGAACGGTGGAGCTGCGACACGACAACGCGCTCGGCGCCGTTGATTACGAATGTGCCTTTCTCGGTCATGTAAGGAATTGGGCCGAGAAAAACGTCCTGAATCACGGTTGCGAAATCCTCGTGGTCGGGGTCGGTGCAGTACAGTTTGAGTTTGGCCTTTAGGGGCACACTGTAGGTCAGACCGCGCTCAAAACACTCATCGATGGTGTAGCGAGGCGGGTCGATGTAATAGTCGAGAAATTCCAACACGAAGTTGTTGCGTGTGTCGGCAATTGGGAAGTTCTCGGCAAACACTTTGTAAAGACCTTCGTTGTTTCGCTTTTCAGGGGGTGTGTCAAGTTGCAGGAAGTCCTGGAACGACTTGATCTGTACCTCGAGAAAGT
>CAYQEN010000058.1:0-4052 GCA_964416545.1 uncultured Bacteroides sp. | reverse complement strand
TGGTCGATGTGGGTGAGGTAGGCTTGGCGTGGTTGTATGGTTGAGATGATGTGGAGTGCTTGGGTGAGGTTCATGTGTGAGTGATGTTCTTGGTGGCGTAGGGCGTTGATTATGAGGGTGTCGGTGCCGGCCATCAGGCGTAGTGTGGAGGGAGGGATGGTGAGGGCGTCGGTGATGTAGGTGGTGTTGCCGATGCGGTAGCCTAATATCGGTAGCCGTCCGTGGTGGAGGGGGAGGGGAATTATAGTTATTCCGTTGATGGAGAATGGGTTGCTGACGTTTATGATGTTGATATCGAAGGAGGGCACTCCGGGGTATCGGTTGTCGCTGAAGCAGTAGGGGATTTGGCGACGGAGGTCGTCGGCTACGTCGGCTTGGCAGTAGATGGGGAGTGGTTTGCTTTCGGAGCAGAATGGTCGGAGGTCGTCGACGCCTCCCATGTGGTCGTAGTGGCTGTGGGTTAGTAGCAGTGCGTCGATTTGTGTGATGCCTGCGGTGAGTATTTGTGTGCGGAAGTCGGGACCGCAGTCGATGAGCAGGTTGGTGTTGTTGGTGCTTATGATGGCTGATGTGCGTGTGCGTTTGTCGCGTGGGTCGCTGCTTGTGCATACTTGGCAGTTGCATCCGATGCGCGGGATGCCGAAGGATGTGCCTGTGCCGAGGAAGCGAATCATTGTGATGGTCAGTTGCGATATGTGGTGAGTAGTCCGTCTTCGAAGATGAGGTAGATGCCGTTGTTGTATGCCCATCGTTCGATTATGGCGTTGTAGTATGTTCGTCGTGAGATTTCGTCGGGTTTGCCGAGTGATAGGCGACATTCGTTGCGTGTCATGCCTGTCGTTACGCGACAGTTTTGAATCAGTCGCCATGTGTCGTCGGTGATGTCGGGGTGTTTGTCGCGTGGGTTGGAGAGTGAGAAGAGGTCGTGGAATTTTCGTGTTGATCGAAGTCCGTTGCCGATTGACATGCTGATGCGGAAGTTGTCGGTCGTTCCTTCTTCGTGGAGTGTGAGGAGTATGGGGTTGGTGTCGTTGCCCGGTGATACGGAGTCGATGTGGACTTTGACGAATTTGCGTCCGCGTCGGCTGTTGCTGTTCAGGTCGTACCAAGATGATGTGGTGATGTAGTAGTCGTTGCCGAGCATTATGCGTTTGACGTCGTCGACCATGTCGATGTCAACGAGGAATGGTATTTCGATTGCTGTGCTGTCGGCTTGAAGTGATGATAATGGTTGTGGCATGCGGTATTTTACTTCGGTGCCTTCGGGGGTGAGGAATGAGATGTCGGTAACTTTGTTGCCGTCGACGGCTGTGGCGCTTTGTGCACCCAGGAATGTGAGGTGTCGGTTGGAGAGGGGGGGGAGAGAAATGCCTTGTGCGCCGAACATCAATGAGATACGGTTGTCGGCGACGTGAAATTTTTTGCCCGGTTTCCATTTGCAGAATGGCTCGGGAGTTATGCCGTCGAGGTATGTTTCTTCGGCGGTGATGGCCGGAGCATCGCGGCGAACGTCGTTTGCGGTGATGCGTGGGGTGCTTTCGACTCCGGTGAAACATGACGTTGAGAGCACGACCCATAGGGCCGTGCTCAACGTCAGTAGAGTGTATTTACAGTTCTTCAGTTTCAATTTTTGGTGGGGTCTATTCCGAGGTTGTTGAAGATGAAGGAGTATATGTCGGTGTATTCGTCGATAACTTTTGTCATCGGTTTGCCACCGCCGTGTCCAGCTTTGCTATCGATGCGAATCAGCTTGGGTGCGTTGCCGGTGTTGGCTGCTTGCAGAGCTGCTGCATATTTGAATGAGTGGGCGGGTACTACGCGGTCGTCGTGGTCGGCAGTGGTAACGAGGATGGCGGGGTAGGTAGTTCCGTCGTTTTTGATGGTGTGGACGGGAGAGTAGCCGAGCAGATATTCAGCCATTTCGGGTGAGTCGGCGCTTGTTCCGTAGTCGGAAGCCCAGTTCCAGCCGATGGTGAATTTGTGGTAGCGCATCATGTCCATAACGCCAACGCGGGGTATGGCAACTTTGAAGAGGTCGGGGCGCAGGTTGACTGTGGCACCGACGAGCAGACCGCCGTTGCTGCCGCCTTCGATGGTGAGGTATTCGGGTGATGTCCAGTTTTCGGCAATGAGGTGTTCGGCAGCAGCGATGAAGTCGTTGAATACGTTGAGTTTGTTCATCTTGATGCCGCCCTGGTGCCATTCTTCGCCGTATTCAGAGCCACCGCGGAGGTTTGTCTGAACGTAAATGCCGCCGTTTTCAAGCCAAATCATGCGGTTGGCAGAGAATGAAGGGGGAAGCGATACGTTGAAGCCACCGTAGCCGTAAAGGTAGACGGGGTTTTTGCCGTTGCGCTCGATGCCTTTCTTATATGTGATGAACATCGGCACTTTAGTGCTGTCTTTAGATGTGTAGAATACTTGTTCGGTGACGTATTCGTCGAAATCAACGCCTTTGATTTCAGCTCCGCCGATGAGTTTGCTTTCGCCAGTGGCCATGTCGTAGGAGTAGCGAGCCGAAGGATAGGTGAAAGAGTTGAACGAGTAGAATACTTCGTTGCTACCCTTTTCAGATGAAACGGCTGTTGTGCCGTAGGTGGGGAGGGCGATTTCGTTGAGCTTTTTGCCGGAGAGGTCGTAGACGTACATGTGGTTGCTGGCATCTTGCTCGTAAGTGAGGATGATCTTGTCGGCGGCAAAGTTGGCACCAGAGAGAACGCCAGTTTGCTCGGGGACGATTTCTTCCCAGTTGTCGACTGAGGGATTGGCAAGATTAACAGCCATCAGGCGAGAGCGCTGAGCGCCTTTGGTGGTGATGAAGTAGAATTTGCCACCAGCAACACCAACGGGTGAGAGGATGTAGTCTTGAGTGGGTTCGATCACTTTCCATTCGCCACCGGTCTTGATGTTTTTCACCATAGCCGATTCGCCAACGCCTTCACCTCCGCCAAGAACAAAGAGGTAGTCGGAGCCAGCGGGAACGTAGGCCTGATGGAAGTGGAGTGGGTATTTTTTGTCTTCAAAAGCGATTACGTCCTGCTCCTGCGAAGTGCCCATCTTGTGGTAGTATATCTGATGGTTTTCGTTGGCGTTTGAGAATTCCTTGCCAGCTTCGGGGCGGGGATATGCGCTATAATAGAAGCCGTCGCCATGCCACTGTGCTCCGGTGAATTTAGCCCATTCGATGTGGTCGGGGAGCAGAGCTTTGGTTTTGGTGTCCATTACGTAGATTTCTGTCCAGTCGGAACCGCTACGCGAAATAGAATAGGCAGTGTAGCGACCATCGGGGCTGTGGAAAATGCCAGTGAGTGCAACAGTGCCGTCGTCGGAGAGCTTGTTGGGGTCGAGGAAAACTTCGGGAGTGCCACCGAGAGAGTCGGTGCGATAGAGTACAGACTGATTCTGCAGGCCGTCGTTTTCGTAGAAGTAGTATTTGCCGTCTTTTTCCTTAGAGGGGAGTCCGGTCTTTTTATAATTATTGAGTTCGGTGAGTCGCTCGCGCAGTGCATTGCGGAACGGAATCTTTTCGAGGTATGCGTTTGTTACGGCATTTTCCTCTTCTACCCATTTGAGAGTGGCTGCAGCAGTGTCGTTTTCGAGCGGACGATAGGGGTCGGCAACTTTCATGCCGAAGTATTCGTCGACGGTGTCGTCGGACGGAGCCGTTGGGTATTTGATGCTCGATTGCGAGCAAGAACTGAGTGTTGCTCCGACAATGGCAGTCATGAGCAAAGGTTGAAATGTTCGTTTCATGGGTTTGGTTTAATAATTTCGCGTGCAAAAGTACAGTTTCTTTTCGCGATTTGCAATTTGATAAACAAAATAATTGTGAATTAACAAGTTAACCATTTTTAACACAAATAAAATATAATAATATTTGGAGGAAGCGATAAAGTGTACTACCTTTGCACTCGCAAAGCAATAATGCGGGGTGGAGCAGTGGTAGCTCGTTGGGCTCATAACCCAAAGGTCGTAGGTTCGAGTCCTGCCCCCGCTACCGAGGAAAGCGACAGAGTTTTTAACTCTGTCGCTTATTTTTTTGCCGTGTGGTG
>CAYQEN010000057.1:0-4083 GCA_964416545.1 uncultured Bacteroides sp. | reverse complement strand
TGACCTCGGATTTATTGAATAATAGTTGGGAGTAGTTTTGGTCATGATTTAAATTTGGCTATCTTTGTTGTCAAGATATATTCTAATATAATGATTAACGAAATTACAGATTTCAATATACGGAAATTCAATACTTTTGGCATGAATGTCAATTGCGCTAGATGGATTGACTATTCTGAAGCTGAAGATCTCCCAGCCATTTTTTCGCAGATAGGTGAAATGTCGTGGCGCTCAATCGGAGGTGGAAGTAATATGCTGTTTATGAGTGATTATAATGGAGTATTGCTTCATAGCCGTATTTTGGATATAGATATGATGCCACTTGGCGTTGGACAAGTAAAAATCAGAGTCGGAGCTGGTGTTTGTTTTGATGAGCTTGTTAACCGTTGCTGTGAATCCGGATTTTATGGCATAGAAAATCTTTCTGGTATACCGGGCGACACTGGAGCTGCAGCTGTGCAGAATATTGGTGCTTACGGTGCAGAACTGAAAGATGTAGTGGAATCTGTGGAGTGCTATGACGTTGTACAAAATAAATTTGTCGTACTTCCGGTGAATGAATGTCGGTATGGATATCGAATGTCAACGTTTAAGTTGCCTGAAAATCGCAAAAGATATGTGGTGACGTATGTCAATATCATACTATCGTCAACAGCTAAACCAAATCTTGAATACGGAAATCTTAAAGATGCAATAGGCGCAGAAGGGGTTCCATCTCCGTTGTGTATAAGAGAAGCTGTGATATCCATGCGTGACTCAAAATTGCCAAATCCTCAGCAAGTAGGCAGTGCTGGAAGTTTCTTTAAGAATCCTGTGGTAGAGCGATCTGTGTATGAGCGCATTTGCAGTGCCGATTCAGATGTCAGTGTACCGCATTATCCTGTTGGCGACATGGTAAAGATTCCGGCAGCATGGCTTATTGAGCGCTGTGGCTGGAAAGGGCGTTCACTCGGAAATGCGGCAGTTTGGCATAAACAGCCTCTCGTGCTTGTGAACGCAACCGGTAACGCGAGCCCAAAAGAGATATTATCGCTCGAAGAAGCGATTAAAAAGGATGTTGCTTCTCGATTTGCTATTAATCTAGAAGCTGAAGTTGACCATATTTGAAAATAAGCTTATGAGCAAATTCATCATTGACGGAGGCCATAGACTTCATGGCGAAATAGAGCCTCAGGGGGCAAAAAACGAGGCTCTTCAGATAATCAGTGCAACATTGCTCACTTCTGAGGAAGTGACTGTGACAAATGTCCCGAACATACTTGATGTACACAACCTTATTGAGTTGCTCAAGAAAATGGGTGTCAAGGTCACAAATCCGGCTAATGGCACGTACTCATTTAAGGCCGACGACATAAACACGGAATACGTGTATAGCGAAGATTTTGTAACGCGTTGTGCATCGCTTCGCGGTTCGGTGCTTGTAGTCGGTCCACTATTGGCGCGCTTTGGTAGAGCATACTTTGCGAAGCCTGGTGGTGATAAAATCGGTCGTCGCAAGGTGGATACACATATTGTCGGTCTTCAGAAACTGGGCGCAACAATGACTTATGATTATGCTAAGCATGCATATCTTTTGAGCCTTGCACCCGGACAGACACTCCGCGGTTGCTACATGTTGCTTGATGAAGCATCAGTAACTGGAACCGCCAATATTGTTATGGCTGCAGTTATGGCAGAAGGGACAACCACGATTTACAATGCTGCGTGCGAGCCATACGTACAGCAGTTGTGCAAGATGCTCGTGTCAATGGGTGCTCGTATAGAGGGCATAAGTTCAAATTTGCTTACCATTCATGGGGTTGAACGTCTAAAGGGAACGACTCATCGTATTTTGCCAGATATGATAGAAGTTGGTAGCTTTATTGGCATGGCTGCGCTGACTCAGAGTTCAATAAAAATTAAGAATGTATCGTTTGACAATCTTGGAATCATCCCGGATGCTTTTCGTAGACTTGGCATTACGGTAGATCGCGCTGGAGATGATTTATACATACCGGCTTCTGATGATTATGTAATAGAAACGGCACTGGATGGATCTATTCCTAATATCGCCGATGCGCCTTGGCCTGGATTGACCCCAGACCTTTTGAGTGTGATGCTCGTTGTAGCCACTCAGTGTCGTGGTAGCGTATTGATTCATCAAAAGATGTTTGAAAGTAGATTGTTCTTCGTAGACAATCTTATCGATATGGGTGCTCAAATAATGCTATGCGACCCTCATCGCGCTGTTGTAATTGGACTTGACCACAGAGTGCCGTTAAGAGCGAATCGCATGCTGTCGCCTGATATAAGAGCCGGCATAGCTATGCTTCTTGCAGCAATGTCAGCAAAGGGAACAAGTGAAATAGGAAATATCGGACAAATTGATCGCGGATACGAAGCTATCGATGTTCGTCTGAACTCTCTCGGCGCACATATTGAACGTAAAGACTAATTACGTCAATTCTACGAATTCTAAAAAGAGTCGGGTGTTTTGAAATAAAATTCAGAGCACTCGATTTTTTATAAGTGTTGTTTTAAACTGGAATAACAATCATCGGACTATCGCGATGGAATAGTAAGCGATGAGCAATGCCGGGATTGAACAGGCGAGCAAAAACACTTTTCTTTTTGTTGGGTACTGCAATTAAATCAATGTGTTGAGTTTGCGTTATACGCTCAAATTCAGCATCAACATTTTCGAGTGTTAGTAATTCAGTATCGAATATTAACTCAGCATATCGGTTTGTGCAGTACTGGCACAATGACATGAGAGGTCGTGATGCGTCAACTTGTTTCTTTGATGGAATATTTGCAAGCGTGACCCTCATGTTTCGATTGGGAATAAGTTGACGTAGCCTTTCGAGGGCAAGCATATCATCTTGATCAAGATTGCAAAAATACAATACCCGCTTAATGTTGCTAATGTTGTTGTAGGTCATTCCTTCCGGGACTGTGAAGACTGGATATCGGCACGTATCAAGTACCTCAGCAGTAACGCTTCCCACCATTTCGCGCCCCTTCTTATCAGCTCCACGCGTACCCATTACAATAAGTAATGGCTTGTTTTCTTTCGCATACGAATTGATACTATCTTCTGGGACTCCTTCACAAACTTCACGTCTGAATTTTACAGGGGGAAGTTCTCCTGTTTTAATAAGTTCGTGCAACTGCGTTGTAAACTCACTCATTTTCTTATCGGCTTCAGCCATAAAAACTTGGCGAGTTTCCGAGCCAGCAACATCATAGGTTAGAGAGTCTGATAGTTGAAGTGTACTTGCGTATATCGGATCGGTAAACGAATGCAACAATACGATATTCGATTTGTGAATCGCTGCAATTTTAAAAGCAAGCTTACAAGCCTGCTCAGAGTAATCGGAAAAATCTACCGGAACGAGTATAATATTAGCATCATTGCTATCTGACTCAGGCAATAAGAATACATCTGGGTTTTCAATTATGCGCAATGCTTCTGGCAACTCAGACTCTTTAATGCGCACTCTCATACCTGATGAAACGACCGGATGGTCAAGATTGACATTCTGAAGGACTGCCTCTATTCCATGACGCTCAAGGAGCGACTTCATGCTTATAGCGTGATCATACGTATGAATGGCTATGGTAATAAGTCTATCAGAGGGAGTGCCCATTTTCTTCAGAATAAAAAGGGGAGAGGAGAATGGTAATTGTGTTCTGTCTAATTTTTTAGAGCCGGGTTAAGCCTCAGTCTGTCCTTTTAATATTTCTACGGCCATATCATATATGGTAGTGTCGTCAAGAACTACTATGCCACCGTCAGGACCCGGCTCAATATGAACTCCGCAGTTTTTCCCGAATTCATAGTTGCTTCCGCCGAAATAGTTTCGTACAGTCTGAACAGTTATGTTGAGTTTATCTGCTATCTGATGGGTAGCGCCGTCGGGCAGACTGTCTTTAATACGACGAAGCTCGTTGAATGTGATAGTTTTAGCCATGGTGTATAAATTTTATGGATAAATAAAATGGTATGTCTTGTTTTCTTTGGTGCTTAAATTTATGTCATTTTTGAATAATGACCAAATATTTGATATAAAATCTTATCTTTTTGTGATAATTTTTATATTA
>CAYQEN010000056.1:0-4406 GCA_964416545.1 uncultured Bacteroides sp. | reverse complement strand
CTTTCAAGCATCGTTGTTTCTCAAAAGCGAGTGCAAAGGTAGAGCATCTTTCCCAAACTTCCAAATTTTCATTTCCTCAAAATCCGTTTAAAATCAACCACTTTTCATCATCATCCCTATCAATCAATGACTTAAAAGTATGTTTTATAACATGTTTTTAACTTCTATTAACTAAACACGGTAACCCGAAAACAATATTTCAACCTTAAAATTTCCATCAAAGCATCATTAATCTGGCAAAAAAACGCCATTCACTTCTCAAAAAAACAATAAATCCACACGCTTTTCTTTGAAAAAATATTTCATTGATGTACTTTTACAGCGTACAATTAATCATTAACTACAATGATAAGTACGCCCTAATCGAACAACTACCTTAAATTTTAATTTATGAAGTATCTAAAATTACTGTCTCTAATTTGTTTTTTCTGCCTGGCCTTATGGTCGTGCAGCAGTAGCGACGGCGACTTAGAAACGCCGACAGGAACAAAATTCGAAATTGAATCAGCCGATTTGACACAAAATTTCGAAAAAACGTCAAAATCAATCAGTATTGCCGTAAACACCGACATCGAAAGCACTAAATGGAACGTAAAATCAAACGACTCTTGGTGTATCGCAACAAAAGCAACAAACGGAAAAAGCATAAACATTACCGTTAAAGACAGCGAAGAGCCCGATGTGCGCACCACAACAGTTAGCGTAAGCTCTCCCGTCAAAAACTACGAAATCAAAGTCAGCCAGCTCGGCTACGGCCCTGCCATACTCCTTAAAACGAATCCGCAAACCGTTTCTGCCGATGGCGGTCAGATACAGATTAGCGTAACAACAAACGTCGACTACAAACGCTCCGCCCCATCTCAAAGCTGGATTACCGAAGACAACTCCAAGAGTCGTGCATTTGTCACCTATACACACCTATATAATGTAGAAGCCAATCCGGCATTCAAAGAACGTACCGCCAACATCGTTTTCACCGACGCGCGCGAAGGTGCAGATAAATTAGCAGAACCGGTCACACTCGTCATCTCCCAAAAAGCTAAAGATGGCAACGCATCCGACATCGAAATCGAGGGCGACATACAGATCAAACCCACAAGCGCATCTGCCAGCGAAGCTCAATCCGGACAAGGCATCGAGCTGACATACGACGGCGACACAAGCCCTGACACCCACTATCACTCACGTTGGAACGGAGCCACACAATTCCCCGTCACCTTAGAGTACTTCTTTAAAAATAATAAGGAGGACATGGACTATATCGTCTACTATACCCGAAGCGGCAATGGCAACTTCGGCGAATTCGACCTTTATATAGCCACCGAAAACACCCCCGAATACACCCTCTACGGCTCCTACGACTTCAAAATGCAGAACGCAGCCAGCCGTCTCAACTTCAAAGAAACCATTAAAGGCGTTTCAAAAATCAAATTTGTAGTTAAGAGCGGTCTCGGCAACTACGTAAGTTGCGCCGAAATGCAATTCTTCAAACACAACAATGAAAAAACTTTAGACTCACAGCTCCTTTCGGTATTCACCGACATTACCTGCACCGAAATCAAATCTGGAGTCACCGAAGACCAAATCAACGCCCTTCCCGGATTCTTTGCCAAGCTCGCAATAGCCATCCGCAACAACACCTACTCCGACTACGAAAAAGAATTCCGCATTCAAGAATACAAGCCCTACAGCCGTCCCGAAGAATGGGCTGAAAAGCTGATGACTCGAAAATACTCATTCCTCGACAACCCCACAGGTATCACAGTCAAGAAAGGTGACGAAATAATCATTCTTGTTGGCGACACCCACGGACAAACCATCAGCGTTCAGAACATTGGCGAAGAAACCACCGGTTCTGCAAACGAACAATACGTACAGACCGAGGCCTCAGGCGACTCCTACTTCCTCACCGAGGGTGTAAACAAAATCGCCATACAGAAGACCGGCATGCTATTCTTCATCTACACCACCGACATCACCGCATCAAACGCCAAACCCATTAAAGTCCACATTCCCACCGGATGCGGCGAAGTTGCAGGCTTCTTCGACTTGGAACGCCATCAGTCCGACGAAAAATACGCCGAACTCATCAACAAATCATCCTATAAATACTTCTGTGTCCGTGGCAAGCGAATCATATTCTACTTCCACCGCGACAAGATGAAAGCAGCCGTACCCAACAACATTCTATCAGCCATCAACCTCTGGGACGACATCATTTCGTGGCAGCACGAACTCATGGGACTCGAAGACATCTTCCCCTCTCAGATGAACAACCACCTCTTCGCCATATCTCCCGAAGGTAGCTACATGTGGGCGTCTGACTATCGCGTAGCATTCGTCTACACATACCTCAACAACATCCTTCTGAAAGAAAACGTAATGGCTCAGAAAGACAACGCTTGGGGACCCGCCCACGAAATTGGACACGTCAATCAGATTGCCATCAACTGGCCAAGTTGCACCGAATCGTCCAACAACCTATTCTCCAACTACACACTCTACAAGTTAGGAAAATACTGTTCACGTGGCGAAACCATCAACAAACTCGCCGAATACCGTTGCGGCAATGGCGACGCTTGGTACAACATGGGCGACGCAACCCACCAGAACGAATCCACCGAAATTCACATGCGCATGAACTGGCAGCTCTGGAACTACTACCACCGTTGTGGCTACAACACAAACTTCTGGCCGGAGCTCTTCAAAGCCATGCGTGAAAACCGCATCACCGAGTCCAACCCCGGTGCCGCGCAGCTCCTATTCGCCAAGACCGCATCCAGAGTTGCCAACGAAGACCTCACCGACTTCTTTGAAACTTGGGGATTCTTTGTGCCGGTCGACAACGTCGAATACGAACAATACGGCACATATCGCTACAATGTCACCCAGTCCATGATCGACGAAGCAAAAGCCTACATGGCTAAATTTCCCAAGCCCAAACACGCCTTCTACTACATCGAAGACCGCAAAAAAGGCGACACCGGACTTGACGTCGAACCGGGCAACGTAGGCTACTTCGATCAGTTCAAATCCGACAAAAAAATCACCAAAACTATTACCTGCACCCGTTCCGGACAGACCATCCGTATCAGCGACGGCGACGAAGCCGTAGCATTCGAGCTCCACAAAGACGGAAAACGAATCTACTTCTTCAACACTTTCAACACCACCATACCCTCGTCAGTCAAACTGACCGACGACGTGAAAGTCTACGCCGTTCAGGCCGACGGACAGCGATTCGAAATCAAATAAACCCCAATACTCTACAATTTCTATCCTCAGTAGGCTGCGCTCATTCTTCGGGGCACAGCCTACTTTTTTTTGTTTACAGACATCTCATTTCCTCAAAAATATATAACTTTGCACCCACATTTTTGCGCCGTAATGCCATAGAGATGGCAACATCGCAAAAACACATCAACATTACAAAAAGCGTTTACTCGACGCACTTCTTGACAATTAGAAACTTCGCAACTTTCAATCTCGGTCAGGAATGTGGCAACGATTGACGCCTATGTGCTTATGTATCAACTCATCTATCAGTCAATATCATTTTATTGACCGATAGATGACATACATAATTGCGCAAGGCCTTTGCGTTGCCCGTTCTACCGAGATGGGCTATGCGAAGGCCTCTAATTGTGGAATGGGCAAACAGTACAGACCTTGCGTTTTTTCATTTCACTCAACATGCCGACGAGGAGGTCCTGAGGCAAACAAAAAAAAATCATAATTATGAACAAGCTGATTGCATTAGCTTATCTTGGCTTCGTTGCATTCGCCATGACTGCCTGCAGCGACGACGACGAACCCTCAAACAACACTCCCGCCGAACCTTCAATCGACAACGTTTTCACCGCAGGACTCCCCGCTTCTGTCGACGGCACAACTTTCACCACTAATTCTAAGGGTCAAGTCACTAAAATTGTCGACGGCTCAGAGGTCGTAACTTTCGAATACGGAGCATTCAGCAAAGCCACCGAATTCAATGCCCTCATGAAAATTCGCAACACCGACTACCCCGAAGACGGTAGCGACATCTATATGCAGCTCAACTCTGATGGCTTCGTCACCTACGCACTGCAAGTATACTTAGATTCTGAAGACAGCGATGACACATGGCATTTCGAATACAATGCCGATGGACAACTCACGAGCCTCAAACGTAGCGAAGGCGGTGACACCTACAAAATCACATACTCAAATGGTGACATCACCAAAGTTTATCACGACGAAGAAGAAGATGGCTATCACAGCGAATGCACTTTCAGCTACACAAACTCTGAGTTCAAAACAGCCATTCCTAACAAAGGAAACATTATGCTCTTCGACGAGTTCTTCAGCGTCGACATGGACGAAATGGGCATTGCATACTTCGCCGGACTTCTTGGAAAATCCACCAA
>CAYQEN010000055.1:0-4647 GCA_964416545.1 uncultured Bacteroides sp. | reverse complement strand
ATATCTGAAAACGGTGGGCTTGAGGGCGTAAATGTGGCGTGAGAGCGCGGTGGAATGAAAAAAAATTAGTAACTTTGCGCGCTAATGTCACATAACGCACATGAGACAATTAAAAATCACTAAATCAATTACTAATCGCGAAAGCGCTTCGCTCGACAAGTATCTTCAGGAAATAGGTCGCGAGGAGCTTATCTCTGTAGATGAAGAGGTAGAGCTCGCGCAGCGCATTCGTCAAGGCGATGAGAAAGCTCTCGAAAAGCTCACACGTGCAAATCTTCGCTTCGTTGTGTCGGTAGCTAAGCAGTATCAGAATCAGGGACTTAGTTTGCCAGACTTGATTAACGAAGGTAATCTCGGCTTGATAAAGGCAGCACAAAAGTTTGACGAAACAAGAGGCTTTAAGTTCATCTCCTATGCTGTTTGGTGGATTCGTCAGTCTATTCTCCAAGCTCTCGCAGAACAGAGTCGTATAGTACGCCTCCCGCTCAATCAGGTGGGTTCGCTGAATAAAATCAGCAAGGCTCTGTCGAAGTTTGAACAGGAGAATGAACGCCGTCCGTCGCCGGAAGAATTGGCCGAGCGTCTGGATGTGCCTGTCGATAAGATAAGCGATACGCTGAAAGTGTCGGGACGACACATTTCTGTAGATGCGCCGTTTGTCGATGGTGAAGATAATAGTCTTCTCGACGTTCTGACTAATGATGATTCGCCTATGGCAGACTCGACTCTGACACAGGAGTCGCTGTCGAAAGAGGTAGACCGCGCTCTTCGTCAGCTTCACGAGCGTGAACGCGAAATCTTGAAGATGTTCTTTGGTATCGGATGCCAGGAAATGACTCTTGAGGAGATTGGCGCTAAGTTTGACCTTACGCGCGAGCGTGTCCGTCAGATAAAGGAGAAGGCAATCCGCAGACTGAAAGGTCAGAAGAGCCGTCTGCTGAAGCCGTATCTCGGACAGTAATAAACAAAACTTTACGAAACAATGGATTTAACGCCCTTTGGATGCAAGTCTGAGGGGCGTTTTTTTTATGTTTTTTGGATAGAAAGAGGTCTGCTGATGTAAGGCGCTTTCGTTTCGTGATTATATTTGCGTGTGGCGCCACGGATTAGCGGAGTCGGTGGAGGGCGTCGAGCATTTCCTGGAGAGTGGCGCGGATTTCCTTAAGTCGCTCGATGGTGCGGTGGCGTTGTTCGATGCCACGCGGATTAGCGCGTAGTTGCTCTTGTGCGGCTTCGAGCTTGAGACCTTTTTCTTTTACAAGAAAGTGAATCATCGATATTTTTTCGATGTCGGTCGGGGTGTAGAATCGAGTGCCGTGAGAGTTGCGCCGCGGTTTAATTACGGTGAAGCTCTTCTCCCAAAAGCGGAGAGTGGAGGCGGGTATGCCGAGAATGGCTGCAACTTCGCTAATTTTGTAATATTTCTTGTCGAGATTGTCCATTATCAGACCTTTGATGAGTTGCAAATGTACGAAATAACCACTAATTTTGCAATTTAAAAGCAGTAGCTTTTAAATAGAGAACAATAAGTAAAGTAATTAACATAAATACAGATGCTTACATCAAAAGAAATCCGCGAGAGCTTTAAGGAATTTTTCCGCGGGAAAGGTCATAAAATAGTGCCTTCGGCACCTATGGTGATCAAAGACGACCCCACACTGATGTTTACCAATGCGGGCATGAATCAGTTTAAGGATATTATCCTCGGCAATAAGGCGGCGAAGGAACGTCGTGTGGCCGACTCGCAGAAGTGTCTGCGAGTGAGCGGTAAACATAACGACCTCGAAGAGGTGGGAATGGATACATACCACCACACCATGTTCGAGATGCTTGGCAACTGGTCGTTTGGCGACTATTTCAAGCAGGAGGCTATCGATTGGGCCTGGGAATATCTGGTGGACGTGTTGAAGCTCGATCCGAAGCGTCTGTATGCGACGGTGTTTGAGGGTTCGGCTGAAGAGGGTCTGTCGCGCGATGATGAGGCCGCCGGATACTGGGAAAAGCACCTTCCAAAGGATCATATAATCAACGGAAATAAGCACGATAACTTCTGGGAAATGGGTGATACCGGTCCCTGTGGCCCCTGCTCAGAGATACATATCGACCTCCGCAGTGAGGAGGAGCGTAAGCAGGTAGACGGCCGCGAACTCGTGAATCATGACCATCCTCAGGTAATCGAAATATGGAACTTGGTGTTCATGCAGTATAACCGCAAGGCTGACGGCTCGCTCGAATCGCTCCCCGCGAAGGTAATCGATACGGGTATGGGCTTTGAGCGTCTGTGTATGGCTCTTCAGGGTAAGACATCGAATTATGACACCGATGTGTTTACTCCGCTGATTGGAACGATAGCTCGCCTATCCGGATTGGAGTATGGTAAAGACCATAAGGTAGACGTGGCAATGCGCGTTGTGGCTGACCACGTTCGCACAATAGCGTTCTCTATAGCCGATTCGCAGCTTCCTGGTAATGCTAAGGCCGGTTATGTGATTCGTCGCATACTTCGTCGTGCAGTGCGCTATGCTTATACATTCCTGGGTCAGAAGCAGGCATTTATGTATAAGCTGGTAGATACGCTTATCGATAGTATGGGCGAGGCTTATCCCGAGCTTCCGGCTCAGCGCGAGCTTATCATGAAGGTGATAAAGGAGGAGGAAGATTCGTTCCTTCGCACGCTCGACAATGGTATTCGTTTGCTCGATGGCGCTATGGCTGCAGCTAAGAATGCCGGAAAGACGGAAATTTCGGGTAAGGAGGCGTTCGTGCTTTATGACACCTATGGATTCCCGTTAGACCTTACAGAGTTGATTCTTAAGGAGAATGAAATGACCCTCGACCGTGAGGAGTTTGATAAGGAAATGGCTGCTCAGAAGGAGCGTGCCAGAAGTGCTGCCAGTGTTGAAACCGACGACTGGAGCATGGTAAATGAAGGAGAGCCCGAATTTGTGGGTTACGACTTGCAGGAAACCACCACTTCGATTCTGCGCTATCGTAAGGTGAAGCAGAAGAAGGGTGAGTTTTATCAGGTAGTGCTTGCCGAAAGTCCGTTCTATGCAGAGATGGGCGGTCAGGTAGGTGACTGCGGAACGCTGAAGGGAGTTGCCGACGGTGAAGTAGTAGAGGTGTACGACACTAAGCGCGAAAACGGAATGGCTGTGCATCTTGTAAAGAAAATGCCGGCAAATGTTGAACAGGCTTTTGTAGCAACAATTAATGGTAAAGCCCGTTTGGCAACTTCGTGCAATCACACAGCGACACACTTGCTGCATGAGGCATTGCGCGAAGTGCTCGGAACACACGTTGAACAGCGTGGTTCGTTTGTGTCGCCCGATCTGCTTCGTTTTGACTTCTCGCATTTCCAGAAGCTCACTCCTGAGGAGATTCGCCTTGTAGAGCATAAGGCCAACGCGAAGGTGCGCGAAGCTATTGCTCTTGACGAACATCGCAATGTGCCTATTGCTGAAGCTCGCGAAATGGGTGCTATGGCTCTGTTTGGCGAAAAGTATGGCGACGAGGTGCGCGTGATTCGCTACGGAAACAGCGTAGAGCTTTGTGGCGGTACTCATGTGGCCAATACCGGAAATATCGGAATGATTCGCATTATTTCGGAAAGCAGTATTGCTGCCGGTATCCGTCGAATCGAGGCTATCACCGGTGAGGCTGTAGAAGCTGCCGTTGACGAGATGTCGCGTACGATACGTGAAATTGGCAGCATGCTGAATAATGCTCCGGATGTCGTGGCTGCTCTGCACCGTGCGATTGCTGAAAATAGCAATCTTCAGAAGCAAGTGGATGAATACTTCAAGGAAAAGATTGCGACCATAACTAAAGAAGTGGTAGCTGAAGCTCGCGAAGTGAATGGCATCAAGCTGGCTATATTTTCCGGAGTCCGTATTCCGGAAGTGGTGAAGAATGTAGCATTCGGCGTGAGAGCTGCTTCGCCTGAGGCTACAGCCTTTGTAGCTGCTACGGTGGATGTTTCGGGTAAGCCGCTTCTGACAGTCATGCTTACGGACGATCTTGTAGCTCGCGGACTCAGCGCGTCAGTAATGGTGCGTGAAGCTGCTAAGTTTATTCAAGGCGGTGGCGGCGGTCAGGCCGGTTTCGCTCAGGCTGGCGGTAAGAATAAAGATGGTATTACTGAAGCCTACGAAGCTCTGCTGAATGCACTGAAGTAAAAACTCATATAGATAGATATTATTAAAGCGGTTCGCTTCCTATATAGAAGCGAACCGCTTGCTTTTTTATATTATGAGCAAAAGTGAGAACGTAGGGCTTTAATGTAAAAAAAGCGGTGGTGGATGTCGTTTTATAGTTGGGCTTAGTTCCCCAAGCTTTTGTAGTTGTTGAGGTATGTGTAAAAAAAGAAAGAGCTGCGTCCTTTCACAGGAGGCAGCTCTTAATTCGTTGAGAGTGCTATCTCAAACTTACTTCGCAGCTTCAACAGCTACAGAGTCAGTTGCAACAGAATCAGCAGCGACAACAGAGTCAGCAGCGATAGTGTCAACAGCAACAACAGTGTCAGCAGCTACAGAATCAGTAGCAGCAGCTTCCTGGTTAGAGTTGCCGCAAGAGAAAAGAGATGCACTGAATACAACAGCAAGTAATAAAACTAACTTTTTCATTTTCTTTTTTAATTAAAATAAT
>CAYQEN010000054.1:0-4828 GCA_964416545.1 uncultured Bacteroides sp. | reverse complement strand
TATAGGGTTGGGGTTTAGTCGGGGAGTTTGCGGTAGCGGCGGCGGGGGAGTTCTTTGCCGCCGTTTTGGCGTCGTTTGTATTCTTCGTAGTCGGAGTAGGTGCCTTCGTAGTAGACGACTTGTCCGTCGGGTTCGAAGGAGAGGATGTGGGTGCAGATGCGGTCGAGGAACCAGCGGTCGTGGCTGACTACTACGGCGCATCCGGCGAAGTCTTCGAGTCCTTCTTCGAGTGCGCGGAGGGTGTTGACGTCGATGTCGTTGGTCGGTTCGTCGAGGAGGAGTACGTTGCCTTCTTCTTTGAGTGCCATGGCGAGGTGTAGGCGGTTGCGTTCACCTCCGGATAGTACGGCGATTTTTTTCTCTTGGTCGGCTCCGGCGAAGTTGAATTTGGAGAGGTATGCTCGTGCGTTTACGTCGCGTCCGCCCATTCGGAATGTTTCGACTCCTTGTGATATGACTTGGTAGACGGTAGAGTCGGGGAGTAGGTCGTGGTGGGTCTGGTCGACGTATGCGATTTTTACGGTTTCACCGATTTGGAATGTTCCGGCGTCGGGTTGTTCTTGTCCCATGATGAGTCGGAAGAGTGTTGTTTTTCCGGCTCCGTTTGGTCCGATGATGCCTACGATGCCGTTGGGTGGTAGGGTGAAGTCGAGGTTTTGGAATAGGCGTTTTTTGCCGTATGATTTTGTGAGTCCGGTGGCTTCGATGACTTTTTGTCCGAGTCGTGGGCCGTTGGGGATGAAGATTTCGAGTCGTTCTTCGCGTTGGCGCTGGTCTTCGTTGAGTAGTCGGTCGTAGCTGTTGAGTCGTGCTTTTCCTTTGGCTTGTCGAGCTTTGGGTGCCATTCGTACCCATTCGAGTTCGCGTTCAAGGGTTTTGCGTCGTTTGCTGGCTTGTTTTTCTTCTTGCTCCATTCGGCGTGTTTTTTGTTCGAGCCAAGAGGAGTAGTTGCCTTTCCAGGGTATTCCTTCGCCTCGGTCGAGTTCGAGTATCCATCCTGCTACGTGGTCGAGGAAGTATCGGTCGTGTGTGATGGCGATGACTGTTCCGGGGTATTGGCGGAGGTGTTGTTCGAGCCAGTCGATTGATTCGGCGTCGAGGTGGTTGGTCGGTTCGTCGAGGAGGAGTATGTCGGGTTGTTGCAGGAGTAGTCGGATTAGTGCGACGCGTCGGCGTTCGCCTCCTGAGAGTGTGGCGATTTGCTGGTCGTCGGGTGGGCATTGGAGTGCGTCCATTGCTCGTTCGAGTCGGCTGTCGAGGTTCCATGCGTCGGCGGCGTCGAGTGCGTCTTGGAGTTGTGCTTGTCGGGCGATGAGTTGCTCCATTTTGTCGGGGTCGTCGAGTATTTCGGGGTCGGCGAATGCTTCGTTGACTTGGTCGAATTCGTTTAGGAGGTCGACGATTGGTTGTACGCCTTCGCGTACGGTTTGGATGACTGTTTTGTCGGGGTCGAGTTTTGGTTCTTGTTCGAGGTATCCGACGGTGTAGCCGGGTGAGAATACGACTTCTCCTTGATAGTCGTGGTCGATTCCGGCGATGATTTTGAGGAGTGATGATTTTCCGGATCCGTTGAGGCCTATGATGCCGATTTTGGCTCCGTAGAAGAAGGAGAGGTAAATGTCTTTAAGGACTTGTTTTTGCGGAGGATACGTCTTGGAGACTCCTACCATTGAGAATATTATTTTTTTGTCGTCGGCCATGTCGTGTTTTTTTTGTGTTTGTGTGGGGGGAGTTTTAGGGTGCTGGTTATCGGCGGCGTGGTGCTGTGCGTACGGGGTAGTCGCAGCGGGTTTTGCCGGCGATGATGTTGTTGAGTCGGTTGCGGATTAGTTGTTTTCGGATGGGAGAGATGTGGTCGATGTATAGGGTGCCGTTGAGGTGGTCGCATTCGTGCTGTACGATGCGTGCGAGGAATCCGGAGATTTCTTCTTTTTGTGGCTGGAGGTTTTGGTCGAGGTATGTGAGGAGGATGTGTTCGACGCGGTTGACGTTTTCGGAGAGTCCGGGGAGTGAGAGGCATCCTTCGGGTCGGCTGATCGGGTCGCCGTCGAGGATTTGGATTTGTGGGTTGATGAGTGTCAGTTTTCGTCCGGCGCATTCGGGGTGTGCGTCGCCTACGGGGTCGGCGTCGATTACGACGAGTTGTATGTCACGTCCGATTTGCGGTGCGGCGAGTCCGACGCCTTCGGAGCGGTACATTGTTTCGGTCATGTCGGCGATGAGTGTCTGGAGGGTTTCGATGGGGGTGTCGAGAGGTATAGGGGTGCATTCTTTGCGGAGTACGGGGTGTCCGTAGAGGTATATCGGGAGGTTCATTTCGGGGAGTTGTAGTTTTTGCTTTGTAGGTAGTCGTTGAGTATGATTGTTGCGGCGATTGTGTCGACTATTGTTTTGTCGCGTCGTCGTGTTTTGGAGATTCCGGATTCGATGATGGTGCGGTGGGCGATTGTTGAGGTGAATCGTTCGTCGTAGTATCGGATCGGTATGTTTGGGAGTGCTTGCTGTACTCTTCCGATTCCGGGTCGGATGTAGCGCATTGATTCGGATGGTTGTCCATCGAGTGTGCGTGGCTGTCCGACTATTATTTCATCGATTGTTTCGGTGGCGGTGTATTTTTTGAGCCAGTCGATGAGTTTTGATGTTTCGATTGTGGCGAGTCCGGTGGCGATGATGCGTAGGGGGTCGGTGACGGCGATGCCGCAGCGTCGTCGTCCGTAGTCGATGGCAAGTAGTCGACCCATTAGTAGTCGTCGGATGAGAATGTCATTTCGTCGAATCCTTCGGTGTCGAATTCGTCGTCGTTGAATTCTGTTGAGCCGTAGAAGTCTTCGTCGAGGTCGGCTGCGGCATTTTTGGCTGAAGCAGCGGCTTTTGCGTCGATTCCGGCTTCGAAGTCGTCGAGGTCGATGAATTGTGCGGGTGCTTGTCCCATTGAGAGGGTGCAGATGGGGTCTTTGAGGGTTCGTCCGGGTGTAGAGCGTTTCATTTCGATGAAGAATGCTCTGTCGGTGAGGTAGTCGAATACGAATATGAGTCGTTGTCCTTCGTCTTCGATGTGGTCGCTGATTATGGTTTCGTCCATGAGGTAAACGTCTTCTGATGAGTCGCTACCCATGTCTTCGAGGGTTATTTCGCGTCCTTTTTCCCATCCTTCGTCGCAGATGAAGAATGAGTTCATTTGAGATTTGTCGTAGCCTACGGCGTCGCAGATGGCGTTGCGGAGGTCGAGGAATGTTGCGTCGGCATCGATGTCGATTTCGCGTTTGAAGTTGTCGACTTCGTCGGATACTATTCTGAATTTGTAGACCATAGTTTTTGGGTGTTGTATAGTTGTTGCGAATTTAGCAATTTTGTGGGGTTTGATGAAATATGTGTGTGTTTTTTAGATGACAAACGGCCGCCGATTCCTTGTTTTTGGTTTCGGCGGCCGTTGTTGTATGTGAGTATGTGGTGTATTCGTTATTTCACGATGCCGTGGTTGCGGAATACTTTGTGGATTTTTTCGAGGGCTGTGGTGACTTGCTCGTGGGTGTGTGTAGCCATGAGGCTGAATCGGATGAGGGTGTCGTGGGGTGCGACTGCCGGTGATACGACGGGGTTTACGAAGATTCCTTCGTTGAGGAGGTCGCGTGTGATGGCGAATGTTTTGAAGTTGTCGCGGATGTATAGAGGAATGATGGGAGTAGAGGTGTTTCCGATTTCACATCCCATGTCGCGGAATCCTTTGAGGGCGTAGTTTGTGATTTCCCAAAGTTGGTCTTGGCGTTCGGGTTCTTGCTCCATGATGTCGATGGCTTTGAGAGCTGCGGCAGTGGAGGCAGGAGTGATGCTCGCTGTGAAGATGTATGAGCGAGAGTGGTGGCGGAGGTAGTTTGTGATTTCTTTGTCAGTGGCTATGAATCCTCCGAGTGAGGCGAATGATTTTGAGAATGTGCCCATTATGAGGTCGACGTCGTCGGCAACATTTTGTGCGTGGCAAACACCTCGTCCGCCGGGTCCGAATACGCCGATGCCGTGTGCTTCGTCGACCATTACGGATGCGTTGTATTTTTTTGCGAGGCGTGTAATTTCTTTGACGTCGGCAACGTCGCCTTCCATTGAGAATACGCTGTCGGTGACGATGAGTTTAACTTTGTCGGGGTCGCATTTCTGGAGCTGCTTTTCGAGCGACTCCATGTCGTTGTGTTTGTATTTGAGGGACTGGCTGAATGAGAGTCGGCGTCCTTCGATGATGGATGCGTGGTCTTGTTCGTCCCAGAGTATGTAGTCTTCGCGTCCGGTGAGTGTTGATACTACTCCGAGGTTTACTTCAAATCCTGTTGAGTAGATCATTACGTCTTCTTTGCCGATGTATTGGGCGAGTCTTGCTTCGAGTTGTTTGTGGAGGTCGAGAGTACCGTTGAGGAATGGAGAGCCGGCGCATCCAGTGCCGTATTTTCGAGTTGCTTCTATTGCGGCTTCTTTGATGCGGGGGTCGTTGACGAGTCCGGTGTAGCAGTTAGAACCGAACATGAGAATTTTCTTCCCGTCGATGATTACTTCGGGGTCTTGTTCGCTTGAAATGGCGCGAAAGTAGGGATAGATGCCTGCCGCTTTTGCTTCTTGTGGAACGGTGTATTTAGCGAGTTTTGCTTGTAAGAGCTTCATAGTTAATGCTATGTGTTGATTTAACTATCGGCGTTGTTGCGCTGTTTGCGTCAAGGCCGGCTGCAAAGGTAAGAAAAATACGGTAAAGTTTGTGGGTTGAGGCTGAACTTTTTGCGCATTTTTTTTGTGACTGTGCAGTGTTGTGGTTGTTTTTATTTGAGTAGTTTGAGGAATGTGGGCG
>CAYQEN010000053.1:0-5060 GCA_964416545.1 uncultured Bacteroides sp. | reverse complement strand
GATTTTAGATATGATATCCGGCATAAGCCGAAGACATATGACAACGCCAAAGCAAGATGTTCGAGAATGGCTCTTCCGGCTTCGGTCAGCTGTATCGCGTACCCGACGCGTCGGATTGACGCTGCCACGCACGCACCATCAGTGGCGAAACTGCTATATTTTCATCTGCCACCCGATAGTATGCTCGCCAACGATTGTCCGACTCGCGAGCTTTCACGGGACGCGATTGCGCTTTAGACTTTTCAGCATCAAATTTAGGACTATCCCGTTCTAACTGCGATTCCACCGAGCAATATTTTTTACTCTCAGGAGCATAACTAGTCGATATTAACTTCTTTATGCCGAGTTCATCAAACTTGGCTGCAAAATAGCGAGTAAAATTACTCCATTCCTGATCATCACATGGTAGCAACACCGTCTTTCCGCGAAACACATCAGGATCATATTCAAGATAAGCGGTCATTTCCAACTCAATATCGTGATACTGCGTGTAAAATTCATCATTCTTACTGGCTCGGGCTGCCTGAAGATTTTTATTGGCCATAAGCATAGTCTGTATGCCTCAGGCTCCTTACAGCATTAGATTTCGTTTAAAAGAAAAGCGGGAGCCTGATACATGCTCATTCCGCTCTCCGAGGCCCTGAGATTGCCATTGCAACAGAACAGCAATGGTATACGCCCCCGCTAAGTATGTATATGCACTACAATCCCCCCCCTGCGGCGCAATAGTGCACAACAAGTGGATATACATAAACGTACTCATGGGGCGTCTACAATTGCTTCATTCTTGACTACATCTCTGAAATTGGTCGTTTCTAAGAGCCAAGAATCAAAACGTAGTAAACGCCTTTCTATGTAATTGTGTTATTCACAGTGGTGCTACTCTTAGCCTCTCTTATCCGCGAATATACGTATGCAAATCTAATATATTTTTCCGACAAGACCATCCTATCCACGGCAAACTCCCCGACTATACAAAAAAAGTTCGCGCTACTGTGTACGGCTTCACAGCCCTTCAGTAGCGCGTAGATGTATAAAACAATAGCTAAATTCCCTTATAGATTACTGTCTATGTAGTCAGAATCAATAGTTAATAATTATCTGATACAAAATTACTACAATCAACAGCCTCTCGCCATACCTAAAATAAATGATTTTGTCACGATTTGACGCTTTTCAATAATCAAATCAAGGTATATCTATAAGGAATCTACCATTTTTGTAGCGAAAACACACTATTTCCATAGCAGCCATCTTCACTATCAGCTCTTCGGCAGACTCTCGCGAAAGTCCGGCATGAAGTGCTATGTCAGTCACATTGCTCGCTCCTGCCGAAGCAAGATGTTCGAGAATGGCTCTTCCGGCTTCGGTCAGCTGTATCAGCGTACCCGACGCGTCGGATTGACGCTGCCACGCACGCACCATCAGTGGCGAAACTGCTATATTTTCATCTGCCACCCGATAGTATGCTCGCCAACGATTGTCCGACTCGCGAGCTTTCACGGGACGCGATTGCGCTTTAGATATTTCTGCACGTATCACGATACCCTCATCGGTTGCAAATGCCGTAAACCGAGGTTTCTGTGGCGGACGGCAATACATCTCTGCTGCCTGCTCTACCACATAAATATCCTCTTCATTTTTCACCCCGGCTATCCGTCCGTTATCTTTCACGCCTATAAGTAGCCGTCCGCCGTCGTTATTGGCAAAGGCGGATATCGAACGTGCTATTTTCAAAGCGTCGGAGATAGCGAATTTAAAATCCTGATGCTCGTGTTCTCCTTGACTTATAAGGTCGGCTATATAATGCTTGCCTCTTATGGGTCGAAGGTCTTTCATCAGTCGGGATAGACGAGATTTTCGTCAGCAGGAGCTGCAAGAACTTCGGTGAGATAGCGCTTTGCCTGACGACGAGCTTCAGCCAAATCCATATACGAATAGTTACCGCAATCGCGAGGAGTTGCGCCGGGAATTTCGCCTTCATATTCAGCAATAAACGCAAAGGTTTCGCGCATCAATGGCAGTATATCCTCCGAGTTGAGATGTCCGGCAAGTATCAGATAGTTACCCGTTCTGCATCCCATCGGACCCCAATAAACCACCCTGTCGCTCCACATCGGATGATTGCGCAGAAACGTTGCCGCAAGATGCTCTATCGCATGGAGTGCGGCACCCGATATAGCCTCCATTCTATTCGGTTCGGTCATTCGTATATCGAATGTGGTAATCTCACATCCGGGCGCAGGAGTATCACGGCGCGACACATATATGCCACGAAGCAGTCGCAGGTGGTCAACCTGAAAACTTTCTATCTTTTTCATCACTGATGAAGCTGGTCTATTATATGATTAAGCATATCGAATGTATGGCGCGGAGCATCCTCCCAGAAATTATTATACTGCGAGATATTATCATCGGCTCCGGGAGTGTCACTCACCACACGCATACATGCAAACGGCACATTGCGGAGATGACACACATGAGCTATCGCAGCCGACTCCATATCCACAGCATCGACATCGGGGTATATCTCCTTGATTCGAGCAAGAACTTCGGGATCAGATACAAACACATCGCCCGAGCAGATAAGACCGTGCTTCACATTGCTGCTCTCGGCAAGACACGGAAGCGAATTGACCATATCGGCAGTGGTGAAAAATTTCGGACACTCGGCAGCCTCGCCCGGTTCTGTTCCGGGACCACACCACACATCGTGATAAGCAATGCGCGTACCAATCACCACATCAAGAATACCTGCATTATGTCCGGTTCCGCCGGCCACACCGGTGTTTATCACCAAATCGGGCTTATAAATGTCAAGCATCGTCATCACACCCACGGCGGCATTCACTTTGCCTATGCCACACTTCATGGCTGCAATTTCGGCCTTTCCTATACGACCTGAATGAAATGTGAATCCCCCCGATGTCAGGGCTTGCGCATCGGTAAGGAGCGGCAGAAGCAAATCAAGCTCCTTCTGCATGGCTACGATAATGCCTATCTTCATAGTGTTGTTTCAGTTATTGGATTGATATATATAACGACAAAATTAGCAAAAAAATCGTAATTTTGTGGCACTATGTACCTACTCATATTACCGCTTGCTATCCTGTGCGCTGGCATCAGCATTGATGCCGCCGCCGAAACTCCCGTTATGGGATGGAGTTCTTCGAATACCTACCGAGTTAATATTTCCGACAGCATTATCCGCAGTCAGGCCGACGCTCTCGTCGCCCTCGGACTGAAAGACGCCGGATACAAATATATCAATATCGAAGACGGATTTTTCGGCGGGCGCGACTCCTCAGGTCGCCTCATGGCTCACCCAAAGCGATTCCCCAACGGATTGCGACCCGTTGTCGACCATATTCACGCGCTTGGTCTGAAAGCCGGAATCTACTCCGATGCCGGACGACACACCTGTGGCAACTTCTGGGATCGCGACACAATAGCCCGTGGCGTCGGTATGTACGAACACGACGATCAAGATGCCCGCTTTTTCTTCAATGAAATGGGCTTCGACTACATCAAAGTCGACTTCTGCGGTGGCGACCCCTCGCAAAATGCCGATGGATTCGGACTCGACTCTCGAAAACGATTCACCGACATTTCCGATGCCATCTTACGCACCGGACGCTCCGACGTCAAGCTAAACGTATGCCGATGGGCATATCCCGGCACATGGGTTTCCGACATTGCATCATCATGGAGAGTATCCCACGATGTTATCCATAACTGGCAGTCAGTCAGTGGGGTTATCGCACATTCCCTCCCCCTCTCCGCTTATTGTCGCGACGGAAAGTTCAATGATATGGACAAACTCGTTGTAGGTCACGGACTTACGCCCGAAGAAGACACCACCCACTTCGCCATGTGGTGCATCATGTCATCACCACTCATCATCGGAAGCGACCTGACCGCCATCGACTCACGCGCCATCGAGCTACTCTCCAACCCCGAACTCATTGCCATCAACCAAGACCCACTCGGCCAGCAAGCCTACATCGTAGGACGACTTGGCAAATGCTACCTACTGGCAAAAGACCTCATACAGACCGGCGGATGCGTTAGAGCCATCGCAATATACAACCCCTCCGACCGACAGCAACGAGCCGTGCTCAACTTCGACGACGTCGACCTCGGCGGACGCATAAAAATGCGCGACCTCATCACACGCCAAGACCTCCCCGACGCCACCTCCCCACTCACCATGTTTATTCCGCCCCACTCCACCCGCGTATTTCGTTTAGAAGGCCAGCACAGACTCCCTCGACGAAAATATGAAGCCGAAACAGCCTTCATCAACACATTCCAGGAAATCACCAACAACCGTTGGACAGGCACAGCCATCTACGAGCGCGACGAACGAGCAAGCGGCGGATACAAAGCCATAAGCCTCGGCAGCCGTCCCGACAACGACCTCGCATGGGACAACGTCGACATACCCGAAGACGGCACATACCGCATCACAATCGCCGGATTTACATCTCAACCGCGTAGCATGCACCTCGACATCAACGGCGCCGACATAGCAACACTCACTCTAAACACCGACGGCACCGTATCCGCCGACGTCGAACTCAATGCCGCGCCAAGTCGCATACGCCTTTGGAACGCCGACACCCCCATGCCCGACATCGACTACATGACCATCACCCTCCTCAACTGATACTACGACTCTTAAGCAAACCGACACAAAAAAGTAGTCAATCGCTTGCATAATTAAGCAAAGTTTCCTACCTTTGTACTCGCTTAAGACAGCATAGTCAAAAGCCGGTCCTATAGCTCAGTTGGTTAGAGCACCTGACTCATAATCAGGGAGTCCTTGGTTCAAGCCCAAGTGGGACCACTCCTAAAATCGCTAAGCACCTACATTCACTTGTAGGTGCTTTTATTTTTGCTACACAAAACTCTTATTTTTTTGGGTCAGCTGCAAAACCCGAAAAATTTCTTCCCCACTAAATTTCTACGGAACCGTATAAACAAAAAAAAGAACTTCATTTTTCAATGAAGTTCTTTTTCGTGACTCCCACAGGATTCAAACCTGTAACCTTCTGATC
>CAYQEN010000052.1:0-5365 GCA_964416545.1 uncultured Bacteroides sp. | reverse complement strand
ACTTACCCTTATATAAGTAAAGGCTGACGTTTTTTATCAAATATTCGTTCAGAGGTGAATTGGTGGCCGTCCCTACTCTGATATCGTCCGACAGTCCGTCCATCACAAACGATTCTTCTTTCTCTTTCACCTTATCGAAGTTGCTGTCCACCGTTATAGCTTTCAGTGCCGACACGCTCTTATTGGTCTTCGACGCGGCTTCGCGCTCCTCGTTGCTCAGATTTGCCAACGCATAGATGCAAAAATTGCCATTCTTTGCTTCGGCATCGAGCTTCGAAAGCGGTATGCGCACTTCCACATTCGATGCGGTTGTTGTGGCATTATCGATTGCTACGTCCACCGAATAGAATGGCTCTGCCGTGTTCTCATCGAGGTTCGCAGACTTACCCTTATATAAGTAAAGGCTGACGTTTTTTATCAAATATTCGTTCAGAGGGTCTTTGGCGGCCGTGCCGGGAGTCGTTTCAGCGGCTCTCGTGTCGGGATCCGATGTCAGTAGCGATAATGTCAGCATTCCCTCCTGCGACCCATCGGCTCCGCCGGGTGCGTAGTCGTTGATGCAGCCGACAAGCGCACCGCTCGCGGCCGTAGCAAGCGCGAGCCATAGTGCTGTCGTATATTTTTTAACGATGTTTTTCATTGTTCTAATATGATTTTCCTATTCGGATTTAAGTTGCTTTGATAATACAAATTTTTATGTGCTGCGAGTATCGCGATTAGTTATTCGGTATCTGGCGGAGCAGATAGCGTCCCGACGGACGGGCATTGCCGGCAAGGGCGGCCTCTATATCCGTATTGTCGAGCGTCGTGATCATCACACACAGCTCTGCCGAAACTTCCGATACCACATCAGGCGATGTCGACTTGATATACAATTCCGTCATATCTCCGTCCGCGCCGATTATTCCGCTCGGATAGCCGGTCAGTTCATTTCCGTCCTTATCGGTGAAGACAAAAGCACCGTTTCCTCTTACCGGTATCAGATAGGCTGTCCATCGGCAGTCTTTGGGTGTTTGGAGTCTGAACGACACCTTCACCGGCTGGTCGGGCTTCACTCTGACTTCGCCTGCCGACGAGTTCCAGCCCTCATACATATTTGTCCACGTCACTTCCTCAAACGAAGGCTGATCCGTAAATTCGATACTCTCCTCGTATCTGTCCCACGCCTTCACATTGAGAGTCAGGTTCAGTTTGGCATTCGGATTGGCAGTCACCGTAAACTCATAGATATGATTGCGGGCCATATCGGTGATATTCGTAAAATTGGTGATCTTAACGTCTCTCTCTATCGTCGCTCCACCGTCGCGCTCCTTGAGTTTGAATTTGAGGGTGGGAACTTCACCAACTACATAGCCGTCAGCACCTTGACGCTTTTCGTCGCTCTCTTCCTTGACAGAAGCCGAATATTCGGGCACATAAGCTATAAATGCCTTTTTATATGTCGTTCCGTCGGTGGCCGTATAATCGTCAACTTCAAAAAACGGTATGCTGGCCGTCGAGTCCCACTCGCCATATCGCACCGAGCCTTTTTCTATAACCGGTGTCTCATCAGAGGTATACCACCCCGGCACCACCGAATAATACGGCACAAAGCCCATTGATTTAAACACGCCTTGAAGACCCACGGAGCTTATCTCTGAAAATTCCGTATCTGCCTGCGAGCGAATGCCATCGAGCACTCTCACCTTTGCCAACGTGCGTTGCATCGGAATGTCGCCAAGCTGTATTCTTGTTTCCACGGTGTTTTCGGTTTCAAACTCCGTGCGCGTCATCGTCACTTTCTTGATTCCTGCCATCGGAATATGCTTGCCGCCATCGGCCGTCGACGGTCGCCACGGCTCGTCATAACTGTCGGGAAATTCAAACACATTTTCGGCAACCTCCGAGAGCGAGGCAACTCTCTTGCCGACATTGCGCCAGGTGAACGGAAGCGAGGGCTTCGCTCCTCTCACGCCGGTCGTATTGGCTACAACCATCAGCGAAAACGGTATATCGTCCTTCCCTGCGGCATAGTTGAAGTAGTCGCGATTCACATTAAATGTTATATCGTACTGCGACTTATCACCCGATGTTTCTCTCGGAATCACCACAAACTCATCACTTTCAAAAACCTTCAGCAACATTCGGTTTTCGTCGAGCAACATGAGCGTTATATCCTTCGTATCGATATAGTTTTCTGCTATCTCGGCATCTTCGTCGGGATGTCCGGCTTCGTCATTGGCACGAGATGGCTCATGCGAACTTTGGTTCACCACTGATATCGTCATCCAGAGGTCGTTGCCGTCGATGTAGCCGGGACGGTCTTCGATGCAGCCTATGTCGTCGCTTACGCACGACGACACCGCCAGTACGCTGAGCAGACTCAACGTCGTCGCATACTTCGCGAGGATTTTATGTAGATTAAGGTGCGGGCGCATCTTTTCAATAGTTTAATGGTTGGGGTATGTTTATTTTAGTATTACTCAAGAAATGATTATTCGAGCGAGCCCTCGTAGCGCACGATACGCCAGTCGTTGATGATTATCACTGCCGAAATCCAGCGATTGCCATCGTCGAGGAAGAATGTCATATTATATTCATCCTGGCGGTCGAGATACTCCTGATCCGACATATCCTCATGATAGAATCCCTTGACCAGGAGAGCATAGTCGCGTAGCGACACATTGAGTATCGTCTTCCCGTCGCGGTCGGTAACGTGCAGACGAGGATTATTCTCCATAAAGAGACGGTTGACCGTAAACTCGGCAAGCGATGCTCCAAGCACGGCGCGCGATGATGCCGTCGAAGTAGCAAACCATTCGCTGAAGTCGGCAACCCTGCCCGTCGACGGGTCGATCGGATTGGTATTCACATCCACCGCGCCCGATGTCAGATGCCACGGATGATACCCCACGGCCGTCGTAGCATCGCGAAGCGTATTGTCGGCATTGAGCCACGAATTATGGTCGGTTATCGTAAACGTGAAATCCTCATGATTCACATACTCGCCATTGATATTCTGGAGCACCACGCGCACCACATTCGTATCCTTCGTCAGGCCAATCGTAAACTTATTCGGACGCGAAGGCGACGCATACGGAAGCGACACATGCTTCAAGCCGTGAAACAGCGGGCCCAAATCTTCATCCACTTCCACACTGCCGGCCTTAGCCACGCCCGCAGCCTTCAGTCGCGCATGAAAGTCGGCAAGCGTCGAGCGACCGATGTCGCCATCGGCTATCTCAAACGAACGCTCCGGATCGCCCGCCCATACCAGTATATCATATTCACCGGGAGCAACGGCAAGCTCCACTGTGTTCCCGTCTTTAAGGTCACTCTGCTTACGGTCGATGCGGCTCACCAAGAGTCCCGTCTTGGAGTCGAACGCCAAGAGCGACACCTCGTCTACCTCATGAGCAAAGGCATCGGCTCGCTTCATGTTGTAGTCGTAAGTAAGCGTGATGAGATTATAGCTCTCTACACAGTCGCTCTCCTCGAATATTGAGTTGCAACCGGTAAACGAAGTCAGGGCGATTGCAGCTGTGGCCATCGCGCCAACCATTCTTCTGCTTATTCTGGCTTGAAACATAATCCGGTAGTTATATCGTTTGTTATATTTTTTATTTAGTTCATTCTGTATCTTACGATGCCGACAAAAAGCTATCGGCGAAGAGAGAGAGATTCTTTATGATAGACGACCGTTGCAACACTCCGCGGTGTGCCCGATCGGATTATAGTCTGAATTTGGTGGATGTCTGCGCCGACCGCCGTCGGCTCTGTCATCAGGGTTTTCTTTTTTGTGGGCTCGTGCTGTCTGCGTGCTGCTCTCCTATCGGCAGTCGCCACTTCAGCGCCTCGCTAATTCGTTTTTTTTGTCGCCTCCTCCCCCATCGCTGTGGGCTCGTCGGCAGTTGCGGTCGTTTTTTTTGAAAAGTGAGCCGACCCCGACCTGAGGTCGGCTCACCTATTGTTTAATCAGAATTTCCTATTATTCGAGAGTCACTGTATTACGGATGATATGCCAATCAAGCACATTAAGGCTTGCAGCAACATATGTTTCACCTTCTTCGTCGTCAGGATTGTTACCCGGAACGCCAAGACCGATGATATTATCGAATGAGTATTCGTAAACGTGGTTACGAACTACGCCAAAGAAATTGGTGTCATCATCCTTATGCTGCAGGATATTGATATAGAATGAAGTCAAACCATCTTCCCAACGTCTGATGTTATCAAACTTGGTGTAAGGTTCATCCTTAATTACGACTTCCCAATAGTTGCTATTGACAGCCTCAAGATAATGCTTATATTTAAGTTCTACATCATTTGAAGTAATATTGACAAATCCGGCGTCTGCCTTATGATCTGTATTATACGCATTTGCCACCATATATTTGAATGCTTCAGTCAAATAATAGGTACCTGCCCATTTCACGAGATCAACATTTTCATAAGTTCCTTCTGCATTCTTCTTCTGAATATTTGCGCGAACAACAACAGCTGTTGCAGTAGCTTCATGACGACGGTCATTCAAGCTCTCGGCAGTACCTCCGGTCCATTCCCAAGTATACAGGCTCTCGTTAAAAGCTTTCCAAGCAGTTGCCTTGCTATTTTGGGGTTCATAGATGTCGAATGTAACATTATTCAAATCATCTTTTTGCAAAGACGGAGATACAGCCCAGAAACTACGATGGTAGTCGGCATTACTCCAACCGGTCCACGGCTCGGGAGTGGGAAGGTTCTTGATTGTATAAGCCTGATCAGTAGTTTTTACAATCTGCCAATCTGCAAGCTTCACTTGAAGTGTTACTTCTTCTTTTGAACCATCAGTAGCATAAATAGGATACTCCACTTCGTTTCCATCCTTATCCATAGAAATGAATTCAGTCTTCTGACCGTCCTGGATGCGAACTTTTACAGCAAGACGCTCCAAATAGAACTCAACGGGATTTTTCTGTGCTTCTTCTGGAGTTTTCTTTACTTTGTCAGAAATTGTTACAGCACCATATTCAAGAGCTTCCTTATAGTTAGAGCTACTCATCATAAACATACTTGTTTTTGCCGAAGTAGCAACTTCCGTTGCAACCTGTTCGAGAGATTTATTGGCAAGACCATTCATGAATCCCTCATCTCCGTTTGTAACACAAACTGCCTTTGATGGCAAAACACCTTGGAAGCCACCATTTTCCACGGCTTTACCAAGCACAAGCATACCTTCCGCAACAGTATTACCGGGAGTACTACCGGGCTTAACCTCTGTCGGAGTAACCATATTTGTTAGGGTTACCGTTCCGTTGACATTTCCGGCATCTTCCATCTTAAACGCGTTACCTTCCATATCGAAGAAATAGAAGCGAGTATTCTCTGCAGTCACGTTCCCTTCGGT
>CAYQEN010000051.1:0-5850 GCA_964416545.1 uncultured Bacteroides sp. | reverse complement strand
TCTCTTCTAAAGAGAAAGACATTTTTTAGATTTATTGCGAAATAAGACAGTTTAAAATAAAATCGCGCAGGATGTTTGTCCTGCGCGATTTCTTGTAATATATGTAGCGTCGGCTATTTTAGAGATGAAGTAGCGGCGGTGTCGATGGCGAGTAGCTCGTCGGTTGTGAATGTGGTGTTTTTGAGGGCTCCAATTGTGTCTTCGAGCTGCGAAACACGGCTGCATCCTGCTATCACTGATGTTACGCCGGTGTGGTTCAGAATCCAAGCTACTGCCATTTGGGCGAGTGTCTGTCCGCGGCTTTCGGCAATGTCGTTGAGCATGCGGATGCGTGCGATTACGTCGGGGGTCAGTTGCGATGCTTTGAGATGGCTGCCACGAGCTGCACGTGAGCCTTCGGGCACTCCATTCAGATATTTCGATGTCAGCATGCCTTCTGCAAGTGGCGTGAATCCGATGAATCCTACGCCTTCGCTTTCAAGGTAGGGGAGTATGTGGTCTTGCTCTACGTGACGGTCGAAAATGTTAAGGCGGTCTTGGTATATAAGACACGGGGTGTCGCGTACGCGCAGGTATTCGATGGCTATTTTCATTGCTTCAAGCGGCCATCGGGAGATGCCTACGTAGAGGGCTTTTCCCTGACGTACAATGTCGCTGAGTGCTTGTAGGGTCTCTTCTAAGGGTGTAGACGGGTCGTAGCGGTGGCTGTAGAAGATGTCGACGTAGTCAGTGCCGAGTCGGCGCAGACTTTGGTCGATAGAAGCCATGAGTGATTTGCGTGAGCCCCAGTTGCCGTACGGTCCCGGCCACATGTCGTAGCCGGCTTTTGTTGCTATCATGAGTTCGTCGCGGTAGGGATGTAGCGAGCGTCGTAGCACTTCTCCCATCTGCGTTTCGGCAGCTCCTGGTGGCGGCCCGTAGTTGTTGGCCAAGTCTATCGACACGATGCCGTGGTCGAATGCGTAATGCAGTATTTCGCTTACTTGTTCTATTGTTTTGTCGGCACCGAAATTCTGCCACATGCCGAGCGATATGCGTGGCAATAGGATTCCGCTTTTTCCGCATCGCTCGTATGGCATTTCGTCGTATCGCGATGTAGAGGGGAGATAAGGGGGTATCATGTTTAGTGCTTTAGATTGAATAGTTGCTGTGCATTGTTTGTAGTCAGCTCTGCCAGTTGTTCCAGAGGCATTCCAATGCGGTCGGCTATGAAAGTGGCGGTGTAGACCAAATAAGAGCTTTCGTTGCGTTGTCCACGCTTGGGGACGGGAGCCAGGTATGGGGAGTCGGTTTCGAGAAGCAGTCGGTCTGTGCCGATAGCGTCGAGCGAGTCGGCAAGGCGAGAATTTTTGAATGTCACGATGCCGTTTATGCCAAAGTGGAAATCGACTACGCGACGTACTTTGTCGACATCGGCCGATGTGCCGCCAAAGCTGTGCATTACCCCTCGGAGCGACGGATAGCTTTGGAGCACCTCAAGTGTTTGGTCAAGTCCCTCGCGGCAATGTATTATGACCGGCAGCTCTCTTTCGGCTGCCCAGCCAAGCTGCGTGTCGAGAGCTTGCATCTGCTGTTCGGCAAAAGTTTTGTCCCAATACAAGTCGATGCCGATTTCCCCGACAGCCACAAATTTGGAGCCATCGCCCAGATGTTCGCCAACGGCGGCCAAGTCATCGCGCCATTGCTCACCGATTTCAGTAGGGTGTAATCCCATTGCCATCGATGTTGCTTCAGGGAATTTTTCGTGTAGCTCGGTCATCGGACGGATGGTAGTCAAGTCTACATTGGGAAAAATCATGTGTTGTACGCAATTGGCTATGGCTCTGCGTATTACATCATTTTTCTCCCCCTCAAACTCTTCAAGGTAGAGGTGGGTGTGTGTATCTATCAGCATGATAGGTCAATAGCTTCTTGTGCGTGACTTTTCGGCAACGCTGACAAAGAAATCTTTTGCTGCCGGAGCAAAGTCGCAATTGTCCAAACTTGCAATGGCTTCGTCGACGTACTGGTCGATTAGCTGATGGCAACGAGAGGGTAATTCCAGACGGTCGTAAACACTGCGCACGCGACTCAGCTTTTCGGCGGGTTCGGACGGATTGCGACGTTCGGAAGACATTACCCCTTCGCTATCTTCGGCTGTGGCCACGATATTCAGCCATGTCTTTTTGTCGTTCATAATGTCGCCACCTATTTCTTTTCCAAAGACCATAGGGTCGCCGTAGGTGTCGAGATAGTCGTCTTGTAGTTGAAATGCAATGCCAAGCGATTCTCCGAAGCGATACGCAGCTTCTTGGGCTTCGATTGGGGCTCCGGCCATCAGTGCTCCCATGCGACAGGCACATCCGATGAGTACAGACGTTTTCAGTCGTATCATTTTGAGATATTCATCGACGCTAACATCTGTACGGCTTTCGAAGTCCATGTCGTATTGCTGCCCTTCGTACACCTCCATCGCTGTGCGGTGGAACAGATTAAGAACTTCGGGGAGTTTTGTCGAGTCGCATTTTTCGCCAGCCAGCATTGCCGCCATTGTAAGCATGGCGTCGCCAGATAAAATAGCGGTACGGCTGTCCCACTTTACATGGACAGTCGGACGTCCGCGACGCATTTCGGCGTGATCCATCACGTCGTCGTGAAGCAGGGTGAAGTTGTGGAACATTTCAATGCCGGCAGCCTGATTGAGCGCATTTGCAGGGTCGCATCCAAATGCTTCGCAAAAAGCGAGGGTCAGCATCGGACGCAGACGTTTGCCGCCGCAATCCAGAGTATAAGCTATCGGTTCATAAAGCCCGGCCGGAGTAGAGGGCATAGCAATGCTCGCCACGCGGGCGTCGGCCATTTCTATATATTCTTTTTGTGTCAACATTGCATTTTGATTTCTGCAAAGCTACTCAAATTCAGTCAAATGGGCAAACTACGCTCGAATTTATGTATTGCAATGGTCAGCAATTCAATAATCGGGGCGCAAATACGTCGTCTAAATTCTTCGGCACAAACCGCGCACGCAAACGTTGCCAGCATGAAAAGAAGCATCATGCCAGTCATTAACCATAGGTTTTCTTCCGTCCATGTGGCTACGGATAACGGTTTTACGACATTGCGCCATATGGCAGGATTTTTGTGAATCAGGTAAACAGCGAATGATGATTTTGCAATGTAGTTTAATGTTGTCGAACGGAAGTTGAGACCGATGGCGGCAATTAAAAGACCTATGGATGCAACGACAATCATAGGTGAATTGTAGGCGTATACTTGCAGCGCCGGCATGTATGCAGCGCTAATCATCGTGCATACCGAAGCAACGGCGTAAAGCAATAGCCCATAGCGCAAACTTCGGCACAATAAATGCGGATGTGCTGTGATCCAAGCAGACACTGTGCGACCAATGAGATACATCATTATTAGTTGGACAACCGTGTATCCTGTCGGATTGAAACTGCCGTGCCACCACCATCCGGCGTATAAATTAAACGTGATGAATGTTGCTGTACATACAGTGAGTCTTTTAAGACCGATTTTCTCGACTACTATATTAATAAACGGACTTATCAGATATAGACATAAATAAGCCGGGACATACCAAAGTTCGGTATGCGTTATGGCAAGAAAACTTTCGGCAAATTTCTGAGGTTCGAAGGTTGCTCCGAGTGCGACATTTCCACAATAGATTGCTACGGAGTAGAAAACGCATGTAAAAACGAACGTGAGCAGACCTTTTACTGATGCTCGAATGCCGAAGTAGCCTGAAATCAGAGTAAAACAGTTAACACCAACTATAGCAAGCGATTCGACAATAGTGCGCCACCACCACTCGCCGTCGGTTTGAGAGAGAGATACGGGCTCGGCCAGTCCAATCGATGCACCATCGAAATGTACGGCAAGCACCATCAACATGCTTACGATGCGTAGCAGTTCTACGCCCGAATGTCGCACCGATTTTGGCATACTATTCCATTAACTGTGCTGCGTGGTCTTTCGTTTTTACCTGTTTTGGCAGGATGATGCGTTCTATAATACCGTCGGGCGAAATGATAAATGTGGTGCGGAATGTTCCCATATATTTGCGACCGCACATCGACTTCTCGCCCCATACGCCAAATTTCTCCACCAGAGAATGTTCTGTGTCAGAAATCAGAGGGAATGGCAGTTCGTTTTTAGCACGAAATTTCACGTGGCTTGTGGCCGGATCGACGCTAACACCAATCACCTGTATTCCTTTATCGAGCAGTGTTTGATAGTAGTCGCGCAGATTGCATGCTTGAGCCGTGCACCCCGGAGTCATGTCTTTCGGATAGAAATAGAGAGCGATTTTTTTGCCCGGAAAATCAGATAGTTTTACTTCGTGGCCGATTTCGTCGAAACCGAGCAAGTCATCAACCTTATCACCTATATTCATCATAGCTAAAATGTTTTTTGGGGGTTGTTATAATTTTATGTAAATGCCACGCTTCCACAGCGGATATCCCGCTATCCAGCAAATGGCAACAATCATCAATGAAAACGTCAATGAGGGCATACCTGACTCAGCTCCAAACAGGGGTTCAAGCCACTCGACATACATCCATGCCGGTAGCGAAACATCGCCAATAGGAATCAGCCACACGGCAGTGCCAAGCAGTGAACTTAGGACGTATAGAGCCAATGGATTTACACCAAAAACAGTTACCGCCGGAGTCCAACCGCGATATCCTTTGATGTCAATAGCCCAAATGAGCAACCCTAAGAGCATGGCTCCCATGCCGCAACTCTCTAATACAAACGTCGGTGACCACACCTTTTTGTTTATAGGCAGTCCCGCGCTGAGCGCATAGCCCAAAAGAGCCAATATGCTGCCGAAAATCATCAAATTGTACACTCGCTCACGGTTGTTGCGTACGGCGATAAGCATTCGTCCTATCAGATAGCCGATAAGTGTGTGCGCAATGGACGGGAGAGTGCCAAGCAGACCTTCAGGGTCGAAGGCAATGCGCTCCGGCACCCAATCATGATACATGTGGTTCTCGCCGAGTACAGCCAAGTCGACGCGAGCCACGATGTTGTCTGTCGATGGTTCAAAGCCATTGAAGAGAAGAAGTAGTAAAGCGTATATAGTCAGTGTAGATACGACGATGCGCTTTACACCTCGTTCGCTTACGTAAAGTGCTATCAATGCCGCACCGCCATAGCTCAATGCCAATCGAGGAAGGACACCGAGAATACGTAGATTTGACAGGCTAAGACTTTCGATGCCGCCACTCATCCACTTCTCGGTAAGATCGAGTGCTATGCCTACAGCAAAAATCAGAATTGTGCGCTTCAGAATTTTCCTCACCGCTATACTGCAAGGCTTAAAATCGAATCGTCGTAGGGATAGGGCAACGCTGATGCCCATAATCATAACAAACCATGGGAAAACCAGATCGGCAAGTTCGAGGCCATTCCATGCGGCGTGTCTTAATGGCTCAAAGACGGGAGTCCCCCACAGCGCACAATTGACCATAATCATAATGGCGATTGTCAAGCCTCGCATGGCATCGATGGCCAACAGTCGATGAGAAGTATCGTTCATGGTAAAAGTATTAACGATTAAAACAAACACAAAATTAATAAAAAACGCCAATCTGCGGCATATATTAAGAATCAGGTTTAAATCTGATGGTGTTGAAGGTGGTGTAAATTATTGATTGTGTGATTGTTGGTGCATAAATGGTGATTTTTATTCAAAAAAAACGTTGAAAATATTTGGAGTATTCGTATAAAACTACTACCTTTGCATCGCAAATGAGACAAACGCATAAGTCTTACGAGCAAAAATAAACGATGGTGCCATAGCTCAGTTGGTAGAGCAAAGGACTGAAAATCCTTGTGTCC
>CAYQEN010000050.1:0-6573 GCA_964416545.1 uncultured Bacteroides sp. | reverse complement strand
TGGCCTTATGTGATTATAAAACAGTGTGCTTTGGTGTGTTGCGAGAGGTTAGGATTTGCGGGGATGGAGGATGGCTGAAATTGTGCCAACGAGGATGGCTCCGCCAACGATGTTGCCGATTGTTGCCGGGATGAGGTTGGCGAGTAGCCGGGTGATGGTGACGTCGGCTCCGAGCATCATGCCTGTTGGGATGAAAAACATGTTGGCGATGGAGTGTTCGTAGCCGAGGGCGACGAATGCCATGACCGGGAACCAGCATCCTGCCATTTTCTCGATGAGGGAGTGGCCTGCAAGGGCGAGCCATACGGCAAGGCATACGCACCAGTTGGCTCCAATGGCTCTGGTGAAGACGGTGAGCCACGGGAGGGATGCTTTTGTGGATGCTATTCCGGTAATGGCGGAGCGGTATGGCTCGGCATCCATTGTGCCTGTGGCGACGATGAGAAAGTAGGAGAATAGTAGTGCGCCGATGAAGTTACCGACCCAGACGATGCCCCAGTTGGTGAGGAGGGTGCGTATGCCGTAGTGGTGTCGGAGGAGAGCCGGTATCATCAGAGCATTGTTGCCGGTGAAGAGTTCGGCTCCGAGGATGACGGTGAGTATGAGTCCGATGGGGAATACGCTTCCGCTGAGAAGTCGCTGAACGGCAGGGTTGCCGGCCGTGATTTCGGGGAATCCGTAGCCTATTATGACGGATAGTGCACCACCGAGAGCGATGTAGCTACCGGCGAGGATTGAGAGGAGAAGTAGTCGCGGCACGGAGCCGTTGAGCCGAGATTTGCGCTGTCCGATGTTAACAGCAGCATCGGTGATGGCATCGGGCGTTTTGATTTCCATGCCGCGAAGATAAGAAAAAATGGGATTATTTGTTGTAGAAGTTGAGTATGCGCAGTCGGAGCATCGATTCGTATTTGGCTTGGATGGCTTGCGACGCTGCCCGGATGTAGTCGCTTTTTGCTTGCTCAAATTCGGTGGCATTAGCCTTGCCGTAGTTGTATTTTTCTTGCATTGCAAGTAGCGCGGCGTGGGTGGCTTGGCGCGCTGTTTCGCTTGAAGTACGCTTTTTATCGGCTGCTACAGCTTGGTAGTATGCCTGCTGTATGGTCTTGAACATTGATAGTCGGGCGTTTTCGAGCTGAAGGGATGCGTTTAGTTTTTCGACTTTGGCGCGTCGGATGGAGTTGCGTGTGGAGAATGCGTCGAAGATGGGTATGGAGAGCGAAAAACCTATGGATTTGTTGAGGTTGTCGCGCATTTGTCGTGAAAAAGAATGGTTTTCGACACCGTTGAGCTTGTAGTAGCTACTGCCGATTCCGGCATTGAAGGATAGGCGTGGTATGTAGCCCGAGCGTGCAACGTCGATATTTTTATCGGCCGCGTCGACGGCGTATTGCTGAGCCAGGATGCCGTGGTTGGTGTTGAGGGCGTGGCGATATACGTCGTCGGCAGATAGAAGTGGCATTGTGGTGTCGGGGAGGGGGATGATGTCGAAGGATTCGATGTCGGTGAGCTGGAGGAGCTGAGCGAGGTCGACGAGAGCCATAGTGCGGTCGTTGCGGGCACTTACTTCGGAGAGTTCGTCTTGAGCGACTTGGCTTTCGGCTTGGGTGATGTCGAGTTCGGGAATCTTTCCGGCTTCAAAGAGGGCGCGACGCCGAGCGAGTTCGATATTCGAAATGCGTAGTTGCTCGATGGCAACGGCGTGGATTTCGCCGCAGTAGAGGACTTGGAGGTATTGGGAGATGACGTTGAGAGTAACGTCGTCTTTCGTGGCTTCTTCGCGCTCGATGAGGGTTCGTAGATTGGCCTTTTGGTAGTCGAGACGACGTATAGCGGAGAGCCCCTGAAAGATGGGGAGCTGAAGTCCAACGTTCCATCCTGTCTGTGAGGTGTTGCGGTTGGCATAGGTGTTTTCGGCGGTCAGACCTCGTCCGAAGTTGAACGATTGAGATGCACCGGCCGATACTTGTGGAAGGAAAGCATCTTTAGCTTCAGTGATGGCCAGCTCGCCTGAAAGACGGTTGAGCGCGGAGGTGCGTACATTGATATTGTGCTCTACGGCGTAGTTGATGCAGCTGTCGAGACTCCACGGCTCGGCGGCAGATGCTGTGAGCGAGCAGAGGCAGAGGAGTATGACGGATGTAAGTATTTTCATGTGTGGAGGGGGATGTTAGTTGGATTCTTTCTTTTCGCCTGCGCGTAGCGGGGTGGATTTTTCAATTCCGCTCTTGACTTCGATGTTGATGCCATCGCTCATGCCGGTGGTGATGGCCGTGCGTTTGAATTGCTGTTGCGGTACGGAGTCGGTGAGACAGTAAACAAATGTGCTGTCGCCCGAAAATTCGACAACGGATTCGGGTATTGTCAATACGTTTTTGGCGCCGTTGAGCTTGACTGTGGCGTTTGCACTATAGCCGGCACGCACGTTGATGCCTTCGTCGATGTGTATGGCAGCTTTAACTTCAAAGGTATTAGCTCCGTTGGTGTCGGTGCCTTTGGGCGAGATGTATTCGATGACGGCTTCAGGTTTGATGTCGCTGATGGCACCGATGTCGATAGTCATTGGCATTCCGACAGCAAGGTTGCCGACTTCGGTTTCGTCGACAGCGCCTTTGAAGATGATGTTGTTCATGTCGGCCACGGTGGCAATGGTGGTTCCGTCGTTGAACGTGTTGGCTTGGATAACTGATGTTCCGACTTTGACAGGGACGTCGAGCACGAGCCCGGTGATAGTGGCGCGAACCATAGTGTTTGCCTCGGAGGCATTATAGGACGAAACTCCCTGACGGACGATGTTGACGGCATCGGCGGCTGAGGCAACCTCTTCCTTAGCACGCTCGTAGGATGCGAGAGTAGATTCGTATTCTTCGCGGCTGATAATTTTCTTTTCGTAAAGATTGGCGTTGCGCTCGTGTTTGAGTCGGGCTTCTTCGAGGTTGATGCGTGCGGTGTTGACGCGGCTTTCGGCTGAAGATAGCTGCGATGCGTCGGGGATTACCTTAATCTTGGCGATGACGTCGCCTGCCTGCACCATGTCGCCGGGGTTGACGTTGATTTCGGAGATGATGCCTGATATCTGTGGTTTGATGGCGATTTCATCGCGCGGTTCAATCTTGCCAGTCAGAACGGTGGTTCGTTCAATGTCGCCAGTAGTGGGGGTGACAATATCGTAGACTGTAGCTTTGGTTTGAGAGTTGAGGTAGAGGAATACAAATGTGCCGATGAATATGGCGACAATAAGTATCCAGATTGAAATCTTGACGAATTTTTTCATGATGATAGTTATGTTTTTTTGTTTTTATTTCGAGTTTAGGGCTTCTATCGGCTTGATGCGCATAGCTTTGATGGCCGGTATGAATCCGGCGGATGTGCCGAGGAAGATGAAGGTAAACATAATGAAAATGGCGTGAGAGAATAAAAGTTCGAATCCTGCGTGGCCGAGAGTAGGGTCGGTTGTGACGATGTCGATAACGCCGAGGATAGAGGTGGCAAAAGATAGTCCGGCGACTCCGGCAACGGTGGTGAGAACCATGCCTTCGCAGAGTACCTGCATGATGATGTCGCGCGGTTTGGCGCCGATGGCTCGGCGTATGCCAATTTCCTGAGTGCGTTCCTTGACGATAATCCACATAATATTGCCTACGCCGATGACTCCTGCGAGAAGAGTGCCGGCACCGATGAAAATGGCGAGGAGGCTGATGCCGAGAAAAATGTTGTCGATTTTATTGAATTCTTCGGATACGTCCATGAGCCTGACAGCGTTGTGGTCGTCGGGGTGGATTGGATGGTTGGCGCGGATAACGCGTTCAAATTTTGGACGCAGTTCAGAGGGAGAGTGTCCACGTATGACAGAGAAGATATAGAAATCTATGTCGGAGCCGGCTCCGAAGGCGCGACGCATTGTGGAGATCGGAACAAATACGGTGTCGTCGATGCGGCTACCTCCGATATTTACTTCAGAGGTTTGTCCTGCGACTCCTACCACTTGGTAGAATATGCCACCAACGGAAACAAACTTGCCAATCGGAGATTCGCTACCGAAGATTTCTGTGGCTACGTTCTTGCCAAGAATAGCGACTTTGCGAATGCCGGAGATATCGGACTCGTTGATGAAACGTCCGGAGTAAATTACCGGAATCTGGATGCTATTGTAGCAGCCCTCGACTCCCATGATTCGTGTGACCGAGGATTTTGAGCCGTAAGCTACGTTGACTGATGATTTGTTGATGATGGCAGATGCTGCTTCAAGCTCCGGAATGGCGCGCTTGAATCCTGCGATGTCGGTGTCGTCGAGTTGCCATGAGTGGCCTTTGTTGAAGCCACGGTAGGAGATGGTGGTGCGTTGGCTTGCGATTACACCGATGTTTGTTGCCATTCCGCTGAAATTTCGACGTAGCATGCCCTCCATGCCTGCAGCTCCACCCCAAAGGAGAGCCAGCATAGCTGTGCCCCAGAAGATGCCGAAGGCGGTGAGGAAAGTGCGTGTCTTATTGCGTGATAGGGTGTTACCAATTTCGCGCCAATTGTCGATATCGAATATAGGATTTCTCATATTGATACTGTCTATTCGTCGCGAAGAGCTTCGACGGGTTTAACTTTTGTGGCCTTTATCGCCGGAAACAGTCCGGCAAGAGCACCGGCAATGATAAGAACGACGGTGACTTGCAAGGCAATCGAAATGTCGACGTATGGATCTTTGATGCCTGCGGTGCCGTTGAAAATTGCACCTAAAATACGTGTGAGAGCCATGCCGAGAACAACGCCTATGTAGCCGAACAGTGTGGTGATGGAGATGGCTTCGGCTACGATTTGCGTCAATATGCTCCGTGGCTTTGCGCCAATGGCTCGGCGTATGCCAATTTCATGTGTGCGCTCGCGTACGGAAACGAACATGATGTTGCTGACTCCGACAATGCCTGATAGCAGAGTGAGAATGCCGAGAATCCATACGCCGGTGGTGAGCATTGACATGCCTGTCTGACTGGTGATGTACATTGAAAAGCGATTCCAAATGTAGACAGCCCCATCGTCGGAAGAGTCGAACTCGTGGCGTTCGGCGAGGGTGGCGCGAATGGCTTTTTCAAAGTTTTCGCCGTCTTCTTTGGTTTTTAAGTTCTTGGCAGTGACGTTGATGCCACTGACTTTGTTGTCGAATCCGGAAAGGCTGATGGCTGTGGAGTAGGGAATGAAAGATTTAGAATTCCACTCGTGAGTGTAGACTCCAATTATAAGCCACGACAGTCCCATAGCGTTGACACGTTTGCCAACAGCATGGTCGGGATCATCGAAAAGAGTTTCGGCATTTTCATGTGAGATTACAATAACTTTGCGTCGATTGTCTATGTCGGCTTGATTGATGAATCGGCCATTTATGTCGTTGATACGCTCGTTGACTACCGCATCGGGGAATACTCCTGACAGAGCGTCGGAGATGTAGTCGCGACCAGTGGAAATGGTGGCGATGGAGAGGTCTTTATTTGCGCTAACGCGGCTGACAATGTTGCTGTTGTCGGTAAGAATCGGATCGAGGTCGGAGTCGTCGAGCCGGATGCTGCGTCCTTCTTTGTATCCTTTGTGGGGTTTGGTGGTAGAACCACCCCAAACGGAAGCCGAGTTTGCCCAGTCACCTGAGAAACTGTCGTTGAAGCTGTTGATGGCACCGCGAGACATGCCGAGTAGTGCAATGAGGAGGAAAATTCCCCATGCGACGGCAAATCCGGTGAGCGCGGTGCGCAGTTTGTTGTGGCGCAGGGTTTGTAATATTTCGTTGATGAGGTCTAACATGGGAGTGCTATGAAATGATGTGTCCGTCGGAAATGCGAATAACCCTGTCGGTCTGTTCGCCTACCCCGGGGTCGTGTGTAACGATGACAATGGTCATTCCTTCGGAGTTGAGATCGCGGAAAACTTGCATGACTTCTTTGGACGTTTTTGAGTCGAGAGCGCCTGTAGGTTCGTCGGCTAAGATGATTGAGGGGTTGGTAATCAGTGCTCGTGCAATGGCTACGCGTTGTTTTTGTCCACCGGAGAGTTCACCGGGAAGGTGATGAGCGCGGTCGGCTAATCCCATACGTTCAAGTTGCTCCATAGCTAAGGCGTTGCGCTTGCGTCGTGATATGCCTTGATAGAAGAGGGGGAGGGCAACGTTTTCGAGTGCGTTTTTGTAGTTTATGAGGTTGAATGACTGGAAAACGAAGCCAATCATGCGGTTGCGCAGTTCGGCGGCGCGATTTTCGCTAAGGTCTTTGATGACAACATCATCGAGGCGGTATTCGCCGGAGTCGTAATTGTCGAGTATGCCGAGTATGTTCAGCAGTGTGGACTTTCCGGATCCTGAAGCTCCCATTATGGAAACGAGTTCGCCACGGTCGATGTCGAGATTGATGTCTTTGAGTACGTGGAGCGGAACTGCTCCAGGATAGGTCTTATTGATGTCGCGTAGTTGGATTATCATAATGAAGTATGTTGTGATGATTTGCCAAATAGTAGAATTGCGATTCAGTGTATTAGACGCACTAAGTAGAGGAAAAGTTACACGGGGGAGAGAAAAAGTGAGAAAAAAAATTTGGAGAA
>CAYQEN010000049.1:0-6815 GCA_964416545.1 uncultured Bacteroides sp. | reverse complement strand
GAAGCGAGAATCATTTCGCGAACAGCCTTAATGCGGTCGCCTTCGAAGAACATGTGTTCTGTACGGCAAAGACCGATACCCTGAGCTCCGAAGAGGCGAGCCTGCTTAGCGTCGCGGGGGCTGTCAGCGTTGGTGCGCACGAGGGTCTTGGTGTACTTAGCAGCGAGATTCATGATTGAAGCGAAGTCGCCACCGAGTTCGGGTTCACCGGTGGGAACCTGACCGTCGTAAACTTCACCGGTAGAGCCATTGAGTGAGATCCAATCACCTTCGTTGTAGGTCTTGCCACCCATTTCCACGGTCTTAGCCTTGTAGTCAACGCGGATTTCGCCTGCGCCTGATACACAGCACTTACCCATACCGCGAGCAACAACGGCAGCGTGAGAGGTCATACCGCCACGCATGGTGAGGATACCCTGAGCCACGGCCATACCGCGAAGGTCTTCGGGAGAAGTTTCGATACGTACGAGCACCACTTTCTTTTTCTTTTCAGCCCAAGCTTCAGCTTCTTCAGCCGAGAATACCACCTGACCGGCAGCAGCACCCGGAGATGCGGGAAGACCCTTAGCCACAACAGTAGCGCGCTTGAGAGCGTCCTTGTCGAACACGGGGTGGAGCAGCTCGTCGAGCTTCTGGGGCTCCATGCGCATCAGCACGGTCTTTTCGTCGATAGCTTCGGCGCGGAGAAGGTCCATAGCGATTTTCACCATTGCTGCACCGGTGCGCTTACCGTTACGAGTCTGGAGCATCCAGAGCTTGCCGTCCTGAATGGTGAATTCCATATCCTGCATATCCTTGTAGTAGTCTTCAAGACGGTCGGCTATGCGGAAGAGCTCGTTAGCGCAAGTGGGCATAGATTCTTCGAGCGAGGGATATTTTTCGGCGCGTTCAGCTTCGCTGATACCCTGGAGGGCTGCCCAACGACGCGAACCTTCGATAGTGATCTGCTGAGGAGTGCGGATGCCGGCTACCACGTCTTCGCCCTGAGCGTTGATGAGGTATTCACCGTTGAAAATGTTTTCTCCGGTAGCAGCGTCGCGGCTGAATGCCACGCCGGTAGCCGAATTTTCGCCCATGTTGCCGTAAACCATTGCCTGTACGTTGACAGCAGTACCCCATTCTTCGGGTATCTGGTTCATTCGGCGGTAGAGGATGGCACGTTCGTTCATCCAGCTGTCAAACACGGCGCAGATGCCGCCCCAAAGCTGTTCCCAAGCGCTGTCGGGGAAGTCCTTGCCGGTATAGTCTTTCACTGCGGCCTTGAAGAGCTTCACGAGGTTCTTGAGGTCTTCAACGTCGAGTTCTGTATCGAGTTTTACGCCCTTCTCTTCCTTCATCTTGTCCATGATTTCTTCGAAGGGGTCAATGTCGGCCTTGCTCTTCGGCTTCATGCCGAGCACTACGTCGCCATACATCTGCACGAAGCGACGATAGCTGTCCCATGCGAAGCGGGGATTACCGCTCTTTTCGGCAAGCGAAGCCACGGTGGCGTCGTTCATACCGAGGTTGAGCACGGTGTCCATCATGCCTGGCATCGAAGCGCGTGCACCTGAGCGCACCGACACGAGCAGGGGATTTGCTGCGTCGTCAAATTTCTTGCCGGTAAGTTCTTCTACGTGGGCTATAGCGGCTTCAACTTCGTTTTTGATACGCGCTACCACTTCGTCGCGGCCGAACTGAGTATATTCGGTGCAGACTTCGGTGGTGATGGTAAATCCGGGAGGCACGGGCATGCCGAGAAGGTTCATTTCGGCAAGGTTAGCGCCTTTGCCGCCAAGAAGATTGCGCATTGAAGCATTGCCTTCTGCTTTGCCGTCTCCAAAGGTGTAAACTCTTTTCATCAGTTGTACTTATTAATTAATAAAGTTAAAATTCACATTTGCTGTATGTCGACGCATGCTTACATTTGGCGTCGACACACGGAGAGTAATGCAAAATTACATTTTTTTTACACTATATAAAAATAATCAGCCATAATTTATATTACGGAAATTTTTATGTAATTGGCAGAATGACGCATCGTTATTCTATCTCAGTTGTATTTGTTTAGAGATATGTCAAAAAACATGAGCCGCTGCAATGCGTCGGGCGTTGTAGCGGCTCTGAATGATATTTTGCTTGTGATTTAGGGTTAGAGAGGCAGATCTTCTTTTATGGTGTTGTCGTCATCCCACGGTTCAACCGTAGCTGTGAAGTTGATTGGGGTGAGTATAGCTGAGCCATTCGCGTCATATCCACCACCGAAAATTAAGGTGTAGATGTAGCGCTTGCCCGGCTTCCAATCGCAGTTGTCGCCGCCAAAAGGTACGTAGATGGTTTCATATCCATCGTTGCCTTCAGTTCCGGCAACACCGAAGATGTAAACACCGTTTTGACTGATTTTGCATGAGATTTCGAGGTAGGTGTCACTATTAATAGCTATAGCATTTGAACTGCTTGTAGCCCATTTCGTCGGCTTCTGAGGAATAACCATCAAGGGATTATTAGTTGCGCTTGTGATTTCTTTAGTTTCAGATGTTGTTGCGCCTGAAGTGGTAGTCGATATCTCTATGGGTGTTTTTGTTACGGTTGGGTTGTATGTCCCGGCTTCGGTGATATTCCAAATTCCGCTGCCAACTGCTCCCTCTTCAGGAAGAGTGAATGTGCCGCTATTCTTCAGGTTATTGATTTTTATGCTCTTAATCTCAACCTTCATATTCGGGTATTCTGTTTTAGCACTGAATACTACCTGCGAAAGAATGTGGTGGAAATGAAGATTTACCTTGCCATCGGTTGACTTTGATTGATTTTTTGCAATGGCATACATCACGTCTACATTTTCAGTAGTTGCATCATTCTCGTATTCGTCGCTGCAAGTGTATTTTATTTCGTTGGATGTGCCGGTGAACTTCCATTTGTAGCCGAGCTCAGTGGTAGCAGAAATAGGGCTTACTGCATAGAAGTTGAGAGATTCAGAAGGCCAATAATGAGTGTCAGCCTGATTATTGTAGCTCCAATTTGCTGGATTCTTGGTATTGTAATTGTTATTCTTAATTGTGATGCCTCCATTTGTTCCGAAATCTCCGTCCGCTGTACCCATAAACGGATTATTGCCGGTGCTTGTAAAAGCGTAAACCTTAAAATTCTCCATGCTGTTAGGAGTGGTGATAGGGGTGGCGCGGCTTACGTGGCTGTTGACTGCGCTGAATCCGATGGCGTTTTGTGGGGAGTTTGTGAGGCTTTCGAGCTCGTCGTTTGAGCAGCTTGCAAGTGTGAGTGTGATAGCAGCTGCCGAAAGAGCAATGTAGTTAGCTTTCATACAGGTTAAAGTTTTTTGTTTTGATAGTTTTGTTATTAGGTTTATTATTTGTTTGTGTTTGATTCAGACTCCACCCATCCTTCGGTCGAGGCCTCAAAGTTGATGGGCGAGAGTATAGGTTCGCCGAGATTCGTGTAGCCACCACCGAATTTGATGGTGTAGATATAACGTTTCCCGGGTTGCCAATTGGCGCTAAAGGGCATATATAAGCTGGCATAATAATGCTCATTGCCATGGATGTATGTCCCATTATTTTTTATACTGCATTTGATTTCGAGGTACGATTGCTTCGGCTCCGCATTGTCAGCTAATTCAATGTCTTTTTTGTTTGTGACATCCCACGGTATTAATTTTTGAGGAATTAGGAGTAACGGATTATCTTTCGTAATATCCGTTGCATTGTCACTATGTGTTAGAGAAATTTTAGCATTACTGATTGCGACATAATTATTGTGTGTTACCAATTCTGTGGAGTTTTCTGATTGAGCTGTTTTATAGGTCCAATTTTCTGATGTTGCAGCAGGAACGATATTGCTATTTTCGTTTATTAGGGGTAGCTTGAATTTGCCGGCAATTTTGGCATTGTGAATTTGTATAGAGTTAATAACAACCGTTATATTGGCATTTACAACTTGTGCTTTGAATACAATTTGAGAGAGAATATGATTGAATTTTAGAGGAACAATTCCAGCGTTTGTTGTATTTGTGCTTTTGGTTTGTTTTGGCGCAATTGCATACATAACATCAATATTGCTTGGAATATTGCCGGTGTTATTTTCGGAGTACTCATCATATGGAGTGTATTCAATCGTTTGTTCCGAACTGCAAAATCTCCAACCATAAGTGTATCCATGTCGGTAATCTGATGTGTATATGCCAGAGCCAGGACAAACAGCATAAAAGTTAAGAGGAGTGTCTTCGGTTGGCCAATATCTTAAGTCGCTTGGAGTTGTATATTCCCATTTTCCATTTTTATATGAAATGTTTATGCCTCCATAAGAGAATGTCTCGCTGCTTAGATTGTCATTTGTGCCCATGAAGGCTTTGCCATCTTGGGTGAATGCGTAGACGTTGAAATCGTAGTTTGTGATGTTTTCGGATGTTATTGGGATGGCTCGGCCGACGTGGTGTTGAGTGTGCTGAAGCCTATGGCATTTTGCTGAGTGTTGGTGAGGCTGTCGAGTTCTTCGGTGGTGCAGCCTGCAAGTGTTAGTCCTAAAATCGCTGTAGTCAATAAGTCTATTAATTTCATAGCGGTTTGAGTGAATGTAATGGTTTGTAATATATAGAATTTGTTAGTTGGTTTTGCGGTTATAGTTCTATGTCGGAATTTTCGTCGTCCCAGTCGTCGACACCAACGTCGAATCCGGCGTCACTTCCCGAGCCTGTGCCGGGCTCGATGGGTATGGTGAAATCGGTGTCAATGACGAGATGTACGTCGGCTAAGTGGCCTATGGTGGGCACGGTGCGCACTTGTTCGGTGACGTCGTGCGATATGATATGCACGTCGCCCGTGCGGCTCTTGATGTAGAGCCGGAATGTGTGGCGCACGTCGGGATCGGAGGAGCGACCGAAGGTGTAGAATCCGCCAACCACGTTTTTGCCACTGAGTGAGCCGCCAAACAGGAGCCGCTCCGAACGATTGTGGGGGAGTCGGTCATCGGCCATTATCAGTTCGTCGGCCATTCCGGAGAGGCTCGCGCGTATTTCGGCTATTTGACCGGTATTTTGCAGTCCGCGTACTTCATATGTGTAGCGACACGTCATTCGCGTCGGTGTGAGCGTCACGGTGCGCTCCTCGCCTTCGGGTATATCCGATAGGTCTATTTCGGCTATGGAGTGACCGATAAGGATTGAGGGTGTGAGGCTTGCCGACTCGTTGTCGGGGGCTGTGACTGTCGGTGTTGTGGCAGTCATGAGGTCGAAGTGGTCGTCGCTACGCCACGTTACGCCTTCAACATCGTAGTTGAAGCAGATTACGCGGTAGTTGTTTTGCGGTATCTCTATCGTGGCATCGCGTCCGCCTGGGAAGTCGAATATCCATACTTTGCCGGTGGCATTCGTGGGGTAGAAGTGAACGCGCATGCCCTCCGGTCGTTCTGTTTCTGTCACGCGACTCCAGTCGAAAGCTACGCGCACAGTGGAGAAGTGGGGGTGGGTGTAGCACAGCGCTTTGTGGTCGCACGCTGTGAGCGTGGCAAGGAGCAGTATGGCTGAGAGAAGTGCGGGCATCAGGCGTTTCATCTGCGGCCTCCTTTCTCTATATTATAATTGCCTCTACCGATAAGCCATGAGAGCGATATTTCTGCTTTTGTGGGGTATATCCCTTGATGCATACGTGTTGACTGCCATACGTAGTGACCATCCTGCGGAAGGTATTCCTTATATCGACCGCGCAAATAGCCGATGCCTATGGTGAAGTCGAGATTTAATCGGCGGGCTATGGGCATGGAGTAGCCGTAGGCTATGCCGCCGGCGTAGCTCCAGCGGTCGCCGAGATAGCCGCGTCCACCCAATTCGAAGTCGTAGGTGAGCATCTGTGCGTATATTCCGATGTGGTGACCGCGCAGGGGAGTTGTCGAGTCTATCCAACGGCGCAGTTCGATGTCGCCTCCGTAGATGCGCCAATAGTTGTGGCGACGGTCGGAGTGCCACCACGCATACATCCAGTTGGCGGCTATGCTGAATTGTCTGCCTATATATAGTTCGGCACCGATGTTGGGCACGAGAGCTATATCGTAGAGAAGATTGGTTCTCAGTGTCGTGTAGCGCGGTGGTAGTGTGGACGGCACTTCTACGGTGGGTGTTGTCATGACTTCGTGCGCTGAAGGGATTGTTGGTGTGGCAAACGAGAGCATGCGGTCGGTCGCGATGGTTGGAAATACGGTCGGGTTGGCTACTTTGCGGTAGCTCACCACGAGGTGTGAGGCTCGCAGTTCGGGGAACAGTCGGCTATACATATATTGCCACGGGTGTCCATTGTGGAGCGCACGCAGACGGTTGATGCTGCTGTCAGCATCGGCCGACGTGGCGATAATGTCGCGCAGTATTTTGATGGCATCGGTGCGGTGTGGTACATTCGGGTCGGCTTCGACGAGGGTTAGCAACCCTTTCCAGTCGCGACCGAGATAGTGGAAGCATTTGGGCGAGTCGGGGAGTGTGCCACCGTTGTCGGCGAGAATATCGAAAAGCGCGTTTGCGCGTCGCGCCGACAGTTGTTGGTTGAGCGCAACGCTTCCTTCGGGCGATGCTCCGCCGTAGATGTCTATAGCACTGATGCGATAGATGGAGTCGGATTCCGTAGCGGCAAGTTTGTTTGATATTCGTGCGAGCGACTGACGATTGTTGCGGATAGAAAAGTCAATTAGTGGGCTTCCCTGTCGGAAATGAATCCTTACAGAGTCGCTCTTAGTCTGTCCGAATGTTGTGGCGCCGACTAATAAGGTGGCAAATGTAAGCAAACAATGCTTTCTCATATCGCGTGTGTGGTGTGTACGCGTGTGTTGTTGTTTGAATT
>CAYQEN010000048.1:0-7423 GCA_964416545.1 uncultured Bacteroides sp. | reverse complement strand
TACGCTATCCCCGCTTTCAACTTCAACAACATGGAGCAGCTTCAGGCTATCATCAAAGCCGCAGCTGAAGAAAAATCTCCCGTTATCCTTCAGGTTTCTAAGGGCGCTCGCAACTACGCTAACGCTACACTCCTTCGCTACATGGCTCAGGGTGCTGTTGCATACGCTAAGGAACTCGGTTGGGAAAATCCCCAGATCGTTCTTCACCTCGACCACGGTGACAGCTTCGAACTCTGCAAATCTTGCATCGACAGCGGCTTCTCTTCGGTTATGATCGATGGTTCACACCTCCCCTACGAAGAAAACGTTGCTCTCACAAAGCAGGTTGTTGAATACGCTCACCAGCACGACGTTACCGTTGAAGGCGAACTCGGCGTACTCGCAGGTGTTGAAGACGAAGTTTCTTCTGACCACCACACCTACACCGACCCCGAAGAAGTTATCGACTTCGCTACTCGCACAGGTTGCGACAGCCTCGCTATCTCAATCGGTACTTCTCACGGCGCATACAAGTTCACTCCCGAACAGTGCACTCGCAACGCTGAAGGCAAGCTCATCCCGCCGCCCCTCGCATTCGAAGTGCTCGACGCTGTTATGGAAAAGCTCCCCGGATTCCCCATCGTACTCCACGGTTCTTCTTCAGTTCCCCAGGAATACGTTGACATCATCAACCAGTACGGCGGCAAGCTCCCCGACGCTATCGGTATCCCCGAAGAAGAGCTCCGCAAAGCTGCTAAGAGCGCTGTTTGCAAAATCAACATCGACTCTGACAGCCGTCTCGCTATGACCGCAGCTGTTCGCAGCGTATTCGCCAACAAGCCCGGCGAATTCGACCCCCGCAAATACCTCGGTCCGGCTCGCGACGAAATGGAAAAGCTCTACAAGCACAAGATTGTAAACGTTCTCGGCAGCAACGGCAAAGCCTAATCTGTTACGATAACGCAATCATACAAAAGGCGTCCGCTCATACGAGCGGACGCCTTTCTTATATCCTATAATCACTACGTCAATCAGCAGCCGACGAAAGCATCGACACAAACTCTCGACGCGAATGCACCAAAATTCTACGGCCGTCATAATCCACCACCCCACGCAAGCGCATCTCCTCAAGAGCAGCCCTCAACTCATCGTCACTCACACCAAACAGCTCACATAGCTCACAGCCGCAACTTCTCATCGTCACATCCGTTCCTCCCGACTGCGTAAGAGCCGCTATCTGAAACGCTATACGCTCCGCAACAGCACCTCGCGAAGCCGCCATCGCACCATCAACAGCCTTCTGAGCATTCATCGACAGCATATTCAGAAAATTCAGCAAATACACCGAATCCATTCCCAGAATAGCCAAATAATCCTGCTTCGAAATCTCAATCACACCAACATCACCCAAAGCCACCACCGAACAAGGGTAACTCGTAGCGCGACCAAACAGAAAATCCGGAGCTATAACATCAGAAGCCGAAAGCGTCTGCGACACCTCAAACGCACCCGACGCATCAGCCACCGTCACGCGCACACTACCCGAAATCACAAACCGTATATGCGAACACTCATCGCCCGAAGCCACCACCGTTTCGCCATCCGAATACCTCAAAAAATGAAACTTCGTCTGCTCTATAGCCTGCGAAATATTCTGACGGCTCACCCCCCTAAACAAAGGAATATCCATCAGTATCTCATACATCGACTTCATATTTCCGTGCGACATTAAAAATCAGGTCTGCGTTGCTTCAGATATATTTGAAACGAATTTATCATATTCTGCCAAGCCACGTAAGCCGCCGGAGCAACCGACGCTACAGGGTCGAGATAAGTAAGCGCCATCCAAATAGCAAGCACTGTATTCTTCTGACCCAACCCCTGAGCACCTACAATACGGTCGCCACAGCGACGGCCAATCTTTCTTCCGGCCACAAACTGCGCCACACACACCACGCCCGACACCGCAGCCAGCACCAACATCACCGGTATAGCACCAGCCGGCTCGCTCAACACAAAGCTCACAGCACGACCGACAACAATGATAAGCGACAACGCCCACACATAAAACGCTATCGACTGATGCTCTCCAACAGCCCTATGAACCCTCGGAGCAACCACACGCAGTGACAACGCCACAGCAAGAGGAGCCAAAATCAACGGAACAACCCTGCCGGCAATACTGCGAAAAGAATCGAAAAACACCACATCACCCGGACCGATTAGAGCAAACACCGGAGGTGCAAGCAATGCTACAGCCATATTACTGATAAGCGAAAACGTCGCCAGACGCGGAACACTTCCGCCAAGCATACCAGCAATCACGGGTGCCGCCGTAGCCGTAGGACAGAACACACAGATAAATGCACCCTGCGCCACAGCCTCACTAAACGGACGAATAGCCAGATACACCAAAGATGCACCCACTATCTGAACAGCAAGAAGCGACCACGACAGACCTGTCACCCTGAATTCTCGGAGATTGACACGGCAGAAAGTGATAAAAAGCATCACAAAAATCAAATACGGAGCCAGAAAAGCCACGGCATCTATTGCATCGTGAAACAGAAGCCCCATCAGCATGGCAAAAGGAAGCATCCACGGCTTCAACCTTTGCCTAACAACAGACATTTTCATTTCGACTGCAAAATTACAAAATATCGACACCACTTTTTTTAACACTATCATTATTTCGCCCTCAAGACCCTCATTTCAACGACAAAATCCACTTATTTCCACACCCCCACATTCATAAAAGATGTAAAATAACTAACTTTGAAGCGATGAATGCCATAAAACAGATAATCACTCGGCTTAATCTCAAAAACATGAAGCTGACCGTTACGCTCACTCATGTTTTAGCAATGACGATACTCTTCGTCATGCCGGAATTCATGCTATCCATATCCGACCGTAGCATGAGTCTTGCATCCAACTTTCGAGTCTACATCAAAGCTGCCATATACGTCGTGGTTTTCTACACCAACTATAGCTTCATCATCAACCACACCTTCAGCAGTAGGCATAGACGCCGACGACTGATTTTATGGAACATCCCCATATTTATCATCGCCCTCACAATCCTCCACTTCCTCAAGGCCGGCACTCCTGCCTCTCAACACATCCCCCCTCCTCCCATCGAAATATTAGATACAAACGACATTCTCGACCTCATCAGTGAGCCTCATGCCATCAGTTTCCTGCGCGACTTCATCATGCTCGTCCTCACCGTCAGCCTCAGCATTGCCATCAAGCTGACATACAAATTCATCGAATTCGACCGACTGCAACAAGAATCGCGCACACAGCACCACATCGAAGAGCTGCACCGACTCAAGAGTCAACTGCAACCCCACTTTCTCTTCAACACTCTCAACACTATCTACGCACTCATCGACATCAGTCCCGACACCGCGCGCCAAGCCATCCACCGACTCAGTGGCATGTTGCGATACGTACTCTACGAAAACCCCTCCTCCGTCACTCTGAGCCAAGAGCTCGAATTTGTCGACAACTACACCCGACTCATGCGACTCCGACTCTCACAATCCATACCCATCAACATCCGACTCGATGCCGGCACAATGGGAAATGCGCCAATTGCGCCGCTGATATTCATAAACCTGATTGAAAACGCCTTCAAATACGGAAACACCGGACTGTCCAACGAAGGCATCGACATATCAATCACAGCCGACTCTTCGGGACGCATCACCTGCTCCACCCACAACTACATAGCCCAAAAACGAATCCAGGGCTCAGAAGGCGTAGGGTTGCGCAACCTGACTCGCCGTCTGGAACTACTTTACGGCTCCGATGCCTCGCTCGAAACAAACGATGATGGCAAAACATTCACGGCTACACTTATTATTAACCTCAAACAACCATCCACATGACCACATTGCGTTGCTGCGTAATCGACGATGAGCCTTTGGCCGCACGCCTCATTGCAGGCTACATCGAAAAAACTCCGTCGCTCACTCTTGTTGGCGAATTTAGTTCGGCTCAAGAAGCCGTCCGCATCATTGTGGAAGGCGGTGTCGACGTCGTATTCCTCGACATTCAAATGCCACAACTCAACGGACTGGAATTTGCAAAAATCATTCCGGACTCCTGCCGCATAATTTTCACTACTGCCTACGACTCTTACGCTCTCGAAAGCTTCCGTGTCAACGCTCTCGACTACCTCCTCAAGCCTATCAGCTATGAAGACTTCCTCTCCTCAGTCGCTAAAGCACGAAAATCATTATGCGCCTCCAATCCGGCAAATCAGAGTGAACTGCAACACCTCATCGTCAAAAGCGAATACAAACTCGTCCAAATCGACATCAACGACATCCTATATATCGAAGGTGTAAAAGACTACGTAAAGATTATTCTCGACGGCGAAAGCAAGAGCATAATGACTCTCATGAACATCAAATCCCTCGAACACGCTCTCCCTCAAAACAAATTCATGAGAGTACACCGCTCATTCATCGTCAACACTTCAAAAATAAAAGTCATCGAGCGAAACCGCATCGTATTTGGCAAAAACTACATCCCTGTAAGCGAAACATACAAACAGCAATTCTCCGAATACGTATCGACCCACACCCTTCAGCCGATACGCAACGACGAAGAATAAACAATACAACATCCCATCAAAACCATCTATAAAACGCGAGGGGACTGCTACGGCGTGATGCCATGGCAGTCCCCGATTCTTTTAAAAAATCTGAGGGCGACGACATTCAACAGCCATCGCCCTCAGTCATATATCTCAAGACCTACTCCGAAGTCTCATCATACCACTTAGAATACATCAGATAGTTTCGCGCAATCTTTCTATTCATTTCGCGCGACTTCTCCGGTTCGACCATCTTGATAAACTTTGCCGGAGCACCGCCCCAAAGCTCATTGGCGCCAATCTTCGTGCGCGACAACACCACCGAGCCGGCAGCCACAATAGCTCCCTCACCCACTTCGGCATCGTCCATCACAACCGCACCCATGCCTACAAGAGCAAAATCCTTGATTTTGCAGCCATGAAGCGTCACATTGTGACCTACCGACACATCATCGCCAATCTCGATAGTCGACTTCTCATACAGCGTATGCAGCACAGACCCATCTTGGATATTCACCCGATTACCGATGCGAATACTATTCACATCACCACGAATCACCGTACCAAACCAGATACTGCACTCATCTCCCATCACCACATCGCCTATCACCGTAGCATTTTCTGCCAGGAAACAGTCCTTGCCTATTTTGGGAGTGAAACCCCTGAGTGGAATTATCAAAGCCATAGACTAATCAATCATTAGCGCGAGTCAGCGGCACAGTCTTAGCCAAGAGCCACTCCTGTTCAGCCGGTTCAAGATGCGGAAGCAGACGCTCACGCACAGTCACATGATAAGCATTCACCCAGTCGATTTCACCATCAGTCATGATAGCCGTATCAAACAGAGCCAAATCAAACGGGAACAGAGTCAACGTTTCAAAACGATAAAACTCACCGAAATCAGTAGTGCATGCAGGCAACGTCAACACCAGATTTTCGCAACGGATACCATACTCACCCTCGCGATACAAACCCGGTTCATTCGACGTAATCATACCCGGTTCGATTGGAGCCGTACCCTGCACAAGGCTGATTTTCTGCGGACCCTCATGCACATTCAAGAAATGACCAACGCCATGACCCGTACCGTGCAGATAGCTCAGACCCTCCTTCCACAGATTGATACGAGCCAACACATCAAGCTGCTCACCGCGAGTTCCACGCGGGAAGATAGCCTGAGCAAGAGCGATATGACCCTTCATCACAAGCGTAAAGTCATGACGCTGTGCATTAGTCGTATTTCCGAGCGACACCGTACGCGTAATATCCGTCGTACCATCAAGATAGCTCGCACCCGAATCGATAAGAAGCATACCGTCGGCATAAATACGCGAATTCGTCTCCTCAGTCGCGCTATAATGCACAATCGCACCATGAGGGCCATAACCTGCAATCGTATCGAAACTCTGATCGAAATAGAGCGGCTGCGCGCTACGATGCTTCGTCAGAATCTCAGCAACACCGATTTCAGTCAGCTCGCCACCATCAGCCAGCGTCTTCTCAATTTCCATCAGCGACTTCACGAGAGCCACACCGTCACGCACCATAGCATTACGGATACCCTCCACCTGCACATCATTCTTACAACCCTTCAGCAACGCAATAGGAGAACCACCCTCCACCATACGACCACCGAGCACAGCCTCAAGCGCACCGGCCGACTGCGAAGCCGACACAAGCACACGCGCATCCTCAGGCAGAGCACCCAAGAACGACATCACAGCATTATAAGGAAGCGTCGACACCCCGTTATCAGCCAAATAAGCCGACACCTCTGCCGAAATCTTCACACCATCAACAAACAGAGTCGAACCCCCAGCAGCCACATACAAAAACGACGTAACCACAGGATTACTCTCAACATCACGCGCACGAATATTCAAAGCCCACGCAATCTCAGCCAAATCCGAAATAAACGCCGACTTCGCACCGGCAGCCTCAGCACGCTCAACCACCTTGGCAAGCTTCGAGCTGGCCGACTCACCGGCATACTTCACATCATGCACAAACACCTTCGAATCCGGCAGCGACGGACGATCCTTCCAAATCGAATCGACAGGAGTAAAATCGACAGCCAAATGCAAACCCGCAGCCTCAAGACGATGAGCCATCGCGCGCGTAGCATTAATACTAAAAAGCATACCATCCACACCGACAGTCGCACCCTTAGGAAGCGAAGCCACCAGATACGACATAATATCCGGAGTCTCAGGCTTACCCTCCTCCATCACATCGATACCCGTACCGGCAAGCTGCTGACCGGCCTGAAGCCAATAGCGAGAATCAGCCCATACAAAAGCACCATCAAGCGTAACAACAAGCGAACCCGCCGAACCCGTAAAACCACTAAGCCAACGGCGCACCTGCCAATGATCGGCTATATATTCACTCTGATGCGGGTCAGTCTGCGGCACAATCGTTGCAGACACCCCTAACTGACGCATACACTCGCGCAAAGCAGCAATGCGACCTGATATTTCCTTCGACATATTCTTATATATGTATATTATGATTAAAACACACAGCCACCCCCTAAACAATAAAAAGGTAGCCTCACCGCAAATATACACAAATTTATCATAAAACCATCTACAAATAGCTATACACACTGATTATCTTACAGTTGACTCAAATCGCGACACACCACTCAAAAAAAAGTCACAAAAAAATCACATTTTGTGGTCAAAAAATTTGGAGGAAATAAAAAAACTGCATACCTTTGCATCGCTTTTAAGCCCCACGGGGCACACAAACAAAGCGAAACGCCTCTTTAGCTCAGCTGGCCAGAGCACGTGATTTGTAATCTCGGGGTCGTTGGTTCGAATCCGACAAGAG
>CAYQEN010000047.1:0-8290 GCA_964416545.1 uncultured Bacteroides sp. | reverse complement strand
CCCAGGACCCCAACATTAAAAGTGTTGTGCTCTACCAGCTGAGCTAGCGAATCATCAGTGCTTTATTTCTCAAAAGCGATGCAAAGGTATGGGTTATTTTTGACTTCTGCAAATTTTTAGAGCACTTTTTTGTGATATTTTTTGCGATGTGGTGCTAATGTGTTGAGTAATAGCATACAATGTTGGGACTATTTTTCGAGGCATTTGTCGAGCTCTTCGATGATTGCCTGTTGATTCATGTTTTTTCCTATAAAAACGAGTTTAATCATTCGGTCGCCGTAAGATTCATCCCAATCGCGCATAAGTTGTGGCTCGCGAGCCATCATGGCAGCAAGTTCATCTGCGGGGGCAGTCGCATACCATAGTCCGGCTTGTGTGAGTTTTTTTTGTGTTCCTGCTTGTTCGAATAGGAATGACATATCACGGTTGTGGGAGAAGTATAAGACTCCTTTGGTGCGTATGATTGATTTTGGCCATTTTGTGGCAATAAAATGGTCGAGCATGTGGATGTCGAATGCCGGACGACGGTAGTAGACGAATGTTGATATTCCATATTCTTCAGCTTCACCTTCTCCGTGGTGATGGTGATTATGGTGGCCACATTCGCACTCATGATTGTGGTCATGGTCATGGTGGCAGTGGTGGTGATGCACCTCATCTTCAGCATCTCCTTCAATTCCGCGTACCCAAGCTGCCGAAGTGGCTGTTTTTTCGAAGTCAAAAATTTGGGTGTTAAGGAGTGATGATAAATCGATGTCGGCATAGTCGCATTCGAGAATTTGAGCGTGAGGCTGTATGGCTCGTATTGTGGCTTTGATTTCTGCGGCTTCTTCAGCTGTGACTTCGGAGATTTTGTTGAGCAGAATGATATTGCAAAATTCGATTTGCTGTATTACGAGGTTTTCAATGTCGTCTTCGTCGGTCTTGTTGCGATCAAGAGCTACACCACATCCAAATTCGTCTTTCATACGGAGTGCATCAACAACGGTGACTATGCAATCGACTTTTGGAGCTGTTCCACCGAGGTATTTATCGGTGTTTACGGTAGCTCGCATTGCTTCGATAGTCTGTGCTATTGGTTCAGGCTCGCAGATACCACTTGCTTCGATGACGATGTAGTCGAATTTACGGGTGGCGATGAGGTCGCGAATCTGCTCCATGAGGTCGGATTGTAATGTACAGCAGATGCATCCGTTTTGGAGCGCAATAAGGTCGCCGGAGTCTTGTTGGCCTACGATGCCACCTTTTTGGATAAGTTCTGCATCAATGTTGACTTCGCCAATGTCGTTGACAATAACGGCAAAGCGTATTCCCTTGGAGTTGGATAAGATGCGATTGAGGAGAGTGGTTTTGCCACTGCCGAGATATCCTGTGAGCAGCAGCACCGGCATAGTTGTAGGTGTCATATCAGTCGTTTGAAGAAGTGTTTTATCGAGCGTCGGCGTTCAAAATTGCGAAGTCGACGGAATATTGTAGTAATAATTACTTGTGGTTCCCATTCGCGTGTTTCGGCATAGGCTTTCAGTATACGATATAGTGTGAATCGGTTGTGTGTGAGTCTTGTCAGATTGTTAAGACACACGTCTTTCGATGGTTCGCTGTCGAGGAATTGAGAGCGGTTGGTGTCGATTAATTCAAAACAATTATCGGGTGTGACAAGGATATTGTTTAGATTCAAATCGCCGTGCATCGAACCTGATTTGTGAAGCCGAACAAGGAACTTGGCAAAACTGCGGATTAGCTCTTGTGGGTGTTCGGAGTTATTTACAAGTATGGGATACAACGGTGCAGATGATGTGTGAAGGCACACGAAGTAGTATTCGCTTATTAGGGCATCACGATAGATTTCAATTGACGCTATCGCATCTGGAGTTAGAAAACCACGCTTTTTTAGCGTTGATGCAGCTGTCATGGCTTTAGCAGCCTTTGACCGACCGAAGAATGAGTAGGTGATACGCTGAAAAATGTTTGGCTTATGATAGCGCTTTATGACAATATCAAAGCCATTGTCGAGATGGACGGAACGGAGAGCGTTACGACCGCTATATATTAGCGAACCAATAGCGTCGAATTCTGTTGGTATGCGATCGATGAATGGACGCAGGTCGCTATATGATGGAGAAATATTTATTCTGATGTTCATTTTGAAAATGAGTAGGGGAGATCTGAATCGGAAATTTTGCGTGTCGTATTCGGTTTATCAGACATGGTAAAGTCGATCTTCACACCGTGTTGCAAATCCTTTTGGTTAAAGAATAGCTTTGTGTAATTTTTCCCATTCAGTGATAGCGATTTGATGTATGGTGAATCAGTGTCATTTTCACTTGCATGGATGATAGTTTGCTTGCCGTTACCCATGTTTAACGTTACTTTTGGAAATAGAGGGGAACCAATAACGTATTGCCCTGAGCCGGGAGCTACGGGATAGAATCCAAGTGCGGAAAAGACGTACCACGCTGAGGTTTGTCCATTGTCTTCGTCACCACAGTATCCGTCGGGTGTGGGTGTGTACATGCGGTTCATTATTTCGCGGACATGTTGCTGTGCTTTCCACGGAGCGCGACCGTAGTTGTACAGATAAACCATGTGTTGAATGGGTTGATTGCCGTGAGCATAATTACCCATATTCATTACAGTCATTTCACGAATTTCGTGGATTGGGAATCCGTAGTAGCTGTCGTCGTATAGAGGCGCAACGGTAAAGACAGAGTCGAGCATGGCAACGAAATTTTTTTCGCCACCCATTAAGTCGGCAAGACCGCGAGGATCGTGAAAAACAGACCAGGTGTAGTGCCAACTATTACCCTCCGTAAATGCGTCGCCCCATTTCAGCGGTGAGAATGGGCTTTGGAATGAGCCGTCGAGATTGCGACCGCGCATTAAGTTTGACTCGCTGTCGAATACGTTGCAATAGTTCAATGCTTTTTGTGCGTATTCGGCTATTTCGCTTTCAGGTCGTCCAAGAGCTTGTCCGAGACGATAAATGCACCAATCGTCATAGGCGTATTCAAGAGTGCGAGCTACATTCTCGTTGATGCCGGCGTCGTAGGGAACGTATCCGAGCGAGTCGTAAAATTCGTGTCCATAGCGACCACTTGACTTCACATTTGGATGTACGTTGTGAGTTCCGGCGATTATACCTTCCCATAAGGTTGCAGTGTCTGTGACGCATACGCCCGATATATATGCATCAGCAAGCACTGATGCTGAGTTGTTGCCAACCATGCAATCACGATGCCCCGGACTTGCCCATTCTGGGAATAAGCCGCTTTCGCGATAATGGTTGAGCATACCTTCTTGAATCTCTCGGTTAACATCGGGATATACGAGGTTGAGCAGGGGGAAGAGGGCGCGAAAAGTGTCCCATAAACCGGTATCGGTGTACATCACGCCAGGTGTTGTCTTGCCTGTATGTGGGCTGTAATGAATGGGATTGCCGTCAGTGTCGATTTCGTAGAACTTTCGGGGAAAGAGTAATGAGCGGTATAGACATGAATAGAACGTGCGCATTTGTTGGTCGGTACCACCTTCAGCATGGATGCGTCCCATTACATTATTCCAACGAGCGTGTCCATCTGCAACGAGCGTGTCGAAGTGTCTATTCCCGAGTTCGATGAGGTTGCGCTCCGCTTGTTCTGTGGAGATGAAAGATGACGCTACTCGTGCATGTATCTGTTCGCCTTTTCTGGTATGAAACGAAATGATTGCTCCCGTATGAGCTGCATTAGCTTCGTTGGTTTCAGCTGAAATTACAGAGTCGGCAACAGTGTAGAATGTGCTAAATGGCTTGTCGAATTCGACAATAAAGTAGTTGCGAAAATTATCAGGGACACCTCCACTGTTTCGTGTAGTGTATCCAGTGATGCGTCGACGATTCGGTTCGACTTTTATTGCAGAGCCACAGTCGAAAGCATCGATAACGATATTTGCACTATCTGTTTGTGGAAATGTAAAGCGGAACATTGCTGCACGCTCGGTAGGAGCGATTTCGGCGATAACATCATAGTCGGCCAAGTAGACTTTGTAATGATGCGGCAAAGCTGATTCTCCCTTATGAGAAAACCAGCTTGCACGTTCATCTTCGTCAAATACAGGACGTCCGACAGTGGCCATTAGAGAGAATTGTCCGTAGTCGTTAATCCATGGACTCGGCTGATGGGTTTGCTTTATGCCACGTAGTCGGTGGGCGTCGTATGTATATGTCCAACCGCTTCCCATGCGTCCGGTTTGCGGAGTCCAAAAATTCATACCCCATGGCATCGCTATGGCCGGATAAGTATTGCCTGCTGACAATTCAAAGCTTGATTGCGTACCCATAAGTACGTTAACATAGCGAGTAAGGTCGGTAGCGAATGTCGCTGTTGTGGTCGCAATGACGAACAATGCAACTGCAAGTAAGCGGTTGAGATGCATTAGAGTGATTTAGAAAGTTTGTCGAGTTCGCTAATCTTGTGCCATTGGTCTTCAAATGTGAGACCGCGCTCTGCATAAGATGTTAACTTAAATCCTGTGCGAGGAGCCAGACTGAGATTAAGTTGAGGATATTTAGTACGGATAAGTTCAACAAAGTGGCGAATTACCAACGTTTTGTCGGGGAATGGCGAATGGGCATCTATTAGGCCAAGAGCCACGTGCTTGCCTTGCGGTATGAATTTCATCATTTCCGCTTGCTCAGGTTTGTATTGATCGAAAGGAAGGATGAACAGATTTACATTAGCATTAGCAAGTACTCGTGGCATAATGTTGTCAGGGGTGAGGGCAGTGCTCCATTCCGGAACAACTGTCGGTCCACTGGAGAGGTAGAGAGAAATAGATAAATCCTCTGGTATATTGGTAATTGCGGAATTTATCAGCTCGACAATATCATTCTCGATTTTCATTATATCGATGCCACCTTGAATCAGTCCTTTTGTGAAGTTGTCGTTGCATATACGTCCGCAAACGGTATCGTCGAGTTGGATATATCGGCATCCCTCGTCGTAGAAGCGACGTATGATTTGGCGATAAGTGTCGGCGATATCGGCTATAAGTGTTTCCGGGTTGGGGTATGAAATAGCTGTGTCTGTAATGATTCGTAAATACAATTCGGTGGGTGACGGAATTGTTTGAAGCAGGTCGGCGCGTCCGGCAACATATTCACGTAAGAAAGCAAAGTCGCGGAATAGTGGATGATTGGGATTATATGAAATACGTCCGGTAATGCGCATAACGTCGGTAAACGAATCGAAATCTTGATAGATGCGTCCGCCATCAACACGTTCGCAAGAGATGCCACCAAGTCCGAAATAGAAGTCGCGATCCCAGTAGCGTCGACGGTATTCGCCAGAACTTACGGGGTTGAGACCGATTTCGAGTTCGCGGTCGACAAGAGTTGCTACGGCCTCATCTTCAATTTTTTTGTATTCTTCGTTTGTGATTTTTGAAGCGTCGAGAGCCTCACGTGCTGCTACCAAACTATCGGGTGGCAAGAAGCTACCCACTACATCATATTTCATTTTTGTACGTTTTAGTTTCGGTTGATTTTGTGTTACCTAATTTTCTGATGCAAAAGTACAAACAATATTGTAATTACGGAAAAATTTCCGTAAAATAGCGTGCCAAATATCATCTCAGTTAAGATTCGCTTTGAAAGAATGCACAAAATACTTAAATTTGTGAATATGAAGAGTGAAAATAAAACACATAAATACGGACTTGTGCTTGAAGGCGGTGCAATGCGTGGACTGTTTTCGGCCGGAGTGATGGATGTCATGATGGAAAATGGCATAGAGTATGATGGCGCGATTGGTGTTTCGGCCGGAGCTTGTTTTGGCTGTAACTATAAGTCGCGTCAGCCCGGTAGAGTACTTCGATATAATCTCAAGTATGGCCGTGATCCAAGATATATGGGTTTCCGCACGTTGCTACGAACAGGCGATCTTGTCGGTGCTGAATTTGCATATCACACTCTTCCTGCGAAACTCGATGTGTTTGACGCTGAGACATTTGATAACTCGCCGATGGAATTTATTATAGTTACTACCGATGTCCATACGGGAGAGCCGGTGTATTATAACATGGATAAGGTGACGTATGAGTCGCTTGAATGGATGCGAGCATCGGCGTCAATGCCTGTCGTGACAAAACCGGTCAAGGTGGATGATGGTCGAGAGATGCTTGATGGCGGTATAAGTGATTCTATCCCGCTTAAGTATTTTTATGAGCGTGGATACGATAAGTGTGTAGTGGTTTTGACACAGCCACGTAGCTATTTCAAGAAGCCTGCTCCGCGCAGATTATTTAATTTTGCGTTGCGTAAGTATCCGGCTGTTGCAAAAGCAATGGCTGTGCGTCACGAAATGTATAACGCACAGCTAAAATATGTATCAGAAATGGAGCAGCGGGGGAATGTATTGATTATTGCGCCTGAAGAACCATTGCCAATAAAGCGCGTCGATTCAAATCCTGATAAAATGCGACGAGTTTATGAGATGGGACGTAGTCTGGCAACGGAACTCTTGCCACAAATTAAAAAATTCCTTGATCTGAATTGAAGTGAATTTTTTTCTTTTGTGGGGCAAAATATACTCTTACTCAATTAGCCAATCATAAGCTGGTATAATTTTTATTGGTTTATCTTCTAATATTATATCTTCTCTCTCGAAATCTGTTATTAAGAACAGATTGTTGCATCTCGTTTCTTTTGATGCTGTCAATAATCCTCTTAATTCTCTCTTACGAGTCTTCTCTTTGCTGATGTCGTAGGATACCTGGTAAATTTCTTCCACTCTATTGTCTTTGCAAACAACAAAATCTGCTTCGTATCCATTATCATTTTTAAAGTAATAGACGTCACGGTTTATAGGTCGATTACGTCGAAGCAATTCTATATAAACGACTGTTTCTAAACGCCAACCTAAGTTGTCTCCGGCAAATGCATCTTGTCTACCATCCATTAAAGCTACATCAACAGGGTATATTTTCTCAGCTCTTACACGTTGCTTACTCTTGGTGGCATACCTCTTTAACCCCAACATCAAATATGCTTCTTTTAGGAATCCGATATAATTGCTGACAGTATGATTCGATTTTAAGCCTACAATTGGAGCTAAGTCGCTCTCTACAACAGTGACAGGAGCTATATTCATTAGGTGATGAGCAAGCTGTTCAAATGTCTCTTTATACTTAATCTTATGTCGTTCTTCAATATCTCGTTTCAATATATTGTTTACAAGGTTTCCAATGTATCTAGTTTTATTCTTTTCATAAATCAACTCGGGAAAACCACCTTGCTTAATATATTCATCAAACGCTGCTCTTCTATATGCTTCTGCTTTTGTAGTCATAGATTTGGTTTCAATACCTTTTATATGACACCAATCTGTAAATGAAAACGGATATAACTCTATTTGGTCGTTACGTCCAGTAAGATGAGTAGCAAGTTCACCGCTTAATAATTTAGCATTAGAACCTGTTACAATAATGTGCATTCTTTGTCGTAGTAGACGGTTTACAAATAAATGCCAGCCTTCGATATTTTGTATTTCGTCAAGGAATAAATATTTGAAATCGCCATAGATTTTATAGAGGATTTCAAGCACTGTATTCAAATCGCCAGTTTGCATTTTCTCAAAACGCTCGTCATCAAAGTTCGCATATGCAAACTTTACATTCTTTGTTTTGAGAGCATTATAACATAATGTAGATTTCCCGCTTCTGCGAACGCCAATGATAACTTGAGCAAGATGGCTGTCCAAATTAATTTCATCTTCCTCTTTACGAGTACATAAATCGATATTTTGTAATGAAACCAATTCCTCGTATTGCTCTGCTAAAACCTGTTCTATTATTCTTTTGTCTACCATATCTATTTTATTCAATGATATTGCAAAGATATAAAAAGAAATGGCTCAAACGCCATAAATAGTAAGAAATACTACGTTGTAATGCTATAATACGTATATCACAGGCTGCGCAAACGCCATAATTAGTGCGTTTCTTGTGTTGCAACGCAACATCTGTAATGGATTTAAACTGTATTTGTCAATCAAATTTCAGAAAATATCTGGTCTAATTTGTCCAGAGCATTATGATAAATTTCGTCCTCCGTTTTCGTGAGTTTAAGGTCTGTCAAGATAGTTGGATCTTCAGACTCTTGTGTATTCATAGAGCCAAAGGGTAGGCATTTGCGTAGCACAGATGAATGGAAAGAAGATGCAATAGAGAGATTAGAGAGAATGTCGATATTCGATTTTTTACTCAAAGTACAAATTTCAATGTATGGGGAATGCCATTTTTTACAGAAAGTGAA
>CAYQEN010000046.1:0-8324 GCA_964416545.1 uncultured Bacteroides sp. | reverse complement strand
TTTTACTATGCGCCCTTCTGAGGTTGGCTCGAAAGAGTTTGATTTTGGTATTGAAGGATTCTGCCAAGATGTTTGACGAACGCTTGTTATTAAAACTTCAGTATTTATCATATGCTCGTAAAACGTGGTCCAATTACATTGAAGGAGTGAAATCCGGCTTTTCTATTGTGCTCTATTATATCGAATGGTATAGAGTTGCTATGGATTTTTGCGAGTGGTATTTTTAGTATATAAAAAGACCGGGAGTGGAATCTCACGATTCGGCTCCCGGTCGAGGTTGTTAATTGGGGAATTAGGGATTATTTTACTTCCTCGAAGTCTACGTCGGTGACTCCGCCGTCGGCTTTGCCTGTGTTGGGTGCTGCTCCAGGCTGTGCGCCGGGTTGAGCACCTGCCTGTGACTGGGCTTGTGCCTGAGCGTTGAGAATTTCCTGCTGTGCGGCTCCGAATGCTGTTTCAATTTCTTTCATTGCGGCGTCAATGCCTTCGATGTTCTGCGCTTTGTGGGCTTCTTTGAGCTTTGTGAGGGCGCTTTCAATTGGGGCTTTTTTGTCAGCAGGGATTTTGTCGCCGAGTTCGCTGAGCTGTTTTTCGGTCTGGAAGATGAGTGCGTCAGCGTGGTTGAGCTTGTCGATGCGTTCTTTTTCTTTTGCGTCGGCAGCTGCGTTTGCTTCTGCTTCATCTTTCATTCGTTTGATTTCAGCGTCGGTGAGTCCGCTTGAGGCTTCGATGCGGATGCTTTGTTCTTTGCCTGTAGCTTTGTCTTTGGCTGAAACGTTGAGTATACCGTTGGCGTCGATTTCGAATGTTACTTCGATCTGCGGGATGCCACGGGGTGCGGGAGCGATGCCGTCGAGGTGGAATTTGCCGAGAGTTTTGTCGTCTTTTGCCATGGGGCGTTCACCCTGGAGGACGTGGATTTCAACTGAAGGCTGGTTGTCGGCGGCAGTTGAGAATGTTTCGCTTTTGCGTGTGGGGATGGTGGTGTTTGCTTCGATGAGTTTGGTCATTACACCTCCGAGAGTTTCGATACCTACAGAGAGGGGTACAACGTCGAGGAGGAGTACGTCTTTTACGTCACCTGAGAGCACACCGCCTTGGATGGCAGCACCTACGGCTACTACTTCGTCGGGGTTTACGCCTTTTGAGGGAGCTTTGCCGAAGAATTTTTCTACGATCTGCTGGATGGCGGGGATTCGTGTTGAGCCACCTACGAGGATTACTTCGTCGATGTCGCTTGTTGAAAGACCGGCGTCTTTAAGTGCTTGTTCGCAGGGTTTGATTGTGGCCTGTATGAGTCGGTCAGCAAGTTGTTCGAATTTTGCGCGGGTGAGGGTCTTCACAAGGTGTTTGGGAATTCCGTTGACCGGCATGATGTAGGGGAGGTTGATTTCAGTGCTTGTGGTGCTCGAAAGTTCGATTTTAGCCTTTTCAGCGGCTTCTTTGAGGCGCTGGAGTGCCATGGGGTCTTGGCGGAGGTCGATGCCTTCATCGTTGATGAATTCCTGAGCGAGCCAGTCGATGATTACGTGGTCGAAGTCGTCGCCACCGAGGTGAGTGTCACCGTTGGTTGATTTAACTTCGAATACGCCGTCGCCGAGTTCGAGGATTGAGATATCGAATGTGCCACCACCGAGGTCGAATACGGCGATTTTCTGGTCTTTGTCGGTTTTGTCGAGACCGTATGCGAGTGCAGCAGCGGTAGGTTCGTTGACGATTCGCTTTACAGTGAGGCCTGCGATTTCGCCGGCTTCTTTTGTAGCTTGACGCTGAGAGTCGTTGAAGTATGCGGGGACGGTGATGACAGCTTCTGTAACTGACTGTCCGAGGTAGTCTTCAGCTGTTTTCTTCATTTTCTGAAGTATCATTGCCGAGATTTCCTGAGGAGTGTATTCGCGACCGTCGATGTCAACGCGAGGGGTGTTGTTGTCGGCACGTACAACTTTGTAGGGTACGCGGTCGAGTTCGTTTGCGATTTGATCGTATGTTTCACCCATGAAGCGCTTGATAGAGTAGATGGTGCGCTTGGGGTTGGTGATTGCCTGGCGTTTTGCGGGGTCGCCGACTTTGCGTTCACCACCGTCGACGAATGCTACGATTGAGGGGGTGGTGTTGCGTCCTTCGCTGTTGGGGATTACGACGGGGTCGTTGCCTTCAAGTACGGCTACGCATGAGTTGGTTGTTCCAAGGTCGATGCCTATGATCTTTCCCATGATGTTTAGTTTTTTATTGTTATTATTTATGTTTTTTTGTTTTGTCTGTTTTGTGGTGTCGGGGTTTGTTGTCTCGACGTGCATTATACAAACAAATTATGTGCCAAAAAGGTTGGTGTTGGGAAAGAAGCGGATAATCAGTTGTTTATGTTTTTTGTGTGTTTTTTGTTTTTTCTGCCACGGACTGACAGTTATGGCAGTTATTTCAGACAAACAGCCGACCGGATGCAATGTTGTGCAATACGGTCGGCTGCTATGTTGTAGCCTATGGTGTGGCTTTATTTTTTTGTGTCGGGAACGACAGGTGTTTCGATGCCTGCGAGTTCGGGGTCGATCATGATGCGTCCGCAGTATTCACATACGATTACTTTTTTACGCATTTTGATTTCCATTTGTTTCTGGGGCGGGATGCGATTGAAGCAACCTCCGCAGGCGCTACGCTGGATGTAAACGATGCCGAGTCCGTTGCGTGCATTTTTGCGAATGCGTTTGAATGCGGCAAGTGTGCGTGCGTCGATGTTGGGTTCGATGTCTTTTGCTTGCTGGCGAAGGCGTTCTTCGTCTTGCTTCGTTTCGGAAACGATTTCTTCGAGCTCGTGGCGCTTGTCAGTGAGGATATGTTCCTGATCGGCGAGGTGCTCTTCGGTAGCAGCTATTTCGTTGGTTTTAGCATCGATTATGCGAGCGTATTCGTTGATGTGCTTTTCGCAAAGTTCGATTTCGAGTGTCTGGAATTCGATTTCTTTTGAAAGGAGGTCGAATTCGCGGTTGTTACGAACGTTGTCGATCTGCTCTTTGTACTTTTCGATTTTCGCTCCGGCTTCGTGGATTTTTTCTTGTTCGAGTGCCGATTTTTTGCGCAGCTCTTCTATTTCCTGACGGAAGTTGGCGATGCGAGTGTGTAGGCCTTCGATGCTGTCTTCGAGGTCGCGCACTTCCAGGGGGAGCTCGCCGCGTACTGTTTTGATGCGGTCGATCTGCGAGAGGATAGTCTGGAGCTGGTAGAGTGATTTCAGGCGAGACTCTACAGAGAGGGTCTGGTCTGAGTTGTGGTTATCTGCTGTAGCCATAGTTGCTTACATATAAATTATCGGATTCTGGCCGGCTGTTGACTGCCGGACTACAAAGGTAGGAAATTTTTCGCGAATTATGTCGGAAAATATTGAAGTAACGCACTTTTCGCTTTCATAATGGCCTATATCGGCTATGAATATGCTATTGGCGTTGTCTACAAAGTCGTGATATCGGGTGTCGGAGTTGATGAATGCTTGTGCTCCTGCGGCGATGGCAGTGGGAATTAGTTCGCTTGCGGAGCCTCCGCAGAGTGCAACTCGGGTGATGAGGGTGTCAGTGGAGTATTGCGTGCATCGTATGACGGGGCTTCCGAAGGTTTTTCGGATGTATTGGGCGAGGGAGTTGGGCGTGAGGGGGTGGGAGAGGGAGCCGACGGCACCTAATCCGCTGTGGGACGATAAGTTGTGGATTGGTGTGATGTCGTAGGCCGGTTCTTCGTATGGATGGGCTTGTATGGCTGCTTTTTCGATTTGTCGTGCGAGCCATTTCGGGGCTACGACTTCGATTTTTGTTTCGGGTGTGGTGTGCAGTTGTCCGGGTGTTCCGATGTATGGGTTGGCTCCGGGGAGTGGTCGGAATGTGCCTTGTCCGTCGGTGGCGTAGCTGCATTGATCGTATTGTCCGATGTGGCCTGCTCCGGCGTTGAACATGGCTTGTCGTACTTTTTCTTCGTGACCGTGTGGTACGAAGATTGAGATTTTGACTGTTTGCGAGTGTTGAGGTCGGAGTATTTTGATGTCGGTGAGTCCGAGCATTTGCGCCATGCGTATGGATACGCCTTGTGTGGCGTTGTCGATGGTGGTGTGGGCGGAGTAGATGTTGATGCCGTGTCGAATTGCTGTCATTGCAGTTCGTTGTGTGGGGTCTGCTCCGCAAATGCGTTTGAGAGGTTTGAAGAGGAGTGGGTGGTGGGATATGACGAGGTTGCAATGGTTGTCGATGGCTTCGCGTATGACGTTTTCGGTAGGGTCGACGCAGAGTATGACACCGGTGCATGTGTCGTCGGGGTTGCCTATTTGCAGACCGCTGTTGTCCCACTCCTCTTGTATGGGGAGTGGGGCAATGCGTTCTATTGTGTCAATGATGTCTTTTATGAGCATTGTTCGGGGTTGTCGACTTTTATGCTGAGCTCCTGGAGTTGTGTGTCGTCGATGCGTGATGGTGCGTCGATCATTGTGTCGCGTCCGGAGTTGTTTTTGGGGAATGCGATTACGTCGCGAATCGAGTCGAGTCCGGCGAGGATTGATACGAAACGGTCGAATCCGAATGCAAGTCCGCCGTGAGGAGGTGCTCCGTATTTGAAGGCGTTCATCAGGAAGCCGAATTTGTATTGTGCGTCTTCTTCGGAGAGACCGAGGAGTCGGAACATTTTATCTTGGAGCTGTGCGTTGTGGATTCGGATTGAGCCACCACCGAGTTCGTTGCCGTTGACGATCATGTCGTATGCGGTTGCTCGTACGTTGCCGGTGTCGGAGTCGAGCTTTTCGATGTCGTCGGGGTTGGGGGCTGTGAATGGGTGGTGCATTGCGTAGTAGCGTTGTGTTTCGTCGTCCCATTCGAAGAGGGGGAAGTCGACAACCCAGAGGCATGAGAATTTCTGAGGATCGCGAAGTCCGAGTTGTGAGCCCATTTCGAGTCGAAGTTCGTTGAGCTGTTTGCGTGTGCGCATTGTTTCGCCGGCGAGGATGAGCATAAGGTCGCCGGGGTTAGCGTTGCCACGGTCGAGCCATGTGCGGAGTTCGTCGTCGGTGTAGAATTTGCTTACGGAGCTTTTGATAGAGCCGTCGTTTTCGTATTTGACCCACATCATGCCTTTGGCACCTATCTGGGGGCGTTTTACAAATTCGGTGAGTGAGTCGAGCTGTTTGCGTGTGTATGAAGCGCATCCGGGAGCTACGATTGCACCTACATAGGGAGCGTCGTCGAGTACGGCGAAGTTTTTGCCTTGAGTGAGGTCTTTGAGTTCGACAAATGTCATTCCGAAGCGGGTGTCGGGTTTGTCGCTGCCGTAGAGTCGCATTGCGTCGGCCCATGTCATGCGTGGGAATGGCTCTGTGAAGTCGATGTTTTTGACGTATTTGAAGATGTGTTTTACGAGACCTTCAAACATTTGGAGTACGTCTTCTTGCTCGACGAAGCTCATTTCGCAGTCGATTTGAGTGAATTCGGGCTGTCGGTCGGCGCGGAGGTCTTCGTCGCGGAAGCATTTTACGATTTGGAAGTATCTGTCGAATCCGCTGACCATGAGGAGCTGTTTGAATGTCTGCGGGCTTTGAGGGAGTGCGTAAAATTCGCCGGGGTTCATGCGCGAGGGTACGACGAAGTCGCGTGCTCCTTCGGGTGTGGATTTGATGAGGACGGGAGTTTCGACTTCGAGGAATCCTTTTGAGTCGAGGTAGCGTCGGATTTCAAATGCCATGCGGTGGCGCAGTTCGAGGTTGCGTCGGATGCATCCGCGACGTAGGTCGAGGTAGCGGTAGCGCATTCTGAGGTCGTCGCCACCGTCGGTGTCGTCTTCGATGGTGAAGGGGGGGACGTCGCTTCGGTTGAGGATTTTGAGGTCGGTGGCGAGGATTTCGATGTCGCCAGTGGGGATGTTCGGGTTTTTGGCAGTGCGCTCGGTGACTGTGCCTGTGATTTGCACTACGTATTCGCGTCCGAGGTGGTTTGCTTCTTCGTGGAGCTGTGGGTTTGTCTCGGCATCGAGTACGATTTGAGTGAGTCCGTAGCGGTCGCGGATGTCAATGAATGTCATTCCGCCCATTTTGCGGGTACGTTGTACCCATCCTGCCAGCGTTACGGTTTTGCCGGCATCGGCGATGCGGAGCTCGCCGCACGTATTGGTTCTGTACATAGTCGGTTAGGATTTTTTGCAAATTTACAATGTTTTGTCTGAGCTTGCAAAAAAATAGAGCAGGGGAGGTGCGCTTATGCGTCCTCCCCTGTAAGGTAGTCGGTGTCGATGTCGTCGTCGTCGCCCAGGTCGTCGAAGTCGAAATCCCATCCGTCGGTGTCGTATACGCTGTCGGTGAATTTGGAGAGTTCACGTCCTTCGCGTTTTGTGGGTCGTCCGAGTCCTTTCCGTCGGTCAATGAATCCGCTTATTTTTACTACGTCGAGTAGGTGTAGTTCGGATTCGGGTGTGACGTTTTGCATGTAGTCAGGGACGAGTTTTGCTCCGAGTCGGTTTTGTGTCAGTGCGAGTACTCGAAAAGAGTATGTTACCGGTGGTTTTCGCACTTTTACGATTTCGCCGATTTTGAGTGTTCGTGATGGTTTGACGGGTGTGTCTCCGATCATTACTCTTCCTTTTTTGCAGGCGTCGGTGGCTATGGTGCGTGTTTTGAATATTCGTACGGCCCAGAGCCATTTGTCGATTCGAATTTCGGGCATGGGTGGCGTTATTTGTTGTTGTATGTGCACATTGCTCGATCAATGCCGGCGAGTATGACTTCGCGTATGGCTTCGATGGCTGTGTCGATGCGTGTCGGCATTGCTTGCCTTTGGTCGAGCGTGAATTGTCCGAGTACGTATTCGATTTGTCCACCTCGTGGAAAGTCGTTGCCTACGCCGAATCGGAGTCGAGGGTATGCATCAGTTCCGAGCATTGCGGCGATGTTTTTTAGCCCGTTGTGTCCGGCGTCGGATCCTCGTGGCTTGAGTCGGATGGCTCCGAATGGTAGTGCAATGTCGTCGACGAGTACAAGGATGTGGTCGGTGGGGATGTTTTCTTTTTCTTTCCAGTAGCGTACGGCGTTGCCGCTAAGGTTCATGTAGGTAGAGGGTTTTAGCAGTATTACTTGCTTGTTTTTGATTCTCCCTCGTCCGATGTCGCCGTATCGTTCGGTGGAAAAAGAAATATTGGATGCCTCGGCGAAGGCATCCAATATCCTGAATCCAATGTTGTGGCGGGTTCCTCGGTATTCGTCGCCGATGTTGCCCAAGCCCACAATCAAGTATTTCATTTTGTGGCGTAAAAAGATTTTTACTTACCAGCAGCGGCAGCAGCAGCGGCACCACGAGCGGCACGGGTGAGCTGTACGGCGCAAACTACGGCGTTCTTGGCGTTCATGAGTTCGAGGTTGTCGAAGTGGAGTTCGCCGATCTGGAGAGTCTTGCCGAGGCCGAGGTTGTCGACGTTGATGATAAGACGCTCGGGGATCTGAGTGTAGATTGCTTTTACGCGGAGTTTCTTCATTGAGAGGGTGAGCTTACCACCGGCTTTTACACCTTCGGCGTGACCTTCGAGTTTAACGGGAACTTCGATGGCAACGGGCTTGTTTTCGCTTACTTCGAGAAGGTCCATGTGGAGGATGGTGTCCTTAACGGGGTGGAATTGGATGTCTTTGAGGACAGCCATGCGAGTTTCGCCGTTGATGTTGAGTTCGATAGCGAAGATGTCGGGGGTGTAAATGAGTTTGCGTACGGCGTCGTTTGTTACTACGAGGTCGGTAGTGATGAGGCCCTTGCCGTTGCCGATTTCTACGATTTTTTCGCCCTGACGGAGAGTGCCGTTGTAGGGGAGCTGGATGATTTCGCCGCCGTTGAGCACTACGGGGATTTTTCCTTCTGCGCGGAGGGCGCTTGCTGCTTTCTTGCCGAGGTTTGTACGGGGTTCGGCGGTGAGCTTAAATGTCTTCATTTTGTTGGAAATAAATGTGTTACTAAAAATTAAGGCTTCTTAATTTCCCATCACACTGTGGCTAAGGGCCTAAAAAGCGGTGCAAAGGTAGTGTTTTTTCTTGTTTTTTCATAGTGTTTGGTGGCGTTTTGTTTTGCGGGTTGCTAAAATGGTTGCACCTTGGAAGCTTAAAAAAACTTTCGGGGTGCTTGTTGTTTTATTGTTGTGTGTAGATGAATGGGTCTGCTGTAGTGTATGCTGATGTGCAGAGGGTGGATGGCGGTTTGTCGGTGGCGAGTTGGGTGTGTGTCCGATGGCGGAGATTATCGTTTTTGTGTGAGGTTTGGAGGGGAATATGGTGATAGGAAATGAGCGAGGGGGAGAATCGGTTGGATTCTCCCCCTCGCGAGTGTATA
>CAYQEN010000045.1:0-8597 GCA_964416545.1 uncultured Bacteroides sp. | reverse complement strand
TGTTGTAATTACCTTTGCTCAACCGCTTTGGCGGAGTTGAAATAGACCCGCCATTCGGCAATGTGAAATTGCATTCTGATTCGGGGATAACTCGTAGCTTCCCCGTAATGCCTCCATTTGCCGCCCTGCTAGTTGCTTCTCCTGGAGTTCGTGCGGCATGGCGTTCTTTGGCGATTTCTTGCGGTGTTTTTTGCTTTCCGAGCAACCTATCCACACGCTGTTGATTGTCACGGATGAAGTAGGGCACAGACTTGCTTGATTTAATCTTGTCAGCGTGGTCGCGCACCCACTTGTCAAACGCTTCGGGCGTATCGTGGACGGTGTTGACGCTCTCCGATGACGGCTCTTCACCTCGTGCTTCGCGCTCCATACCCTCGGCCACCTCATCGAACGTTTTGAGAATCGACACTGCATAGCAACGGCAGTTCGGGTGCCACCCCGTAAACTTGAAGTCCTTCGGGTATCGCCCCTTCAGCTCATCGCAAATATCATACAGCCGACGCACGGCATTAGCCTTTGGCGTGCCGTCCTTGCGCAACTGCGTTGGGTCGTCTGTCGTTTCGCCATGTTGGAACCTGCTCAAAAAAAGAATTCGCCGGGCATTCCATTAAGGTAATGCCCGGCGAACCTATTTTTCTTATTACGCTACTGAATTACTTCACGCTATCAGTCGGCTCTGTTGCTTGAGCTGCAACTTCGCTTCCCGGCTTCAACCAGCGGTCGAGCCAACGGAAGAATACGCGCTGCCACATCACTGAGTTCTGGGGCTTCAATATCCAGTGATTTTCATCGGGGAATATCAGCATTTCGGCAGGAACGCCACGCAGACGAGCGGCATTAAAGGCCATCATTCCCTGCGAAGCCAGAATGCGGAAGTCATATTCTCCGTGAGTGATAAGGATCGGAGTGTCCCACTTATCTACGAAGCGGTGGGGCGAATTGGCATACGAACCCTGAGCGGCGGCGTTGCTCTTATCCCAGAATGCGCCACCGAGATCCCAGTTGGCAAACCACATTTCTTCGGTTTCTAGATACTGCGATTCTGTGTTGAATATACCGGCATGAGCTATAAATGCTGCAAAGCGACCCTCATGGTGTCCGGCAAGCCAATACACTGAAAATCCGCCGTAGCTTGCACCTACTGCACCGATATGGTCAGCATCTACATACGCTTCCTTCTTCATATCGTCCACAGCGCTGAAGTAATCCTTCATATTCTGACCGCCGTAGTCCTTCGAGATTTGAGCATTCCATTCGGTTCCGAAGCCGGGCAGACCGCGACGGTTCGGTGCTATCACAATATAGCCTTTGGCCGCCATCAGGGCGAGATTCCAACGATAGCTCCAGAACTGGCTTACTGCCTGCTGAGGGCCTCCCTGACAGTAAAGAATTGCAGGATACTTCTTGTTCGGGTCAAACTTCGGAGGATACAGCACCCATACCGTCATTTCCTTTCCGTCTGTTGTCGGAACCATGCGCTTCACTACCGAAGGCATGCTGAGCTGACCGAGAAGTTCTGTGTTGACATCCGATATCTGCTTCACAGTGCCATTTGCCACTGCGATAAGCTCGTTTGGCTGCACCATGCTGTGACGCATCGTGATAAGTGTATTTTCATCTACCGGAGCAAGCGATTCGTAGTCGTAAGTTCCTTCAGCCACTACACTCACCTTCTTATCGGCGAGCGACACGCTGAATATCGGAGTCACGCCATCTTTGGGAGCGATAAAGTAGATTGACTCGCCGGTCGGATTCCATGCAATAGCATCAGCTGTATAGTCCCAGTCGGTTGTCAGATCGGTCTTTTCGCCGGTTGCCACATCCATGATGAAGATGCGGTTTTTGTCGCTTTCATATCCGTCATGTTCCATGCTTAGCCATGCCACATACTTACCGTCGGGCGAATATGCCGGATTGGTATCATATCCCATCATTCCCTCGGTTATGTTGCGAGTCTGCTTCGATGCAAGGTCATAGAGATACAAGTCTGAATTTGTCGATAGTGCATACTCCATGCCTGTTTTTTTACGCGACACATAGATGAGGCTCTGATTGTCAGGAGCCCATGCAAACGATTCTACTCCGCCAAAAGGCTTCATTGGTGCTTCAAACGGTTCATCCTGCATAATGTCGGTCACATCGGTCACTTTCGAGCCGTCAAACGAACCGAGCAAAGGATGTGGTATTTCTGTCACCCACTCATCCCAATGCTTATACATCAAGTCGTCTATCAGACGGCCGGTAGCATTAGGCAGGTCGGGATACACATCGGCTGCCGTACGCGCATACTTCACTGTGCCGATCATCAGCACGTGCTTTTCGTCAGGCGAGAACAAGAATCCCGAGATTCCCTTCTCCACCTCGCTCACTGCTTTGGCATCACTTCCGTCGGCATTCATCACCCACAGCTGAGGCACACCGTTTACAGGAGCCACATAAGCTATTTTATTTCCGCCATCAATCCACACGGCACCGCTCTCACTGCCGGGCGTAGCAGTGATACGCTTATTTTCCGTACCGTCGATATTCATCACGTAGAGGTCAAGATTGCTCTTATTCTGCTCTACGCTCTCATAGCTTACACCATACAGAATTTTCGATTTATCAGGCGACACTACCGGAGAGCCCACGCGGCCAAATGCCTCAAGAGCTGCAATATCATACACGCTGTCCTTCGGGGTGAAGTCAGGCTTGTCGATCATGGCTGAGTCTGAGCCTCCGCCATTCGATGAACATGAGGCGGCAAGCAGCGCCGTAGTCATCATAGCAAATGATTTAAAAGAATGTGACATATTTTTTATTTGGTATTTTTCTGAATTACTGAGTTTTTTGCCGTTTCGACCACAAAATTACAACAAAATAGTCTATTTTCAAGGTCAATCTGTCACTTCCGTCAGCGATTCCACTTCTGAAAGCCACAATGCAGCCGACGCATCCGACGGCATTCGCCAATCTCCACGAGGCGACAGGCAAACGCTACCCACCTTCGGACCGTCAGGCAGACATGAACGCTTAAACTGCTGTGTAAAGAAGCGCCGATAGAACACGCGCATCCAATGCAGTATCACAGCGTCTTCATACTCTCCGCCAAAAGCCTTGCGAGCCAACAGATATATACGTCGTGGCGAGAACCCATAGCGTAGCATATAGTACAGGTAGAAATCCGACAATTCATACGGACCCACCAGCTCCTCTGTCTTCTGCTGAATCTTGCCGTCACTATCGGCAGGTGTCAATTCCGGACTGATAGGAGTATCCACCACGTCAAGCAGTGTCGCGCGCTCCTCTTCTGTCGCCGCACGCATTGCAAACCAGCGCACTAAGTACCTCACCAGCGTTTTCGGCACCCCCCCGTTCACTCCATACATCGACATATGGTCGCCATTATATGTTGCCCAGCCGAGTGCCAGCTCCGAAAGGTCGCCCGTTCCAAGCACTATACCACCCGTTTGATTGGCTATATCCATCAGCAGCATAGTGCGCATTCGCGCCTGCGAATTTTCATAAGTCACGTCATGCACCTTAGCGTCATGACCAATATCCTTAAAATGCTGCATCACAGCGTCAGCTATCGGAATTTCGCGAATCGTCACCCCGAGCTGCTCCATCATCTTGATTGCATTCGTATAAGTTCGGTCTGTAGTTCCGAAGCCGGGCATCGTCACGGCCACGATACCCTTACGGTCAAGATTCATCCGGTCAAACGCACGGCATGCCACAAGCAAAGCCAACGTCGAGTCCAATCCGCCGGAAATGCCCACTGTCAGCGTTTTAGCTCTAATCGCCTCCATCCTCTGCACCAAACCCGACTCCTGAATAAACACGATTTCCGTACATCTTCTGTCAAGAGCCTCATCCTCAGCAGGAACAAACGGATGAGCATCCACACTGCGATACTCCGGCATCACAGCATTTTCGTTATAATCCACAGCCGGTTCATCTGAGGCATGCCCCTCACGAGCCGCACAGTCGGCAAACGTCGTAATATGCATACGATCGCGGTCTATAGCCATAATATCTATATCGGCTACACTGCAATGCACATCCTGATCAGCCATGCGGTCGCTCTCACCGAGCAAAGTCCCATTCTCGGCAATAATCGTCTTAGGCGAAAACACCAGATCCGTCGACGACTCACCCCTGCCTGCCGAAGCATACACATAGCCACACAGACAGCGAGCCGACTGCTGAACAATCAGATTTCGCGTATAAGCATACTTACCTATCACGTCATCCGAAGCCGACAGATTGAATATCACCTTCGCACCGCCCAGAGCCAAATGACACGACGGAGGTATCGGCACCCACAAATCTTCACAAACCTCGATGCCTATCCTCACACCGTGCGACTCGAAACACCGTGGCTCATCCATCGACGGAGCAAACCATCGACGCTCATAAAATTCATTGTAATTCGGAAGATAGCTTTTAGCCACAACATGCATCTCCTCCTGACCGAGAAGCAACGCACAGTTTTGTAGCTTTCCACCCACCCTTATAGGAGCACCAACTATCACATCTATACCGAGTTGACCCACATGGCGGTGAATTTTCTCCACCCCCTCCTTCACCGCTTCGAGCAGCGAAACATTGTGAAACAAATCGGCACAAGTATATCCGGTGACACACAATTCCGGAAACAATGCCACCTCAACACCCAGAGCATCAAGGCGGTTAGCCTCCTCTATAATATTCTTCACATTAGCGACTACATCGCCGGGAGTAACGCGAGGCGACACCGCCGCCACTCTTAGAAATCCATTATTCATACGCAGAACATTTCTGCTTACAAAGTTACTGATTTGAACCGCTCGACGCTACTAAAATGGTATTTTTCTCTATTTTTGCATTCTGAAAAACAATTAATTCCCCTGCCATGCCGACCGCGCCGACTCTCTCTGTCATAATCCCGTATTTCAACGCCGAAGCCACAATCGTCGACACGCTGAAATCACTCGCCGCGCAAACACTCACCGACATCGAATTGATAGCCGTCGACGATGGCTCTAACGACAACAGTACCAAGCTCGTAACAGCATTCTCCACCTCCGCCCCACAAATTCGCTGCATAAAAATTCACCACACCGAAAATCGTGGCTCGGCAGCAGCTTTCAACTCCGGACTCGACGCCGCCACAGGACGCTACGTCATCAAATGCGATGCCGACGACACCGTCTCCCCCGACTTCTACGCCACAATAATTCGCGCCTCCCAAACCTCCGACGCAGCCACACGCCCCGCCGACATAATACTCTCTGGCATAACACGTTTCGACGGTAAGCGACACACACCTCTAAAAATCGCGCCCCCCCTTTCCCTCAATAGCATGCCAATCGACACCCTACACTTCTCCCTCGTCAACAAAGCCATCCGACGCAACTTCCTAATTAGCAACAACATTCGAGCCGACGAAGGCATCGACTGTTGGGAAGACCTGACCATCGTCGCAAAAACACTCGCCTGCAACCCCACCATTGCAATAGCCGACACATGCGGCTACCAATACCACGACCCTATCCGACGCAACTCCCTCTCACGCGGAAACGCACAACACATTCTCACACAACGCCTTGAAGCCACAAAAAAAATATGTTTGTGGCTCACCGCCCGTCGCCTCTTGCAGCGATACGACCGATTCGTCACAAACATAAAATTTCATGCAAAGATAAAATACCTCAGTGCCCGCCCAAGATCTCTGAAAATGTGGCGCGACACCTTCCCGGAAGTCAACAGCCGCATATCAGAAATCAACGGACTTCCGGCTATTTACCGTATGCTATTTCGCCTCGCGGCTCAATTACGCTGATACAGATAGCGCTTGATTGAACGCTTCGGAGTCTTTTCAAACTCCTCGCTCACCATCTTCACTCGCGAAATCTTCGAATAAGCCGGCAACTCCTTATTAAGTGCCACCAGATTTTCATCCATTATTTCGCGCAGGCGATCAGTGTCAAGACCCTCAGCACTTGCATTATCAAAATCCGGATAAACCAGAGCCACCAGCTTACCGCCATCGTCTATCACCACCGACTCGCTGACATATGCCATATTGTTCAGCAGCTGCTCGATTTCCTCAGGATAAATATTCTGACCAGACGGACCGAGAATCATATTCTTATCGCGACCGCGCAAATAGATGAAATTATCCTCATCCATACAGCCTATATCGCCGGTCGACATCCAGCCATCCTTATCAAACACCGCATTCGTAGCTTCTTCATTCTTGAAATAGCCCTTCATCACATTATCGCCATGCACCCAAAGCACACCGGGAACATTTGCCGGATCGGGCGAATCGATACGAGCCTCCATACGGTCTACCAAACGACCGCACGAACCCTGACGAGCCTCTCGCCACGGAGCATACGAAATCAGCGGTGCACACTCGGTCATTCCGTAGCCCACCGTAAACGGAAATCCGATACGGCGCAAGAAAACCTCAACTTCCTTATTCAGAGCAGCTCCGCCTATAATTACCTCCTCTACATTACCGCCAAACGATTCTTCCAGACGCTGCTTCACGCGACCAAGCAAACGATCGTCAACAAACGGCACATGCAGAAGCACCTTCATCAATCGCTTCTCAAGCAACGGGAACACCTTATTGCGGATAATCTTTTCGATAATCAGCGGCACAGCCACAATCATACGAGGCTTAATCGTGCTAAACGCCTCCATAATGATTCGAGGCGACGGCGTACGCGTCAAGAAATTGATATGGCAACCCCTGATAAACGGGAAGATAATCTCTACTGACAAGCCATACATATGAGCCATCGGTAGCATGCTCACGATAGCATCGCCATTCTTAAGCCACTTCAGCATATCTATGCAATACTGAATATTGCTCCACACATTACGATGAGTCAGCATTACACCCTTCGAAAAGCCGGTCGAACCCGACGTATAATTAATCATCGCCAAATCATCAGGCTCGCAATGATGCAGATGCAGACTGTCTGCTGTAAAACGATCCGGATACTCACGTCCGAAATACTCATTCAGTCGGCTGCGAATATCTGTCAGCTTCTCCGAGCGCGAACTCAACAGCGAGAAATCGCCCAGTTCAAGCACGCCGACCAGATTCTGCATCAGCTCAACATCCAGATTTTCCCAGATATACTTACTTACAAAAAACAGCTTCGCCTCCGAATGATTCACCAAATGATGGATATTATCCGGCTTAAACTCATTCAGAATCGGCACTGCAACTGCGCCATAAGTCACTACCGCAAAGAACGCCACAGCCCACTGCGACGAATTGCGGCCACACAAAGCCACCGTATCGCCGGGCTTAACGCCTACCTCGCGAAACAAAATATGCAACTTGGCTATCTTTCTGGCAACATCCTTATATTGAAACGAAACGCCATTAAAATCCGTAAGCGACAGCTGCTCCCAATTTTCCTTCAGAGCCTGTCCGATATATTCATTAAGGTTTGACTGATATTGCATTAGCTATAAAAATTTAATTCATTACTCTCCGCGTCGTCGACTCTACAACCATAGACTGCCGACAACGCACATTGGCAAAAATACAGATTTTTACCGACCTACAAAAATTTCTCCCCCTTTCCCCACGCCCACCCTGCCTCATTAACAATAGTTCAGAAAAACAAACAGCTACTCAACATCTGCCAAATACCACAACACTACTTACACATTTCCATCATCAAAGAAATTCTCATTGGCATCATTAGCGCAGAAGCTTCCACAAGCCATACTATCATACAGCTTCCCTCTCGCAAAGTTCCACTTACGACTCATCTCAACAGCACCCTCACTCGTCGCCTCAAATTTCATACTATTCGCAATCGACATCGATGCCGCCACAGCCGCCACATCTTGATTGGCTCCGATATAGGCAAACACCCAACCGCGACTCTTCAACTCCTCCACAAGAGCCTTGATAGTCTCACCGCGATACTCCGTCGAAGCATTTTCCAATCCATCCGTCACCACCGTCACAAGCACCCCGTCTTCATCAGCCACACGCTCTCTAAGTGCCATCAGCGAAAACCCCATTGCATCATACAGCGCCGTACAGCCATTTGGACGATACTCGCCGACCGCAATATCCGCCACCTCATCCACATGCACACAGTCAACCACAGTCTTCACCTTATTATTAAAAGTCACGATACTCACATAATGCTCCTGATCCTCATACTCCTTCTGAGCACTCCGAATTGTTTGAATCGTCTCATTCACACTACCCAAAGCCTCCTTCTCGATTACATACATCGAGCCACTCTCATCAATAACAATCAAATTAAAAATCTTTGTCTTCATGTCTCATTAATTTATATTTTCAATTAATTTCATCGTTATCACAATAGAGCCAACACCACCCTGTTTTCTATCACGCCCCTGCTAATTACCTCTCCCCAAAAAAAGTGATTTCGACTGCGAATATATAATGGTTAATCTATTGATTTTCAAATCAGTCTATACACATCATAACGTATCATCAGATGTCATGATTGGAGCATTTTGAAGGGTGGATTTTGGGGTAAAAAGAGGGGCATCCAATTGTCTAATAGGCGCAAAAATTGAAAGTGAAATACCACAAAGTTTGAAAATAAAACACCGCAAAA
>CAYQEN010000044.1:0-8743 GCA_964416545.1 uncultured Bacteroides sp. | reverse complement strand
ATTACGGATTGCTGAAACTTACCGATAAGGCTCGCGCATATATGAAAAAGCCCGTGTCGTTTAAGGTGGTGGAAGATGCTGATTTCAGCGAGGACGAAGAGCCTGAAGTGGTGAAGGGTGGCGCAGGATGTGCAGCTGACCCTGAATTGTACTCGATACTGAAGGATCTGCGCAAGAAGGTTGCGAAAAAATTGTCGCTTCCTCCGTATGTGATATTCCAGGATCCGTCGCTTGAGGCTATGGCTACAACATATCCTGTAACTATAGACGAACTTGCAAATATAGCGGGTGTAGGAGCCGGTAAGGCAAAGCGATATGGCGAAGAATTTGTTAAAGTGATTCAGCGTCATGTGGAGGATAATGATATTGAGCGTCCGGAAGACTTGAAGGTGAGAGGCGTTGCGAATAAGAGCAAGGTTAAAATCGCCATAATTCATTCAATAGACCGAAAGATACCACTCGATGAAATTGCAAATTCGCACCGTTTAGAAATAGGCGAGTTGCTTGATGAAATAGAAGCAATAGTAAATTCGGGAACAAAAATAAATCTGAATTATTATATCGATGAGGTGCTCGATGAGGATCTTCAGAATGATATATTCGATTATTTCAAGGAGAGTGAAAGTGGCGATCTGAACGACGCATTCAAGGAATTTGGTGATGAATGCACAGAGGAAGAAATTCGTCTGATGCGCATCAAGTTTCTTGCGGAAATGGGCTATTAAAGGCTTTGATGATGGAAGATAGAGAAACTCAGCATGAAATAGTGATGTATCGCGATGTAGAATTGCATCGTCGCGATTTGATTGCGCTCCGCAAGGTGAACTTCTCGCTCAAGGAGGGGGAGGTGGTATATCTTACCGGGCGTGTCGGTAGTGGAAAATCGACGTTTATCAAGTCGCTTTATGCGGATGTTCCTCTGTATTCCGGAAGTGCAAAAGTGCTCGATTATGACCTTGCGACAATCCGACGTAAGGATATACCGATGCTTCGGCGTGCGGTGGGAATCGTATTTCAGGATTTTCAGCTTTTAGCCGACCGTAGTGCATACGATAATCTGCTATTTGTGTTACGTGCTACGGGGTGGCGCGATCGCGACTCTATAGAGGAACGTATCGAGCAGGTGCTTCGAGAGGTAGGAATGCTGAATAAAAGCTATAAGCGTCCGCATGAATTGTCGGGTGGCGAGCAGCAGCGAATCGTGATAGCACGAGCGTTGCTAAACAGCCCGCGGCTATTGATAGCAGATGAACCAACAGGTAATCTCGATCCGGAAACGGGAAGCCATATTATACGTCGATTGCACGACATTGCGGCCTCTTCGGGAGCCGGTGTGATTATAGCTACTCATAATCACAGTCTAATCGATCACTATCCAGCAAGGGTGGTGGAGTGTCGCGACAAGGAGATATTGGGCTAATAAGTAAATTCATGTAACTACAAGTTTTATTATATTATTATAATGCTTAACTTTGTAGCTCCAAACTGATAATTAAAGCATAAGGATGAAAGTAATGAAGTTTGGGGGAACCTCAGTCGGTTCGGCCCAGCGTATTAAAAATGTAGCTGACCTCATTGTAAAGAATGGTCGAAATATAGTGGTGCTTAGTGCAATGTCGGGCACTACAAACACTCTTGAGGAAATCAGCGACTATCTGTACAAGCATAATTACGCAGGTGCAAACGAAACGATAAATATGCTTCGCACCAAGTATGCCGGCGTAATCGAAGAGCTTCTCTCAACCGAGGAGGCAAAGAACACAGCTCGAAAGGTTGTGGGCGATTGTCTTGATCATATCGCCTCGTTTAACAAGGAGATATTTTCGAGTTTTGACCATAAAGAGATTCTTGCTCAAGGTGAGTTGATGTCGACAGCTTTGATGCAACTTTATTTGCAAGAACAGGGTGTGAATGCGGTGATGCTTCCTGCTCTCGACTTTATGCGTATAGATAAAAATCTGGAACCGGACTTCAATTTTATCCGTTGCAATCTTCAGCCGATGGTTGAAGCACATCCGGAAGCCGACCTCTTTATTACTCAGGGATTTATATGCCGCAATAACTATGGCGAAATAGACAACCTTCAGCGTGGCGGTAGCGACTATACTGCATCGCTCATCGGTGCGGCTATTAAGGCTGACGTTATTGAAATCTGGACTGATATAGACGGAATGCACGATAACGACCCTCGTTTTGTGGAAAAGACTTCGCCTGTAAGTGAACTTCATTTCGAAGAAGCTGCTGAGTTGGCTTATTTCGGCGCGAAGATTCTTCACCCGACTTGCGTGCTCCCTGCAAAGGTAAACAATATCCCAGTTCGCCTTCTTAACACGATGGATCCGTCGGCTCCCGGTACATTGATTTACAATGTCGCTCCTACTCATACAATCAAGGCTGTTGCCGCAAAGGATAATATTACAGCCATCAAGATTAAGAGTGGTCGTATGCTCTTGGCTTATGGATTCTTGCGTAAGGTGTTTGAGATATTTGAGACACATCGCACACCTATCGATATGATTGTCACTTCAGAAGTTGGTGTCAGTGTGACTATCGACAATGAACGTCATCTGCCTGCTATATTGGACGAACTGAAGAAGTTTGGTACAGTGACAGTGGATCGCGATATGGTGATAATATGTGTTGTTGGCGACCTCGAATGGCAGAACCGCGGATTTGAAGCTGAAGTAGTCGATGCGATTAAGGAGGTGCCTGTGCGTATGATTTCGTACGGCGGTAGTAACTACAATATTTCGCTGCTTGTTCGTGCGGAAGATAAGGTGCGTACACTCAACTTGCTGAGTGATCGTCTGTTTAACAATAAGAAGTAATACTTCTATAATTTACACATGGTATATACACACTTTCCGGTGGAGGCTTTGAGAAAAGAATCTACACCGTTATATTATTACGATATGAAATTGCTGTCGGCTACGCTTTCCGCTATTGCGGAAGCGTCGGCCGATTCGCGCTTTAAAGTGCATTATGCGGTAAAAGCTAATGCAGATGAGCCTGTGCTTCGAATGATTGCCGAAGCCGGCTTTGGTGCTGATACTGTGAGCGGTGGCGAGATCAAAGCTGCGCTCGCAGTGGGATTTGGGGGAGAGAAAATAGTCTATGCCGGTGTGGGTAAGACAGATACGGAAATTGAGCTTGGTCTTGATGCGGGTATTTCGTGTTTCAACGTAGAGAGCATGGCCGAGCTTGAGGTAATAGAGGAGATAGCTGCCCGAAAGGGAAAAGTTGCTCCAGTAGCTCTTCGCGTAAATCCGAATATTGATGCCCATACGCATCATTATATCACAACGGGATTGGCCGAAAATAAATTTGGAATCAATCTCGAGTTGCTGAATCCGATAGTGGATAAGGCTGTGAAGTCGGAGCATCTTTACTTGAAGGGGCTACATTTTCATATCGGTTCGCAGATTACCGATAATGCACCTTTCGGTGTATTGTGTGAGCGTATTAATGCTATGCAGGATGATTTTGAAGCTCGTGGAATTAAGTTTGAGCTGATAAATGTTGGTGGTGGATTGGGAATCGATTATGATAATCCCGATGAAAATCCGATACCTGACTTTAAGGCTTATTTTGATGTGTTCCGCGAAAAATTGAATCTGCGCGAAGGTCAGGAACTGCATTTTGAACTTGGTCGCTCGGTTGTGGCACAATGTGGCTCGCTGATAACAAAGGTGCTGTATGTCAAGGAGGGTACGAAGAAAAAATTTGTCATCGTGGATGGCGGATTTAATGACCTCGTACGTCCAGCTTTGTATCAGGCACATCATAAGATTGAAAATATTACGTCGGAAGATGCGACAACGGCTGTTTACGATGTTGTCGGTCCGGTGTGTGAGTCGTCGGATGTGTTTGGTGTGGATGAAACGCTTCCTGTGACTCGCAGAGGCGATTTGTTGGCACTGCGCTCTGCCGGAGCGTACGGTCGCATCATGGCTTCGGGATATAATTGTCGTCCGATAGCTAAGGGCTTTTACGACTATTAAGCTTTTAATACGATACAAAAACAGCGGAGCTATGTCAAACGTGACGTAGCTCCGCTGTTGGTTTTGGGTGATTTTTAGTCTAAAAAGCGTTTGGTGAGACCATCATAGGCATCTATTCGGCGGTCGCGCAGGAATGGCCACCAGCGGCGTACGTGTTCGCTACGCTGAGTGTCGACTTCGACTACAACCGATGCTTCTTGGTCGGTAGGAGCTTGATATAAGAATTCGCCTTGAGGCCCAGCAACGAAACTGCTACCCCAGAAGAGTATGCCGTTTGTGGCACCTGAGGGGTCGGGTTCGTGTCCGACGCGGTTGACGGATACAACAGGAAGTCCGTTGGCAACGGCGTGGGAGCGTTGAATTGTAATCCACGCTTCGCGCTGTCGAGCTTTTTCGTCATCAGTGTCTGTGGATTCCCATCCGATGGCGGTGGGGTAGATTAGAATTTCCGCGCCGCGAAGAGCCATCAGTCGTGCTGCTTCGGGATACCATTGATCCCAGCATACGAGAACTCCAAGGCGTCCGACAGATGTGTCAATCGGCTCGAATCCGAGGTCGCCGGGAGTGAAATAGAACTTTTCGTAGTATGCAGGGTCGTCGGGAATGTGCATTTTGCGATATTTGCCTGCAATAGAGCCGTCGCGCTCGAAGACAACGGCGGTATTGTGGTAAAGACCGGGGGCGCGACGTTCAAATAAAGAGCATACGATAACAACGTTAAGCTCCTTTGCCAGAGATGCATAGAAGTCGGTTGCTTCTGATGGTATCGGAGTGGCAAGTGAGCAAAGGTCGGTGTTTTCGGTTTGACAGAAGTAGAGACTGTCGTGTAATTCCTGATTTACAATAAGTTCAGCTCCATTGGCTGCCACTTTTCTGATTTCTTCGGCAAGACGATGGCGATTTGCGTCGACGTCAGCGGTTTTGGACAATTGTATGAGTCCTATTTTTAGAGTTGTGTTCATAAGCAAAGGATGTTGTCGGGTAGTTGCATAGTGGCGCAGTGGAGAGAGCCGTGCTGCCGAATCAATGCACTGCAATCGACGGTGATGATGGGTTGGCTAAATGCTATTTGCAACATTTGGTAGGCCAATTGGTCTTTTTGCGGTTGGTTGTATGTTGGCATGAAGACGGCTTTTGGCGTAGCTAAAAAGTTGGCGTATGTGGCCGGAATGCGCTCGTCGCCATCGAATACAGGGTCGGGCAGAGGTAGCTCAATGAGGTTGTATGGGAGTCCGTCGGCTGTAGTCATAGCCATAAGTTCCTGCTTCATAGCTTGCAGAGCCTGATAGTGTTCATCTTCAGGATCGTTACAACCGGTATAGATGATAGTATCGTTGGGCGCGAATCGAGCGAGGGTGTCGATGTGGCTATCGGTGTCGTCGCCAGCAAGGTAGCCGTGATTGAGCCACAGTACACGCTTTGCACCGAAGAATCGGCATAAGTGCTCTTCGATCTGCTCTTTGGAAAGATGTGGATTTCGATTTGGTGAGAATTGACAGTGTGCGGTGGTGAGGAGAGTTCCGCGACCGTCGCTTTCGATGCCACCACCTTCGAGGACAAAGCCTTGACAGTTTTGACGAGGAACTGTAATTAGACCTTTGGCGCACATGGCGGGTGTGACACAGTTGTCGAGGTCGGCAGCGAATTTCAGTCCCCAACCGTTGAAGCGAAAGTCGGCAACAATGGCAGTTCCATTATTGTCAATCAGTGTGATAGGACCATAGTCGCGCGTCCAAGTGTCGTTTGTCGGACAGTTGAAAGTAAAGATTCGGCTACTATCAAGATGGGTCAGCTCATCGGGGAGTCTATCAAGTCCGGGGCCGACGAGAATCACATTTTGTCCGACTGATGTGATGGCTTGAATAAGATTGCTGTAGCAAGTTCGTACTTGTGGGAGCATGTGCGCCCAGTCGGTTTCTTCGTGAGGCCATGCGAGCATTATGGTGCTGTCGTACTCCCATTCTGCCGGGAGGTGCAGCTGAAGTGTTGTATTATTGTTCATCAAAGTCATTCAGGTTGTTCCATACTTCATTTTGGGTCTCAAGGTATTCATAAGCCCAATCGTTGAATCCATTTTTTTCGGTGTAGCCGTTTTCGTGGCACCATTCTTGATATTGTTTTTTCATGTTCAAGTCTTCGTGGAGGTGTTTCTTGAACTCGGATTCAGCGATGTCAACACTGCCATATTCTTTGATATAGCGGATGAATATATCGGTAATATCGTTCATACGAGCAATGTATGATTCTGTTAATGATGAGTGTGATAGATTAGTACGTTCAAATATAGCTTTTATATGTATCTTTGCCAAACGAGTTAACATACTTTTTTCACTTTATGTTTTGTTTTGTAGATATGAGTAAGCTGTTTTTGGGTGTAATCAAGTGTTTTGTAGTGTTTTTGATGTTTAATGTGTCGGGTGTGGTTTCTGCGCAGTGGCGACCAGATTCGTTGGGTTGTGGTTTTGAAATGAGGTTTGTGGAGCAAGGTGAAGATTATAGTGGCAGAGTGCGGAGTACGGTCGTGAGGCATCGCGCCGAGGGGGATTCGCATAGGGGAGTGCTGTATATTCATGGATATAATGACTATTTCTTTCAGAGTGAGCTTGGCTTGAGGTTTGCAGGTCAGGGATATAACTTTTATGCCGTGGATTTGAGGAAATACGGGCGTTCGCTCGTGGCCGGGCAAAAGCCTTTTCAGGTGAGGAGTTTTGAGGAGTATTTTGCAGATATTGATTCGGCTCTTGCGGTGATGCGTAACGATGGGTGCTCTGAAATAGTGCTTATCGGTCATTCGACAGGCGGACTTGCTGCGGCATATTATCTGGCTCATAATGCCGACGCGCCAGTGGATGCACTGATGCTGAACAGCCCATTTCTGGATTGGAATTTGGGTGGGGTGGAACGGTTTGTAGGTGTTGTGTCGGCAGTGGGAAGAGTGTTTCCGAATATTCCTGTCAGCACCGGCGGTGGCGGAGTGTATGAACAGGCGATTTCGTCTGAGGCATACGGGGAGTGGAACTATAATCATGCCTGGAAGAGTACGAATTACGGAGTGGATCTCGGATGGGTCAGGGCAGTGAATGATGCGCAAGTGTATCTGCGCGAGCATCGGAATAGTATTAAAGTTCCGATTTTGTTGCTATACTCGGCGAGGAGTTCGAATCCGGAGGTGTGGAGCGAGGAGGCTATGCGCACGGATGTAGTGCTCGATGTGAATGATATCAGGAGGTATGGGGTGATGCTTGGAGAGAATGTTACGTCGGCGAAGGTGGAGGGTGGAATGCACGACTTATTTCTGTCGGAGCGAAGATTGAGAGAAAAACTATATGATTACGTGTTTTGGTGGTTGGATGAAAAATTACATCGGTAGGTGGAGTGCATGAACCAAATCGAGTGAGAATTGTTATATTGTTGTACGTTTATAATACGATATTGGTATGAAAACAGAAATTTATGTCCGTCCAAAACTTCCGTATGCTCCCGATGCATTGGTGCCGGCGATATCGGCTGAAACGGTGGAGTATCACTATGGGAAGCATGAAAAAGCGTATATAGACAATCTGAATAAAATGATTGTCGGCACTGAGTATGAGGATATGGAACTTGAAGATATTATCAAGAAGTCGGATGGGGCGTTGTTTAATAACGCTTCGCAGGCATGGAACCATATATTCTACTTCTTTTCATTCTCGCCGGATGGAGGCGGGGAGCCGGATGGAGAATTGCGTAAGCAAATTGATGCTCAATTTGGTTCGTTTGAAGCATTTAAGGCTGATTTTGTGGAAGCGGGAGTGACGCTTTTTGGTAGCGGATGGGTGTGGCTGTCGAAGGATGAAGATGGACAACTATTTATTACGCAACAGCATAATGCCGGAAATCCGCTGACAGAAGGACTTACGCCTCTATTGGCATTTGACGTGTGGGAGCATGCTTACTATTTGGATTATCAAAATCGTCGAGGCGATGCGCTAAAACGGCTTTGGGATGTAGTGGACTGGGATGTGGTAAGCAGTCGATACTGATTAGGAAAAGGCTTTAATTTGCGTAATGTGATGAATGGAGAAGAGGGTCAGCTCTTGCGGGAGCGACCCTCTTCGAATGCTATTGCTGCTCGTCGTTGAATAGTTTGTCTTCTTCGTCGAGTTTGAAATTTTGCGAAAGAACGGCTATGAATCGAGATATTTGCTTTACGGCAGTCATAGTTTCTGCGCTGATTTCTTTGTTTTGCAGTCGGAGCATCAGCATGCCGTAGAGAGCATTGAAGCAGGTTTCGATTTCACCGGGCTTGTCGTCGCCAGCTTTTGAACGCAGTTCGACGATGAATGGGAGTGTGCGGTAAAATTCCGCTGTGTAAGTCTGGAAGCGTGGGTCTTTGAGGAGAGTCTGATGGAGCGCAACGAGTTGGGAGAGGATATTTTTGTTGATTTGCAGATGCCCAGATTTTTCCACTCCTTCGCGTCGCATCATGTCGATGAGCGATTCGTACCACTCAACCATATTTTTATGTGAGGTGTCGTCGAGAGAAAATCGGCTGATGACGTTTAGCTCGATTTTTTCGATGTCGAGATTGTTGGCGCGAATGATGTCTTCAATCTGCCACATGTAGAGCAGATATTCGGCAATGTTTTCTTTTCTTTTTTGAGATGCTATAATCATGTTTCAGAGGGGAATTCATGTGGGTAGATAACGAAAAAGAGCTAAGCGTTGTTCACTTAGCTCTTTGTTTGTGTTGCCTTGGAAGG
>CAYQEN010000043.1:0-8780 GCA_964416545.1 uncultured Bacteroides sp. | reverse complement strand
AAAGAGAAAGCAAAACGCCAACGAAATAGATTATCAGCCATTTCTATACTCAAATGGCAATACACGCGCAAACAACTGCTGACACACCCCCGCTATCTACTATTCAAATCTGCAAACAAGCAAAAACAAAGGTCAAAATATTGTTTGGAGAACATCTTGATATCAAACAGGCATATTCATTATCCGTTTTAATACTCACTACTAAAACTTTTTTTTGAAAAGTTTTGGTAGTACTGCATTTTGTTTTTACATTTGCGGTGTTGTAGATAAGTACAACACTACCACAAACCAAACTATCGAAATATCTCCAACCCTACACAAAACAAAGCGTCATGAAAAAACTAATCACAACCCTCATCGTCGCCTTTCTTTCCCTGTCGGCAGCTTCGCAAATCGCTGACTCATACGATAATATTGATATTTCGCGACTCTCCTCCCAAAAAAACGAAAAATGGGTTGAATTTCTGCTCGGCATCATTCCAACCACCTCTGTAATGATAGTGACAGGCACAGGCACACACATTCCCTCTTACAATACAAAATAAGCTGAACATCAACATGATAACTCTCAATAATCTCACTTTTGCCTACGACAAAAGCACCGTAGCGGCAATCAACGACTCAAACGCCACAATAGGCCCGGGCATCCACCTGTTGCTGGGTGAAAACGGTGCCGGAAAAACCACGCTTCTACACCTCATTTCAGGCCTCCGTCGCCCCACATCCGGCTCTTGCCTCATCGACGGTGAAGCGCCATCATCACGCACCCCCGAAGTGATGCAGCGCGTATTCTTCTTCAGCGACGATATCCAAATCCCGAGCTCAACCATCAACGAGTATGCCGGACGACACGCATGCTTCTTCCCCAACTTCGATGCGCAAATGCTACGCTCCAATCTCGAAGCGTTCGGAATGACGGGCAACGAAAAGCTCAAAAAACTTTCGCTCGGCAACCGTCGAAAAGCGCAACTTGCCTACGCCATATCTCTGCAAACAGACCTGCTTCTGCTCGACGAACCTACCAACGGACTTGACATTACTGCCAAGCAAACTCTGCAAAAAATTCTGGCGGCTAACATTTCCGAGCATCAGACAGTCATAATTTCCACCCACACCGTTGCCGATTTGATTAACCTCTACGACGGTCTTATCGTCATAACTCGCGGAATGTTATTAACAGCGATTCAAACTCAGCAACTATCTGACTGTATTGCGTTTATCACATCTCCGCTCCCCCTCCCCCACTCCCTCTACTGCGAACAGACTTTAGGCAAATTCCGTTCCATAGTCCCCGCCTCTGTAGTCGACGAGCCTACCGACATAGATTACACTCTGTTATACAACGCATTACTAAGCCCGGCGCGCGACTCAATAATCAAACTCATTAACCGACCCTCTACTGAAGAATAACAAATATGACCACTACTACATCGGAATTTTCATTCCACCGCCTCGGCATGGTAGCTCGCTACTACTACCCTTCGCTACGCCTTCAGCTATGGCTCTACCCACTCATAGCCATCTCTATTGGCATCACGCAATACGCTCTAACATATACAGATATAGGCTTCCTATTTTCGGGCTTGTTTTCTACGGTTATCAACTTCATGGTCTACCTCGGGCCGGCTGTCTTTGCTCGCTATAGCGACCGCTACCTCGAAACCATGCTCCCGGCTACCGCCCTCGAAAAGGCCGCAATAATCATTCCATACTGCCTTATCGCCATTCCTCTTTTCACTTGGGGACTCAACAGCGGCACTGTAAACATACTCGACACGATTATCGGCAAGCAAAATACCATAATAGTCGAAATTGAAGAATCAGCACGACATCTTTATAGTAGCAATATTCGCATCTTCGCTAAAGTTCAAGAATACGTTCCGATTGCTACCTGCATGTTTGCCGTCGTAGCACTCCGCCACCACCGTGCTATAATGGGAGTAGTATGGTCTGTGGTATCGCTGATTGTTATGGCCATCATCGGTGCCGTATACGGAATAATGGTTGTAATGACAAATACAAATCTTGGTGAAGTGGCAAAAGGCAATATTGATGCCGATACATATATCGAAAGCATATCATTCACTGCCAACATGGAGATATTCCTCTATATATTCTGCGGACTCTGCGTTGCCTACATCATGCTGATGATATGGCTCACAATACGTAAATTGTCAAAAATACAACTTTGACACCTATGAATTTCAGCAACGACCGCCCGATATATCGCCAAATCATTGACTACAGCTTTCAATGCATATTGGCAGAACAATGGATTGCAGGCTCGAAGATTCCTTCAGTCAGAGAACTCGCAGTGCAGATGTCGGTAAACACTCACACCGTGCTGAAAGCATTCGACTATCTGCAAAACCACAACATCATATACTCAAAGCGCGGCATGGGCTACTTTTTGGCCGACAATGCTAAAGAACTTGTCGATGCTGCCCGCCGTGAAGAATTCTTCGCCTCCACCCTCCCCGCACTATTCAACGAAATGAAAATGCTCGGCATCACCATCGACGACATAGATAAAGCATACCGCAACCTCTAAAAATGCAACGACAGCCTGCCGATTGATTTCAATTTGACAGGCTGTCGCTATTTTTAAATCTTCCTATCGGATGTGTTTAACTCCCGGCATTGACCACCGGCTGAGCCGACTCATCGGCACAAAGCACTACCATCATATTGCTTACCATTGCTGCCTTATGTTCGTCGGAAAGTTTCACCACATTTCCTTTTTCGAGCTTATCGACCGCCATCTCTACCATTGTCACGGCACCCTCTACAATCTTTTCACGAGCCGATATGATAGCCGAAGCCTGCTGACGGCGAAGCATCACAGCCGCAATTTCAGGAGCGTAAGCCAGATAATTCAAGCGCGCTTCAACTACTTCCATGCCCGCCATCTCAAGACGCTCATTTATCTTATTTTCAAGCAGTTCATTAATTTCGCTCCCCCCATCCCTCAAAGTCATCTCCGAGCCGTCAGATCCCATATTATCATAGGCATAATGACCTGTCACTTCGCGCAGTGCGGCATCGCTCTGTATGCGAACAAAACGTTCAAGTGCACTCGCACTCACCGACGACGTTCCGACAGCTAAAGAAGCTGAATCTATATCAAATACAGCCTTATACGTATCCTTGATTCTCCACACGAGCACCATGCCGATAAGCACCGGATTTCCGGTTTTATCGTTCACCTTAATCGGCTCGATATCCATATTACGAATACGCAGCGACAGCTTGCGACGAGTCATAAAAGGATTTACCCAAAAATATCCAACCTTACGACAAGTCCCTCGATACTTACCAAAAAATATCATCACTCGGGATTCATTCGGCTCTTGCGTGAAATAGCCGGCACATCCAAACAAAAACACGACAAATAAAGGTACCGACACCCCCACACTGAGCCATAGATTTTCTTCTCCCCCCTTAGCGATAGATAAAAGAATAAGCAGGGGTATCAAAACAAACACAATGGCTATCATCATAAAGCCATTGACGAGCGAACCGTGATACTCATATTCACGATTCTCGGATGTAGAATTTTGTGTATTCATAACAATTATGGATTTATTAAATACATTATTAGACGCAAAGAGATGACACTTGGTCACACCTAACTTCGCAAATATAAATAAAAAAGGCAAAACCTTCCGATTTTGCCTTTTCGATACACTAATCCAGTGTGCACTTTTACTCTTTATCTTTCGGTAAAATAAGATTCAATATAATAGCCAATAGGAACACTACTGCCACGCAATTATCGCCAAACACAGTTTGAACCATCTGCGGGAACACTGTGAACATACCTGTTGCCTGCGTAAAGCCAAGACCTACACTAAGCGACATACTCACCAAAATCATATTGCGATTTGAGAAGCCACACTTTGCCACCATACCGAAACCGGCAAACAATATCGAGCCAAACATCATTATGGTGCAACCTCCAAGCACTGCCTGAGGAATAGATGTCAGCACAACTCCTACTGCCGGCACAAATCCGCTCAGAAGCATCAGCACAGCTCCCATACCTATGGCAAATCTATTTATCACCTTTGAGATACTTATCAAGCCTACATTCTGCGAGAACGATGTTATAGGAGTACAGCCAAACATACCGGCTATCGAACTGACAAAACCATCACAAGCCACTGCGCGGCCGAGTTCCTCCTTCTTAGCGTCACGACCGAGTGCGCTTGAACAAAGTACCGACGTATCGCCAATAGTTTCTGTGGCCGACACCATATAAATGCACACCACTGCCAAAATAGCATCAAGACGAAACTCAGGCGTAAAAGGCATCAACACAGGAAGAGCCAGAACATCTACTTCGCTCAATGCAGAGAAATCAACCATTCCCATACAGAGCGAAAGAATATAGCCGACTACCAAACCGACCAACACAGATAATGCACGCAAAAGACCTTTACCGAAAATCATTACAATCAAGCATGTAAACAGCGTCACTGAACCTACAATCCAATTGCTTATACTTCCAAAATCTTCTGCGCCCTGCCCACCGGCAAAACTGTTTGCTCCGATAGGCAACAACGAAAAGCCTATGGCTGTAACCACCGTAGCGGCTACTTCTGGAGATATTAATCGTGTCCAATATTTAGGGAATAAGCCTAACAATCCTTCCACAACACCGCCTAAAATAACGGCGCCCATCAGGACTCCCATGCCTTGCGATGTGGCAATAGCGATAGCAAGCGAAAGGAACGTAAAACTGATACCCATCACAATCGGCAACCGTGAACCGATACGCCATACCGGATAAAGCTGCACCAATGTGCCGATACCGGCAATAATCATACAGTTCTGCACCAAAGCCGAACTAAGCTCACGGGGCAACCCTACAACATTGGCCAATATGATAATCGGTGTGATATTGGCAACAAACATTGCCAATATGTGCTGAAGACCAAAAGGCAACGCCTTAAGTACCGGGATGCGCCCATCGAGACTATAGATGCCATCTTTACTCATCGCAGTGTCGTTGCTATTTTTACTCATTGCCTGAATATGATTTCCTGTTTTTCATAATCCATCGACTCAATAATAGCTATCGACTCAAGATGGTAACCCTCTTCACGAAGCATACGTCCGCCCTGCTGCTGTCCTTTTTCTACGGCGATACCCAAACCTACCACCTGACCTCCGGCCTGATGCACAATATCAATCAATGCTTTCGATGCCTGTCCGTCGGCAAGGAAATCATCGACAATAAGCACCTTGTCATCAGCAGTGAGATAAGGTCGCGATACAAACACATTGTTTGAACGCTTGTGAGTAAACGAATAAGCCTGCGACACATACTTATCATCCGTACAATTGGCTGTTTCGCCCTTTTTGGCAAACACCACAGGCACATCATAAAGATCGCCCAACAATGTAGCAATAGCAATACCACTTGCCTCGATTGTAAGAATCTTATTCACCTCTTTTCCACGGAAACGACGCTTTATTTCGTATGCTATCTGACGTATAATGTCAACATCAATCTGATGATTCAGGAAATTGTCGATTTTCAGAATGTTACCCTCTTTGATGATACCATCCTCAAGGATTTTTTCTTCTAAGAAATTCATGGCTATTATTAGTTATGAGTTATAAATTAAATTTCACTGCCAAGGTTGGATTCACGTAAAAACGTGTTCCTGTGCTATTTGTGGGATAAACGAAATTACTTGAAAGCTCCCACTCTGTGCCCACAGAAAAGCTCTTGCTGACATTATACCACAATTGCGGTTCGGTAAGAAACACTACTCCCTTCTTCTGCTTGTCGGCATCCCATTCAGGAATATATCCGGTCCACAAATCGGCAAATCCGGCAAATGTCCAATTTCCATTACCAAAAGTCAGTCCCCACACACCTGTGAGTTGCACACCTGCCAACGCCTTCTTGCCTCCGCTCTTCAAACATTGCTTATACATCAATTGTAAGCTCCATGTTTTTGAGAAATCGGCAGAATGTCCATTATACGCCGGACCAATTAGAAATGCATTCTGAAAACTTCCGTAGAGATTAATACCTCCGTCAAATTCCACATGTGCCGAAAATGGAGAGCTTGTACCCACGTTAAATTCACGACTGATTTCTGTATAAGCACAACTCGAACCACTATTGCGAATGTCAAAATCCACAAAATAATACCACGATCCCAATTTATCGGACTTAAACGCCTCATAAGTCAAAGTCACTTTCTGGCGATCAGCCTGCTCAGAAGAATAAAGCGACCGACCGAAATCATAATGCAATTGCACATTCTGAGCTGTAGCTCTCGATGACAACAACGTCACTGCCAACAAGCCACAAACCCGCAGACAGAAATTCAAACTCAATATTTTCGACATGATAATGTTGGATGTTAAAAATTTTCACAAAGGTAAGAATTACTCTCGCCGATTCCAACAGAATTTAAACTCAATAATTCAAGTTTGTTTTTGCCAATGGCATCGCTTTTATAAGGTATTTAAAAAGAAAATTGAGAACCGGCATTTATGCTGATTCTCAATTTTATGTCGGGGTGAGAAGACTCGAACTTCCGACCTCCACGTCCCGAACGTGGCGCGCTGCCAACTGTGCTACACCCCGCACTCTTTTGTTAGCGAGCACAAAATTAGATATTTTTTTTGAATTCTCCCACTATTGCCACAAAAAGTTTTCAACAATATTTATTCAATCCTCATAACAAACTATAACTCAAGAGTCTGACTCCTCAGAAAGTTCTTCTTGCAGGCTTCGTTTCATCTCCTTTATAAGCAAACGACCACGCCGATCTACAATCAATCCGATTACCAAACCAATCACTGCACCAACCAATCCTCCGGTCAATAGATACGTACTTACATCTGCAAAATAGCAGAGCAACGCACCGACTACGCCCACAGCCAACGGTACGCCAATAAGCTGCAACCGCCTGCGCTTACGCTCTATTTCATAAATTAGTTCCAGAGCCTCACGAGCCGACAGTACTCCGAAATCAAGTCTGCGTATACGTCGTAAATCGCCGAAATTAAGTGCCGACATAAGCACAAAATAACCTACACACACTCCCATCAACCACAGTGGCATTTCGATCATGAAATACAACAACGGACACCACAACATGCCCCCCATAACGCCACACCAAACCGTCAGCGATGCCTGACGCTTCAATCGATCACGATACGACACTCTATTTACACGAGTCGACAGTTTGGCGACAGCCTTGTCGCCAAGCTCACCGATAATATTATCGGCTTCACGCCATTGATGGCGTAGCTTATCGAGATTCAAATCCTGCTCCATACTGGTGTTTCTTCTATTTATTACTTTCTTCTATCAGCCGACAGCGAATGCGATGCAGACGCGAACCCACATTCGTCCGACTCAATCCGGTCATCTCGGCAATTTCATCATACGAATACTCATCAAGCCACAGCATCACAATAGCCTTATCGAGTTTTCCAAGACGACCTATCATCTCATACATTTCACGAAGCAGACGGATATGCTCTTCCGACGCATCATCGGCAACATCAGTCACAAACTCTATCGGCACACGATTCATCGAATGCTTTCCCGTACGACGAAAAAACGTCACACACGTATTAAGCGCAATCCTATAAATCCATGTTGCCTCCGACGACTCTCCGCGAAACGACCTAATCCCCTGCCAGATATTCGCCGTCACTTCTTGATAGAGATCCTTCAGATGCTCACCATCCTCAGCATACATATAACACACTCGATAGATCACCCTACGGTGCCTTTCGAGCAGCTCCATATATCGCTCAGTTCGTTTATCCTGCTTCATTATACTATATAAGACGCACCCTAATCGAAAAAATCACACTGTCGCTAAAAAAAATTGTCGATAGACACCGAAGTACCCACCGACAACACAATATTTCCGAGCCGACATAAAAGAATCGGCCAGCACTCAAAACAAAAAGTAAGTAGCCGTAATCGTCCAATAGCGATTCTTACCTTCGATATTCGACGTTCCTGTAGCGCCAACACTCTTCAGAGCCTTTGTAAGCCCCAATCCATAGCTCGCACCCACTTGAACCTTATGGCATAGCTCCACACCAAATCCGAAATTCCACGACGTATCAAACTTCTTATTTTGATACGCATCCTCAAAAGCCCTACGGCTTGTCAGAAATGCAAAACTCGGACCGGTTGCAAGATATGGAGTTACTACGCGACCTATTACAGGCAACCCGAGTTTCCACTTCAGATTGATCGGAATATCGATATAATCACGATTATTCTTCAAAGCACTACCCGCTGAGCCCATAAACTCAGCATTACGACGCACATACATCAGCGACGCATCGACACCGAGTCCTGTCAAAGGCACCGAAAACTCCAACATCGCACCAATATTATAACCCGTGCGATTGCTGCCATCAAAAGTCTTCTCATTAAAATGAAGCTCAGAAGTATTAATACCGGCCCTCAAACCGAGATGAAATTGAGCACTCGCCGATAGCGAACCAAACAGCATTGCAACAGCAGCAACCATCGCAACAATCGAAAATCGTTTCATAAAACTCTACAAAATTACATATTCAAACTAAAACATATCGTAAAAACATAACACATTATCAATGCGAATGTTCCGCCACAAATATACACAATTTTCCCAAATCTCCATCGCAGACACGTATATAGAAAAACCTGGCAATCCTATCCCGCCACGCACGTCTACAACACACACAGCATCCCCATCTCGCCACACAGCCCTTTCTCCCCTCATTTCTTCTTTCGGAATAGC
>CAYQEN010000042.1:0-10969 GCA_964416545.1 uncultured Bacteroides sp. | reverse complement strand
TAAATTCCACGATTCTTAAAACCAAGTTTTTTATCCGACAAAAAAACTCCACAACCCATCTTCAGCTTTCATTGGACAAAACTCACAACTCTCAGTTTTTCATTGGATAAAAACTCCACAACATATTAATTCAGTTTCTTATTGGATAAAAAAATCAGTAACTCATTAATTATGACCACAATAATAGAAATCCCCTCCCTCTCCCACCTTCCCCTCGCCGCAAAACAATTTGCCGACGCACTAAAAGCATCAGGAGCCACCGTCGTAGCATTCAACGGTGAAATGGGAGCAGGCAAAACAACATTCATCCGCGCACTCTGCCACCACCTCGGAGTAACAAACGACATGACCAACTCCCCCTCCTTCTCCATAATCAACGAATACGCCGGCACAGAAGGCCCGATATACCACTTCGACCTATACCGCCTCAACAGCGTTGAAGAAGGACTCGACATCGGTGTCGAAGACTTTCTATACTCTGGTCATCTATGCTTACTCGAATGGCCGGAAAGAATCTCCCCCCTCCTCCCCGACGACACCGCCATAGTTGAAATTACCCTCAACCCCGATCTAACCCGCACGCTCACCTTCACCCCATGTCGCTGACAACAGCAACCTATATACTTGCCGCAGCATTCATCGCCGCCGCACTACTATGCCTCTACGCCGCGCTGAGCGGAGCCGAATGGTTCTTCCGCTCAACCGGCGTAAGAATGCTCACAGGCACCCTTTCTCGTCCCCTCTCCCGCATACTCTACGCCATCCTCGCCCTAGCAATACTCTTCATGACCCACACCCTCCTCACCTCCCCAACCATACAATAACAAAAGCGGAAGCACCTCTGCTCCCGCCCTAAAAAACTTAGGAAGTTATTCGAACTAACACAATTTTTTCGACATGACAATTTTTTGGGGGGGCAGGTGCGAGTGCTGCGAGTCGTGCAGGTTCGGGCCCTATTTTGAACGCCTCAAAAAGCAACGTAATAAACTACAAATCACAAAGTTAAGCCACATCTTTTATCTTCTACAGGCAAAATTCAAATAATCCGCGTAACTTTTGCCTGCAAATACGCATAGACGGCATTAGAGAGCAATCCCATATTCCCAGTTCGTGAGTGCGACTAACGAACTGGAATCAATAAAGAATTCCCTGATTTCTTTACATATATAGTTAAACGTGTAAAGAAATTTCGATTTTCTTTACGCGTTGTGCGAACATGTAAAAATCCTTTACATATCATCAATCACCTTAGATTCTGTAAAAATTGTATCTTCTTCTTTTTTTGATTCCGGATGAAATGCATTAAGAATCAAATCATATAGAGCTTCGTTGATATAGTAATTGTCACGACCAAGCTTAAGCTTTGTCAAAATACCCTCTTCTGTCAGTTGATTTAGATAGGATATCGCTGTCGGTCTAGAAATCCGTAGTTCATTCATCACAAACTCTATCTTAGTATACGGATGTCTGAATAGATTGTTGATGAGATCCTGTGAGTAGATCTTGGGTCTATTATCTCTAATTTTATGTTTGAAACGCATCATCAAATCAGAGATTTTTCTTACGAATTGGATTGTTTCATCAGATGTAATTTCCACACCTCTAAGAATAAACATAATCCACGCCTCCCACGCCTCTTGATTTCGGTAAGTTCTTATATTTTGCAATAGCTCATAATATTGACTCTTATTGTGATTTATATAGCGGCTGAGATATAATATAGGCATGTTTAGAAGCCCCTTAGACACTAAATACACAATATTTAACACACGCCCGGCTCGACCATTTCCATCACCAAATGGATGAATACTTTCAAATTGATGATGGATAATGGCCATTTTTACCAATGGGTCAAGTTCGCTGAGACTATCATCGTTAATAAAAGCCTCCAGATTGCGCATGTGCTCTTTGATTTCCTCAATAGTCTGAGGTGGGATATATATAACTTCTTGTGTTCTATCATTCTTCAACGCTTTCCCAGGAGTGGTAGTATATCCAGCGTCATTATGCTTGATTATTCGGTTAATATCTTTAATGAGGCGTTCCGTGATAAGCCCATTATTGGACACTTGAGAAGTGACCTCCATTAAAGCGTCTGCATACGTGCTAACCTCCTTTGCAGCCATCGATATATATTTTGCTCCGACAATTTCTGCCTTGTAGAGTTCATCGTGCGTGGTTATAATGCTTTCAATTGAAGACGAATCCTTTGCCTCTTGCAGAGAAAGCGTACGAACCAAAATCTCAGGATTCGGAATTTTCTCGACAATACCATTGAGCTCTCCAAGCTTTCGACTTGCTAGATTGGTTTGTTTTAATACGGCCTTAGTCTCGACATCAATGCCAAAAGGCAAAGTAGGTATTTCATACGTTTTACCACTCATATTATATTGTATAATTAAGGTAGTTATATACGAAATTACACAAATTTTTCGATATGGCAATTTGGTTTTATTAGCTCCATAAATTTATTTGAGAGCGTATGAAACAAAAAGATAGCTTATTGAATTTATCACAGCATTTCAGACAAAGGAGAGCTGTGTGAAATACTTAAAAAATTACGATGAGGCGATTCTATAGTATCCCCTTTTGTTACAACTTCAAAGTATATATGTGTACTAATGGAATATATAATAGGGTCGTTTTTTGCCAGAACGAAACTACCGCTCAATATTGAGCCTTTGCGATATTTCTATTCATGTTGCATAAGCGTGGTATCTCATCATGTCAGGACATGATATCAGTTAATCCGATTTAATTGATAGTTGACGCAGAACTTAAATTAAAAAGAAAAGGCGAGATGAAAATCTCGCCTTTTCTTTCTTTGCGAAAGAAGAATACTTTTTGTTATTTCGTATATAATTGCCATAACTTATTTATCGCAACAAACCGCTTTTATAAATAGCGCATTGCTGCGGCTATAATTTCATCTGCATACTGGTAAATATCATCCAGCGACGATATTTTATTATGATGTTCCTTACGCGCATCATCAATAAATGTTATTTTCTTATTATTCGCCGAATCGAGATACAAACGACACACAGGCTTTCGATTATTGTTATCTACAAATATTGCGAAATATGACTGTGCATCACGATAAGTCACACGTTCAGTGGGAATACTACCTCTGAGTATCGCTTTTACGATGTAAAATGCCTGCAATTCTTCATCGGTAGTCACAATCTTTCTTGATGGCAATTCCTCTACCAAAGGTTCAGTTTCTTCCTCAACCGCCAGCTCAACTGATGTGGCATTGGCATCGCTATCCTTTATCGCAGCTTTAAGACGTTCTGATATAGTAGTATTTATATAATTGCTTATTGTACGCTTTAGCAAAGCTGTAAATTGCTCAAGTATCTTCGGAGTAAAAACACCTTCATAAACCTGCTTACCCAAGAACTTCACCAAATCAGGCGACGGCGAAGAAAACTCCTTTTCGATTACGGCTCGCAACTCTCCCATATACTTTAATTCACTTGCCGTACTCAATATAGCGCCTACATCAAAATAAGATCTATGGAATTTTTTCAATTCCTCAATTTGATCTTCTTTTATGTCCAATAGATTTACCTCCAAAAAAGGTTTCTCATCCATTTTATTTGGCTCCGCGAGATCAGTATAAAACCTATAAACAATACCATTTGTCAATACTCCAAATTTAGCTTTCGACACATGGAAATAACGAAGCAACTGATTGTCATGCAACGTTAGATTCTGTTCCCAATGTTTACACTCAATCAAAATAATCGGCTCACCATCTCTAAGAATCGCATAATCAATTTTCTCTCCTTTTTTAGTGCCGATATCACAACTCATTTCAGGCAATACCTCCAACGGATTAAACACATCATAGCCCAACGCACTAATAAACGGCATAATCAACGCCGTTTTGGTGGCTTCCTCCGTGAGAAGATTTTCTTTTAGACTCTCAATACGCTCTGACAACCTCTTGATTGAATCCTTAAAATCCATATGGCATATAAAATTGTAATTTATTTTCTATTCAATTTGCTATCGCTCATAGCACGTGTTTTTTACTCGACACAACATCGAAATAGTGAAACTGAAAACGATAACAAATGCAAAAATAGTTGAACTTTTTAATACACCAACACAAAGCCACAAAAAACAATATACGAATCCTACAATAATCTGTAGAGTCAACAATACGAAATGGGAAGTAAACGCCTCACCATACCTTCCGTTAGTTTTAGGTTAAAACACATTTTTCATCCTGTCCAAATTTGTGGGAATCAGTTTATTTAAAGAGATTTATTCTCTAAGCCGCATTATTTTTTATGGTTTAGACCGATTATATCAAATATTTGTCTTTCTTTTGATATTCGAAAACCCAATAAAACAATAATGTTAGCATACACATACATCGAGCAAGGAAAGTTCGCATTGGTAGAGAAGCCAAAGCCTGTGTTGATTGAACCAACCGATGCCATAGTCCGCGTGACAATGAGCAGCATCTGTTCAAGCGATCTCCATATCAAGCACGGCAGCGTGCCACGTGCCGTTCCGGGCATCACCGTTGGTCACGAAATGGTGGGTGTGGTCGAAGAAGTCGGCGCAAATGTTACCCGCGTAAAACCAGGCGACCGCGTGACAGTAAATGTCGAAACCTTCTGTGGCGAATGTTTCTTCTGCAAAAACGGATATGTAAACAACTGCACTGATCCAAATGGTGGTTGGGCACTCGGTTGTCGCATTGATGGTGGGCAAACCGAATACATACGCGTTCCTCTTGCAAATCAAGGGCTTAACCGAATTCCCGACAGCGTCACCGATGAACAAGCCTTATTCGTGGGCGATGTTCTTGCCACAGGCTTTTGGGCAACCCGTATTTCAGAAATTTCCGCAGACGACACGGTACTAATAATCGGAGCAGGGCCTACGGGAATCTGCACTCTGCTCTGCGTAATGTTGAAGCAACCAAAGCGCATCATTGTATGCGAGAAATCTGAAGAAAGACGACAATTCGTCCGAGAACACTACCCAAACATATTGCTAACAACACCCGACCAATGCAAAGATTTCGTGCTACAGAATAGCGACCACGGAGGAGCCGACCGCGTACTCGAAGTAGCCGGAGCCAACGACACCTTCCGCCTCGCATGGGAATGCGCCCGTCCAAATGCCATAGTCACGATCGTTGCCCTATATGACCAACCTCAGAGACTACCCCTTCCCGACATGTACGGCAAAAATCTCACCTTCAAGACCGGTGGCGTTGATGGTTGCGACTGCGAAGAAGTGCTTCAACTTATCGCACAAGGCAAAATCGACACCACCCCGCTAATCACCCACCGCTTCCCACTCTCGCAAATCGAAAAAGCCTACCACATCTTTGAACACAAACTGGATGAAGTCATCAAGGTGGCAATACAATAAATGTTTTACTATTTATTCAGTATTTAATAATAAAAATATATGAATAAATTTATTTTGGAAGAAGAAGAAGAAACAATGCAGCTTCTTACAGCCTTTTTTCACGAAGCACTCAAAATTCTTAATGTCTCCAAAGAAAATTATCCAGAAATTAAAATGGGGTGTGGTGTATCTCATAATGGTGTTGAACCTATACATATAGAATATGAAAAATGTAAAATACTTGTTATGATTCCTTTTTTTAGGATGATGATATCTTGTAGCCCTAATGCAAAAAATGATTGCCCAACTATTTATAGAACATACGGATACAAATTAGCATATATGTGGCATACATATCTCACAACGGGTAAAAAAATAAATTTTAATACAGACGTTGATGGTACTATTTTCGCACTATCATTAAACGTTATAAAAGGAATTCCAATAAATAATGCATCTCAATTACCATCCTATGCCAAAGAAATAATAGGTTTCGATCCCAATGATAAGAAGCCAATTCTCGCCATGCTAAAAAACAAGTTTGGTATGGAGTGCATAATTAACCAGGGATATGACATAGCAAGCCGACAATTTAACAAGTTTATCTCATTTACTCCAGATGAACACAAAAAACGCGGAGAAAAATTAGCAAAATTATATAAAGAATCTATCAACCGTAGAATGCCAACAATAAATGAGGGTGAAGTTGGATGCATGAATAATCCATTTGCTAATATTGATGAAGCTGCAGATTTTATTCTTAAAATAGAACAGGAGTATTTGCGGTCAGATAGCTATCGTCAAAAAATAAGCAATGAACAGTTTTATTATGATTTTGAACGAAATTATTTCAGAGTATCGTGGGCTTCTCCAAATGTCTGTTATTACCATTTAAATGACGCAAATTACCCGTGTTTTGTTGCAAATCAATTATCACAAATTGATAAAAATAAAATGCCCAGATTCTCTTTAAAACCATCTTTGAGAAAAAACAAATTTTTGTATAGAGGACAAGCTGAATTCTATTCACCATGCAAACCATCTCTTTTTAGAGATTCCAATAAACATTATTATGTGGATGATATGATTCAAATTAACGAAATGGAGGTTTTACTTCGAGACCATCCTCTAGTTAAATTATTTGAGCAAGGATTCATGTTAATGAACGAACTTGTTCAATTTAAGATTAATTACATGGGATTGAGTCAACATTATTACAACCGCACAAATTTACTTGATTTGACTTCAGATATAGAAGTGGCAAAATTTTTTGCAGTTACTACGTTTGATATGGACAATGATCGTTATGTGGAATACAATGGCGATCAACTTGGCGTCCTTTATTATTTCGACATTCAAGCTGATACGTTTACAGGACGTATCGGGCGTCAATATAGTGTTGATACTATTGGCAAACAACCTTTTATGCGAAGTGGCAATCAATCTGGATTCCTCATAAACTTGCAAAGAGACGATGATTTTAACCTTTTCCCAGAAGTACGCTATCTGTTTTTTAAGCATGATCCAGTTATCACCTCGCGTATTTTCAAAGAATCAATGAACGGTGACAAATATATGCCACAAGAGATATTACGAACTCATTGGTATAAACGAATGACTGACGAAAATGAACGAATGAAGATCTCATACGAGGCTCTTAAACTAAATTTTGCAAACAACCCTCATGAAAGTCACAACCATATTGTTAAAGAGTTACAGAAAAAGGGATTTAAAATAAGCAATAAGTATAACCGCGCGTTTACTGATGACGAACTTTACTTATATTATAAAAATAGCGAGCAGATATGGACTGAATTTTGTTCCAATATCCATTTTTATGGCCCTGAAGGAAAACTCTTAAAAAAGTATCTTATAAATCTACCGAATGACAAACGCTACAAATGGGCATTTTATCGTAATTAACGATATTGTAATGATGTTTGATAATTGATTTTCTCCTTGTAGTAGGGATACAGCGTTTCACCGTACCCCTAGGCTTTCTCGGAATGTTTAAGTATTTTATTAGTGACGCATGCTCCATTTTTTCGAATAGCAGGAAAAAAAAACGAAGTCACCCAATGCTTGAATCGTTTGGTACTTTCGGGTTTACTTACAAGAATCAAAGAATAATGGCCTGATTCATTGATGTAAGTCATCAGTTGGTCACCGCATGAGGTGGGTGTTCCATTTTAGAACATCCCACCTCTTCGTTAATATAGGTGATAGATTGACTTCCTCGTTGATGGATATCCATTTCGGGCATACATCGGCCTTCTTCATCTACATGTATGCGGGATACTTTCGTAGGATTCTTATGACAAAACGTAATGGTCAACAAAACCAAGGGCCATCTTTATCGCCAACAACAGTCTCATTTTGTTGGTGAAAATAAAAATTCTATGGCGAAGCTATTTCTTCAATTCCCTTATTTTGACTTTACTTTATTGTTCATATACACTAGTACGAAATTAAAGTAACGTTGCAAATAAGCGAGAGCTAAGAAAATATATTTGCTTTACAGAGCGGGAGAAAGTTCGTGAAATCAAAATTGTTTTTTCTTTTCACTGCAAGTGGATAATGATTATATATGCAAGCATTACGCCTCAAAATCGGCGATAATGCGTTAAAATGCAATCATGAGTAAATTTGTTTAAGATATGCTCTGAATCGCGTGAAATCCATCAAAAAAAGGCACATTCCGCACGATTGCGGGCATTCCCGTTGTAATTATGTGTATTTATCTTCTTTGCTGGTGAGGATGTATTTCGTACCGTCATCTACTTTGTACATCTTTGGGAGTCTAAACCTTAAATCCGGAACTGACATTCCCAATTGCAATAGTTGTTTAATTTTATTCTTGATGGTGTCACGTTTTATGACGTCACTTGATGAGGTTCCGTTTCAGAACGTCATCCTTTCAGCTCATACATCATAGGTCGTCTGAGTTTGGCATCTTCTTTTATCCTTTGGTTTAACTCAGAATCCGGTGGAATAAACTCATACTCGAATGCCCTCTCAAAAGCTCACCTGCCAGCCTCGGGCAGAAATCCTCTATCTTCAAGCTCCACGCATCTGTCCATGTTCAGTTGAGTCCAATGACTTTTTGCTCAGCGAGGAGAGAGGCGCTGAGCCAACCAGCCATCGGAAAGCCGCTTGAGGGTGCTATCTATCCATCCGAAACAAAGAGCCTCTTCCACAACTTCAATGTATGGAATAGCGGGCCTCTCAGGTGGATACTTTCTGCGATAAGTCACCACCCAACAACATTTCTCTTTGGCGTGGTTCTCTTTAAGCCAATAGCGTGGTTCAGAACGATTTCCATGAGTCTTTATCGGTATCACGCTTTTATATAAAATTACAAAAAATGTACACATTTCCTGTGGCTTATTCTTTATTCCACCATAATTTTAATACATTTACATATAAAATAAATCAGACCGAAATGGCAAATCTAAATCGAATAAAAGTAGTACTTGTGGAACAACAGAAAACAGGTAAACGGTTAGCTGAGCAATTAGGAAAATCCACATGCATAGTCAGCAAATGGTGCAATAATACTATTCAGCCAGCATTAGATAAAATTGTAACACTGTTAAATGTAGATATACGAGAACTGCTTACACCATCGAAATGATAAAAGCCAAGTAGAAGTTTAAAATTCACATATGAGACAAATATATTGATAAATAAGGATTTAGAGTAAGCCAATCTATAAATAGGTAATATGGAGACAGTCAAGCTATACAAATATTTAGATGCACAAGGAGGATTAACGATGTTGTCTAAAGGCAATATCCAATTTACTAATGCAACGAAATTGAATGATCCGTTTGATTGTCATCCAAGCTTGATTGATTTTTCCCAAGTTCCTTCAGAAAGAACAAGAGTCTGGAGTAAAGAAGATATTATAAATTTAGGATCAAATCGTTTTGAAAGACAAAGAGATAAAACATGGTTGTGCAGTCTATCTAAAAACTATGATTCGTTGTTAATGTGGAGCTATTATAATTGCCATAAAGGTGTATGCATTGGAATAGATTTGGAAAAAGCAGACAAATACTTGTCTCGTATTTTGGGACACCTAATGTTAGGATATTTAAAATTAGAAGTTCAATATAAGAACATTATAGAAAAACCAGACTTTTTTAAAAGAAAAGAAGACTTGTGGACATATCAATTGTCTACAAAGGGAAAGGTGTGGGAACATGAACAAGAGGTGCGTTTAGTTATTGTAGATCCATCGATGAAGACCCCTTACTATGTCCCAAAGGAATTTGATAAAAAAGAAATCATAGATTATAAGGAAATAAGGTTTGTTCCCAGAATTGGAGGAGAATGTTTTAACTCGGTTTATTTGGGAGTGAATATAGATGATGACATAAATAATCAGATTATCAATAAAGCTAAGGAGTTAAATCCTGAAATTAAGATATATCAAATGAAAGTTGATGCAAATGCTTTCAAGTTACAAACAGAACAAATAATTTGACAAGAATGATTACAACATAAAGAAACTAGAAGCCGAATTATGGGAATAGACCAATCTGCTCCGTCAAGGGAGTAAACTCACCAACAGTCAATACTGTATACCTGTAATTGCTGCTGTTCTTGCGTTATGCATATAGCTGATTCAAGATGGTGGAAGCTAAAATCTTGCAAAGCCGCCCATCTCATGGAGGCGAGTGATGCCTATGAAAGCACGTGACTTCGCGGCTAAGAGTGCGTTTTCCTTCCACAAGAAGCTCAATATGACTATTTGGTAAATCTTCTAGCCGAAAATCTTCCATCGCAAATTGGAGTTTAGCAAATGGATATTGGTTGCTACGGTGCAGATGAAAAAACAAAAGAGTGGGACAAGGCATATGACCAAAATGTAGAATACACGTATGGGTACTCTGATGCCCTCTTTATCCTTATGTTTCCTCAGTTGTGCCTCGAATTTAGAGTACCGAATATCCAGCTCAGTGCGAGTTTACAGACTCAGCCATTTCCTAAATTCTCTATTTGCTTCAAGGTTTCGTTGTAGATAGAGAGCTGATAATCCTTGATTGTGGTACCCAATTTCTCAAGACCGATACACATGTCATAGATGTTGTCGTTGAGCTTTATAAGTTCCAATACGTTTCTCTTCAGAAGTTTGTTCTCTTTGACAAATTTGTAAAAGTATTGCCGAGTTACACCCATAATTGTTGCTACTTGTGCAAATGAAAGGAAATCTTATACCTCTGCAACTGACCTTAGTGTTAAAATCTCCTGCATCTTTTTCAGTTCACGCTTACGTTCTCTGATTCTTTCCGTTGAGCATGCATAGCTGCCTGAATGATAGATTATTGCAATTTAATCGGTAGAAAAGTTGTTTTTGAGACCTTTGAGACTTGTTTTTGAGGCTGTTTTACACTCTTTTCTCAATGAATCAGAACCATGAGGAAATATTGTATCCTCAATGAAGTTCACCTGTTTCCTATCCAGTTACAAACTGGTACAAAATTCTGGGATGTTTTCGTCGATAACGTCAACTAAATGCAAGATTTTTTTACGGATATTGCATGCTGACCAAAAGAGAAATATTCAGTTGAAGCCTTTTTTCTTT
>CAYQEN010000041.1:0-14824 GCA_964416545.1 uncultured Bacteroides sp. | reverse complement strand
GTTGTGGAGTTTTTTTGTCGGATAAAAAACTTGGTTTTAAGAATCGTGGAATTTAGTAATAAGAATTGAAAAACTCAATTTTAGGAATTGAAAAATTCGGTTAGACTAACATTGCTAACAGGGTGGCTTCGGGGAGAGGGTGATAAGCGGGATGAACATTTCTTCAAGTGATATTCCGCCGTGTTGGAATGTGTCGGCGTAGTATCGCGCATATTGGTTGAAATTGTTGTGGTATGCGAAGAAGTCGCGCCGGGTGGCGAGAATGTAGGCCGTGGCTATGTGTGGGGATGGGAGTCCGTAGTCGGCCGGTCGGTCGATTTCAAAAACTTCGCGTGGAGAGTAGCCGAGGTTGCGTCCGAGCTTGTATCGAAGGTTGGTGTTTGTGTCGCGTTGTCCAGCTATTTTTACGGGGTGGTCAACGTGTATCGCACCGTGGTCTGTGGTGAGTATTGCTGTATGTCCTTTTTGCGCTATGCGTCGGAGGAGCGTGGAAGCCGGAGAGTGGAGGAACCAAGACCGACTGAGAGCGCGGAATGCGGCGTCGGATGGTGCGAGTTCGCGTATCATTTGAGATTCTGTACGGGCGTGAGAGAGGATGTCGGTGAAGTTGAATACGATGATGTTGAGGTCGTATTGTTCGAGGGTGGCGAAGTCGCGCAAGAGTCGCTCGGCAGATGCGGAATCATTGACTTTATGATAGCTATAACGTTCATTTCGGCAGGCGCGTTTCATCTGTCGGTCGATGAGCGAGTCTTCGTTGAGGTTTTTGCCTTCGGAGTCTTCTTCGTCAGTCCATAGGTCGGGGTATAGACGAGCTATTTCGGCAGGCATTAAGCCGGCGAAGATAGCGTTGCGTCCGTATTGTGTGGCTGTTGGGATTATTGAGCAGTATGTTTGAGCATCGATGTCGAACCATGCGGCAATGTCGGGACGAATGGCTTCCCACTGGTCGAGTCGGAAGTTGTCGAGTAGTATGAGGAATGTTTTTTTGCCTGAGTCGAGTAGTGGAAATATGCGTCGGCGGAATATGTCATGACTCATCAGCGGCCGGTCGGGGGAGTCGGGATTGCTGATCCATTGCGTGTAGTTGCGTCGGATGAATTTGCAGAATGCAGAATCGGCTTCTTTGAGCTGCATATCAAGCATTTGAGCCATAGTGTCGTCGGCTTCGTCGGAGAGTTTGACCGACCATTGAGTAAGGCGAGAGTATAATTGCTGCCATGCCGATGCAGTGTCGGCTTCGTCAATCATTTGCGACAGTTGAGGTATGTCTTGTCGGTAGTTTGTTACGGTCTGTTTGGAGAGGAGGGAGGAGAAATGCAGTATCTTCTTGATAGACAGTAGAATCTGGTTTGGGTTGACCGGCTTAATCAGGTAGTCGGCAATATTGCTTCCTACCGCTTGATTCATGATGTTTTCCTCTTCGCTTTTGGTAATCATTATGACGGGGAGGTGGGGGTAGGAATCTTTGATTTGAGTAAGAGTTTCCAGACCGGTGATGCCCGGCATATTTTCGTCGAGGATGACTAAGCTGAAGCTGCGTTTTGCAATTTCGTCGAGCGCGTCGGTTCCGCTACATACGGTGGTCACGTCGTAGCCTTTTGCTGTTAGAAACATGATATGCGGCTTCAGCAGGTCGATTTCGTCGTCGGCCCACAGAATAGAGTGTCGTATGTCGGGAGCTGAGGTCATAGGTCGTACTTTTCTTGTGTGTCGATTATGTTTTGGCGGTCGAGCGCATCGAGGTATTCTTCGATTGAACGCCCTTGTTTGATAAGCAGGTCGAAGTTGGCGGTGCTTATGATGAGAGGCATAACATCGGCAGGCAGAGTCGGGTCAATCGATGAAATCAGTTTGCGACGGTATCGTTCGGCATCGGCAGGAGAGTTGAACCCGTAGACAAGCAACAGTCCAAGATTGCCGAAGTCGATTTGTCGGAGCTCGAAGTCGCGCACGGTATAGGCAGAGAAATTGAACCGTGCGATATTGAAGATTAGTTCGTTGGCGTTTAGTGAATTACGCGAGTAGGCGAACATGACAATCTGCTCGCCATCGGTAGTGGCGAGTTCAAACGGAGAGTATGTGTCGAGGTGAGAAACTGTGTCGTCGGGGAGAAGTAGCCTAATCGGGTTATTACCACCGCTTTGCAGTTTTCGACCGCGTCGTAGTTGCGATAAGTAGTCGGCGGCGAGAGGGGTGACGTCGGCATCGGGATACAGACTTATCAGTTTGTCGAGATTGTGCGAAAAACTATCGGCATTGCCTTCGGGCACATAGGCCATAGCGTCGAGGAATAAGAATTTTGGGATGACGCGACACGAAGGGTATAGACGGTTGACTTCATCGGCAAGTCGATGGACAGTGAGGTTGTCGTTGGCGAGGAATGCACGGTAGGCCTGTTCGTACATTCCGGCAGAGATTGAGTCGGCACCAATCATGCGCTCCATGTAGTCGGGGTGGCGCATGGTGGAGGCGAGGCTCGATGAGGGGAAGTGGTCGATAATGAAATGTCGGTATCGCTCAGCCGAGGAGTGGTCGTGACGAGCGATAGCCATGAGATGAAGATTCTGATAAGAGTCGAGTCTGTATATATTGTCGGGGAAATCGGCAAGCAGGCGAGAAAAGCAACTGTCGGCAGCATGGTAGTCGCCGATTCGGTCTTTGAAAATCACGCCCATGTTGTAAAGTCCTTCGATGATGATATTTTCAGCAGAAGCGCGTGACGCAGGGTCGAGAGGAAGCTGTCGCAGGTAATATTGCGGATTGTAGAGATCGGGGGTGAGAGATTCGTCAGACCGATTTTCGATGTCGGAAACAGAGTCGGACAGCTCGACATGTGATTCACCAAATGCGAGCATAGTGCGGTCGTGGCGTCGCCAGTTGTCTTCAAGCCGGCGATTGCCCCAGCGACGTTGGAACTCGGCACTGCCTGCCGCACGAATGGCAGGATTGTAGAAATACCACGAATTGTCGGTGTTTGAGGAGAACGCCATGGGAGCTTGTGAAGTGCCTTCAGGTTGCTGCAAACCGAGCCCTTGAGCTTCGATGTTTGCCAAATATTCGCGACGGCGGGCTTCGTCGGCTTCTTTACGCTCTCGCTCTTTGAGGGCACCAATGTGGCGATTGATAACCTCCATGCGTTGCTGAGACGGCATATCCGCCAGGCGAATGAGGGAGTCTTGCAGCTCGACATTGCGATGATATAGAGCCAATTCGTCGAGTATATCAGCACGTCGGCGAATAGAGTCGTAGCCAGGAAAAGATGACGCATCGATGAGCGGCAGAGCTTCGCTGTAGCATGGCTGTGCGAGAGAGTATTGCCGGCAAGAGTAGTAAATCTCGCCAAGTTTCAGTCCAGCCAGAGGACTTTCAGCACCATTGCCGAGCGCACGCCGATAGTGAACGATGGCTTCAGCGGAGTCTTTGCGAGCGATAAGAAGATTGCCAAGCGCATAGTTGATCAGCGAGCCGAACTCCTCGTTGCGACGGTAGCGCAACATGCTTTTGAGACGCTTAATCTCCTTGTCGGCATCGGATGCCGGAGCGACTTCGCTACGACTTACGCGAGCATTGATTTTGAATCGGTAGGAACCTGAGCCACGCGCAGCGCGGTCGAAAGCATCGTAGGCATCTGTATTCATACCAGCGGCACGGCAAGACTGTCCGAGCAGATAGTACAGACGTGTGCGTCGCAGACCTGAGGTATATCCGATGGCAGAACGTAGAGCCGGAATGGCACTATCGTATTCGCGCGAGCGCACCTTTAGGTCGGCCAATGCGGTGTAGTAGAGCGCGAGAGTGGTGCGGTCAGTTATTTTGTTGACACGCACTCGACTCAATGTGCTTTCGGCTTCGAACAGAGCCCCATCGGCAACGTAGCTCATGGCCTGCCGAATGCGAGCTTCGACAACGATGTCGGGGAGCCATGTAAAGTGCTTGGTGATATATAAAAAAGTTGATGCCGCACCCTTGAAATCACCGTTCATGAATTGGCTTTTGCCTAAGAGCAACCACGCATTGTGGATAAACGGGTTGTATTCGTCGCGTTTGAGCCAAGCCTGATATTCTTGGTCTTTCGAGTGCCCCGGTTTTCGCTTCGGCCGTCGTCGGATAGAACGCAGTTGTATGGCTTTTTGCGCTTTTTCGATGGATGGGGTGAAATCGCCAGAAGCCACCGGCGCCGAAGGGTCGGCTTTAGCCTCAGCCGGCAGAGGGTAGAGCATCCGCGAGAAATCGTCTTCGTAGCTCTCTTCCATGCTTTTCAGCGTGTTGCGATAGTGCTCGTCGCCGTTGTAATAAACATTGTAGCGAGTGATAAACGCAGTGTATTGTCGGGTAGCCGCCGTGTTGCGTCGTGTGCTGCAAGAGCAACACAACAGCCCTATGGCAAGAGATAGTATGCCGAGGCGAATGTTCACGGCAGGGGTTGCTTATGGCGATGAATGAGGGGTCGTAGGATGCGAAGAATGCAGTAGAGCGATGCCATAATTAGGACGATGAGAGCGGAGCAAGGGACGTCGATTACGGTGGCGATGAAAAGCCCACCGACGCAGGCAGTGAGAGAAATGCCTGCCGATAGAATCATAATCGGAAGGAAACGCCGGCAGTAAAGTTCGGCAATCATCTGTGGGAGCGAGAGCATGGACATGAGAAGCATAATGCCAACAAGACGGATGGTGAGCACGATGCAGATAGCTACGAGTACGGTCATGGAGTAGGTGATGAATCGTACCGGGAGGTTGATAACGGAAGCGAAGTCGCGATCGAAAGCGCACACCAAAATCTGTCGGTAGAAAATGGCGAAAAATGCTATCAGAACAGCCGTATATATGCCAAAAGCGGTAAGGTCGGAGGAGGAGATAGTGAGTACGTTGCCGAATAAGAACGAGTTGAGCTCCGGGACGTAGCCGGGAGTCAGAAAAACAAAGAGTATGCCAATAGCCATGCCGAGAGCCCAGACAACGGCAATGGCAGAGTCTTCGCGAACGTGTCCTTTAGATGACATGCGCTCAACAGCGAGAGAAGCGGCAATAGCAAAAACGCCTGCAGAAATGATTGGGTTGATGCCGAGAAAGTAGCCGAGTCCGAGCCCGCCGAAGCATGCGTGAGTGACGCCACCGCTGATGGCAACGAGTCGTCGCGTAACGATATATGTTCCGATGATGGCTGAAGCGATGCTGATGATGGCGATGCCAATCAGCGCATTGCGGAAGAATATGTATTGGAAGATGTCGGGCATTATTTGTGAGCCGCCTCCGTGCGAGCTTCAGAAACGATGAGGAGCAGTTCTTCTTTAACTTCGGTGGGTAGCTGAATGTTGCGCAGCTGAAGGCTACGCGCCCATCCGGCGATGTCGTGAGGGAGTAGAGTGAGCAGAATGTTTCGAAACTCTTCGATGGCCTCTTCGGAGTATTCATCGGGGGCAATGCCTTGATATGCGTCGAGTTCTTCGTCGTCGTAGTATTCGATTTCGGGGCTTACGGCGGCAAGAAGCGAGTCGTGCTCGCAGGTGATGTGCATGCCGCAGCATTCTTCATCATCTTGATTTTCAACAGCGGAGTCGTCATCGGCAGTGTCGTCGGGGTGAGCGGATAGCTGATGACGGTGGTGGATGTATAAGATTCCGCCGACAACACACAGGGCAATGAGTATGTAGAGAGCGAGTATCATTCTTCTTGTTGACGAGATTCAAGTAATTGTCGGAGCTCATCCTCCGGGAGGTCGGCATCGACTACTAAAAAGCCGGCAGTCTTGAGGTCGTCCCAGTATGAAGGGTAGGATTTTGAGACGACTTCGGGATTGCGAATCACAATGCCGGGAATGTAGAGGGCTACGGGAGCAAATGCGAGCGCCATGCGATGGTCGTCGTAGGTGTCGAATTCGGGCAGGGAAGTCAAAGGTCGTCGGGTGCCGTCCCAGACGAGAGTGCCCGGAGTCTCCTCTTCGATGATGACACCGGTCTTGAGCAGTTCTTTCATGAGGGCGTCGATTCGGTCGGTCTCCTTGATTCGTAGCGATGAGAGTCCGGAGATGTGGAATGGAATGCCAATCATGACGCAGCTGACCACGATGGTCTGAGCCAAGTCGGGGTTGTTGCTGAGGTCGATGGACAGACGAGGGGATAGGTCGGGCGAAGCGAGCAGGTCGATGCCACCGTCTTCGCCTTCGAAGCATGTCTGAACTCCGAGGTTTGAGAAAATGTCGGCAACTGCTCTGTCGGGCTGACAGCTTGCGGCATCAAGACCGTTGAGGGTGACGAATCCGGAAGTCAAAGCTTCGATTTCGTACCAGTAGGATGCGGCACTCCAGTCGGCACCGATGTGCCAATCGACGGGGGCGTATTTTCCCGGGTGTATGATGATTTCGGATGCTGAAATCTCGACATCGATGCCTGCGCGGCGCATCATGTCGGCCGTTAGGGCGATGTAGGTGGCGGAAGCGACTTCGCCGACAAGGCTCAGCGTGAGTCCGTCGGTCATTGTTGGAGCCGCCATCATGAGCGCTGAGATGTATTGAGAGCTAATTGTGGCGTCGATGCTTACTGTGCCGCCTTTGAGGGAGCGCCCCTCAATGCGTAGTGGCGGAAACCCTTCTTTTCCGGCGTATTCGATGGATGCACCGCAACTGCGTAGCGCGTCGACTAATGGACCGATGGGTCGGTTGCGCATTCGCTCGGAACCGTCGAGAGTCACTGTGCGACCGCAACAGCAAGCGAAGTAGGCCGTGAGGAAACGCATGGCCGTGCCAGCCGCCCCGATGTTGATATTGTCGGATTGCGATGTGAGCGCAGCGGTCATAGCCCGCGTGTCGGCACAGTCGGCCATTCGCTCGGGCAGAGAAGCATCGGGAGTGAACGCGGCAATAGCCAACGCACGATTTGACTCGCTCTTTGATAGCGGCAGGTCGATGCGAGTCTGAAGCAAGTCGTCGGGAGGGAAAATTCGGTAGTTCATTACTACAAAATTAAAAGATTGTGAGAAATCTCCCAAATGCCACGGAAGAAATCGGGCAAACTGCGACTCAGAGAAATGTGCCGATGGTCAGATGGATTGCAGACCGATGATTTCAGAGAGTATTTCTTGGGCCTGCTCAACGGTTTCGACGCGAGTGAAGGCGAAGCTCCGTCGGCCGTTTTTTTCTCTAATCCGGCAGCGAGCAGGGTGAGCCTGAAGGTAGTTGAGCATTCGTCCGAACATCGGGGATTCGTAGTAAGCGCGGTTGGAGTCGTCGACGAAGTATGTGAACATCATGCCTTGCTTAAGAGCTACTTTTTCGATGCCGAGTCGTCGCGCCAGGCGGCGGACACGAGGAATGCGGAGAAGTTCGGCGGTGACGTGAGGAATTTTGCCGAAGCGGTCGACGAGTCGCGCCTTAAATGCTTGCAGGTCAAGCTCGCGCTCGATGCTGTCGAGCTCTTGGTAGAGCGCGATGCGCTCGCTCTCTTGAGGTACGTAGTCGGCAGGGAGAAGCAGCTCCATGTCGCTTTCGATGATGCAATCGGCCACGAAGTCTTCTTGTCCTTCGGCATCGGTGGGTGCGAGTTGCGAATCAAATTCTTCGGTGCGAAGTTCGGTGACGGCTTCCTTGAGAATTTTTTGGTATGTTTCGTAGCCGAGGTCGGCAATAAAACCGCTTTGTTCGGCACCGAGAAGGTTTCCGGCACCGCGAATGTCGAGGTCTTGCATGGCAATGTGTATGCCACTTCCGAGGTCGCTGAAACTCTCGATGGCTTGAAGACGACGTCGCGCCGTGGGTGAGAGGGGGATGTGAGGAGGTACGGTGAGGTAGCAGAATGCTTTGCGAGAGCTACGACCGACACGTCCGCGAAGCTGATGCAACTCGCTCAGGCCGAAGTTTTGAGCGTTGTTGATCAGAATGGTGTTGACGTTTGGCATGTCAATGCCGCTTTCGATGATGGTTGTGGCCAGCAGGACGTCGTAGTCGTGGTTGGCAAAGTCGATGATGGCTTGTTCGAGCTTTTCGGGCGGCATCTGTCCGTGTGCAACGATAGTTCGTGCGTCGGGGACGAGTCGTTTGAGCATCGATTCGAGTTCGAACAGCCCTTCAATGCGGTGGTTGACGATGAAAATCTGACCGTTGCGCGATAGCTCGAAGTTGACGGCTTCGGACAGAATGTCGTCGGTGAGAGCACTGACGGTGGTGACGATGGGGTAGCGGTTGGCCGGCGGCGTGGTAATGGCAGAGAGGTCGCGCGCTCCCATGAGAGAGAATTGGAGAGTGCGCGGAATAGGAGTGGCACTCATGGTGAGAGTGTCGACGTTTGTCTTCATCTGCTTGAGCTTTTCCTTGACGGCAACGCCGAATTTCTGCTCTTCGTCGATGATGAGCAGGCCGAGATCTTTGAATTTGACGCTCTTGCCTATAATCTTGTGAGTGCCGATGAGGATGTCGATTTTTCCGTCGGCGAGGTCGGCAAGAATCTGCTTGACCTGCTTTGGTGTGCGTGCTCGCGAGATGTAATCGACGGTGACCGGCAATTCTTTGAGTCGCTTGCTGAAAGTCTGGAAGTGCTGGTAGGCAAGGACGGTTGTAGGTACGAGAACGGCAGTCTGCTTGCCGTCGGTGGCTGCTTTGAAAGCCGCGCGGATGGCAATTTCGGTTTTGCCGAATCCAACGTCGCCGCAAATCAGACGGTCCATAGGTCGCTCGCTCTCCATATCCGCCTTGACGGCTTGAGTGGTGGTGAGCTGGTCGGGGGTGTCTTCGTAGATGAAAGAGGCCTCAAGCTCCTGCTGGAGGTAGGAGTCGGGGGAGAATGCAAATCCTTTTTCTTCGCGTCGCGCGGCGTAGAGCTTAATGAGGTCGCGCGCGATGTCTTTGAGCTTGCTTTTGGTTCGTTCCTTGACTTTGTTCCATGCGCCGGAACCGAGTTTGTTGATTTTTGGAGGAACTCCTTCTTTGCCACGGTATTTGGCGAGCTTGTGGAGCGCGTGGATTGAGACGAAAATGATGTCGTCGTTGGCGTAGGTGAGTTTTATCATCTCCTGAGTGCGTCCGTTGACGTTGGTGCGCAGCAGTCCGGAGAAGCGTCCGACACCGTGGTCGATGTGGACAATGAAGTCGCCCGGCTCGATGGCGCTAAGCTCTTTCAGAGATAGCGCGAGCTTGCCAGATCGTGCGCGGTCGCTCTTGAGATTGTATTTGTGGAAGCGGTCGAAAATCTGATGGTCGGTGAATATACACCGGCGCATAGTGTGGTCGACAAAGCCTTCGTGGAGAGTGGTGATAATGGGAGTGAAGGAAATGTTGTCGGCACGGTCGTCGAAAATGGAGCGCAGTCGTTCAATCTGCTTTTCGCTGTCGGAGAGAATGTGGATTTTGTAGCCTTCGGAAATCAGTCGGGAGAAAGAGTCGCTGATGAGGTCGAAATTTTTGTGGTAAACCCCTTGAGGAGAGCATCGGAAGTCGATGGCGGAGGAGGCTGTTGCCGTTGGCGTTGCGGCGGCGGAGAATACAAGTTGGCGGAACTCGGCAAAACGTGAGGCAAACAGGTCGGGGTCGACGATGTTTTTCATTGCATCGGCGTCGCAATCGCCAGCAGTGACGGCACTTTCAGAGAATTTTTCGGCGGCAATGGCTCGGATGCGCTCGACGGTATAGTCGGCATCGCGCAAGGCAATAAGAGAATCGTCGGATATGAAGTCGAGAATGCTTTCGCCGTCGGTTGCGGGGACGTTGGCCGCAATCGCTACGGCATCGAGCTTTTGCTCAGAAAGCTGAGTTTCGATGTTGAATGTGCGCATCGAGTCGATTTCGTCGCCGAAAAAGTCGAGTCGATATGGCAGCTCGCTACTGAAGCCGAAAATGTCGAGAATAGAGCCGCGAAGAGCGAATTGTCCGGGTTCATAAACGTAGTCAACTTCCGAGAAACCGTTAGAACGGAGCCATTTTACGGTTTCGGTAAGGTCGGTGTCGATTCCTTTGCGGAGGTGGAGCGTGTGGCTCTCAATGTCGGAACGCGAAACAACCTTTTCGGCTAATGCTTCGGGGTAGCTCACGACAAATCGCAACTCTTCGGAGGAGTGCCATCGGCTAAGAGCTTCTGTGCGAAGAATCTGTGAAGGAGCGTCGATCTGACCGTATTTTATGGCACGCTTGTATCCGCTTGGGAACATGAGCACAGCATCCTCGCCCAAAATGCGCGAAAGGTCGTGGTAGAGATAGCCGGCATCGTCGAGAGAGTCGCCAACAACGAGAATCGGTTGACGTCGCGGAGGAAGTGAGGCTAAAAGCATCGGTGCTGCCGAGCCGGCAAGTCCGTAGGCAGAAATTATGCGAGCGTCGGACTTGAATGCGCTACTCAGCGCTTCAGCTCGTGCCGGAGAGAGAAATGTGGAAGAGATGTCGCGAATGGTCATTTTTTGCTACTCTTTGATTCGGAAGGTGAGAGCAGACGGCGATATTCGTCCGGATTGTTGAGGAGTCGAGTGGCTTCGGCCATAGCCGGGTCGTGGCGCAAGGATGCTTGGATTTCACCGCGTCGGAAGTAGTAGCGGTCGACAATTTCGCGCAGCAGATATGGAGTAATTGCTTCGCGATGGGTGTCGAGGTCTTTTTCGAGCGAGTGTTTCATCATGCCCTCAAGGACTTTGAATTGCGCGTCGAGACTATCGTTCATATAGCCTTCGATTTTGGCAGCTTCGCGAAGTTTGTCGAGCATGGTCTGGCATACGCGGTCGTAGTTGAAGCGGTTTGGATCGATAGAGTGTTTGAAGTCGTCGTAGATGGAGTCGGTAATTTCAAACTTGTCGGCCGAAGGGATGGATGCGTGGGTAGCGGCATACTTGTTGGCGAAATCAAAAGCCCAGTTGTCGCTCACAACGTTGTAGGTGATGCGGCTAATTTCGGGGTATGAGATTTGTATGTCGGGGTTTATTCCACCACCGTCGCGCACGATTCGACCGTTTGCAGTCTTAAACTCGTTGGTGAGAGAGTCGGGTATGCGCGAAACCGTACCGTCGTCGGCGCGATGAGAGTAGTCGATGGCCTGAATGAGACGTCCGCTGGGAATGTAGTATTTGGCGATGGTGACTTTAAGCATACCATCGTATGGGAGCGAAACCGGAATCTGAACGAGACCTTTGCCGAGGGAGCGAGATCCCATAATGACTGCACGGTCAAGGTCTTGGAGTGCGCCGGCAGTGATTTCAGAAGCCGAAGCAGTGTTTGCATCGGTGAAGATAATCAGTGGAACGTCGGGAAGGATGGGCTTGGAGGATGTTTTGTAGACTTTCTCTTCGAGAACACCCTTGCCACGAGTGCGGAGCACTTCAGTGCCTTTTGGGAGGAAGAAGCTGAGAATCTTTACGGCACTTTCGAGAGAGCCACCCCCATTGTCGCGCAGGTCGAGCACGACACCTTTGAGATTGGGAGCGTCTTTGAAAGATAGCAGGGCTTCTTTGATTTCGTCGGGCGACTTGTCGGTGTATGATGTGAGCATCACATAACCGATGCCGTCGTTGATGCCGTAGTAGGGGACGGAAGGCATGCGAATCTTCTCGCGAGTGATTTCGACGTCGATAATCGAGTCGGTGACGTATGGGCGAATGACACTGATGGCGACTTTTGTGCCGGGAGTGCCTTTGAGGAGTTCGGTGACTGCTGCACTGGTCTTGCCGAGAACGGTGTCGCCGTTGACAGTGACAATTTTATCGCCAGAGCGCAGACCGGCTTTGTGGGCAGGGCTACCTTCGTGAGGCCCGGAGATGTAGACAGCGCCATTTCGCTGCATGATATAAGACCCTATACCGGCGTATTCGCCCGACAGCATGGTCTGGAATTGCTCTTGTTCGCTTTGGGGGTAATACTCGGTGTACGGGTCGAGTCGACTGAGCATTGCATCGATGGCAAAACGTACGGTCTTTTCGGTGTCGATGGTGTCGACGTAGTATGTTTGAACTTCTTTGACAACAGCGCTGAAAATATCGATGCTCTTAGCAATTTCGGATTTTTTGCTGCGAGTGGCCGCCTGAGTTAATATGGCAGTCATGGCGACTGCGATAATTGTATATAGAATCTTTCTCATAATCAATTATGAAACTGTGGTGTCGAATGGACGAAAATTAGCGACCAAAGTTAGTCAAAATATTATAACAAACGGTGGCCGAAAACGGATTTCATTCGCAACTTGTGAGGTGGGATAGAGTGTCGGCAATGACAGCCGGGTAGTGGACGGATTCGAGATTGTGGATTTTACGTTCAACTTCGGCCGGCGTGTCGTCGGGAAGAACCGGAATAGCTTGTTGGAAAATGATACGTCCGCGGTCGTATTCGCGACTGACCATGTGGATTGTGATGCCCGTTTCGCGCTCGCCGGCAGTCACAACCGCTTTGTGTACGTTGGTACCATACATGCCTTTCCCGCTGAACTTTGGAAGGAGCGAGGGGTGTATATTGATGATGCGCTCGGGGTAGCGGTCGATGAGAAATTCGGGAATGAGGAGCAGAAAACCGGCAAGTATAATGGCATCGATATGGTGGCGCTCCATGAGGGGCAACAGGACTGCCGGGTCGGCAATCTGCTCGCGACTAAGCACTTCGACAGGAACGCTGAGAGCGCGAGCGCGTTCAATGACGCGAGCTTCGGGACGGTTGCAGACTACGAGTGCCGAATTGATATTAAGGTCGTGAGAGCGGAAATATTCGATGATGTTTTGCGCATTCGAGCCGTTGCCCGATGCAAATATTGCTATTCTTGTCATGCTGTAGACCGGTAGTTTCGGGTGTGAAGTTACGCATTTTTTTGTATTTTTGCATTCAGATATGCTTCTACGTAGCCTCAGTCTGGCAAACTTCAAGAATATAGCCGAAACCACACTCGACTTCTCCGGGAAAATCAATTGTTTTCTCGGCGGTAACGGTATGGGAAAGAGCAATCTGCTCGATGCTATATATTTCATGAGTTTCTGCAAAAGCTTTTCAGGAATGACAGACGCCATGGTGATACGCCGTGGAGAAACGTTTGCAACGGTGCGCGCCGTATATGAGCGTCGCGGAGTGGATGAGGAGTTTACGCTCGGGTTGATGCGCGGCCGTCGTAAGAGCCTAAAGCGTGCCGGAAAGGAGTATCAACGACTGAGCGAGCATATAGGGTCGATACCATTGGTAATGGCCGCCCCTCAGGATGTGGATTTGATACGCGGTCCCGGTGAGGAGCGCAGGCGCTGGATGGATATGGTGATATCGCAGAGCGATGCCCGCTATCTTGAGGCGCTGATACGCTATAATGCCGGAGTGGAGCAGCGTAATCGTTTGCTACGCGACGGAGTGGTGGATCATAATCTGTATATTGCTGTGGAGACCGCGATGGATATGTCGGCTCGATATATTCACGCTCGCAGAGAAGAATGGACTGCGCGGCTGTCGGAAATTTTTGTTCGCAGATATGCCGCAATAGCCGGCGAGGGAGCTGAAGAAGTGCAGTTGACTTATTGCGGCTCGCTGTCGCAAAGTCAGGACGGGTCGCTGATATCGCTACTCGATTCGGCGCGTCGGCATGATGAAATAGTGCGCCACACATCGGTGGGTCCGCATCGCGACGATATGGAAATGACGCTTGATGGGATGCCGGTGAGAAGAGCCGGTTCGCAGGGTCAGTGTAAGACGTATGCCATAGCTCTGCGCCTGGCGCAATATGAGTTTCTACATAAGGCAACTGGGCTGAAGCCACTGTTGCTGTTGGACGATATATTCGATAAACTTGATGCGAACCGCGTGGAGCGTATAATGTCGCTCGTGGCAGATGCCGATTTCGGGCAGATATTCATAACGGATACGAATCGCAGGCATTTGGATGATATAGTGGGGCTGATAGGAGGCGATTATAGATTATGGGATGTGGCTAACGGCAGATTTACTCCATTGGTATGAAGCGCATAGAACCAAAGCAGATAGGCGAAATAATACGCGAGGCAATAGAACATGAGGGTCTTGCGGATGCCATTGCTGAAAAGCGAGCGTGCTATGAGTGGCCTGAAGTGGTGGGTCCGGGAGTGAACCGCTATACGTCGCGCCGATATGTGGAGCGCGGTGTGATGCACGTGTATCTTACGTCGTCGGTGCTCAAAAATGAGTTGTCGTACTATAAAAGCAGCTTGGTGGAAAAGTTAAACCGCGCTGCCGGAAAGAATGTTATAACATCAATAGAATTTCATTGAAATGAAAGAACCATCATATCTACCTTCGGAAAATCCTCGCGCCCAGCGTCCGCAATATCCGTTTCGTCACTGCATGCCGATGCAAATACGATTTACGGATATTGATATGATAGGGCATCTGAATAATAATGTCTATCTGTCGTTTATGGATCTGGCGAAGCTTAATTATTTTAAGACGATTCGCGGGGGCGGACTCGAAATAGGCGATTTGAATATGGTGGTGGTGCACGTGGATGTTGACTTTCTTGCACCGACGTTTATGGATGAGGATGTGGAAGTGTGGACGCAGGTAACATCTGTAGGCAAGCATAGTGTGAAGCTTGAACAGCGAGTGGTGAACGGTGTGACCGGAGAAACGAAGAGTATCGGAAGGACGGTGATGGCGGGATTTGACCCTAAGACGAGTACCGGGCTGCCTGTAGAACAGGTGTGGGTGGACGCTATCAGCGCGTATGAGCAGCGACAGTTTGAACGCTGAGTCAAGAATATGGAAATACAACAAAAACCTCGCCACTGCATCGGTAGCGAGGTTTTTGTTCATTATAAATCAGAAAAAAATCATATTTAAGAGCATGGTGAGTAGGATTGTTAATCCGATAGCAAATTCACCCCAACATTTTTGTCTTAGAGCTGCTATTGAATATCCA
>CAYQEN010000040.1:0-15268 GCA_964416545.1 uncultured Bacteroides sp. | reverse complement strand
AAAAAAAGAGCAACACGAAAAGTGTTACTCTTTTTTGTAGCGGGATCGAGAATTGAACTCGAGACCTCCGGGTTATGAATCCGACGCTCTAACCAACTGAGCTATCCCGCCTTGTTTCCGAATTGCGAGTGCAAAGATATAAGCTTTTATTGAATTGAGCAAACTTTTTCGCAATATTTTTCACAACTTTTTCATAACTCGCAGATTTTCACATTATCTGGCACAATATTTTTTTCGACCACTCCCTTATCCTACCATGAGACAACTCCGGACGATTCACTTCATCAAGCACCAACCCAATAAACGCGCCACCAATCTCAGCACCACTATGCTCAAATTCATAACCATCAGCATTAAACTCCCCTATCGAACGTGCCCCTGTTTTGACGAAATCATTATAAAGCTCACCCATCCCACTACAAAATGTATCCGCCATAGTCTCATCACCACAACCGAACACACCAAACATCTTCGCAGACAAATCAAGCACTTGCGCACCACTCATAAAATCACGCCAATCATCTTGTATCTCACCGACACCCCAAGTACTGGTTCCTAAAAGCAACACATCATATTCTCCTAAAGCATCAGGAGACGTGCGAGCCACATCATATACATCACCGACATCTACCCCAAGAGCATCAGCCAACTCATATGCCACGCGCTCAGTCGTTCCGGTTGAAGAACCATAGAAAATCCCAATCTTTTTCATTTTGAGTAAAATAATAGTTTTCCTACTTACAAACACTCCAACATTCACCAAAGTTGGCAATATCCGTAGTTACCAACATGAGATTCACAAACATTTTAAATAAATAGATAGATAAGATACCAGTATTGCCGCATTTTTTCGTAATTTTGCAGTTCAGAAAACAATAATTATTGTATACCGATTCCGATATGAAGCAAATCAAGACTGCCCTCATTTCAGTTTTTCACAAAGAGGGTCTCGACAGCATCCTTTCAATGCTCCACAACGATGGTGTTAAATTCCTTTCCACCGGTGGAACAAAATCTTTTATAGAAAGCCTCGGTTATCCCTGCGATGCAGTGGAAGATCTCACATCATATCCCTCCATTCTTGGGGGTCGCGTAAAAACTCTCCACCCCAAAGTTTTCGGTGGCATTCTCAACCGTCGCGACAACGAAGGCGATCGACAGCAGATTGCACAATACGAAATCCCCGAGATAGACCTCGTTATTGTAGACCTCTATCCGTTTGAAGAAACCGTTAAATCCGGAGCTTCTCAGGCCGACATCATCGAAAAAATCGATATAGGTGGCATCTCTCTCATACGTGCTGGTGCAAAGAACTTCAACGATGTCATTATCATTGCCTCTAAAGCTCAGTATGCACCCCTCACTGAAATGCTCAGCAAAAACGGAGCAAAATCCACACTCGCCGATAGACTCTTCTTCGCAAAAGAAGCTTTCAAAGTTTCTTCAGGCTACGACTCGGCTATCTTCAATTGGTTCGACTCACTCGACGAAGAAGCACCTACCGCAATGCGCATTGCTTCAGACGAAAAGATGAGCCTTCGCTACGGTGAAAACCCCCATCAGAAAGGTGTATTCTTCGGCGATTTCAATGCTATGTTTACTCAGCTCCACGGCAAAGAAATCAGCTACAACAACTTGCTCGACATTGATGCTGCTGTATCACTCATCACTGAGTTTGCCGAACCCACATTCGCTGTTCTTAAGCACAACAACGCTTGTGGCATAGCCACTCGTGCCAACATCCACGATGCATGGATCGACGCGCTCGCCGGCGACCCAGTTTCAGCTTTTGGTGGTGTGCTTATCGCCAACCGCACTATCGACTGCGCAACAGCCGAAGACATCAACAAGATTTTCTTTGAAGTAATCATAGCTCCAGAATTCGACGACGATGCTATGGCCGTGCTCAAACAGAAGAAAAACCGCATCATTCTTGTCCAGAATCAACCACTCACAACCACTCGCCAATACCGTTCAATTCTCAACGGAGCATTGATGCAGGAACGCGACCTCAGCATTCAGACCGAAGCAGACCTCAAGCAAGTGACTGAAAAAGCTATTACGGCCGAACAAGCTACCGACCTCCTCTTTGCAAACAAAATCGTTAAGCACAGTAAGAGCAACGCTATCGTTCTTGCTAAAAACGGTATGCTTTTGGCAAGTGGTATCGGTCAAACTTCTCGCGTCGATGCCCTAAAACAGGCTATCGAAAAAGCCCATAGCTTCAACTTCGACCTTAATGGCGCAGTTATGGCCTCTGACGCATTCTTCCCCTTTGCCGATTGTGTAGAAATTGCAAGCAAAGCCGGCATCACCGCAGTTATCCAGCCTGGTGGCTCCATTCGCGACCAAGAAACCATAGATTTCTGCAACGCCAACGGCATTGCTATGGTAATCACTGGAGTACGTCATTTCAAACACTAATCCGCACTCCTCAATCAACAGATATATTAATATGAAATTATTTTCGCTCAATAAAGAGATTGCCATCGACCTTGGCACCGCCAACACTATCATCATCCACAATGGTAAGATAGTAATTGACGAGCCTTCTATCGTGGCCATCGAAGTCCGTACCGGAAAACTTATCGCTGTCGGCAAAGAAGCACAGCAGATGCAAGGCAAGGAAAACGAAAACATCCGCACCATCCGTCCGCTCCGCAAGGGCGTAATTGCAGACTTCAACGCCGCTGAAATGATGATTCGCGGTCTTGTAGGCAAAGCAAGCACCAAAAACAAATGGTTCAACCCTTCAATGCGAATGGTTGTCGGCATTCCTTCCGGCTCCACAGAAGTAGAGATTCGTGCCGTGCGCGACTCTTCTGAACATGCTGGCGGTCGCGACGTATATATGCTCTACGAACCCATGGCCGCAGCTCTCGGCATCGGCATCGACGTCGTAGCTCCTGAGGGCAACATGATTGTCGATATAGGTGGTGGCACAACTGAAATCGCCGTCATTTCGCTTGGTGGCATTGTTTCAAACAAGAGCATCCAAATTGCCGGTGACGACCTCACAGTCGACATTCAAGAACATATGCGCCGCGTTCACAATGTACGCGTAGGTGAGCGCACAGCTGAACTTATCAAGATGAATGTAGGTTCTGCGCTGACAGACCTCGACAACCCTCCTGCCGACTACATCGTTCACGGACCCAACGTAATGACAGCGCTTCCCATGGAAGTTCCTGTTTCTTATCAGGAAATCAGCCACTGTATTGAAAAGTCAATTTCCAAAATTGAAGCAGCTGTACTTGGTGCCCTTGAGCAGACCCCCCCGGAACTTTACGCTGATATTGTCCAAAACGGAATCTACCTCGCTGGTGGTGGCGCAAAGCTCCTCGGTCTCGACAAGCGACTCACCGACAAGATTGGCATCCAGTTCCACATTGCCGAAGATCCGCTTCTCGCAGTAGCAAAAGGAACTGGCGTTGCCCTCAAAAACATTGACAAGTTCAACTTCCTGATAAGATAATCATCTTACAAGTTTTAACTTACCTGATAATTCCCTGTCGATTTTTTTCGGCGGGGACTTTTCGGGTATTTAACAGATAGAACGAGTGCATAATCTCCTAAACTTTTTGGTTAAATATAGCTCATGGATGCTTTTTGTCATCTATGCGCTTATCAGCTTGTCGTTACTGTTCAGCCGAAACCCATACCAGCATTCCGTATATCTGTCGTCTGCCAACGAATTGAGCACGAGCGTCTACAACTGCACCAACAACGTTACTTCATATTTTAACCTTCGCGAAATCAACGAAGACCTCCAGCGCAACAATGCCGACCTTGAGTTGCAAATCCTCAGCCTCAAAGCCGAACTGCGCAAATATCACGAACAAGAGTATGCCGACTCCATGCCGGTCGACTCTGCGCTATCTCGTTACCGCTTTATCATAGCGCATGTAATAAACCAGTCAATAAATCGACCGCACAATTACATCACCATTGAAAAAGGTTCGCTTGATGGAGTTGCCCCTGAAATGGGCGTCGTCGATCAAAACGGCGTTGTAGGTATTGTTAACGTAGTCGGACCTCATTCCGCACGCGTCATATCATTACTAAACAACAACTTGCGCATATCGTGCAAACTTCGACGCAGTCAGCAGGTCGGTTCTCTCGTTTGGGACGGCAAGAAGTCGAGCGAAGCCATCCTCGAAGAGCTCCCGCGACATGCCACATTCACCAAAGGCGACACTGTAATCACAAGCGGATTCTCAACCGCATTCCCTGAAGGAGTTCCGGTTGGCGTTGTTATGGGCGAAATGAAAGACTATGATGAAAATTTCTATGCTTTACGCATAAAATTATTCACCGACTTCTCTACGCTCAGCACCGTCCGCATTATCGACGACGGCATGAAAGAAGAGCTGACAAAACTCGAAGCTGAAGACCCCGACAAAACGACCGAATAACACCACATGAACAAATCCTCAATACATCTTTTAGGCATTACGCTCGTTTTGCTATTAGCTCAAGTCATTGTACTCAATCACGTGTGCTTGTTTGGCGTAGCTGTACCCTTTGCTTTTATATATGTACTGCTTCGCCTCCCGCTTACTCTATCACAAAATTGGGTTCTTACAATTGCTTTCATTCTCGGACTTACCGTCGATATCTTCTCCGACACGCAAGGTATGAACGCTCTTTGCTGTTCAATGACAGCAATGCTTCGCAAGCCCACTTTGCGTCTATATTTCCCACGAGAAGATGAACTCTCCGACCCGTCGCCGTCAATATCTTCTTTAGGATTTGTCACCTACATGAAATATGCTCTGAGCATTTCGCTCCTTTATAGCATTTTCATCTTCATTATCGAAGCCTTCTCGTTTTTCAATTTCCTCATTCTGTTGTTGCGCATCATATCGAGCACAATACTCACCACTCTCCTGCTCATAGGCGTCGACAGCCTAACGCTTCCACGACGTGAGAAAAGACTATAATCTTGAACGACGAAAATACGTAATCGGCGGATTCATACTGCTGATTGTCATCATATATACATTTCGCCTGCTTAGTCTGCAAGTCATCGACACTCGCTATAAAGACGAGGCCGACTCAAACGCATTCCTACGCAAGGCAATTTACCCATCGCGAGGTGTTATCTACGATCGCAATGGCAAAGTTGTCGTATACAACCGACCGGCCTACGATATTATGCTTATTCCGCGCGACGTGAAGCAGTTCGATACGCTCGATTTGTGCAACACCCTCGGCATCACGAGAGAGCAGTTCGACACTCGTATGCGCGACATGAAAGACAAGAAAGTCAACCCCGGCTATTCGTCTTATTCGCCGCAAACGTTCATAACGCAACTTTCAGCCGAAGACTATGGCAAGTTGCAAGAAAAAATGTACCGCTACCCCGGATTCTTTATTCAGAAACGAATCCTTCGAGAATACAGCTACCATTGCGGAGCTAACGTTCTTGGCAATATTCGCGAAGTGTCCCAAAGCGACATTCAGAAAGACCCATACTACTCCCGTGGTGATGTCACAGGCGACCTTGGTATCGAAAAAAGCTACGAACGTTTTTTGCGAGGCACCAAAGGCGAGGAAATCCTAATCCGCGATGCCCGTGGCAAAATACAAGGTCGTTATGAAGATGGCGCACACGACAAGCGAGCCATCTCCGGACGCGACCTCAAATTAAGTATCGATATCGAGCTCCAGCAATTCGCCGAATCTCTGATAATGAATAAGAAAGGTGCTGTTGTAGCCATCGAACCCTCTACGGGCGAAATTCTTGCTCTCGCCACAGGGCCAAGCTACGATCCCTCTCTCCTTGTCGGTCGCCAACGTGGCAAAAACTACGCAAAACTTGCGGCCGATAGCCGTCGGCCGCTTCTCGACCGATCAGTAATGGGTGTCTACCCTCCCGGCTCAACATTCAAGCCCACACAAGGACTAATCCTGCTTCAAGAAGGCATCATTGGCTTAGGCACACCATTTCCTTGCTCTCACGGATATATCAACTCCGGTTTGCGCGTCGGATGCCATGCTCATGCGTCACCCATCGCCTTAAAGCCCGCACTTGCCACATCTTGCAATGCTTTCTTCTGCTGGGGATTAAAGAGCATGATTGACCGCAAATCCAAATACGGATCAGCAGCACAAGCATTCGAAACGTGGAAAAACTACCTCGTATCGTTTGGCTACGGCTACCGTCTTGGCGTCGACCTCCCAAGCGAGAGCCGAGGATTCCTCCCCAATGCAAAATTCTATGATAAATATTATGGCGAAGGGCGATGGAGTGCCAATACCATAATATCTGTATCGATAGGTCAAGGCGAAATCCTTGCCACCCCGCTCCAGATTGCCAACCTTAGTGCTACGATTGCCAACCGCGGATGGTACATCACGCCACACGTCGTTAAGCAAATCCAAGACACAGTTATGCCGGCTGAATATCTTGAACGTCACGCCCCGAAAATCAATCGTCAACATTACGAAGCTGTAGCCGAAGGCATGCGAATGGCCGTACTTGGCGGCACATGCCGTGGAGCCAACCTTGCCGACATCGAAGTCTGTGGCAAAACAGGCACTGCGCAAAACCCACATGGTGCCGACCACTCGGCCTTCATGGGCTTTGCTCCATACAACGATCCAAAAATTGCAGTTGCAGTTTACATCGAAAATGCCGGTTATGGTGCCACATTCGGAGTACCGATTGGCAGCTTGGTAATCGAACGATACCTCAACGGGCACATTGCCGAAAACCGCAAGCACATACTTCACAATATGTTGAACACAAGCACAATCAGAAGTAGTGAACCAAAGAAATAACAACGCCTCGTTTTTTCGCTATCTCGACTGGACGACGATAGCTATCTACCTGCTACTTATTGTCGCAGGCGTATTCTCAATCTATGCTGCAAGCTACGATTTCGACCACGCCAGCATCCTCAACCCCGACGAATATTCCGGCAAGCAAATTCGCTGGATAGGAATGGCTCTCGTAATTGCAGTCGTTTTACTCCTCTTCGACTCAAGAATTTACGAGATGTACGCCTACCCGATATACGCGTTTTTAGCCGTGATTATGTTTGTCACGATATTCGTCGCACCTGACATCAAAGGATCTCACTCCTGGCTCGTTTTTGGCCCACTTCGATTTCAGCCGGCCGAATTTGGTAAAACAGCCACAGCATTAGCTCTGGCAAAGCTATTCAGTGGCTATGGCTTCAATCTGAACAGCAATAGCAAAAACTATTTGCGGGCACTCGGATTGATATTTCTTCCCGTACTGCTCATTATCGCACAAAAGGAAACCGGTTCGGCACTCGCCTACATGTCGCTATTCCTTATGCTATATCGAGAAGGCATGAGCGGACTCATTCTTATGGCTGCAGTTTGTGCTGTTGTATTTTTTGTTGTTGCTCTCAAATATGCCGGCACTATGTTTCTTGGGATACCCACCGGCGAGGCAATGGTACTCGGCATGATTATGCTCATCATTGTGTGCATGCTTGCTTCATATTGTCGACAGACTACAGCTGCACGCAATCTGCTCTTCGCATTCCTCGGGTCGTTCATCGTTGTATGGCTCCTCGACATCCTCGGCATCCACATCCCCGGATTGCTCTACTTCATCCCGGCTATCATTGGCGCATGCATCTATTGCGCAATATTGGCTATGCACACTCGCGCACGCAAGCTATATATAACCATCGGAGCAGCCATAACTTCGGTTATGTTTTTGTTTTGCGTCAACTATGCTTTTTCAAACATCCTTCAACCGCACCAACAGCAACGCATCCTCGTCACCCTCGGCATCGAAGACGATCTTCTGAATGCAGGCTATAATGTCAACCAAAGCAAAATAGCCATTGGTTCCGGAGGTTTCGCAGGAAAAGGCTTCCTCAATGGCACACAGACCAAACTCAAATACGTACCCGAACAGCACACCGACTTCATATTCTGCACCATTGGTGAAGAGCAAGGTTTCGTCGGAGCTATGGCCGTACTCATTCTATTTTTGGTTCTCATACTGCGAATTTTGCACATCGCAGAACGCCAGCCCACCGTATTCGGACGAGTCTACTCTTATTGTGTCGCATCATACTTCATCTTCCACCTGGCCATCAACATTGGTATGGTTATAGGACTATGCCCTGTTATAGGCATCCCGCTCCCATTCTTCAGCTATGGAGGTTCATCCTTATGGAGCTTCACAATACTACTGTTTATATGTCTGCGCATCGACGCATCTCGACGCGACCACTTGACCTACTGAGCCCGTATACGAAAAGTTTTCTGTAGCCAACACTATGTTTATGCTTTTTTGTTGTAAATTTGTATTCTGATGGAAGGTCTGCTATACATACTGATGACCGGACTGCTCATAGGCATTTTTATTTCTGCGCCTATGGGTCCTATCGGAATGCTGGTGATTCAGCGCACGCTCAACAAAGGTCAGTTAGCTGCTTTTTTCACCGGTGTCGGAGCCTCTCTATCCGATCTTATTTACTGCCTTCTCACAGGTCTCGGACTTTCATTTGTCACCGACTTCATAGAGTCAAACCGCGACATTCTTCAGCTCATAGGGTCACTTATGCTTGTGCTCTATGCCGGATATCTGTTCCGCGCCAACCCTTCGCGCTCGCTCAACAAGCCCGAATCTGAAAACGTCAATACCTACTGGCGCGACTTTGGCACAGGATTCATCCTCACATTTTCCAACCCGCTGATTCTATTCTTCATTATAAGTCTATTCGCTCGATTCAATTTCATGAATGCCGACTATCAGTTCTACCACTACATCATCGGCTATCTTAGTATTGCAATCGGTGCCATCGGATGGTGGTTCGTCATCACTTACTTTGTCAACAAAGTTCGTGCGCACTTCAACGTCCGTTCTCTCTGGCTTGTAAATCGCGTCATGGCTGTTCTCATACTGATCATGGCACTCATAGGATTCGGAACAAGTTTCAAAAACCTATTTATATCATGACCTCACCTACACTCACAATCCCCTATCTTCCTCAGCTCGACGAAGTATCTCTCGAAGAAGCAGTAAAAATCCTTGACGACCACGGCGAACATCGCACTGTTGAGTGTCTCAATTGGAAAGAGCAATTCCCTTACCACCCTCTCACGGCATTCACCGTAGCTCATTCCGGCACACACATCTATATCGACTTCTTCGTACGTTGCAATTATCTTCGTGCCGTAAATACGGCCAACAACTCACCCGTCCATCAGGACTCATGCGTCGAATTTTTTGTTGCTCCTAAAGGACAGACCCCATACTACAACTTTGAGTTCAACTGCATCGGCACCATTCACGCAGCTTGCCGCACCGACCGCCATAATGGCACTCCGCTCACCGACGAGCAGCTGTCTCGTGTACGCCGACTCCCCTCTTGTGGAACAAAACCATTCAACGAACTTGAAGGCATTTTCTCTTGGAATCTTGTCGTAGCCATTCCTCTCGACCTCATCGGAATAAAATACGAAGGAAAGCCCGTCGACATGCGCGCCAACTTCTATAAATGCGCCGACGCAACTGCTTCACCCCACTTCCTCAGTTGGGCTCCGATCGACACCCCCGAGCCCGACTACCATCGTCCCGAATTCTTTGGCTCGATTACTCTCGAATAAAAAATATCGCTTTTTCGCCTCAAAAACCTTGCACGATTCAAAAGATTCTTTTACCTTTGCATCGTCTTAAATGGTAAAACATAAAAGGCAAAAAGCTATGGCGATTTAGTGTAGTGGCCTAGCACGCCACCCTCTCACGGTGGAGACCAGGGTTCGATTCCCTGATTCGCTACTTGCAAAATAAGCGCTTCAACAATAGTTGAGGCGCTTATTTTTTTGCTTATAACAAGATTTTAGCATACCTTTGTTTATTGTCAAATCCAGCTAAAATGCGTCCGCTACTATCCATAATCACCGTCACTTTCAATGCCTCAGCGACATTGCCTGCCACACTCAACAGCATCACCTCACAACAAGGCTGCACCGAAGGCATCGACTATGAATGGATTATAATGGATGGAGCGTCATCCGACGACACCTGCTCTATTGCATCGTCATCGTCCATAAACGCGCAGATATATTCTGAACCCGACAAAGGCATCTACGATGCCATGAACAAGGGCATTCATCGCTCTGCCGGACAATATCTGATGTTTCTAAACGCTGGCGACCGACTGCACAGCTCGACCACAATTGCCGACATATGTCACACCATTCGCAACTGCGACATGCCCGACATTGTATATGGTCAGACCAACCTTGTAGATTCCAATGGCATCTACATTGCACCTCGGCATCTTTCAGCCCCCCGGCATCTCACATTTAAAAGTTTTGCTCAAGGCATGTTAGTATGCCATCAGGCATTCATTCCAAAGAAAACCATTGTTCCTGAATACGATTTGCGCTATCGCTTTTCGGCCGACTACGACTGGTGCATCAAATGCATCCGCAATGCACACTCATCCATGCTGATTCCCGATGTGCTTATCGACTACTTGCTCGAAGGCACCACCACGGCCAATCGCAAGGCATCGCTAAAAGAACGTTTCAACATCATGTGCCGCTACTACGGAACCATCCCGACTTTATGGCGACACATTGCCTTTATTCCGCGCTTCCTTAAGCAGCGGCTTATAGAAAACAAATCCTCCAACGACTAAAGCTATACCGGCATGAATTACTACATCGTACAGGGCAACGAACCAAAAGGGCCATTCTCTCTTGAGCAGCTCAAAGCATACGGCATCACCCCCGAAACGCTCGTCTACAACGAATCCATGACAAATTGGACACCGGCAGGCAACGTCCCGGAACTTCGCGAGCTTATATTTGGAAGTCCCACTCCACCTATTGTCACACCGCCAACAAACATGTATCAGCAGCCGGCATACACAAACCGGCCAATACCACCGTGCCCAAAGACATGGCTTGCCGAATCCATCCTCGTCACTCTCTTTTGCTGTCTGCCATTCGGCATTGTTGGTATCATAAAAGCCGCCTCCGTAAGTTCAGCATACGAAAGTGGCGACTATGCTAAAGCTGAACGCAACTCTCACGAAGCTAAAAAATGGACTCTTATTGGATTCTTTATTAGTATCGTATCTATCATACTCTACATAATTTTCGCTTTTAGCACTACATTCCTAAGCCTCTCATTATTATCGAATATATAATGTCACAACTCCTTATAAATACATCTTTCCACGCCGATCCCGCTGTTGCCGACGATTGCTTGTCGTGGCTTCGCAACGAATATATACCGGCAGTAAATGCGTCCGGACACTTCAACGATGTCCTTCTGCTCCAAATTGACACTGCCACCGACTCTGGCATCGCCGCATTTGCACTCCAGATGCGTACTCAGAAATCCGACGAAGTCAACCACTGGCTCAAAAACGAAAATCAAGCACTTTTGGCCTCGCTATTCAAGCTATTCGCCGAAAGAGTCTTGTTCTTCACAACCGAAATGTCCATTCTATCCGTATGAGCGAATTGAGCGAAAATGCTCACGCCATGGCGCAGTGGGACAGAGTGATTATCGGCATCGACCCGGGCACAAACGTCATGGGCTATGGCATCTTGGGCGTTACTCAACGTAAGCCTCAAATGATAGCTATGGGAGTCATTCAGCTCAACCGATTTGAAAGTCACTACTTGAGATTACGGCGCATCTACGAACGTGTACTGGCTCTTGTCGACCAATACCTCCCCGACGAAATGGCTATCGAAGCCCCATTCTTTGGCAAAAACGTACAGTCAATGCTCAAACTCGGACGCGCACAAGGCGTAGCTATGGCTGCCGCTCTGGCGCGCGATGTACCCATCACCGAATACGAGCCACGCAAAATCAAGATGGCAATCACGGGCTCAGGCGCTGCCTCAAAAGAGCAAGTACAAGAAATGTTGCGACGCATCCTCTCCATCGACCGCGAAGCTATGCTTCCACAGCTTGATGCCACAGACGCCCTTGGAGCTGCACTCTGCCACTTCTATGAGTCATCCAAGCCTGTCCAACTCCCATCATGCAAATCTTGGAAAGAATTTCTCGCTAAAAACCCCGACCGAATTAAGAAATAACTCAAAAACCGAACAAATATGTACAATAACGACAAACGAATTGTAATTACACTCGATGCAGGCGGCACAAACCTGGTATTCAGCGCAATGCAGGGAAATGAATTTATCATCCCCCCTATAACCCTTCCGTCAAACGCCCACGACCTCGACAAGTGCATGGCCACTATGGTCGACGGATTCACCCAAGTAATCAAAAAACTCAACCAGAAGCCCGTCGCTATTAGTTTCGCATTCCCCGGTCCCGCCGACTACCCCAACGGCATCATTGGAGGCTATTTACCCAACTTCCCCTCCTTCCGCGATGGTGTTGCTCTCGGCCCGTTCCTTGAAAAGAAATTCGGCATTCCCGTATTCATCAACAACGATGGCGACCTATTTGCCTACGGAGAAGCTATCGGCGGATTCCTCCCCGAACTCAATTCTCGCTTGGCAGCTCTTGGTTGCGTAAAATCTTACAAAAATCTACTCGGCTACACTTTCGGCACCGGCCTCGGCATTGGCATGGTAATTGACAATCGCCTTAACCGCGGCAATAACTCTTGTGTCGAAACATTCTGTCTCCGCCACAAAAACCTTCCCGACGTTTTCGTTGAAGAGGGCGCTGCCATCCGCTCCATCAAGCGTGTATATGGCGAATTGTCAGGCGACGTAAACCATCAGTTCGAACCCAAAGATATTTGCGAAATCGCCGAAGGAAAACGCGAAGGCAACAAAGAAGCCGCCATCAAAGCGTTCGAAGAATTTGGCACCATTGCTGGCGATGCCATTGCTACAGCGGTCACTCTCACCGACTCGTTGGTTGTCATCGGAGGTGGACTGACTGGCGCACGCAAATTCTTCATGCCGAGCCTTCTCAATCAGCTACGCGGCAACCTCCACTCGCTCAACGGCGAAGAGCTCTCTCGCCTCCCCGAAAAAGTATTTGACCTCGACGACGACGAGCAATTCGTTCAGTTTGCACACGGCTCTTCACGTCCGCTGAAAGTCTACGGCTCAGAAAACACCGTCATCTACGACCCGATGAAGCGCACCGGCATTGCCATATCTAAGATTGGAGCAAGCAAAGCCATATCTATTGGTGCATATTCGTTTGCACTCGCCATGCTCGACGGTCAAGAATAAACCCGACACATCCAACGTATCTATATACATTAAGCGGTCAGCCCTATGGTTGACCGCTAATGTTTTTCCTAAACGCCACATACGTACATCGTAGCATAATCACCGTCAGTATCAAACTAACGCCTACCAATGCCCAATCGCTCGATGCACCCTCTGCACCAATCGAATCTATCCGATTTGGCATATCGTTATTATTCATCCACATTCCCACTGATGCGAGAATATTATTCAGCGAATGAATCGCCACCGACACCCACAGACTACCACTCCATGCCACAATATAACCGAAAAATGCACCCAGCAGAAGCCTCGGGACAAAGCCGTAAAATTGCATATGCACAGCACTGAATATTACGGCACTTACCCATACTGCCACATGAATATTCACCGGAAACGTAGCTATCAACCTTTGTAGCGCACCGCGAAAAAATATCTCTTCACTAAATCCGGCAAGCAATCCTACTATTAGTATCGATACCACCAGCGACCCTATTCCACTTCCACCGATCATTACTTCTATCATCGATGCTGCATTCTCTTCAGATGCCCACATCCACTCTTCCAAACCTCTCATACTATCGGGCAATGCGATATTTTGATTCCAGTCAATAATGCAATTCATCGCCGGAACAGCAACCACAAGCGTCAGCATAGCTAAACACAATCCGCGCCAATCCGGACGTCGCAACTGCAAAAATTCAGCCGACTGACGTGTAATCACCACTGCTGTAGCAATCGCAGGCATCACAAACATCATCACATCTTGAAGTATCGTTGCAATGCGCATACGCTGCGGAGTCACTCCGCCATACATACATACGCCAACCGCCACCGCACCGATTATCATACACAATGCGCTGACACAGAAAAACAATGCAATGCGCTGTATTGGCGACACATTAAATCGTATCATAAATAATATTCTTTTGTTAGATTCTTAAACTTTTCTGTATACTCCCCACTCGACAGCCTGATACACAATTCGTCCTCTTCGACCTTCATCGTCTCCCTACCGAACTCCCACAGTATTCGATTAACAGGTTTCTCTCCCATCGAGCGCACCATCGTAAGCCGACGCAATGCGAGCTTATACACCGCGGCACTCCATTCTATATCATCGCGTCTGTCTGCTGGCGAAATCATACAAACTCGCCCCGCAGGCAACAACACCTCCGACGCTATACGCAATAGCGTGTCATACGACAGCGATGCCTCATGGCGAGCCATACCCTTACTTATATTCTCGCTTACTATCGACTGCTGCTTTGTCGAAAAATAAGGTGGGTTGCTGATTATCACATCTGGTCGCGGTAGCATTCCATAACACTCCGTTATGTCCGAATGCACGAGTTGCAATCGCCCTGCCCACCGACTTGCCTCGAAATTCATTTCAGCCTCACGAGCTGCATCATCATCGATTTCGATAGCCGATATCGTGGCATCGCTTTTTTGCGCCGCCATCAATGCTAAAACACCGGTACCGGCACCGACATCCCATACCGCATGAGCACCCGACAGATTTGCCCAAGCCCCGAGCATTACAGCATCTGTGCTGACTTTCATCGCACTTGCCACATTCTTTACCTGAAACTGCTTAAACCTGAAAACACTCTCTTTCATATTCGATACGGTCTATATTCGCAAATTTACAAAATTTTCAGCCAATCCGGGCTATATAGCGTCCTTTGACAGCTATCGACTCGGTTCGCAATCACACCGCACAACAAAATCAGCTATTGCTCGACCCCATACTCTTAATATATTCTTTCGATAGTGGCAATCACTAATTTCTATTTACACTTCACCGCTATTTTTTTCAAAATGCAACACTATGATTTTCAAGCAGAAGAATATTGACAACAAAAAACATTGAATTTTTTTGCCCAAAAGTTTTGCAGATTCAAAAATAACTTCTACCTTTGCACTCGTCAAACGGAAACAACGAGAGAGTTGACAGCCTAAGACAAGCAAATTGCCTTGTGGTGTAATGGTAGCACGTCGGATTCTGGTTCCGCCTGTGAGGGTTCGAATCCTTCCAAGGCAACACAAACAAAGAGCTAAGTGAACAACGCTTAGCTCTTTTTCG
>CAYQEN010000039.1:0-15712 GCA_964416545.1 uncultured Bacteroides sp. | reverse complement strand
ATATATGGCTTTTAGAAAAGACACCAAAATAAACAAAGGGTTCTCGAAAATCACTATCGGCCTCGCTTCTCCCGAAGAAATTCTGGAGAAGTCGAGCGGCGAAGTGCTAAAGCCCGAGACCATCAACTACCGCACCTACAAGCCCGAGCGCGACGGCCTGTTCTGCGAGCGCATTTTCGGTCCCGTCAAGGACTACGAATGCCACTGCGGAAAATACAAACGCATCCGCTACAAAGGCATCGTGTGCGACCGTTGCGGTGTGGAAGTCACCGAAAAGAAAGTTCGCCGTGAACGAATGGGACACATCAAACTCGTCGTTCCCGTAGCCCATATATGGTATTTCCGCTCTCTCCCCAACAAGATCGGCTACCTGCTCGGACTCCCCTCGAAAAAGCTCGACGCCGTCATCTACTACGAACGCTACGTAGTAATACAGCCCGGCAACGTCGAAGGCGTACAGCAAAACGACCTTCTCTCCGAAGAAGAATACTTCGAAATCGTCGACCGTCTCCCAAAAGACAACCAAATGCTCGACGACAACGACCCCAACAAATTCATCGCCAAGATGGGTGCCGAAGCCGTTTTCGAACTCCTTCAGCGCCTCGACCTCGACGACCTCTCATATCGTCTGCGTCATCAGGCCGACACCGACGGATCACAGCAGCGCAAAACCGAAGCACTCAAACGCCTTCAGGTTGTTGAATCATTCCGCGCATCTCGCGGACGCAACAAACCCGAATGGATGATTCTTCAGGCTGTTCCGGTCATCCCGCCCGAACTCCGTCCCCTCGTACCCCTCGACGGCGGTCGATTTGCAACATCCGACCTCAACGACCTCTACCGTCGCGTCATCATTCGCAACAACCGTCTCAAGCGACTCATCGAAATCAAAGCCCCCGAAGTCATCCTGCGCAACGAAAAACGCATGCTTCAGGAAGCCGTCGACTCACTGCTCGACAACTCTCGCAAGTCGTCAGCCGTAAAGAGCGAAGCCAACCGCCCGCTCAAATCGCTCTCCGACAGCCTCAAAGGCAAACAAGGTCGTTTCCGTCAGAACCTCCTCGGTAAGCGTGTCGACTACTCAGCACGTTCAGTTATCGTCGTAGGTCCCGAACTCAAAATGCACGAATGCGGTCTGCCCAAAAACATGGCAGCCGAACTCTACAAACCGTTCGTCATCCGCAAGCTCATCGAACGCGGCATCGTCAAGACCGTTAAATCGGCCAAAAAGATTGTCGACCGCAAAGAGCCCGTCGTTTGGGACATCCTCGAACACGTTATGAAAGGACACCCCGTCCTCCTCAACCGTGCCCCGACACTTCACCGTCTCGGTATACAGGCATTCCAGCCCAAGATGATCGAAGGAAAAGCCATCCAGCTCCACCCGCTCGCATGTACGGCATTCAACGCCGACTTCGACGGCGACCAGATGGCCGTACACCTCCCCCTTGGCAACGAAGCCATCCTCGAAGCACAGCTCCTCATGCTCGGTGCTCACAACATCCTCAACCCCGCCAACGGAGCACCCATCACCGTGCCCTCACAGGACATGGTACTCGGTCTCTACTACATCACCAAGCTCCGTAAAGGCGACAAAGGCGAAGGACTCAAATTCTACGGCCCCGAAGAAGCAGAAATTGCCTACAACGAAGGCCGCGTAACGCTCCACGCTCCCGTTTCCGTAGTCGTTGAAGACATCGACGAAAACGGCAACCCCATCACACACCTCCTTGAAAACACCTCGGTAGGTCGCGTACTTGTCAACAAATACGTACCAAAAGAAATCGGTTTCGTCAACGAAATTCTATCTAAAAAATCGCTGCGCACCATCATCTCCAAGGTCATCAAGAAATGTGGTATCCCACGCTCTGCCCAATTCCTCGACGACATCAAAAACCTCGGCTACTACATGGCATTCAAAGGTGGTCTGTCGTTCAACCTCGGCGACGTAATCATCCCGAAAGAAAAAGAAGAATACGTACGCGAAGGATACGAGCAAGTCAACGAAGTCCTCAACAACTACGCAATGGGCTTCATCACCAACAACGAGCGCTACAACCAGATTATCGACATCTGGACACACGTCAACTCCCGTTTGGCCGACACCCTCATGAAGCAGATTTCTGCCGACCAGCAAGGATTCAACCCCGTATACATGATGCTCGACTCAGGTGCCCGTGGTTCTAAAGACCAGATTCGTCAGCTCTCAGGCATGCGTGGTCTTATGGCCAAGCCCCAAAAGAGCGGTGCCGAAGGAGGTCAGATCATCGAAAACCCGATTCTTGCAAACTTCAAAGAAGGTCTTTCGGTACTCGAATACTTCATCTCCACACACGGTGCTCGTAAAGGTCTTGCAGATACCGCGCTCAAAACCGCCGATGCAGGATACCTCACCCGTCGTCTTGTCGACGTTGCACACGACGTTATCATCAACGAAGAAGACTGCGGAACTCTCCGCGGACTCGTCTGCACCGAAATCAAGAACAACGACGAAGTTGTTGCATCGCTCGGCGAACGCATCCTCGGCCGCGTATCAGTTCACGACATCATCGACCCCATGACCGGTGAAATCATCGTCGCTTCTGGAGAAGAAATCAACGACGCCGCTGCCGACCGCATCAACGCTTCGCCCATCGAATCCGTTGAAATCCGCTCAGTGCTCACCTGCGAATCAAAGAAAGGTGTCTGCGCAAAATGCTACGGCCGCAACCTCTCCAACAACCGCCTCGTACAAAAAGGCGAAGCTGTCGGCGTAATTGCAGCACAGTCAATCGGTGAACCCGGTACTCAGCTCACACTCCGTACATTCCACGTCGGTGGTGTTGCGTCAAACATCGCAGCCGTATCATCCGTAACTTCACGCTACGAAGGTACACTCGAAATCGACGAACTCCGCACCGTAGTCACCGAAGAAGTCGACGCCAAAGGACGCAACGTAGAAGTTGTCATCGGACGTCTTGCCGAAATGCGCATCATCGACCCCAACACCAAAATGATGCTCACCAACGCAAACATCCCCTACGGTTCAAAACTCTACTTCAACAACGGAGACACAGTAACCAAAGGCGATGTAATCTGCGAATGGGACCCCTTCAACGCCGTTATCGTCAGCGAAGTCGGTGGTACTCTCCGATACATCAACCTCGAAGAAAACATCACATTCCGCGTTGACTCCGACGAACAGACCGGTCTCCGCGAAAAGATCATCATCGAATCGAAAGACCGTACAAAAGTCACCGAAGCAAGCATCGTCGACGCAAACGGTCAGGTACTCCGCACATACTCTCTTCCCGTAGGTGCCCACCTGATGGCCGACGAAGGTGCTCAGCTCAAACCCGGTGAAATATTTGTCAAGATACCCCGTGCCGCTGGTAGCGCCGGCGACATCACCGGTGGTCTGCCTCGTGTCACAGAGCTTTTCGAAGCACGCAACCCGTCAAACCCTGCTATCGTTACAGAAATCGACGGCGAAGTATCCTTCGGAAAAATCAAACGTGGTAACCGCGAAATTTCTGTCACCTCGCGACTTGGCGAAGTCAAGAAATACCTCGTACCCCTGTCGAAACAGATTCTTGTTCAGGAAAACGACTACGTACGTGCAGGCACTCCACTCTCCGACGGTGCCATCACTCCCGCCGACATCCTAAACATCATGGGTCCCACAGCCGTGCAGGAATACATCGTCAACGAAGTTCAAGACGTTTACCGCATGCAGGGTGTGAAGATCAACGACAAGCACTTCGAAGTCATCGTACGTCAGATGATGCGCAAAGTCAACATCCTCGACCCGGGCGACACCGGATTCCTCGAACAGCAGATTGTCGACAAACGCGCCTTCAACGACGAAAACGACCGCATCTGGGGCAAGAAAGTTGTCACCGATGCCGGCGACTCCGAAAACGTCAAACCCGGTCAGATTATCACTGCCCGCAAGCTGCGCGACGAAAACTCTGCGCTCAAACGCCGCGACCTTCGTCTCATCGAAGTACGCGACGCCGTGCCCGCCACATCTGAGCAGATTCTTCAAGGTATCACTCGCGCCGCTCTTCAGACCACAAGCTTCATGTCGGCAGCTTCCTTCCAGGAAACTACAAAGGTGCTCAACGAAGCCGCAATCAACGGCAAGACCGACACCCTCGACGGCATGAAAGAAAACGTAATCTGCGGACACCTCATCCCAGCAGGTACAGGTCTGCGCGACTACGAACGTCTGATTGTTACAAGCAAAGACGACTTCGACGGCATCCTCGACATTGCCGAAGAAATCGAAAATGCTTAATATAAAGAACATCAATTAGTCATCTTTATATATTCCAAAACCCCAGCAGAGCGATCCGTCGTGACGACGTGTCGCTCTGCACTTTTTATATAGTGCACCACAATTTTCGCAACATCTTCATTCAAATATACGCCCACACAGCGCAAACCAACCGAAGATTGTTGTATCTTTGTAAGATAACCAAACATTACGTAAATGAAATCATTTGAAGAGCTTGGCGTGAACGAACCCCTGCGACGCGCCATCGAAGAAATCGGTTTTGAAAACCCGATGCCCGTCCAGGAAAAAGTAATACCCCACCTTCTCGACCAAGAAAGTGGCGACGTCGTTGCACTCGCACAGACAGGCACCGGCAAAACAGCCGCCTTCGGACTCCCACTACTACAGCGCATCGACACCGAACTACGCAAACCGCAAGCCCTCATCCTCTCCCCCACACGCGAACTCTGCCTTCAAATTGGCAGCGACCTCGCCGACTTCTCAAAATACATGGCTGCCGTCAAAGTCCTTCCGGTCTACGGCGGCTCAAGCATCGAAAGCCAGATTCGAGCACTACGTCAAGGAGTGCAGATCATCGTTGCCACACCCGGACGACTCATCGACCTCATCAACCGCGGCGTCGTACACCTCGACAACGTCCACACCGTAGTCCTCGACGAAGCCGACGAAATGCTAAACATGGGATTCCTCGAATCCATCGACGCAATTCTCACACACGTCCCCGAACAGCGTAAAATGCTCATGTTCTCGGCCACAATGCCTACCGAGATTGCCAAAATCGCTAAAAAATTCATGCACAGCCCCGTCGAATTTGTCATCGGCAACCGAAACGAAGGCTCCGCAAACGTGCGCCACATCTACTACATGGTCAACGCACGAAACAAATACCTCGCGCTCAAGCGTATTGCCGACAATTCTCCCCGCATTTACGCCATCATATTCTGTCGCACACGACGCGACACTCAAGAAATCGCCGACCAGCTCATCGCCGACGGATACAACGCCGACGCACTCCACGGCGACCTCTCGCAACAACAGCGCGACCTCGTAATGCGAAAATTCCGCGACGGAGTCATTAGCCTTCTCGTCGCCACCGACGTTGCCGCTCGCGGACTCGACGTCGACAACCTCACACACGTCATCAACTACGGACTCCCCGACGACACTGCCGTCTACACCCACCGTTCCGGACGCACAGGACGTGCCGGAAAGACAGGAATATCCGTAGCCATCATACACTCGCGCGAAAAAGGCAAAATGCGCGAAATCGAGAAAAAAATCGGCAAAAAATTCGAACACAAAGAAGTTCCAACACCCGAACACATCATCGAAAAGCAGCTCTACAACCTCGCCGACAGCCTTGAGCGCGTAAAAGTCGACGAAGAGCACATCGCCAAATACCTCCCAGGCATCCTTCGCAAACTCGAATGGCTCTCCGGAGAAGACCTCCTCAAACGTGTTCTCTCGCTCGAATTCAACCGACTCCTCGACTACTACCGCGACGCGCCAAACATCGACTACGTCGACGAAAAGCCGCGCAAAGAAAAGAAAGAACGCAAAAACGAACCTCGCTCAGGCAAAGAAAAAGACCGCCGAACAGCCGAGGAAGGAATGGCGCGACTATACATCAACGCCGGAAAAGCCGACGGTTTCTATGCCGGAAACCTCATCGAAATGCTCAACCACAACGTCAGCGGCAAGCGCATCGAAGTCGGACGCATCGACCTGATGCCCGGATACTCGCTATTCGACGTCCCAAACGCCGATGCCCGACGCATCATCGACGCACTCACAGGCGCCGAATTCATGGGTAAACGCATCTACTCCGAAGTGGCCGACCCCGACAAAAACTACTCAAAAGCATCTTCGCGCAAACGCAAAAACAAAGACGAAGACTTCGAAACCGAAACCACCTACGAATACTTCCTCAAGAAAAACCGTGGCGGTTCCAAAAAGCCCGGTGCCGGAAAGAAGAGAAAGAAATAACCCGCAAATCATCTACAATCTCCTTATACTCAGATGAAAAAGACCATTCTACTCACCGTCGCCACAATCATCCTCTCAGCTCTCTCAGCTATCGGACAGCTGACGCCACGCAAAGCATTCACCGATGCTCCGGCAAAAATCATACCCCTGCTCGATCGAAACACCCGACTCGACATGCTCGACTACTTCGATGCAGGCATCGAGCGAGCATCCAACAACGCGCTGAAAGGAAAATCTCAAATCAACACCCTGAGCGACAATACCATTTCTGTCAAAATCACCGATGCCTCCACTATCGACATCATCATACTGCCGGCTGGCTCCGACTCGCTGATTGCAGTCATCAACACCGTCGCCACACCGGCTCCCGACAGCAAACTCACCATCTACTCGCGCAATTGGGAGAGCAACCTCACGCCATCCACATTCGCCAAACCCGCGCTCAAAGACTGGCTCTCGGCCGAAGGACGCAAAAACAGCAGCGAAGTCGAAAGCCTCGTTCCATTCCTGCTCATCGGCTACAGCTACAACCCCTCAACAGCAACGCTCACTCTCACCAACAACACCGCATCCTTCCTCTCGCCCGACATCTACACAATGGTCGAGCCATTCCTCCTTCCGGAGCTGAAATACACTTGGAACGGACGTAAATTCAACATCGCAAAGTGAATCAACAAGCCATCAACCCATCAGCCAAGCCTCAGCCTCTATCGCTCAAGCAGCTCAACCTTCGAGTTGCTCAGACGCTCACTGTGCCGTCGCTCATCAACGTTTGGGTTGTGGCCGAACTCAGCGACCTTCGACAAAGCGGCGGACACTGCTACATGGAGTTAGTCGAAAAAAATGCCGCCACAGGATCTGTCGAAGCCCGCATACGAGGCATCATTTGGAGCAACTCTTTCGCCCGACTGTCTGCCAAATTCATGGCCGACACAGGCTCGCGACTCGCCACCGGACAGAAGCTCATGCTCTGCGGTTCTGTCAACTACCACCCCTCATTCGGCATCTCCTTCATCATCACCGACATCGACACAGCCTATACAATGGGCGAAATGGAACGTCGACGTCGCGAAATTGTCGCTCGACTGAAAGCCGAAGGTGTCCTCGACCTAAACCGCTCCATTGAGTGGCCCGACGTAGCCCTACGCATCGCCGTCATTTCTGCGCAAGGAGCCGCCGGCTACGGCGACTTCATCAATCAGCTCTACAACTCCCCCTCGCGACTGCGATTCTCCGTAAAGCTGTTCCCGGCAGTCCTACAAGGCGACAAAACGGCAACCACTGTCATACAAGCACTCGACTCCATTGCCGCCCAATTCTCCGAATGGGACTGCGTAGTCATCATCCGCGGAGGTGGTGCTACATCCGACCTCGCCGCATTCGACGACTACGAGCTCGCCAACAACGTTGCCCAATTCCCTCTCCCTGTCATCGTGGGCATCGGACACGAGCGCGACATCACAGTCCTCGACTACGTCGCCAATATGCGCGTCAAAACGCCTACTGCCGCAGCCGAATGGCTCATTGCCCACGGCGAAGACGCACTCAGCTCCATCAACGCCCTCGGCACCGAAATCGTACGCACTGCCACCGACGCCATAGCTGGTGCTAACGCACGACTCGCATACTTCGAAGGGCTACTCCCGGTCGCACCGGCAGCAGCGCTTGAACGAGCCGCCGGACGCATCAACTCTTGGTCGGTTTCGCTTCTCGGCACCGGACGCTCCGTCATTGCCCCGGCTCGCACTGCCCTATCAGCCAAAGCCGAAGCCATTTCCACGGCTGCATTTGCTGCCACCGACCGCGCTTCTAAAGCCATCGATGCCTACACCCGGTTAGCACACGTCCTATCGCCTATGGCCACTCTGCGCCGTGGTTATTCGATTACGCGCATCGACGGTCGCGCCATCAATTCGCCCGACGACATTCCTGCGGGAGCCACCATCGAAACCACTTTGGCTGAAGGAAAAATCATTTCTAAGAAAATTTAATCATGGATAAGCCCACATTCACACCCGTTGAACAGCTCTCTTACTCGCAAGCCACTGCCGAACTCGACGCCATTCTGCGACGAATGCAAGCCGACAACTGCGACATCGACCTACTCACAGCCTACACCCGTCGAGCTGCCGAGCTCATCAAGGAGTGCCGCAAACGCCTCACTGCCACCGACGAAGAGCTGAAAGCCATCCTCGCAGGGCTCGAAAATCAGAATTGAACATTATACTTATGCAGTAAAAACTGCGGGTGCAAAGCCAACTTTGCCCGACGCAGACCCATATCTCCCGAATCGTCCTGACGATTCACATATGCCATCTCCGGATATCGGCTCTTCATCATCGCCACATAGCGGTGACAGATTGTTTCGCCCGACCCTACTACATCGTGCGCCATCTTTTCTACATGCACGTGTAGCGTATCGCCCACTACCTCGCCAAACGTAAACGCCACCACCCCTCGGTTCGGCACCCTCAGCACTCCCCCATCAAAGCCATACTCCTCGGCGTGGTCTATCACGTCAAAAGTCTGACTACGGTCATAAGCAGCCACTGCCGACTTTCCGCCCGTCAATGGCAACCCTTCATAAAACGTTCTGATATCCGCCAAATCATCCCCATCCACACACTTAAACACCGCATTCGGATTGTCCGCTGCAAATCGGTTCAGATGATTGCGCTTCTTGGCAAGTTTCTTTCCCGAAAACGTCGACAAAGCCGACGCATCATACACATAATCGCTCCAATCCTCCTGTGGCTCTATGCTGCAAGCACCGGCATCTATTAGCACCGAAAGTGCCTCTTCTGGCACCGACGACAAAACCGTATCCACGCCCTCCCCGGCGCAATACTCACGTAGTCGCGCTATCGACTCTTCTATCGGCAGTGCGCCCACCGGTAGCAGAAACACTCTCCGCGCCACATCATCCACAGCCACTCCCTTCACAAATAGCGTATCTGCCTCTACTGCCGCCTCATACTTATAGTATCCGCACCACAAAAAGATTCCGCCTACCGTGAAGTCGCACGTCCTGAATGGGTGTGCCGACAGCATTCGGCGCATCCACGGTATATCTCCGCGACTCAGCGGCTTGAAGTCCATCGCCGTGCCTACTTACTTCTGAAATAAGCGTCAAGCACATCGCGAGCCGCCGTAAACGAGCTTTGCATATTGCTCAACACTCTTCGCTCCTTCTCTGCCAGCAGTGCGGCTATTTCCGGATTATTGTAAAAATGATTGCGAAGCTGTTCATCTATGGTTTCCCGCATCCAGTAGCGCGACTGATGAGCGCGACGCACATCGAAATATCCGTTCCCCTTCACATATTCAAAATAGCGATCTATCATATCCCACACCTCAGGTATCGCCAATTCATAATATCCCGAATAGGTCAGCACCTCAGGCTGCCAGCCCGACTCTGTGGGCGGAAACAGATGAAGCGCACTGCGAAATTGTGCCTGAGCCAGACGTGCACGGTCTATATTATCGCCATCGGCCTTGTTTATCACTATACCGTCAGCCATTTCCATTATTCCGCGTTTTATGCCCTGAAGCTCATCGCCTGTACCGGCCAACTGGATTAAGAGGAAGAAGTCCACCATCGAGTGTACGGCGGTTTCGCTCTGACCGACTCCGACAGTTTCCACAAACACCGTATCATATCCGGCTGCTTCACACAGCACTATTGTTTCGCGTGTCTTGCGAGCCACACCTCCAAGCGAACCGGCCGACGGGCTGGGGCGGATAAACGCATTTTTCTCTTGCGACAGTCGCTCCATTCGTGTCTTGTCGCCGAGTATGCTTCCCTTTGTGCGCTCACTCGACGGGTCGATGGCAAGCACTGCCAATTTCCCGCCTTGACGCAACACGTGCAGTCCGAACACATCTATCGACGTACTCTTTCCTGCGCCGGGAACACCCGTTATACCGATTCTTCGCGATTTCCCCGAATGTGGCAGACACTTTTCGATTACCTCCTGCGCCACGGTCTGATGTTCGGGCGAGAGGCTCTCTATCATTGTCACCGCACGACTCAGCAGCGTCACATCGCCGCGAAGTATTCCTTCCACGAGTTCGCCGGACGTAGGCATTGCCCTACGCTTGCGACGCTTCAGATACGGATTTACCACCGGGGGCTGGCTAACCCCTGAATTTACGGTTAGACCGATATATTTGTCGTCATTTTCCGGATGTTCCATAGATCTTCTATTTTGCCACCGTACCCACCACGCGAATCACATTCACCGCTCGGGTCGGATCGTTGGTTCTTATCACAATTCGTTCATCCACCACTCCGCCGGGCTGCAATACACCGGCCTTCGTTCTGATTTGCAGTGTTCCCTTCTTTCCGCGCTTCACCGTCTTGTCCGACAGCGTCACGTCCAATACCTTCGAAGCCGTTTCAACCTTACGCACCATCAACGGTAGCTTACCCGAATTTCCTATTTCTACGGTTGCCTCGCCACCGTCAGCTGTCATATGGCCCAAATCCACAGTCGTCGCCGACAATTCGAGCAAAGGAGCCTCTACAAGCTCCGCACGCGATAGCTTCGAGAAATCCTCATCTAATATCATCACCGTCGATATTCGCGCCGTATCCGCCGCCTCTGCATCGGGCTGTATTGTAAATCCGCCAGTCACCGTACCCCAGTCATCCACTTGGTCGGTAGCCACTGTCAGCGAAACCACACCCTGATCGCCCGCAGGTATCTCCTCCGGACGCACCACCGCATTGATATACGATGGCAGATTCAGTGCTTTAGGTCTTATCGGATTGGCAGTAGAGTTATACACCGTTATCGAGCCACTGAGCAGACGCCCCTTCGTAGCCCTCCCAAAAGGCACCACCGTATTGCTGATTCGTGTATCGCCTACAGCTATCGGAAATCGGCTGGCAAGCGTCGTCGCATTTCCTACCACGATTCCCTTCACCTTCAGCCTTCCTTTTGTACCGTCGCTGGTGTCAACATAGATATTTTTGCTAAACCTTCCGGGGCGACCCGTTGCCTGATACTCCACATCCACCGTTATCGTATCGCCGGGAGCCACCGCCACTCGAGGATAAGTCGGCACCGTACAGCCGCAATTCGCACGTGCGGCAAGCACAACCACCGGCTCTGTTCCCACATTCACTCCTCGGAATGTACAGCGCACCGAACCCAAGTCTTCACTAAACGAGCCGAAGTCATACTCCGGATTCAGCCACACCACCGAAGGAGCGGCCACGGCAAACAGCGGCAACGCCGCCAATATTGCGGTCAACACTCTCTTCTTCATGACGATTTATGGAATTATCACACCCGAAAACTTCAAGGTCTGTCGCTTCTTCGCGCCATTGGTTCTCACCTTCACCTCGCGGTTAAACTCGCCGCGACGACCGGCAGGGTTAAAATGTATCTTCACCTCGCCGCTCTCTCCGGGCTTGACAGGGGCTTTCGGAAACGTCGGTGTCGTGCAGCCACAACCTCCGTTAGTCACATCGAGTATCACCAACGGAGCATCGCCGTCATTCACAAACTTATATGTTGCGGTCACTGCACCGCCCTTAGCCTTTATCGTTCCGAAATCGTGCGACGTCGATTCAAACTTCATATTAGCCTTCCCAGCAGCCGACAATGCTGCCACAGCCAATACAAGCATTACTATTGTCGATATTAACTTCTTCATACGCCAAATATACATCTTTTCTCCTTAAATGCAAAATGGCGTTTCTTTGTTCATTCCGCGCCCATTCTCGCCTACATTTTCAGCAGCGACGAGCCGCCGTCAGAGTTATAGAGCGACCTCTTTCCACTTCTGAACAGAGAGCCGAAATCTGCCGAATAGCTCACCGACAGAACAACCATATTCGCATTATTTTTTATATATCTCTCCGTGCTCGACGGATTCACCTTCGAATTGCTCCACGAAGGATACTTCGTCCCTTTTCGCTCAAACATATACATCCATCCGGCGCTTAACGACCAATGCCTGTTCGGTTTATACCCCACCTCCAAAGCATCCATATTCTCTTCGAGCCTCACCACATCCGAAAGATACACCCTTCCAAGATTCACATCCTTAGTTCCGCCATCCACTATGATTTCGGTAGCTTCATAACCGGGCATTGCTATTTCAAGCATCAGCGGCATCTTCTCTTCCGTCGACATCACAAACTCGCCCTACTGCTTAGTTGTCGTTCCGAGCAAAAACTCCAATATTCCACCATCATCCACCCAAAAATCACCCAACCCCTCTTTCAGTTTTCACCTTCTCCACTCCGATACCAAACAACGCATAGTCAAACCACACCGGATCCTCCGGACGTCGCTCGGCAAGCAGACGGGTAAGCTCCACTGCCGTCCTGCGGTCATCAGCCCTTCGCTCTATCAAGCCAAGACCTCGCGCCGTATTTCCCACATGCACATCAAGCGGAATAAACAGCTGCGACGGACGTATCACATCCCACACCCCGAGATCCACTATCCCGTCATTACGAACAAGCCAGCGCAATGCCATATTCACCCTCTTCAGCGCCGTACTCTTCAGATTCAACGGCAGACATCGCGAATCACCCTCCCCGCCATTCGCCGCGGCAAGCTCACCGTTTATCAGCTCCACAAGCCTCCACGACGGCAACTCCGCCTCTCCCACACGATGATGACGAGCAAACTCCTGTAGCGACCCATGGCGACTGTAAATCCTGCGCAATCCGCGCAAAAAGTGGCGCAGATTCTTCGCAAAAAAAGTCCTGTGGATATTCCCGTCAGGCAAATCCTCATACCCCTCATCCATCACGTAATTATACGGATCATGCCCCATCAGAGCAAGCATACGGTCACAATTTCGACATATCATCTTCCTATTGCCCCACGCTATCGCCGACGTCAGCAACGACACAATCTCAATATCCTGCAACCTCTCATACCGACGCGCAAACTGCACCGGATCCGACGCGATAAACGACACATCATTCACTCTCTTTGCCTCACTCTCAAGCAATTCCCATATTTCCTCAGCTACCTTCATCATATCCTTTTTTCCCGACTATTCTTACAAAAACAATTCATTCCCCTTTCTCACCCCACACACCTGACGCAGACGCTCGGCAACAACAGCCTCAATACCGCCCAAACCCCTCGAGCCGGTCGGACACACTGCAACGCATCGCATACACGATATACACCGCGACTTATCCACCCCACGCAAATCATCCGCCGATATTGCGCCAACAGGACACTCTTCACTACACACTCCACACCCTCCACACGACTCATCTGCCAGCGGAAACGGTCCCGGAGTCACCGCCTTAAACGGCCTGTTTCCGGGTAGCGACAACACATCTTCACTACTTCCCGACGCCAACTTCTCCCCTATTTTCGCAGCAAACGACGCCAGCTCCTCACAATCCGCCGAATCCGGACGACCGGCTGCAAACTCCCTGACCACACTATGCTCGGCTATGCCCGCCACTCCGGCCACTACCCTAAATCCCATCTCCGTAGCCACATCCCTCATCTCAAGAAGCGCATCATCATAGTCGCGATTACCATACACCGCCACAACGACACACCTCGCGCCATTACTCCTCACCCCACGCAACCGCTCCACAGCCAACGCCGGAACACGTCCCGCGAAAACAGGCATACCGATTACAGCCAAATCATCTGCACCTACATCTACCGTCTTCACATCATGCTCACTTACACAAAGTTCCGAAACCACTACCTTATCGCCCAAACCACCACTCAAAGCCTCGCAAACCTTACGTGTACCACCGGTTGGACTGAAACAAATCTGATGAACTATCATAACACTAATCTTTTTTTATAATCCTACACTACGAGCCTCCCAAACGAAGCCCCTTAAAAAACACACTGCAAAATTACAAATATCCACCAACCTCCGCATACCGATCTGTCACACTCCCCAAAAATTTTCTCGGCTGCCACACTGAGCGATTATCAGGACTTTCCCCCCTTGCCCATCCGACGCAAATATCATAACTTCGCACCACCATTAACACAAACACTAAACTCATGAAATTCTTAAAATACATCTACGCCTGCATACTCGCCATATCAGCCTGCGCATGCACCGAAAACGTCAACATTAAAACCACCACCATACTCCTCGACCCTCGCACACCCCATGCTAACAATTACACCGCCATACTGCCCCAAGACAAACCCATCGACTCCTACTTGGTGCTCATTCCCGGCTTTGGCGAATCAGCCGACAACGTACTGAAAGCCACCGACCTCCCCCGAAAAGCAGCTCAAGAAGGAATAGCCGTATTCATTCCTTCTCTGCAAAATGGTGTCGAATCCTACAGCTTCTCATCCGAAAGCCAAATCACGCTCCATCAAATAATTAACAACATTCAAGACCGCTTCCCCATCTCCGACAAAAAATACGCCATCGGAGGCTTCTCTATGGGTGGTAGCGCAGCTATACGCTACGCCGAACTAAACACCCAAAACGCCCCAAAATGCGTCTTTGCTATCGACTCTCCGCTTGATTACCAACGATTTCGCTACGCCACCGAAAGAGACGTCTACACATACCGCAAAGGAATCGCCGACGGCGACAGCATATACATCCAGCTCCTACGCGACATCACTCCATTAATCTACGACTCCCCCTACCTCCTCTCCGACACGACCCACCAAGCCATTCTACCGCTCATCAACATGCCGATACGCTACTACATCGAGCCGGCAGAACAATGGTGGTTAGACAATCGACAGACCGACGTCCTCGGACTCAACATCCTCGATGCCACCGCATTCATCAACGACCTCAGACTCCTCGGAAACAAAAATGCCGAACTGATTGTCACATCACAACGAGGCTACCGCAACAACGGCACCACCTACCATCCCCACTCATGGAGCATTGCCGACACCAAAAACCTCATCGAATGGCTTCAACACAACCTCAACCGATAATACCTAATCAAAAACGCCCCCTTCACCCCATCCGCAAAATCAATCTTGTGTAATCTTCTCGCCCTAAATTCCGCAGGCAATTTCGGGAAGATACAGCAACGCATTCACACACGTATTGACTTCGGCTATAAACTGAGCGCCGAAGCCCACCGCCGTATGGCAAGCCGGAGGCAAAGTAACAACAGAGGCAGAACAATTTCCCACCACCTCTCTAAAAGGACGTATCTTCGTGCAATCGGCAATTGCATCGGATGAAAGATATTACCGGGCAGACAGTTTTGTTGCTGCTGTCGACAGCAGGCATGATTCTCCTGTTGCCTTATCACAAAAAAGAGACTACATAATGCACCACATACACTCTCGCCATCTGCTTTTTCAAATCGGCTTATTCACTGAGTCTTTCTCTGCGGCTGATTTTGGCTCTTTCAGTTTTCACGACACAGTTACTTGAGCGAAGATAAGCGAAAATGCTGCTATGCCCCCATATACCCACATTTATGTACTATTTTTGACCAATAAG
>CAYQEN010000038.1:0-16257 GCA_964416545.1 uncultured Bacteroides sp. | reverse complement strand
ATTCTATTGCGGTTTTCTTGCTAAAACTGTGCATTTCTATTTGGATTCTTCATATGGTTTGCTGATAGCGTCGAGATGAGGGGTAAAGGAGGTGAAAAATCTGTAAAATTGGTATTTGTTAGTGCGGTTTGGGTATGTAGAGGTGGGGTTAATGGATGTATATTTGCATTGTCGAAAAAGGCAGTGTGATATGAAAGAGGTAAGATTTGATACGATTCAGCAGATTAATGATTATTATGGTGTGGCGACGTTGCATCCGCTGGTGACGGTGATAAACCTTGAGCGTGAGAGCGTAGCGGAGTATGTGAAGTATCGCGTGCATTACGGGCTGTATGCCGTATGGCTCAAGGAGACGAAGGGGTGTAGCTTGTCGTATGGGCGGACTCCTTATGATTTTGATGAGCGAACGGTGACTTCGTTTGAACCCGGTCAGGCTGTGACGGTGGAGATGACCGCCGGTGGTGTGCGCCCGAGGTGCGTAGGGTTGGTGTTTCATCCGGATTTGCTACTCAGGACGAATCTCGGGAGCAATATGCAGAGGTATGAGTTTTTCTCTTACAGTAGTACCGAGGCACTGCATTTGTCGGAGGGGGAGGTGACGGTATTTAAGCAACTGCTTGATATGATAGGTGCAGAGCTTGACAGAGCGATTGATAATCATACGCGGGAGTTGATTGTTTCGAATATAGAGTTGCTGCTTAATTATTGTCTGCGTTTTTATGATCGCCAGTTTATAACGCGCGAGGAGCTAAATCATTCGGTGATGAAGCAGTTTGATGTGTTGCTGAAGGAGTATATTCGTAATCGTGCGAGCGAGGAGGGACTGCCGACAGTGGGGTATTTTGCTGAAAAGTGTTGCTTCTCGACGGGGTATTTCGGCCGACTCGTAAAGGCTGAAACCGGAAGGACGGCGAAGGATTTTATCAATGACCGTCTGTTGACAGCTGCAAAAGAGTATCTGAATGAGGAGGGTGTGGCAATCAGTCAAGTGAGTGAGCAACTGGGGTTTGAGTATCCTCAGCATTTTGTTCGCTTTTTTAAGCAGCATGTGGGTATGACTCCAAGTGAATATAGGAAAGTGGTGTGACGCAAATTGTAAAGATATGGATGAGGAGATGCAGCAGATGCGCTCGGACAATAGGGAGTGGCAGAAGAAAATGAATGAAGAGTTCGAAAAGAGATAAATATTATGATTAAGAAATTGTTATTATCAGTGATGGCTGTTGTGCTGAGTGTAGTCGGTGCAAATTGCGAAACAAACAGTGTAAACAAACAAAAAGATATATCAATGGAAAAGAAAATATTGTTTATTAACGGAAGTCCTAATAAGAATGGAAATACGGCAAGTCTGGCAAAGGTATTTTTGGATGGTCGCGATTATGAAACATTGAATCTGTGCGACTATCGAATAAACTTTTATGGTCAGAATCTTGAGGGTGACCAGCTCGATGAAATCGTGGCTAAAATGAAGGGCGCAGATGTGGTGGTAATCGGTTCGCCGGTGTATTGGCATAATATCTGTGCGTCGGTGCGCACGGTGATGGAGCGTTTTTACGGTTATGTGCCCGGAGATTCATTTGCCGGAAAACAACTGTTTTTTCTCTATCAGGGAGAGGCTCCGACTAAAATGATGATAGACGATGGCGAGTATTCGATGTCGCGATTTGCCGGTATCTATGGCTTCGATTATTGTGGAATGGCAAATGATGCTTCGCAGGCAAAAGCGTTGAGAAATAAGCTGAAATAATGAGACTTAAAAATGTGTTTGCGCTCGGAATGTGTGCTTTGTCGGTATCGGTTGTGGCGCAAAATAAACAAAATATAAATATGGAAAAGGATGATTTGGTATTGACCCAAGAGTGGGATAAGACATTTGCCAAGAGCGAGAAGGTAGAACACTGCAAAGTGACGTTCAAAAACCGCTTTGGCATAACCCTTGCCGCCGACCTGTATAAGCCGAAAGGGGAGGGGAAATTTGCAGCTGTGGCTGTGAGTGGTCCGTTTGGAGCTGTAAAAGAGCAAAGTAGCGGACTCTATGCGCAGCATTTGGCAGAGGCAGGATTTCTGACAATAGCATTCGATCCGTCGTATACGGGAGAGAGTGGCGGCGAGCCCCGCTATTCGTCGTCGATGGATATAAATACCGAAGATTTTTGTGCTGCGGCGGACTTTCTGTCGTGTCGCGAAGATGTGGATGCCGAGCGAATCGGAATACTTGGAATATGCGGCTGGGGCGGAATAGCTCTTAATGCCGCCGCTCTCGACCCTCGCATAAAGGCGACAGTGAGCGTGACGCTTTACAATCTGACGAGAGTGTCGCAACAGGGGTATTTTGACTCTATGGACGAGGATGCGCGTTATAAATTGAAGCAGCAGCTTGCGAAGCAACGCACAGAGGAGTATCGTGTAGGAGAAATAAAACCGCAGGGAGGTCTGCCCGCGAATCCGGCCGCCGATGCTCCGGACTTTCTGAGTCAGTATGTGGCTTATTATAAGTCGGATGAGCGCGGCTATCATCCTCGCTCCCTCAACTCAAATATGGGTTGGAATATAACGACACACTTGATGCGTTTGAATCAGAATCTGTGGATTGCAGCTTCGGAAATTCGTACACCAGTGATGATAGTTCATGGCGAGAAAGCGCATAGCCGATACTTCGGCGAGGAGGCGTATCAGAAAGTGACGAGCGGAAAGTATGCCGCAAATAAGCGACTACTGATAGTGCCAGGCGCAACACATTGCGACTTGTATGACGGTGGTGAGGGCAACTTCATACCGTGGGGCGAAATAGAAGATTTTTATAAAACCAACTTAAAATAAAAGAAGAACTATGAAGAGCGTAAAACTGAATAACGGCGTGGAAATGCCGATAATAGGATACGGAGTGTACCAAGTGGGGAAGGGGGAGTGCGAGAAGTGTGTAACTGATGCACTCAGAGTAGGTTACAGACTTGTGGATACTGCGCAGGCTTATGGTAATGAAGAGGGGGTTGGAGCCGCTGTGAAAAAGAGCGGCATAGCCCGCGATGAGCTCTTTCTTGTGAGCAAAGTGTGGATATCAAATTATGGATATGAGAAGGCCGCACAGTCGATAGATGAGAGTCTGAGAAAATTGCAGACCGACTATATAGATTTGATGTTGCTTCATCAGCCGTATTGCGACCGCTATGGTGCATATAGGGCATTGCAAGATGCGTATCGAGCCGGAAAGGTGAGGGCAATCGGAGTGTCGAATTTTTATCCCGACCATTTTATCGACCTTGCAAGTAATATGGATATTGTTCCTGCGGTGAATCAGGTGGAAACTCACGTGTTTGACCAGCAGTGGAAAGCGCAGGCGATAATGGAAGAGTTTGGAACGCAGATAATGTCGTGGGCTCCGCTTGCCGAGGGACGAAACGGACTATTTACCAACGAAACACTATCGGCTATTGGTGAGAAGTATGGTAAAAGCGTGGCGCAGACAGCACTCCGCTGGCTTGTGCAACGAAATGTGATAGTAATACCCAAGTCGGTGCGGGTAGAGCGAATGCGAGAAAATTTTGATATATTCGACTTTGAACTTACGGAGGCCGAAATGAATCAGATAGCGGAGATGGATTTGAAGCGCAGTCTGTTTTTCGACCATCATGATGCCGACACCACTAAGATGTTTATGGGGTGGCGTTAAAGTATAATTAATCAATAAGAAAGGAATAATATTATGACTCCATACATCGTATGCCACATGATGCAGAGCCTCGACGGTAGAGTAGCTTGCGACATGGTGGATAAAATCAGCGGCGATGAATATTACACCGCACTTGATCGACTTGAATGTCAGGCGCATATCGAAGGTAAGCACTCTTATCAGATTCATCGTTGCGGCTTTGAGGAATACAAGGCCGAGAATCCTGTCGAGATAGGGAAAGAGGCATGGTTTGTGTCAGGCCACTATGACACCTATAGTGTGTCGGCAGATACGCGAGGTACTTTGCTTTGGGAAAACGGCGTTGATCCCAATCATATATGTATAGTAAGCGAAAAGGCGTCGGTTCAATACCTTGACTATTTGGAGGGGTGTGGAATTAGCTATATTGCTGTGGGCGAGGATGATATCGATTTGCGCCGTGCTATGGAGATTCTGCATGATGAATTTGGCGTTGAACGTGTTGCCGTGGTGGGCGGCGGCAAAATCAATGGTGGTTTCCTTGCCGAAGGTCTGATTGATGAGGTGAGCGCGATGATAGCTCCCGGTGTTGACGGCCGAGAGGGTCAGCCCGCTCTTTTTGACGGCCTCAAGGACTATGACGGCTATCTTCCGGTCAAACTTCAGTTTCGTGAAGTTTCGACTTTCCCTAACGGAGTAATCTGGGTTCGTTATGATATAATCAGAGAATAAGTCGATTGATGATTCCCGGTTTTGAGAAGTAGCGGGTCAGATGTTTTGCTCCCAGAAGATTTCTTCGCGTCCGGCGGCGATGTTGCAGTAGCGCGAGAAGGCAAAGAGGAAGTCACTCAGGCGGTTGAGGAATTTCAGGACATGGGCATCGACCTCGACTTCGGCGGCGAGCGAGAGGGCGCGCCGCTCGGCACGACGGCACACGGTACGAGCTACCTGAGTCGTGGCTGACGCTTGTGTTCCACCCGGGAGAACGAAACGGTTGAGTCGCGGCAGACGAGCGTCGACGGAATCAATCATAGCTTCGATTCGCTCGATGTCGGCATCGTCGACACCCGGCGGCATGGAGTGCCCCTGTGGTAGAAACTCAGGGTCGCAAGCGAGATAAGCCCCCAAATCGAAGAGCTTGTGCTGAATGAATGTGAGCATAGCGGACGATTCGGCAGGCTCGGGGAGCGACTGAGCGGCGATAAGCCCGATGTGGGAGTTGAGTTCGTCGACAGTGCCGTAGGCTTCGATGCGTGGAGATGTTTTGCTTACGCGATTTCCGCTGACGAGCGACGTCAGACCGCTGTCGCCGGTGCGAGTGTAGAGGGTGCTATGTTTCATGAAGGTATGACTTAAAACGAAATGGTGCCCGAGAGCTCCGAAATGCAAATATAAACAGATTCGACCGATAAAAAAATAACGACTTTTAGAGTTGGCGATTGTTGTATGTAAGTGGTCGGAAAATCGGGTAGATGCATATTTAATAAAAAATAACGGAAAAATTTCTTTATTAAATTGCATTGTTGACCAAAAAATAGACTACCTTTGCAGTTGATTCAGTGGGGCAGTTCAAGACTGCCCTCTGAGAAAAATAGAAGAGATTATTAACTATTTTATTCAAGTACATACAACAATGAGCACTATTGATTTGTCTAAGTATGGCATCACCGGCGCAAAGGTGATCCACAATCCCAGCTGGGATCAGCTCTTCATCGACGAAACCAACACCGAACTCACCGGCTATGAAAAGGGTCAGGAAACCGAACTCGGTGCTGTAAACGTAATGACCGGTATCTACACCGGCCGTTCACCTAAAGATAAATTCTTCGTTAAGGACTCAGTTTCAGAAGATACAATCTGGTGGACTTCAGAAGAGTACAAGAACGACAACAAGGCTATCACTCCCGAAGCATGGACTGCACTTAAGTCTATCGCAGACAAGGAACTTAGCGACAAGACTCTTTATGTAGTAGACGCATTCTGCGGAACTAACCCTGACACTCGTCTTGCAGTACGTTTCGTAATGGAAGTAGCATGGCAGGCACACTTCGTGACCAACATGTTCATCCGTCCTACAGAAGAAGAACTGAAAGATTTCACTCCTGACTTCGTAGTGCTCAACGCATCGAAAGCAAAGGTTGAAAACTGGAAGGAACTCGGTATCAACTCAGAAACTTGCGTAGCTTTCAACCTGACTGAACGCATGCAGCTCATCATCAACACTTGGTACGGTGGTGAAATGAAGAAGGGTATGTTCTCAATCATGAACTACTACAATCCTCGTCGTGGCATCGCTTCGATGCACTGCTCGGCAAACACCGACATGAACGGCGAAAACACTGCAATCTTCTTCGGTCTGTCAGGTACCGGTAAGACTACTCTTTCAACTGACCCGAAGCGTCTTCTCATCGGCGACGACGAACATGGTTGGGACGACAACGGCGTATTCAACTATGAAGGTGGTTGCTATGCAAAGGTTATCAACCTTGATAAGGACAGCGAACCCGATATCTTCAACGCTATCACTCGCGACGCCCTTCTCGAAAACGTAACTGTAGACGAAAACGGCAAAATCGACTTCGCAGACAAGAGCGTTACTGAAAACACTCGCGTAAGCTATCCTATCGAACACATCAAGAACATCGTTAAGCCGAGCCGTGGTCCTGCCGCTAAGAACGTTATCTTCCTGTCGGCTGACGCATTCGGTGTGCTTCCTCCCGTATCTATCCTTACTCCGGAGCAGACTAAGTACTACTTCCTGAGCGGCTTCACTTCGAAACTCGCCGGCACAGAACGCGGTATCACTGAACCGACTCCTACTTTCTCGGCTTGCTTCGGCGCAGCATTCCTTTCGCTCCACCCCACTAAGTATGCTGAAGAACTCGTTAAGCGCATGCAGCAGAGCGGTGCTAAGGCATATCTCGTGAACACCGGTTGGAACGGAACTGGCAAGCGTATCTCTATCAAGGATACTCGTGGTATCATCGACGCTATCCTCGACGGTTCAATCCTTACAGCTCCCACCAAGCAGCTCCCGATCTTCGACTTCACTGTACCGACCGAACTTCCCGGCGTAGATCCGAAGATCCTCGATCCTCGCGACACTTACGCTGACGCTGCTGAATGGAACACTAAGGCAAACAAGCTTGCTGAAATGTTTATCAACAACTTCAAGAAGTTTGAAACTAATCCCGCCGGTCAGGCTCTCGTAGCTGCCGGTCCCCAGCTCTAATAAGTAGCTGTCGGGATTAATACCCCACTTTTTCATGATTGGCTGCACTGCCCTTTACAGGGTGGTGCAGTTTTTTTATGTCAATGCGCGGAGAGTGTCTGAAAAATGGCTACATTTGCATATGTTACCTATATTTCTCATTGGCTATATGGGCAGTGGCAAGTCGACCCTCGGACGGGCACTTAGCCGTGCGACCGGAATGACTCTCATAGATTTGGATGTGTATATCGAGAGTCGTTATCGGAAAAGCGTCAGTGAAATATTCGAGAGTCAAGGAGAGGGGGGATTTCGCGACGTGGAGCGCAGAATGCTGCATGAAGTGTCGGACTTTGAGGATGTAATAGTGGCTTGTGGAGGGGGAACTCCGTGTTTTTTCGACAATATAGAGTATATGAATACTCATGGCGTGACGGTGCTGCTTGAGGCTTCGGAAGATGTGCTGTTTGAGCGTCTGAAGGTGGGTAGACGCAAGCGTCCGCTGATAGCGTCGATGTCGGATGAGGAGTTACGCGAATTTATATCGAAGGCGCTGTCGGTACGTATGCCTTATTATGGGAAGGCTTCGGAGCGATTCTGCTCCGACAGACTCGATGACGCAGAGCAGATAGCGGAGTCAACAGCCGAATTTATAAAGAAGTTTCACCTCTTGCCAATAGAAAAATGACCGTACGCAACGGAAATACGCCGATAGCGATGGAGCAGCGCGTGGCTACGAATATGAGCCGCCGCTTGTTTTCGATAGGTCTGCCAAAGTGTAATGATGGGTCAGAGCGCAGATTTCCGATAACTCCGGAGGCGGCAAAGCTGCTTGTGGAGCGCGGATTCGTAATAAGGATGGAGGGGGGCGCGGCGGACGTAATACACTATACGGATGGACATTACGGACGCGCGGGGGTGGATTTGTGTGGACGCGACGAGGCGTTGCGTTGTGATATAGTAATTCACCTTGCTCCGATGAGTGTGGCCGATATTCGCAAGATGCGTCGAGGGGCAATGCTGCTGACGTTGCTACAATTGCATAGGCAAACTGCCGAGTCGGTGCGCGAATTGCTGGCTCGAAATGTGATAGCTGTGGCTATCGACAGGATAGCCGATAGTCGTGGGAATACGCCGATAGCCGATATATTGGCAGAAATAGACGGAAGGGCTGCGATAGCCCGCGCCGCGTCGCTACTGGCCGATGCCGATCATGGCAAGGGAATATTGCTTGGCGGTGTGGCCGGAGTGATACCGTGTGAGGTGGTGGTGATAGGCTCGGGAATTGCCGCTTGTGCCGCCGCTCGTTCAGCAGTAGGAGTCGGCGCGTTGGTCAGGATGTTTGACAGTGATGTGTATAGTCTGCGTCGTGCTATATCAGAGCTTGGTGCGAATGCCGTCGGAGCGTCGCTACATCCTCGCGGTCTGCGGAGCGCACTGCGGACGGCCGATGTGGTGGTGAGTACGTCGGTGACTCCGCCTGTGACGGTGGATGCAGATCTTGTATCCGAAATTAAGCGCGGAGCTATAATCTTTGATCTTGCCGAGGATTGCGGAAAGGCATTTCCATCACTTCCGGTGACGGATCTGGCGCAGTCGAAGCCTGTGGATATATCGCCTACGGAGCCGTCGAGAGCGTGTTATGTAAATGCCGGGAGTCTGGTGCCTCGAACAGCTGCGATGGCTGTCAGCGATGCATTGTTGACGATGTTTCATGAGATAGTGGCTTGTGAGGGTATAACTAATGCGCTTAAATTGCTGCCGGGATTGCAGCGAGCGACCTATACGTTTCTCGGAAAGGCAGTTGACCCTGATGTGGCGGCAATAGCCGGTGTGAGGCACGTGGTGGATATAAATATTTATCTTACTCTTTCGTAATGACTTCAGCAAAAAAGAAATATTATGTGGTATGGGCCGGCCACGATACCGGCGTTTATGACTCGTGGGAGGAGTGTAAGCTCCAGACCGAAGGGTTTAAGGGGGCGCGTTTTAAGGCGTTTCCGACGCGGGATCAGGCCGTTGCGGCTTATCGAGGGAATCCGTCGGAGCATTTAGGATTGTTTCGAGCAATGTCGCGCCGCTCGACCAGTGCGGTGAATTATGATGCATTTCCGGAAATAGTGCATGGCTCGATAGCTGTTGATGCGGCTTGCAGCCGCAATCCGGGACCTGTGGAGTATCGCGGTGTGGATATAGACTCGGGTGAGCAGATATTTCATGTGGGACCGATGGCCGGCGGCAGTAATAATATGGGGGAGTTTTTGGCATTGGTGCATGCGCTTGCCATGCTCCACAATCAGGGCCGTCCGGAAGTGACGATATATTCAGATAGTCGTACGGCTATATCGTGGGTGAAAAACAAAAAAGCGCGCACAAAGATAGTGCCTACGGCAGAAAACCGCAGGATATGCGAATTGGTGGCACGAGCCGAAGCGTGGCTTCAGACGCATACGCCCATGAATAGGATAGTAAAGTGGGAAACAGAGCGATGGGGCGAAATTCCGGCAGATTTCGGCCGAAAATAGTCGCCCCATAGACTCAGAGGGATGATAGCGCGAAGCGCTATTATTTGTTTTGCTGCGATTTGAGAATATCGCGAATTTCAGTGAGCAGGAGTTCTTCCTTAGAAGGCGCGGGAGCGGCTTTGGGCTCTTCTGCTTTTTTCTTGCGCAGATTTTGCAGGATGCGAATCATGACGAAGATGCAGAAAGCTACGATGAGGAAGTTGACAACGGTCTGAACGCATGATCCCCAATTAAGAGTGACGAGCGGCTCAATAACCTCGCCGGCAGCGTCTTTAACTTCCGGCTTGATGACTAACTTGTAGTCGGTGAAGTTGATGCCACCTGTTGCTACGCCCATAACGGGCATGATAACATCGTCGACCAACGACGAAACAATCTTGCCGAAAGCCGAACCGATGATAACACCGACAGCCATGTCGACTACATTGCCACGCATGGCAAAATCCTTAAAATCGTTGAGAAATTTCTTCATTTGATAGAGTTTGATTCAGGTATTTGATAGTGCAAAGATATTAATGGCGGTTAAATTTTTTAAGTATAAAGGAATCGGCATGACCTTTATTAATCTATATTAACATTAAGGGGGCGAGTGTTACACAAATTAGCATTAGATTTGTATATTAAATACCTAAATCGATGAGTTAAGTTGTGCTTTTGACCAATTTTTAACTCAGAACAGGCTACGCATGGAAAGTAATCCCCTAATCAATAATTTTTTATCATGAAACGAAAATTCCGTGATTTTCGAATGCTTTCAGCTATGCTGTTGACTGCATCGGTACTCGGGACAGCATCGGCCACAGCGGCTGACGGCCAGTCGGAAGTGCCTCAGGCAACCCAGCAGAATGCATCCAAGTGTCAAGGTACAGTGGTGGATGCTGACGGCGAACCTCTTATCGGGGCAACCGTTGCAGTCATCGGTACAAACACTGTCGCTCCGACCAACATCGACGGTCAGTTTAATTTTAACAACGTCAAGAAGGGCGCAAAGCTTCGTATTACTTACATCGGCTGCGATCCGGTGGAAGTGGTGTGGAACGGAACGCCTCTGTCGGTGGTAATGAAGTCGACCTCAACTTCGCTTGACGAAGTAGTGGTAGTGGGCTATGGTGTGCAGAAGAAAATCAACCTCACCGGCGCGGTGTCGCAGGTGAAGGGCGACCAAATCACGATGCACCCTGTGGCCGATGCGGCACAGATGCTTCAAGGTCTTGTTCCGGGTCTTTATGTGAGCAATGGCAATGCCGGCCGTCCGGGTGGTAGCGCATCGCTACAGCTACGCGGTCAGGGCAACCTGTCGGGTACAGGCACACCTTATGTGCTTGTCGACGGAGTAGAAATGAGCCTTTCAGACGTGAACCCCGCCGATATCGAGAGCATTTCGGTGCTTAAGGATGCTGGTGCGAGTGCCATCTACGGTGCGCGTGCAGCATACGGCGTAATCCTCGTGACCACCAAGCGCGGAGAAGAGGGCAAGACACGTATCAGCTATAACGGTTCGGTGGGTTGGAACGCACCTACGAAACTTCCGAATATGCTGGACGGCTATGAATTTGCAAAATTCTGGAACGAAGGATGTTCGAACGCCGGAACATCGCGCTTCTATTCGGATGCGAAGCTGGAATTGCTGCGTCAGTTCCGCGATGATCCATCGAGCGTAGACCCGTGGCAGGAATTGTCGTCGAATGCGTTGATGAACCCGGCATTCGAGAACTCGGAATCGGGTATCGGTAATACCGATTATTTCGATCTGCACTATAAGGATTGGGCATTCAAGCAGAGCCATAACATCAGCGCAAGCGGTGGCGGTAAGCGTGCACAGTATTATCTGTCGCTCGGCTACTATGGCGAAGATGGTATTCTGCGCTATGCCGATATGGGCTATGACCGCTATAACGTGGCTGCCAATATCAAGTCGGAAATCAACGACTGGCTTCGTGTGAAGGCCAATGCAAAACTTATGCACTCGGTGACTGACACACCCTTCGGAACCGGAGGTTTGAGCGAAGGATTCTATCACTCACTGGCGCGTTTCCGTCCGACGGTTCACTATCTTGACCCCAACGGCAACTTCACTGAGCTGACCATGATACCGTATTTGCAGAGCGGTACTTACACTCAGAGCAAGCGCGACCGTTACAATATCACCGTAGGTGCTGAAATCGAGCCTATCAAGAAGTGGAGAACAAATGTTGAGTATACTTATCGCTATGTAGGCTATGACTATGATGCACTGAATGTGGCTCCCGATATTTTTGCTGCCGACGGCGTGACCACCACCAAGGGTGTGCGTGGCGAACTCGCTGTGCAGGAAGATGGTATGTACTATCGTCAGAATACAGTGACCCGCTATCAGAACTTCAACGTGAACACCGGCTACAGCCTGACTCTCGATGATGTTCATAATATGTCGATTCTCGCCGGTTATCAGTCGGAAGAGAACCGCTATCAGAGTCTGTCGGCTTACGTGACCGGCTTGTATTCGGCAGCAACTCCGGGCATCAACCTCGGCTCAAGCGATATCACCGCCGGTGATACTCGTCAGTCGTGGGCAACTCGCGGCTTCTATGGTCGATTCAACTACGACTATGACGGACGCTATCTGCTCGAAGTGAATATGCGCTATGACGGAACATCACGTTTTGCCCGCGACAATCGTTGGGGCTACTTCCCCTCGGTATCGCTCGGTTGGAATATCGCACGTGAAAAGTTCTGGGAATCGCTCGTGTCGAAGGTAAACACTCTCAAACTCCGTGCATCATGGGGTCGTATGGGTAACCAGGCCGGCGCCGGACTTTACACATTTGCATCAACGATGGGTGTGGCCAGCAAGGGTAACTACTGGTTTGGCGACACTCGCGAAGGTTATATCGGCGCCCCCGGTGTAATCGACCCGTCGGTAACCTGGGAAAAGGTAGAGAGCAAGAACCTCGGTCTTGACTTCGGCTTGTTTAGCAACGCACTTACCGGTTCGTTTGAAATCTTCCAGCGTGATACGAAGGATATGCTCGGCCCGGGCTATTCATTCCCTGACTACTTCGGTGCATCGGCACCTCAGAGCAATAACGCCAATATGCGTAACCGCGGTTGGGAACTTAATATCAACTATAACGGTCGCATTGGCAGAGATATCAATTACAGCATAGGCGGTTCAATCTCCGACGCAACAGCCAAGGTGACTTCTTATGCAAATCTTGACATCAATGACCCTGAAACCCGCAAGTCGACCAATCCGGTGAGCAACTGGTATCCGGGACGTCCCGTGGGTGACATCTGGGGCTATGAAAGCGATGGTCTTATCCAGAGCCAGGAGGAAGCAGATGCTTACAACAGCCTTGACCTCAGCTACCTTAACGGTGGTAAGTGGACTCCCGGTGACGTGAAGTATGTAGACCTTAACGGCGACGGCAAAATAGACCGTGGCGACAACAACCTCGACAATATGGGTGACTATAAGGTAATCGGTAACACAACTCCTCGTTATCAGTTTACCATCAATGGCGCCATCAACTATAAGGGCATCGGCCTGAGCATGATGTTCCAGGGTGTAGGTAAGCGCGATTGGTCGCCCGGCACACAGCCTTACTTCTGGGGCTGGGGTTCGTATGCACAGGCAACCTTCTTCGAAGAGCATCTCGACTACTGGACCGAAGAGAATACAGGCGCATACTATCCGAAGCCTTATCTGCACACAGCAGGCGGTATCGGCGTATATCAGCGTCGTAATATGCAGACCTCATCACGCTATGTTCAGAATGCAGCATATATCCGCTTGAAGAATGTCACTGTAAGCTACGATCTTCCGAAGTCGATATTGAATCAAATCGGCTTGCAGAAAGTACAGGTGTTCTTCACCGGCGAAAATCTGTGGACAGGAACCAAGCTTGCCAAGATGTATGACCCCGAAGGAGTATTCACCGGCGCATCGTATGGTGGCGAAGCAGGTAAGAACTATCCTATGAACAAGGTACTGTCGGTCGGTCTTAATGTAAACCTCTAATCAGTAAAGTATCAATGAGAAAAATAACTATATTGGGTCTCGCATTGGGCATGGCAGTATCAATGTCGTCGTGCTTTGATCTTGATCGCGAGCCTGAAGGACAGCTTTCGTCGGCTGCTCCCTTCAAAACAACCGGTGAGATGTCGAAATATCTCAACCAATTCTATCAGAGTGCTGTGCGCGGCCAGGGCTTCGGTGCCGGCGGCGGTGGCGGAATAGCCGGAAACGACGTCAGCAGCGATAACATGGCTTCGACTTCAGTGAACCAGCGTATAGCCGGTAAGTCGTCGAAGGGAAACGGCAACTCACTGGGTCAGTATAACTCAATTCGCAATATCAACTTCTTCCTGAATAATCTTGATAATTGCGACGCTAAGGGAACTGCCGCATATAATCAGGCTGTCGGCGAAGGCTATTACTTCCGAGCATGGTATTACTACCAGATGCTCGTCAACTATGGCGGCGTGGCATGGCTTGATACCCCGCTCGATCCCGATACCACTTTGATGAAGCTCCAGCGCGAGCCTCGTATGGTGATAGCCGATCATATCCTTGCCGACCTCGATCAGGCCATCTCGCTTCTTAGCGAAAAGAATAATTCGGGTTCGTATCGCGTGCATCGCGACGTTGCTCGTGCGTTTAAGAGCGAAGTGGCACTCTTTGAGGGCACATGGGAAAAGTATCACAAAGCTAAAAATACAGGCTTTGCCGATCCGAATGTGACCGACGAGAAGATTAAGGACTATCTGACTCAGGCAGCTAATGCCGCGAAGGAAGTGATGGATCGTGGCGTATGGCGCATCTACAAGTCGGGTAATGTGAACAATGACTACCGTGTGATATTCCAGACTACCGACCTCAGCAACAACCCCGAAGTGCTGTGGTTTAAGAAGTATGACGGCTCAGAAATAGCCAATGACGTGAACCGCTATTTGAATAACGGCGGTGGCGGCGTGGGTGTAACCGCATCGCTTGTCGACGACTATCTGACAATCGACGGACGTCCGTTTGTAGGTCAGGAACGTATGGATGCAAAGAAGGTATGGGGAAATGAACTTCTCCCCACCGTGCGCGACCCGCGTCTGGCACAGACCGTGGCAACTCCCGGTCAGATACTTCGTCCCGACCGCGGAGGTTATACCGTACCTCCGATTTCCGGCACATGGGACACCTGGGGCTGTACAACCGGCTTCTCACTGCTCAAGCACGTGCAGATAGACTATACCGGCAACCTCGACGCTGAAGGTTCGGGCGCAACCCCTGCAATTCAGTTCCGCTATGCCGATGTGCTTCTGAACTATGCCGAGGCATTGGCAGAACTCGATGGTGCAGCAAATTCGCAGGCAATCATCGACGCAATCCATCCGCTGCGTGACCGCGTGGGTATGCCCGACATGGATTTCGATCGCGAGTATAACACTGACCCCGAATATCCGTTTGCAAATCTCGACAAGTATGTTCAGGCCGTGCGTCGCGAACGTCGCGTAGAGAAGGCTTGCGAAGGCCGTCGCTTCGATGATATTCTCCGTTGGGCCGCTGCAGACGTAATCTTTGTAGGTAAGTGGCATCAGGGCGCATTGTTTATCGGCAGCTCGCTCGAAAATGCACCGGAATATGCCAAGTATTCAGCGAATATCAAGTATGACCAGCCGAGCGGAAATACGCTTTATCTGACCGGAAAGCCGGGCGATGAGTATCGCTACATCAACCCGACCAACCGTGTGGGATATGAGGAGGGCTGGCAGTTCCGTCTGAATCAGGACTACCTGCTTCCGCTGAGCGATAATATGATAAATCGCTACCATTGGGAACAGAACCCGAATTGGTAAAAAATCGGAAATAGCGCTGTTTCGCAAGAATGGCGCACGGAAATTGAGGCTCGGCAACTATGCCGAGCCTCTTTTTTGTCTTAAAACATGGCGATTGAGTGAAAAAGTAATAACCGAGGTTAACTTTTTTTGCGAATGGTGTCTATTTGACAATAATTATTACTAATTTTGTGTCGCTCAATGGGTGGGGAAGAATGCCATATCCAAAGAGCAAGGTGAAAAAGAAACAGTAACCAATATTTTATATATTAACATCATGACAAAAATAGGTATTAACGGCTTTGGCCGTATCGGACGTTTCGTGTTCCGCGCTTCGACTCAGAGAAACGACATCGAAGTAGTAGCTATCAACGACCTTCTTCCTGTTGACTACATGGCATACATGCTTAAGTATGACACCATGCACGGTCAGTTCGAAGGTACTGTAGACTTCGACGTAGAAAAGAGCCTTCTCATTGTAAACGGCAAGGAAATCCGCGTAACTGCTTGCAAGAACCCCGCAGAAATCGCATGGGGCGAAGTAGGTGCCGAATACGTAGTAGAGTCAACCGGTCTGTTCCTGACTAAGGAAAAGGCTCAGGCTCACATCGAAGCCGGTGCAAAATATGTAGTAATGTCAGCTCCTTCAAAGGACGACACCCCGATGTTTGTATGCGGTGTAAACCACAACACATACGTTAAGGGTACTCAGTTTGTATCAAACGCTTCTTGCACCACTAACTGCTTGGCTCCTATCACTAAGGTTCTCAACGATAAGTTTGGTGTAGTAGAAGGTCTTATGACTACCGTACACTCAACTACCGCTACTCAGAAGACTGTAGACGGTCCCTCAATGAAGGACTGGCGCGGTGGTCGTGCTGCTGCCGGCAACATCATCCCCTCTTCAACCGGTGCTGCAAAGGCTGTAGGTAAAGTAATCCCCGAACTCAACGGTAAGCTCACCGGTATGTCGATGCGTGTCCCCACTCTCGACGTATCAGTAGTAGACCTGACTGTAAACCTCGCTAAGCCCGCTACTTACGAAGAAATCTGCGCTGCAATGAAGG
>CAYQEN010000037.1:0-16837 GCA_964416545.1 uncultured Bacteroides sp. | reverse complement strand
GGTCTGATTACTTTTGATGGAGGTCCAAAGCTCGCATATGAGTGGAATCTATAAAACTAATCGCAAAAAGGGCTTATATATGCGTCTGCGATGGATGTTTGGTGTTGTTTAGTTTGGTGGAGCTGAGGTGTCGTATGCTGGACTTGTACGGCTTTCGATCGATGTGGTGTAGGGATTAAATAGAAAATGGCAAGGAGATCATTTCGGTCTCCTTGCCATATTTTTTGTTGAGTTTATGTGTTGGTCGGGATAGTTAGCGTTTTGTGATTGTGAATTCTAATTTTTGGATTGCTTTTTTGTGCACGTTTGCGAGGATAAGTGTATAGGTCAATTTTTCGCCAACGTTCATGGTTTGTGTGACGTAGTTGAATTCTTCTTGGGAAATGACGTTTTTGAACATTGGCCCTGAGCGTTCATTTCGAATGAGTCGCGCGGTGTCGGAAAGTGGGGAGAATACGTATGAATATGTTGCTTGATATGGTACTGATTGGAATTTAACCCAGTTAGGGTCTTCTTTACTTAAAATTTGTTGTAGATATATGCGTGCATGGTCGTATGATGGTAGTGGGTCGTTGTTTGGGTCGTAAATGTTGCCTTCGGTGTTGACGATGAAGTCGTGGGTTATGTCATATTTTTTAATGGGGCATAGTGCTTGGTATTCGATGCCGTCTTCTGATTTGATTTCTGTTTCAATCGGTATTTCCGGTGTCGCGACAATGTTGTCTGAAATGATTGTTTTCAGGGTGTAAGTTCGGTCGTAGCTATCGGCCGGTGGATTTGCAAGAATGGTTCGTATGACGCGCAGTTGGTATTCGTGTCCTCTTTCGTATGTGAATCCTTTGATGCCTTCGAAATCTAATTGCTGCCACTCTCCGGGATGGTCGTCTGTCATGACGAGCATACACTCGATACCTTCTTCAAAGAATGGAGGATACATTATGCCTGTTTCGGAAGAAACGGTCATGGAGATTTCGTTTGTGATGTCTTTCGCATCGTCGTCGCTGCAACTCGTTGTGAGAAGTGCTCCGATTAAGAGGAGGATTGGCAGGAGTAGCTTTTTCATGATTGATGGATTTTAGTTGTAGATGTTGCGAATATAATATTTTAGGGTGGAAACAGTATTATGGATATGTGATTTTTTTGGCGTAATTTGTGTATTTTTGTTTCGGCTATTTTCGAAGGTCTGTCGTGGCTATTATGTGGTTGCGATTGTCGCTTGATAGAGTGAGCCGAGTATTAATTAAAAGTAGAGTGTTTTGTGATTATGAATAGATTTAAGAGATTATTGGGCTTTGACCCAAAGGTGTGTTCTGTGAAAACGGAGCTGATAGCCGGTGTGACTACGTTTTTGACGATGTGTTATATCCTTGCGGTGAATCCTGCTATCTTGTCGACAACAGGAATGGATAAGGGTGCGCTGTTTACAAGTACAGCTCTTGCTGCGGCGTTGGCTACGCTGCTGTTGGCCTTTATGGCAAAGCTGCCTTTTGCGCAGGCTCCGAGTATGGGCTTGAATGCTTTTTTTGCGTTTACGCTTTGTCAGGCTATGGGTATGTCGTGGCAACAGGCTCTTGCGGTGTTGCTGATTGAGGGAGTGCTGTTTTTGCTGATGACATTTTTGAATATCCGAGATAAGATAATGGAGTGTATTCCGCCGAATCTTCGCCATGCAATTTCGGCCGGTATCGGTATGTTTATCGCGTTTATCGGTCTGAAGAATGCGAATATTATTGTGGCAAATGAGTCGACGTTTGTGCATTTGGGCAGCTTTACTCCGGTATGTCTGTTGGGACTGTTTTCAATTTTGGTAAGTGGCGCGCTGATGATTCGTAAGGTGAAGGGTGCGCTGTTTTACGGTATTCTGCTCTCGACGCTTGTCGGTATTCCGTTTGGCGTAACTGAGATTCCGGAGAATTGGATGCCTGTTTCGGCTCCTCATAGTCTTGCTCCGATATTATGCCAGTTTGATTTTACAGGCTTTTTTACGCTGAAGACTGTAATGGTGATTTTTTCACTGCTTCTGGTGAATGTTTTCGATACGCTGGGTACGTTGGTAGGCTTGGCTGAGAAAGTGGGTGTAACGAGGGCTGACGGCAGTATTCCGCGTATGAAGGAGGCTTTTATGAGCGATGCTATCGGCACGACAGCCGGTGCTGTGCTTGGTTGCTCAACGATTACGACGTATGTGGAGAGTGCTGCAGGTATTGCCGAGGGTGGTCGCTCAGGCATGACTGCATTTTTTGTCGGTGTATTGTTTTTGCTTGCTGTATTTTTTGCTCCGATATTTCTGCTGATTCCGAGTGCAGCAACGAGTGGTGCGCTTGTGATGGTAGGTGTGCTGATGGTTGATGCTTTCAGAAAGATTCAACTTGATGATATTTCTGAGGCTTTTCCGGCATTTGTAACGGTGCTTATGATGGTGCTTTGCTATTCGATAGCCGATGGTATCTGTCTGGGTATTTTGAGCTATGTTTTGATTAAGATGCTTACGGGTAAGTTTAAGGATTTGAATGCGACGTTGTACGTACTATCTGTACTGTTTATATTGAATTATGCTTTCGCCTGATGCGCGTGGCTGAAAGAACGAATATAGCAAGAGCCTTGAGGATTTCTCAAGGCTCTTGTTTTCTTAGAAGGGGGAAATAAAAAAAAGCAACCTTTTGAGGTTGCTTTGGTAGCGGAGAGAGAGGGATTCGAACCCCCGGAGGTGTTACCCTCAACGGTTTTCAAGACCGCCGCAATCGACCACTCTGCCATCTCTCCTTGATGTCTTTCAATCAATTGTGGTGCAAAGGTAGGAATTACTTTTGAATTCTGCAAATTTTATGCGAACTTTGTGTAAATAATTTTTCAAAATAGTGGATTTTTGTCCATTTATTGGGTAGACCATGTCGTTTTTTGGTGATGAATCGAAGGAAATTTTGCAAGATAGTAGGGCTTAGTGCTGTTGCAGCGGCGTTGTCGCCAGTGTCGGTCGGTGCTGTTGCGAGGGTTAGGCGTTGTCGTATTACTGTAATCAGAAGAGAGTGTTTTATCGATCTTCAGAGTCGCTATCTTGATGATCCGGAGGCGGGCCCGTGTGAGCGATTTGCGTGTGGCGATGAGATGGTGGTCGATGCGTCGAATTATGGCGATTTTGCTTCAGGCAGGAAGTTTTGTCCGAAGGCTTGGAATGCGATTCAAGGTGCTGTAGACAGGGCGTTGGCAGGGGATGCGTCGGATGCATGTGGCGAGAGTTCGAATGACGGGGCATCGATAATTTGTTGCCCTGACGGGACTCGCCCGGTAGTGTTTAAGGTGACTCCTTTTTGAAATTTTTAGTGGTTGGTAAGGTGTTGATATTTATTGTATTGTGATGCTTATTGGCTGTATTTTGAACTGTCGGTAGGGTCTCAATAGATTGTTTTTTTCGCTATTTTTTGTTTTACGAATCAATTAAGTAATCACTTAAAATAGTAAAACAAATATGTCAAAAACTTACCTTGCACAAGTAGAGAAAGTCACTTCGTTGGTGGATGGCGTGTGAGCTCATTTCAGCCTCGTGGAGGAGTATGGTATCACTCATGAGCAGCTTGACCGGATGGAGAAACTGTCGGCAGTGGCTACGGCTCTGAATAGTGTAGTAGAGCGTCTGCGAGCCGAAACTTCGCAGCGCATTAAGGAGGCTAATGAAAAATTGCTTGAAATGAAAGAGGTTTGGCTTCCTGTGAAGAATAAGGTGAAGTCATCGTTCGATCCGTTGAAGTGGCAGATGTTTGGAATTGCGGATAAGCGATAAAATTCTATTTTCCTGAATCCATAAAAAGGAAGTAAGCTCTGTAGGTCTTTAGTAGACTTGCAGAGCTTACTTTTTGATGTCGAAGAGTGAATCAGTCGATGAATTTTATTTTGCTTTCGTCGCGAGGCTTTGCTTGAGGCTGTTCGTCGGGGTAGCCTACGGCGATTGCATATAGTAGCTTGTAGTCGTCGGGGAGTTGCAGTCTTTCGACGAATGGACGTGCGTTTTCGTTGCTGTACATGAACATTACGGGGCTACCGAGGCAACATGTGCCAAGTCCAAGCGACTGTGCGGCGAGTACGATGTTTTCGCCCATTAGTCCGCAGTCGAGTTGTCCGGAGCCGTCGGCAGGAGAGGCAACGAATATTACGGCAGGAGCGTTGCGGAATATGTTTTTGAATCCGGGTTCGGCGGCGCGTTCAGGTTCGGCAGCAGCAAATACGGCAGTGAGGCTGTCGATGTATTCTTTGCTATCGACGATTCTTATCTGCCACGGCTGTTTGTTGAGTCCGTTGGGGGCGTTGATGCCACATTTTGCTATTTGTTCGAGTTTTTCTCGCTCTACGGGAGTGTCTTTGTATTTGCGTATGCTTCGGCGAGCCATAATTGTTTCGATTACGGCGTTTTCGCAGCTATCGGTAGAGGTAGTGGCGATGTCGGCGCCGGCTTCGCTGCCAGTGCAACTTGCGAGAGCCATCAGCGTAGCTCCGGCAAAGAGTTTGGTGATTGAGTTGCTCATGATAGTATTTTTAGAGTAAAAGAAAGCGCCGAAGTGGTCGACTCCGGCGCTTGTGTAGATATAAAATGTAGATGTTTTATTATTTAGATTCGCCGGCCAGAGATTCTGCGCGAGTGATGTACTTTGTGAGGTCGATTTGCAGGTTGGCAGCGTATTCGGGATATTCTTTCTCGATAGTGCGGTAGAGTTCTGCTTCGGCTTTGTAGTTTTTGAGCTCGTGCTGAACAGTAGCTTCCTTCATGATGAAGTATGGAGTGAAAGCGGGGTTGTTATCAGAGATATTAGCGGCTTTCTTGAAGCAATCGATGGCTTTTTCGTATTCTTTGAGGTTTACGTAGCAGTCGCCTTCGAGAGCTTTGCTTGAAGCACCGATGATGCTTTCAGAGCTGCTATAGTTGTTGAGATAGTTGATGGCGTCCTGATATTTGCCCTGCTGGTAGAGGAGGATGGCGGCGTTGAGCGCAGCGCGGTTGCCAGCGTCGTAGCTATATTCGTCGGCTACTTGCTGATATTGAGCGAGGGCGAGCGAGTCGTTGCCCATCATCAGGGTGAGGTCGGCTTGACCGATAGCGTCGTTGGCAGCAGCGATGCCCGGCTTACGGATACCGTAGAGGTAGCCGAGGATTAATACAACAACAACGGCAACGCCGATGCAAGCCATCATGATAGATTTCTGATTGTTCTGCACTTTCTGCTCAATGTTGGTGAGCTGATCGTTGAGCTCGTCAATAGAAGTGCGGGTCTCTGTTTGATTTTCTTTTGACATTGTTATGATTGTTTTTTTTCTTATTTCTGTGATAATTACAACGTGTGTTGCGAATTAGCATAGCACACCTTGTGAATCGCAAAATTAATAGTATTTCCCCGAATATGAAAATTTTTGGTTGAACTTTGTTTTATCTTTAGAGATTGTTGTTATATTTGTCAGAAGAAAAACCGTGAGAAATGAACGAAGATAGTAAAACGCCTGTAGTGATTACGATAGGACGTCAGTTTGGAAGTGGCGGCCGAGAGTTGGGTCGCCGTTTGGCTACGGCACTCGGTATTAATTATTACGATAAGGAGCTGTTGCAGCAGGCGGCAGAGCGAGCCGGGGTGGCAAGCGATTTCTTTGAGCGCAATGATGAACGCGCACCGACGTTTATCAACGGACTATTTTCGTTTGCCATGGGATTCAGCCCAGCAGCATCGTATTGTGGGTCGACGGCTATAAGTGACGATGGTCTATATAGCGCGCAGAGCGATTTTATCCGCTCGTTGGCCGAGAGTGAATCGTGTGTTATCGTAGGTCGCACGGCAGACTATGTGTTGCGCGACTGTCCGACGATGATGAGTGTGTTTGTTCATGCTCCGATGGAGCAGTGTGTGGCTCGAATCTTATCGCGCGAGCCGGAATTGACTCCGGAAAAGGCGAGGTCGCGAGCTGAGCGAATCAACAAGCTACGAGCAAGTTACTATAATTTCTACACTGATAAGGAGTGGGGCGTTGCTTCGTCGTATGATTTGTCGATGGACACATCGCTGATGTCGATGGATGATCTCGTTGCGGTGTTGTGCGATTACATCAGACGGCGTTTCCCCCATGCGTTCCAATCGGATGGGTCGCTGAAAATTCAAAAGCGCGACTGACAGCCGAGGCTACCAGTAAAATACCTGTAAGTAGCACCACGATTGAGTTCATGGTGTGTACGGGTGTGCATATAATCGTGATTCCGGCAGCTACAGAGAGAATAGGTATGATGTAGAAGATAAATGGGATGCGGAGGGGGCGATTTCGGTATTCTACGGTGAGTATCTGATAGATACCGAATATTATTAGAATGGCGGCAAAGAGGTAGGCTGTGAAGCTGACGAAAACGTCGGGGGTGATGATCATCCATAGTCCTAAGCAAATTCCTGCAATACTTGTGAGAATAGATGCCCACGGAGTCGGAAGATTGTTTCGTCGGGATGTGGCTGCGCGGCATAGGGAGTAGACGCTCGGAATGATAAACATGGCGCCTGTGGCTATCATGACCCACGAGAGGATTTCGATGCGTGTATGCCAGACAATAAGAAGTGTGCCCACAATAGCTGTGACAGCTATGGCGAGCCAGTTTGTGCGGTTGTTTTTCATAATGTGTCTATTATAAAGTAGTTTTTTATAATAGAATACACATTATGAGTGGAAAAAGTTTTTGAGAAATTTAGGTAGCAAGGGCGAAGAGTGTGCAGAATAGAGCCATTGATACAGAGGTCATGCCGAGAACGGGGTTGAGGCGACGGTCGGTATGGCGAGTGAGCTTGAGCCACAGTCGGATGTGGAGGATGAGGTAGACAATTCCGGCAGTGATGCCACCAATCCCTAAAGCTGAAAGTTGCGGACGGATGAAAGCGAGAGCCAATAGTCCGCTTACGAGATATAGCCCAGCTGTGAAGCGACGTCCGGTGAGAACGGCGATAGTGTTTTTGCCTACGGCTTTATCGTCGTCGATGTCGCGATAGTTGTTTACAAGCAGTACGTTTGCGCCCATGAGTCCGGCACTTATCGAGCCGAGAAATACGGGAAGCGTGAATGTGCCACTCTGGAGATAGAAGGTGAGATTGACGGGAATGATGCCAAAAAATATCAGCACGGCTACTTCACCGAGTCCATGGTGGGAGAGGGGGTAAGGTCCTGTGCTGTATGCTAATACGCCGAGAGCTATGGCTATGCCTATCGGGATTAGCCACCATTCACCGAATATTAAAAGCGAGCATCCGGTGATGCAGGCGAGGGCGAGGGTGGAGAAAGTCGCTAACTGCATGGCGCGTGGGGAGATATCGCCTTCCGTGACCCCTCGTCTCGGTCCTTCGCGTCCGGCCTTGTCGAGTCCGCCTTTGAAGTCGTAGTATTCGTTGGCGAAGTTTGATGCAATCTGAGCCAGTAGAGCAAAAATAAGACATAGCAGAACCGGCGTCAGTTTGAAACAGTGGTATATACGAGCATAGCCTATGGCTAAGATGATTCCTGCCAGAGATACGGGCAGAGTGCGTAGTCGCATGGCTTCAATCCATGCCTTTATTGTCTTCATTTACGGGATTGTTGTTTTCTTGTTTGTCGAGTCCGAAGCAGCGTGTTATGGCGAGTCGGATGCGAGCTGCATCGTCGCCGTCGCGGCGCAGAATGTCAATAATAGCGTCGATGTATTCGTCTTTGCCTTTGAGTCCGCAGAGTCCTGCAACATTGCTGCCCGGAAGCATTGACTTTTGGTTGTATACGCGCAAGACGCCACTGTAGTCGTCGAGAGATAGGAATTGGTGGAATCGACGGCAGAAGTCTTCGTAGAGATTGCGTGCGTCGATTTCCTTGATTAGTTGTCGCATGTGCTCTTCGAGCATTTCGATGTTGGCGAAACGTCCGTCGATACGGTATTCCATAGTGCGCTTTACGCGGTGGCGTGTATGCAGTAGAGCTTGCTGTCGCAGGTCGTGGCTGAATTGCAGCATGACAGCGCGTTTGGCTCGCTGAAATACGCGGTCTTCGTTTTTGCCACGGCTATGAGCTACGGTGCGAATCACCTCTTCGAGCATGAGAATGTTTTCGATTTCAGCAACATCGGGCACCATGATTTTTTTGCCACGCAGGTATTCCACTTCGTGCTCATCGCGGCGGTCGCGGTCGACAATGCCACGCGAGTCCATGTGGTGGAACGATGTCAGGTCGTTGAATGTGCGAGTGGCTTCAATCACTTTGTTGCAGCTGCCGAGCGACTTGACGGTATATTCTTTGAATACGAGCGGATATAGCTTTGCATCGATGGAGTGCTTTCCGTCGCCTTCGATGAACAATACGGGTTTTCGCGCACCGAGGATGGTGATGTACATTTCGTCGGAAATGGCCGATGAGGTCGGTATCAGTTCGTAGTCCCACGTGTTGTGGTCGGCATCGAATCCCTGAACCCAAATAATTTGAGCCGAACCTGTAGATGCTGCGAAGTCGAGGTCGTGGGTGGTGTAGATAAATCGGCAGTCGGGTCGCAATAATTCAGCGCGATTCCATACGGAGCGGGTGACGGATGGATGGAGAAACATTTCCGGGCTGTCGATGTAGACGTTGGCACCTCGAGGGGCGAACAGGAGTGCTCCAATAATATATATGACGGCTTTTTCACCAGCAGAAAGTCGTACGGGAGCGTATGTGTCGTTGCCGGAATTGCGCTGGAAGAGCATACGTCCGCTTGCAATGAGAATCTTGTTGTCGGGGAAGATTTCATGCCATAGATTCATCAGCGTATCGAGGCGCGTAGGGCTAAGCTGAGCATTGGGGTCGGAGGAGTGAGCTATTTTGTAGCTTATGAGATTGAGCATCTCGTGGTGCATGAGCAGTGCGAGCAGTCGCTCAAATTGTGTAGCACCCTCGGAGCGAGTCAATCCTGAGGCTACGGCTTGGTCGTAAAGCGCATCGATAGATCCGGGTTGTGTGTCGGAGTGCTGTCGGTCGGTCAGAGCGTTGAGGGTGGAGATATGAAAGGCGTTGGACTGCGGTTCGGAAGCCATGCGAGTAGTGAACCGGCTTTTGCCGGCACCATTTGCGCCCACTATTACAATGCGCTTGACGTTTTCAGCGATTTCGGGAGCGGGAGCTCCATTGCTGCGCGGAGGTAAAGTGATTTTTTTCATTCTGCAAGTGTACCTAAGCCCTGACGCACTATTTCCGGCGAATTGCTGTCGGTGAGGTCGACAACGGTAGAGCCTGTAAGGCGTCCCGAGCCACCGTCAATCATTAGTGCAATCGACGAGTCGTGTTGATATTCCAGTTCTATGGTGTCGGCTTCGATTTCATCGTCGCCTGAGTCGGCGTTGAGGGTGATTGATGTAGAGAGGAGCGGATTTCCTAACGCTTCGGCCAAAGCGGTGGCGATGGTATTGTCGGGAATGCGTATTCCGACGTTTCGGCGTCCTTTGAATACTTTTGGGAGGGATGTCGACGCCGGAAGGATGAATGTGAAAGGTCCGGGAAGGTTGTCTCGGAGCATGCGGAATGCGTAGTTGTCGATACGTGCGTATTCGCTGGCTTGCGAAATGTCGGAGCAGACTACCGAGAGAGTGACTTTTTGCGGATTAATACCTTTTGACTGGCATAGGCGTTCGATTGCGCCGTTGTTTAGCGCGCTGCATCCTATGGCGTAAAAAGTGTCGGTTGGGTATATAATCAAACCTCCGCGACGTAGTACTGCCACTGCTTCGTCAATATATTGAAGATTTATCGACGTCGGGTATATTCGGAGAGTCTTCATGTTGAACTGCCGATTATGTGAAGCGTTTTCACAAAGTTAATCCATTTTGTGTGTAATATCAATGATATAAAATAAAAAAAGAGATGTTTCACAACATCTCTTTTCTCCTTTAAACCTTTATCTTAATCTAATACTATGAAAAACACACACACAAATGTATAACTATTTTTTCATATGACAAGCAATTACCCCCCCCTATTTAGCATAGTTTAACAAATATTTTGATGGAAATTTGATTTTTGCTCTACAATAAAGCATTTTGTAGGGCTTCGGCGGTGAACTTTGGCAACGTTATTGCTATGAGGGCTTATATATAAGAGGTAAAAAAGAGAAAATATGGTGGCGAGGGTTATAAGGAAATTGTGTAATTTTGCACGATAGCTCAAATGTGAGTTTGAAGAACGAAAAATGAATGCTATAACAATATTAATTCTCGTAGTTCTTGTGGCTGCGCTTGCGAACGGTTTTCGTCGCGGCATAGTCAGTGAAATCGGGTCGCTCTGCGCTATAGTGTTGGCACTGTTGGCATGTCGCGTATTGGGGGCTACGGCTACTGATGTGGCAGCCCGGATTATGGGAGTATCGGCGGACGCCGGCAGTATGACGGCATATTCGGCGGCAATAGTGGGTCACGGAGCATTGTTTCTTGGTGTGTGGCTCCTGGTGGGTATGCTTGCCCGTTTGCTTCGTGGCGCAGTGCGTCTGGTGTTTTTAGGGTGGCTCGACAGGCTACTAGGAGCGTTGTTTTGTGGCGTAAAATGGATGCTTGTGTTGAGTTTGGTGCTCAACGTTGTGCATCTTATATGGCCGAATGCAGCAATGTGGACACCAGAAAAGTGGGGCGAGCTGATAAAGGGAGTACTCGAATTTGCACCGTGGCTCTTCGGAGTGATAGTAACCGCTGCTACGGCATCTTAACTTATGGTGCCGATGCTTGTTTAACAGACACGAATAAGTGACGTATGAAAGATATTCAAGATAAAACAATCGAACAAGGAAATGCCGGAGGGGCGTCCGAAGATATTCTCGGCAATGTGACAGCCGGAGAGTATAAGTACGGATTTACCACCGATATTGATACCGATATTATTCCGCAAGGGCTGAATGAAGATGTGGTACGCTTTATCTCAGCTAAAAAGGGAGAGCCTGAATGGCTTCTCGAATTTCGCTTGAAGGCGTTTCGCCATTGGCTTACGCTGACTCCGCCGAAGTGGGCGCATCTCGATATCCCCGATATTGATTTTCAGGCGATAAGCTACTATGCAGCTCCTAAAACTAAGAAGGAGGGTCCGAAAAGTCTGGATGAGGTTGATCCAGAGTTGATTGCTACGTTTAATAAACTCGGTATTCCTCTTGAGGAGCAGAAGGCTCTGAGCGGAATGGCAGTCGATGCGGTGATGGATTCGGTGAGCGTTAAGACTACGCATCGCGAGAAACTTGCCGAACTTGGCGTGATATTCTGTTCGATTTCGGAAGCGGTGAAAGATTATCCCGATCTGGTGAAACGCTATCTGGGAACGGTGGTTCCATATACAGATAATTTTTATGCAGCTCTGAATTCGGCTGTTTTCTCCGATGGTTCGTTTGTCTACATACCGAAGGGGGTGCGCTGTCCGATGGAGCTGTCGACATATTTCAGAATCAATGCTGCCGGAACGGGTCAGTTTGAACGTACGCTTATCGTGGCCGACGATGATGCCTATGTGAGCTATCTCGAAGGTTGTACGGCTCCGATGCGCGATGAAAATCAGCTCCATGCCGCCATTGTGGAAATCGTGGTGGAAGATCGCGCTGAGGTGAAATATAGTACGGTGCAAAACTGGTATGCCGGAGATGCGCAAGGTCGCGGCGGAGTATATAACTTTGTGACAAAACGCGGACTTTGTCGTGGCGACTATTCAAAGTTGTCGTGGACGCAGGTGGAAACAGGCTCGGCTATAACATGGAAATATCCCGGATGTATACTTGCCGGCGAAGGTGCGGTGGGAGAGTTTTACTCAGTAGCTGTGACTAATAACTATCAGCAGGCCGATACCGGAACAAAAATGATACACCTCGGACGAAATACACGCAGTACGGTGGTGTCGAAGGGTATCTCGGCAGGTCATAGCCAGAACTCGTATCGCGGATTGGTAAAGGTGGCACCCAACGCTGACGGATGTCGCAACTATACGCAGTGTGACAGTCTGCTGTTGAGCGCGACTTGCGGTGCGCATACGTTCCCTTATATAGATGTGCTTAATGATACGGCCGTAGTGGAACACGAAGCAACCACGTCGAAAATTTCGGAAGACCAGATATTTTACTGCAATCAGCGCGGCATACCTACCGAAGAAGCTGTCGGCTTGATTGTGAACGGCTATGCCAAAGAGGTGATGAATAAACTCCCGATGGAATTTGCCGTTGAGGCACAGAAATTGCTGCAAGTGACACTTGAAGGTTCGGTAGGATAAATTTATTTATACGGAAAATAACAGGATATGAAAGATATATTACTCCAAGTCAAAAATCTCCATGCCGGAATAGAAGGTAAGGAGATTCTTAAAGGTATTGATTTGACAGTGCGTCCCGGAGAGGTTCATGCTATAATGGGACCTAACGGCTCGGGAAAGAGCACATTCAGCGAAGTGCTTGTCGGAAATCCCGCGTTTACGGTGTCGGAAGGCGTAGCCGAGTTGGACGGAAAGTCGCTTCTCGAAATGTCGCCTGAAGAACGCAGTCATGCAGGATTGTTTCTGTCGTTTCAGTATCCGGTGGAGATTCCGGGAGTGTCGATGGTCAACTTTATGCGTGCAGCAGTCAATGCCAAGCGCAAGTATCTTGGCGAAGAGCCGATGAGTGCCACAGACTTTCTGAAACTTATGCGTCAGAAGCGCGCTATCGTGGAACTTGACAATAAGCTTGCGTCGCGCTCGGTGAATGAAGGATTTTCGGGTGGCGAAAAGAAACGCAACGAAATATTCCAAATGGCAGTGCTCGAACCGAAGGTGGCAATACTCGATGAAACCGACTCCGGTCTGGATATCGATGCTCTGCGCATTGTGGCCGGCGGTGTAAATAAGTTGAAGACCGATAAAAATGCCACAATTGTGATAACCCACTATCAGCGCCTGCTCGACTATATCAAGCCCGATTTTGTGCATGTGCTTTATAAGGGTCGTATCGTGCGTACAGGAGGTCCTGAATTGGCACTTGAACTAGAAGAGCGTGGCTACGATTGGATAAAAGAAGAAATCGACGGAAAGCAATGAATCCACTGAAGCAATATATAGAACTCTTTCGTGAGCATCGCTCAGCGCTGGACGGAAATTCGGCTCCGGTGATGAATGCTCTGCGCGATGAGGCTCTGGCGGTGCTTGAAAGCACGGAGCTGCCGGATAATCGCACTGAGGGATACGCATATACATCGCTTCGCGAGATGTATGCGCCCGATTACGGCGTGAATGTTAATCGCGTGAATATACCGGTGGATGTAGCCGCATCGTTCCATTGCGGAGTGCCTGGATTGAGTACGATGCTCGGCGTGGTGGTGAACGATATGTTCCGCCCCTCTGACCGACTCGCTTCGCTCCTTCCGGCAGGTGTGGAATTTTGCTCGCTTCGTGAGGCCGCTCAGAAGCATCCCGAACTCGTAGCGAGTCTGTATGGCAAAACCGCAGGGCTTACCGACCCGGGCGTGGCGCTGAATACGCTTCTGGTGCAGGATGGCGTGTTTGTTCATATCGGTCGAGGCGTGACGCTTGAAAAACCGTTGCAACTTGTCAATATTTTTAGCTCTCCCGGTGCGCTATTGGCAGCCCGTAGAGTGTTGATATATGTAGAGGATAATGCCGAAGGAGCGTTGCTCTGTTGCGACCATACGCAGGATAACGAGCGTAACTACCTGTCGAATCAGGTGGTTGAAATCGTGCTTGGACGTAACGCCCGATTCGGATATTATGACATAGAAGAGTCGTCGGAAAAGACATCGCGCCATTGCCGTCTGTATGCGCGTCAGCAGGAGGGGTCGAATTTGGTAGTGAACGGAATGACACTCACTTGCGGAACGACACGCAATGATTATAATATAGACGTTGCCGGAGAGGGATGTGAAACATTCCTCGGCGGAATGGCTATCGAGTCGGGAACGCAGCATGTGGACAATGCGTCGCGCTTGTCGCATCTTGCGCCTCACGGACATAGTACGCAGCTATTTAAATATGTGGTCGACGGAGAGGCAAAAGGCGTTTTTGATGGCCGTATCCTTGTGGCTCCGGAAGCGACGCATACTGAGGCGTATCAGAGCAATCGCAATCTGCTTGCTTCGACAACAGCTAAGATGTATACCCGTCCGCAACTTGAAATATATTGCGACGATGTGAAGTGCAGTCATGGTGCTACCACCGGTCAGCTCGACGCAGAAGCACTCTTCTATATGCAGGCACGCGGTATCCCCGAGGCTGAGGCGCGAGTGATGTTGATGCAGGCATTTATGGCCGATGTGATAGATACAGTGCGCATCGACAGCCTGCGCGAGCGTCTTCGTCTGCTTGTGGAGAAGCGTTTCGTGGGACGAGAATTGTTTTGCGGCGATTGTGCCGCATCGCATAGATGTTGATAAATTTATGGTACGTATAAAAGATGATGCAGCGATATATCCCGTAGGGGAGTTGCGTCGCGATTTTCCGATACTGAGTCGCGAAATACATGGCCGTCCGCTAATCTATTTCGATAATACGGCATCGACACAAACCCCTCGTCAGGTGGTGGATGCTATCGAAACGATGTATTATAAGCATAAGGCCAATGTGCATCGCGGAGTGCATACGCTCTCGCAGGAGGCTACCGACATGATGGAGCTTACGCGACGTCATGTGGCACGATTTATCGGAGCTAAGTCGTCGCGCGAGGTGATATTCACTCGTGGAACAACGGAGTCGATAAATCTCGTTGCATCAAGCTACGGATCATTGCTCGAACAGGGTGATGAGGTGATACTCAGCGTGATGGAGCATCACGCCAATATCGTGCCGTGGCAATTGCTACGCGAGCGTCGAGGAATCGTTATCAAGGTGGTGCCGATGATGGCGGACGGCTCGTTGGATATGGACGCATATCGCTCGTTGTTTACCGAAAAGACGCGAATGGTGGCTATAGCCCATGTGTCGAATGTGCTCGGAACTGTGAATCCGGTGCGTGAGATAGTGGAAGAAGCTCACCGTCATGGTGCTGTGGCATTAATCGATGGCGCGCAGGCCGTGGCTCATATCAAACTGGATATGCAAGCGCTCGGAGCGGACTTTTATACGTTTTCATCGCATAAGATGTATGGCCCGACGGGGGTGGGAGTGCTTTACGGACGTGAGGAACTCCTGGAAAAAATGCCTCCTTATCAGGGGGGTGGCGAGATGATCAGTCGCGTAACATTTGAGCATACCGACTATGCCGACCTGCCCTTTAAGTTTGAAGCCGGAACTCCCGACTATGTGGGTATTGCAGCTCTCGAAGCCGCACTGAATTATCTTGAAAAAGTAGGTATAGACCGCATAGCCTCACACGAAGAGCGTCTTCTGAAATATACTACGGAGCGAATGCTCGAAATACCCGGTATGAGAATATTCGGCACCGCTCCCGGCAAGAGTGCCGTAATTTCGTTTCTTATAGGAAACGAGCATCACTATGACATAGGATTGCTGCTCGATAAACTCGGTGTGGCCGTCCGCACCGGTCACCACTGTGCTCAGCCACTTATGCAGGCACTCGGAGTAGAGGGTACGGTGAGAGCATCGATGGCGATGTATAATACCGAAAGTGAATGCGATACGTTTATAGCCGCCCTGCAACGAGTGGCGTCGATGCTCGGATGATATGACTCTTAGTGAAGAAGAGCGTTCGCGCTATGCCCGACATTTGTCAATGCCCACCTTCGGAGAGTCCGGTCAGCTGAAGCTGAAGCAGGGGAGCGTGTTGATAATCGGTGCCGGAGGGCTCGGCTCGCCTATCGCCCTATATCTTGCTGCGGCAGGTGTGGGTAGAATCGGAATTGCCGATGGCGATGAGGTGGATTTGTCGAACCTGCAACGTCAGGTGATACATTCGTGTGCCGATGTCGGCAAGCCAAAGGTAGAATCAGCGTGCGAAAAGATGCTCAAACTCAATCCGAATATTATGGTTGAGCCTATAAAGAGCTTTCTTGATGAGGATTCGTTGAGCGAATTAGTGAAGAAATATGACTTTGTGATAGATGCCACAGACAGTCTCGATATAAAATATATGGTAGACGATGTGTGTACGGCGTCGGGCAAACCGTATAGTCACGGAGCTATTTGGCAGTATGAGGGGCAGACGATGACCGTGTTGCCCGGTACGGCGACATTTCGTATGCTCTTTCCCGATGGCCCGATGGCGGTGGAGCGCGGGGCGGTGGCAGGTCCGCTCGGAGTTGTGCCCGGAATTCTTGGTACGATACAGGCAGCAGAGGCTGTGAAATACCTTGCCGGTGTTGGCGAATTGCTTGCCGACCGCCTATTGCGTTTTGATATTCGCACAATGGAATTTACCATGATATCGCTTGCTTGATAACGACATAGAAAAGGTTAATTTTGACGGCCATAGAGGTGGTTGAGGTTAAAAAATGGATGTCGCGAGAGTAAAAAACGATATAAAATACACCGATTCCGCAGATTAATTAGTAACTTCGCGGAGAATGTAGCTACATGAGAAGTCATGCGGCACATCAGACATGAGAAACCTAATTCCAAATATAGATTACAAAATTTATGAGCAAGGAAAAAAAATTCTTGACTTGTGATGGTAATCAGGCTGCCGCACATATCTCGTATATGTTCTCGGAAGTGGCTGCCATTTATCCCATCACACCCTCGTCGACAATGGCAGAATATGTTGACGAATGGGCAGCAGCAGGACGTACCAACATCTTCGGAGAGAAAGTTCTCGTACAGGAGATGCAGAGTGAAGGCGGAGCTGCCGGTGCAGTACACGGATCATTGATGGCCGGTGCACTGACTACCACCTACACCGCATCCCAGGGTCTTCTGCTGATGATCCCCAATATGTACAAGA
>CAYQEN010000036.1:0-17084 GCA_964416545.1 uncultured Bacteroides sp. | reverse complement strand
GGTCGACGTCAAGAAAAAGAAATACTGCCGTTTCAAACGTAGCGGCATCAAGTATATCGACTACAAGGATCCCGAATTCCTCAAGAAGTTCCTCAACGAGCAGGGCAAAATCCTTCCCCGTCGCATCACTGGCACTTCACTGAAGTTCCAGCGTCGCGTGGCTCAGGCCGTTAAGCGTGCTCGTCACTTGGCTCTTCTGCCCTATGTAACCGACTTGATGAAGTAACTTTTAACACCGCTATCAATTATGAAGATTATACTTAAAGAAGATATCACAAACCTTGGATACAAGGACGATGTCGTAGAAGTGAAATCTGGTTACGGCCGTAACTACCTCATTCCTTTCGGGAAAGCTATTATCGCCACCCCCTCTGCCCTGAAAGTCCTCGCTGAAAACCAGCGTCAGCGCGCTCACAAGCTCGCTCAGATCAAGGCTGAAGCTGAAGCTCTCGTTGCTTCACTCGAAGGCGTTTCACTCACCATTGGCGCTAAGGCTTCTGCCAACGGCACCATCTTCGGTTCTGTAAACAACATCCAGATCGCAGAAGCATTCGAAAAGCTCGGACACAACATCGACCGCAAGATCATCATCATCAAGCAGTCTGTTAAGACTCTTGGTTCTTACGTTGCTGTTGTTAAGCCCCACAAGGAAGTTAGCGTAGAAATTCCTTTCGAAGTTGTTGCCGAATAATTCTTTTTCGGACACAATACGATAAGAAAAAAAATACACTTTATAAGGCGTTCCCACAAAGGAACGCCTTCTTCTTTTTTGTGCTACATAAATTTATGCTATCTTTGTAGACAGAAACCAACCGTTCTATTCCAATGAAGAATCTTCTGTTGCGCTCTTTTACCGGACTACTCTACGTCGGCATTATCGTCTATCTGATAATTTTCGGTAGCTCGTGGGGATTCCCCATCCTATGTAGTGTGTTCGCCATACTCGCAACGATAGAATTCTTCAAGATGACCGATACCACAGGTGGAATAGACATTCCTCGTATCATCGACATCATCGGAGCGATACTCATATCAGCTCTTCCGATATGCCACACCTTCTTCGGACAGAACACCTGTATCATCATTGCCATTGCATACTACCTGTTCCGAACAATTCTCCAACTCTACACCCACGAACATTCCCCCGCAGGACGCCTCTCAGGCTCGCTGATGTCTACCCTATACATTGCTGCACCGCTCGCCATTACCTCGATGCTCTACCTCAACAATGGCGCAGCCATTACCCTTGCCATGTTCGTCATGATATGGCTTAACGACACCGGTGCTTTCTGCGTAGGCTCACTCATCGGACGAAATCGCCTGTTTCCGCGCCACTCCCCCAAAAAATCATGGGAAGGATTCTTCGGTGGCATGGCATTCTGTATCGGAGCCGCATTCCTTATCAAACAATTCTTCGGTACTTTATCCACCGACCTCTCACTGACACAGCTCTGCATCATGGGAGCCGTAGTCTGCATATCATCCACCTGGGGCGACCTCATTGAATCCATGTTCAAACGCGCTGCAAACATAAAAGACAGCGGACACCTGCTCCCTGGACATGGAGGTATCCTCGACCGCATCGATTCGCTTCTACTCGTTGCTCCTTCTGTGTGGTTATTACTTTTGATTTTCAATATTTTCTGAATATAAAAAAACATACCGTCATGAGCGACAAACGCTACAACATGCGAGGCGTATCTGCTTCAAAAGAAGACGTTCACAACGCCATTAAAAATGTCGACAAAGGCATTTTCCCGAAAGCTTTTTGCAAAATAATACCCGACATTTTGGGTGGCGACCCCGACTACTGCAACATCATGCACGCCGACGGAGCCGGAACAAAATCATCCTTAGCCTACATGTATTGGCGCGAAACGGGCGACCTCAGCGTATGGAAAGGCATTGCTCAAGACGCTCTGATTATGAACATCGACGACCTCTTGTGCGTCGGAGCCACCGACAACATTCTTGTCAGCTCCACCATTGGTCGCAACAAGATGCTCATTCCTGGCGAAGTCATCGCTGCCATAATCAACGGCACTGAAGAACTCCTCGCCGATCTACGCTCTCTCGGAGTCAACGCCATATCTACCGGTGGAGAAACTGCCGACGTTGGTGATCTCGTACGTACAATCATCGTCGACAGTACCGTTACATGCCGCATGAAACGCGCCGACGTCATCAACAACGCCAACATTGCTGGAGGCGATGTCATCGTAGGACTTTCTTCTTCTGGTCAAGCCACATACGAAAAGAGCTATAACGGTGGTATGGGTAGCAACGGTCTCACATCTGCTCGTCACGATGTATTCGCAAAATACCTTGCCGAAAAATACCCCGAAAGCTTCGACAAAGCGGTGCCCGACGAACTCGTCTACTCAGGCTCGATGCACCTTACCGACGAAGTTGAAGAATCGCCCATCAACGCTGGTCTACTCGTCCTTTCTCCGACACGCACCTATGCACCGGTTGTCAAGAAGATGCTCGACCAAATGCGCCATAAAATCCACGGCATGGTTCACTGCTCAGGCGGCGCACAGACAAAAGTCATGCACTTCGTTGAAAACAAGCACGTCATAAAGGATAATATGTTCCCCGTCCCCCCCCTCTTCAAACTCATTCAGCGCGAATCGGGTACCGACTGGGCAGAAATGTACAAAGTCTTCAACATGGGACACCGTCTTGAAGTATATCTACGTCCTGAAGACGCACAGCAAGTCATCGACATTGCCCAAAGCTTCGGCATTGAAGCAAAAATCATCGGTCGTGTAGAAGACGCACCCGAAAATCATCTGACCATCATAAGCGAAAAAGGAACATTCGAATACTGATAAGTGGCAAAATCCGCAAGCATTAGCACGATGATACTGTGTAGCCTCATCGCTACATTGTATCTCGTGTCGTGCGGAAGCCGACACTCCTCTGAATCAACCGATTCTCTCTACGACGACTCTCTCCGCACCTTTCCGGACACCCTTCGCGTAGGCACATTATACAGTCCTACCTCCTATTTTATCTACCGTGAAACGCAGATGGGTTACGACTACGACCTCGTAAAACGCTTGGCTGAAGATAAAAAACTACAGCTCCAACTCGAAATTATACCCAATCTCGCTACCGCAGTCGAAATGCTCGACTCCGGATTCATCGACCTACTCGCCTACGAAGTTCCCGTCACAGCCGAATACAAAGACAAAGTCGTACCTTGTGGTATCGAAAACATCACCCGGCAGGTACTCGTACAACCCAAAAGTTCAGAAGATGAGCGCATAAGCGACGTCACGCAGCTCGTTGGTCGAGAAGTCTACGTTGAAAAAAACAGCAAATACCACCACCGACTCATCAACCTAAACGAAGAACTTGGCGGTGGCATAAAAATCACCCCGATCGACCGCGACACACTCATCACCGAAGACCTCATTGCGATGGTCAGCAACGGAGAAATTCCGCTCACTGTAGTCGATAGCGACATTGCCCGTGTCAACAAAACATACTACAACGACCTCGACATCACACTCGAAGTCAGCTTTCCGCAACGCTCGGCTTGGGGAGTATCGCCACGCAATAAATGGCTCGGCGACTCGATTGATACGTGGATACATCAAGAATCTCCGCGAAAACGCCAAGCCGAACTATTAAAACGATACTTCGAATACTCAAAAACAGAACCCGCTACCAACATCAAAATTGACTTTTCGAAAGGACGCATTTCTCCATACGACAACATTTTCCGACGCTACGCTAAATCAATCGGTTGGGACTGGCGACTAATTGCCGCGCAAGGCTACACCGAAAGCCACTTCGACTCCACTCAAGTATCTTGGGCTGGTGCGCGCGGAATTATGCAAATCATGCCTGCAACAGCTCGCGCCAATGGGCTGAGCGATGACCGTATCACCCACATCGAGCCAAACATCGCCACGGCTGTAAAAGTCATCTCCTCGCTCAACCGCATCTTTACGCCAAAAATCAGCGACCCCGAAGAACGAAAAAAATTTGTAATTGCAGCCTACAACTCCGGAGCTGCCCACATCCTCGACGCCATCGCATTAGCTGAAAAACTCGGCATCGACTCGCAAAAATGGGACGGATGTGTAGCCGAAGTTCTACTTCTCAAATCGAAACCCGAATATTACAACGATCCGGTATGCCGCTACGGCTACTTCCGAGGCCGACAAACCTACGAATATGTTCGCAAAGTCTACGACTTCTACCATAAAGCAAAATCAAAAATACCGGCCTGATTCATTCGCATTTCATTAAAACCCAATATTCTAACAAACAAAGCCTTACTAAAATGAAGAAAAAGTATTTAACCGTGGCTGTTGCCCTGACCCTCTCAGCTTCTATGCTTTCTACATCATGTATCGGTAGCTTCGCTCTCACCAACAAGCTCCTGTCATGGAACCGTCAAGTAGGCAACAAATTTGTAAACGAACTCGTATTCTTCGCCTTCTGGATTCTGCCTGTCTACGAAGTATCTGCACTTGCCGACATCCTCGTCATCAACAGCATCGAATTCTGGAGCGGTACAAACCCAATAGCAAAAGGCACAAAAGTCATCGACGGTGAAAACGGTCGCTACCTCGTACACTGCGACGGCAAAGGCTACACCATCACCAGCGAAAACGATGGCAGCGTAGTTCGACTCGACTTCAACGAAAAAGAAAACAGCTGGAGCTTAAACGCAGGCAACGAAAGCTACAAACTCATGACATTCATCGACGACACTCATGTAGCTCTCCCCACTGCCAATGGCTCTACCACTGTTGTTGAGCTCTCACAGGCTGGCGTATTTGCATATCAGCAAAACGTCACTGGCCCCGCTTTTGCAGCTCGCTAAACAAACACTGCAACGTATTTCATGGCGGACTCCCACAACTTTGGGAGCCCGCTTTTTGTTTTAAAATAAAAAGCTCGATTCTACCATGCAGCAACACCACATCATCCTTTTACGACACGGACAGAGCCAGTGGAATCAAGAAAACCGATTTACAGGCTGGACAGACATTCCTCTCACCGACACCGGACGTAAAGAAGCTCGGCAAGCTGCACAAGCACTACTCCGTACCAATCTACGGCCCGAATTCTTTTTTACATCCTACCTCAAACGCGCCATCCATACACTCCAAATCGTAGCCGATGAAATGAACCTTGACTGGATTCCGGTTATCAAAGACTGGCATCTCAACGAACGCCATTACGGCGCACTTCAAGGGTGGGAGAAGGGGGAGATATCACGTAAGTACGGTGATGGTCAGACACATGAATGGCGTCGAGGTTATAATACCCTCCCCCCGCTGCTTTCCCCATCAGATTCACGATGGCCGGGTCACGATCCTCGTTACGCATCACTGACGTCAACACAAATTCCCCTATCCGAATCACTTTGCGACACATTTCGTCGCGTCCGCTGTTGCTGGGAAGAAATCATTGCTCCGATACTACACCACCACAATACTATCCTCATCGTTGCCCACGGCAACAGTCTGCGTAGCCTGGCGAAATTATTGCTCAACCTCACCGCCTCCGAAGTCGAGCATCTCGAAATCCCCACCGCACGCCCATGGCTACTCTCGACCGATAGCCGATTAAATATAATCGACCACCGCTACTTATAAAAAAACAGTCCACAGTGAAAATCATCACCGTGGACTGCCATATTTTATAGTAATTATTTTACTTATCAAATACCCATTTTCTTCTTGATATTAGAAGGAACTGCTTCCTTATTCACGTAGATATCAAGAGTCTTGGCAAGGAAATAAGTTTCAGAAACATAGAAGTAACCGCCATAGATATGATTGTCGGTCCATGAATTCTTAACCTTGTAATACTTATTACCCTTCTGGTCAACAGCCTTACCGACGATTACCATGCCGTGATCATCAGTTGTTTCCTGACGGTCAAACATTTCCTGACGGCTTTCCTGTGTAACAGTGATTTCTTCTACAGGGCCATTAATGTTATACTTTTCTTTTTCCTTATCGCGAGCCGAAAGTTTCACCCAACGAGAAAGTTCGGTTCCTTCCAGATCCTTTTCATCCTTACCTTTAGGCATAAGAGCGTAGCCATTATTCCACTTAAATCCGCCTTCGCTCACGTCAGCAGCCCAAGCCACTGAATAGCCCTTTTCGATAGCGTTGTCAACAATAGCCTTCATCTCTTCCATAGGCACATTGTGATACTTTTCCCACAACCAGTTGTCCGATACTTCGAGAGCCATCTGAGTGTAGAACGGATGATGTGTCCATGAAGTAACGCCTACATAATCGTTCATATTGATAGGAAGCGATTCTGCAAACGACTTCGGAGTATAAGTCTTACCTTCGAAAGTAAATGTTTCGGGAAGAGCACCAAAGTAAGCGTCAACAGCAGCATTGAATCCCTTCTTCCATGCAGTTGAGATTCTACCGCTTGCCTTACGGTTTACACCACTGAGGAAACCGGCCAACACTTCGCTAAGTTCGCCATGGTCGTGATTTGATTCGCCATATTCGAGGCCGCTGTATACTTCCTGCGGAACGATACCATAATTCTGCCATACGTAGGGTACGTCCATACCGCTACCGCCCTGCGAGAAATTCACCTTTCCGTTAGTACGAATATATTTGTCAGCCTTGTCGCGATAGCAATAGTTCACAACAAACATTTCCGACAGGTCATATTCTTTACCGGTCTTTCTGAGCAACTCATCTTCAAAAAATGAAATTGACGAGAAGCACCAGCAAGTACCCGATTTGTTCTGGTCTTTAACCGAAGTGGTCTTTACCAGTTTCACATCTTTAAATTTGAAGCCTGCGCTATCAGGCTTTGCCACTTCGGCAGCAGCACCGAGGCTAACAGCAACAGCCACGGCAGAGCAAATTAATTTTTTCATGAATTCGTATATGATTGGTTTTAATTTTTCAGTAATTACTTTTACAAAGTTACATTTTTTACCTACAAATTCCAAAACTACAGCAATTTTCATATTTTAAAGTTCAATTAATCGTTTTATCGGACGTAAAAGGTAAAAAAATGACTACTTTTGCGACAACTTAACCGAGATTTATCAAACCATGTTCAAAGTTATTTCTAAAAAGCACTTTTCCGAAAAAGTGGTTCAAATTGTGGTTGAAGCCCCTATGATTGCTTTTTCGCGTCGTGCCGGACACTTCGTTATTGTCCGTGTTGGCGAAGGCGGAGAGCGCATTCCTCTCACAATTTCAGATGCCGACCCGAAAGCCGGAACCATTACCCTCGTCATTCAAGACGTTGGTGTTTCCACTCATAAGATTTGCTCTCTTGAGCCGGGCGACGAATTTACCGATATTGTCGGCCCGCTTGGACAAGCCACACACATCCAAAACGTAGGCACTGTTGTATGCTGCGGTGGTGGTGTGGGTGTTGCTCCCCTGCTCCCCATCATAAAAGCCATGAAGCAAGCTGGCAATCGTGTAATCACAGTTCTTGCCGCTCGCACTCGCGACCTCATTATCCTCGAAGACGAAATTCGCCCATATAGCGATGAAGTTATCATCATGACCGACGATGGCTCATACGGAACGAAAGGCCTCGTCACCGAAGGCGTCGAAAAGGTTATCCAGCGTGAAACCGTCAATCAGGTTGTTACCATCGGACCCGCTGTTATGATGAAATTCGTATCCCTTCTCACAGCAAAATACAATGTTCCGACTATCTGCTCTCTCAACACAATTATGGTCGATGGAACAGGTATGTGCGGTGCTTGTCGTGTCACCGTCGACGGGCGCACCCGCTTCGTCTGCATCGACGGTCCCGAATTCGATGCCCACAAAGTCGATTTCGATGAAATGATGCTTCGTCTACGCTCTTACAATTGAACCCATTATGGAAAAACAAAATACTTCAGCTCCTCGTTCTGCCGAATGGCGCGAACAACTGCGCAAAGCTCATACGGCTAAAGAGCGCGCCGACATTCAGCGAGTAAAAATGCCTGAACTTGATCCGGCCTACCGTGTGACTTGCAATGAAGAAGTCAACAGCGGTCTTTCTCGCGAACAAGCTCTTCTTGAGGCCACAAGATGTATGGACTGCCCCGATCCTCAATGCGTCAATGGCTGTCCCGTCGGTATTAACATACCCGGATTTATCAAAAACATCGAGCGTGGCAACTTTCAACAGGCCGCAGTGGTTCTCAAAGAGACCAGCGCACTCCCCGGTGTATGTGGTCGTGTTTGTCCGCAAGAAAAACAGTGCGAAAGCCGATGCATCTACAACAAGATGCACAAACAGCCCGTTGCCATCGGATACCTTGAACGCTTTGCTGCCGACACAGAACGCCTGTCAGGCACTGCCGTTGTCGAAAAGCCGGCCCCCCGCTTAGGCATTAAGATTGCCGTTGCCGGTTCCGGACCCGCAGGATTGTCGTTTGCCGGCGACATGATCAAACGCGGCTTTGATGTCACCGTTTTTGAAGCTCTTCATGAAATCGGCGGTGTGCTGAAATACGGCATCCCCGAATTCAGACTTCCAAACTCAATTGTCGACGTCGAAATTAAAGCTCTCGAAAGCCTCGGCGTAAAATTCGTGCGCGACTGCATCGTTGGAAAAACCATCAGCTACGAGTCGCTCCTCGAAGAAGGTTATAAAGGACTCTTCGTTGCTTCAGGTGCCGGTCTGCCGCGCTTTATGAATATTCCGGGCGAAAATCTTGTTGGCGTAATGTCGTGCAATGAATATCTCACACGCATCAATCTGATGGGTGCCGGACGCCCGGGGTGCGACACTCCCGTTATGCTCGGCAAGAATGTAGCCGTAATCGGTGGTGGCAACACTGCTATGGATGCCGTGCGCACAGCTCGACGCATGGGGGCTGAAAAAGCATTTGTCATCTACCGCCGTAGCGAAGCCGAAATGCCGGCTCGTAAGGAAGAAGTGAAGCATGCTCGCGAAGAAGGTGTGGAATTTCTCACCCTCCATAATCCAATCGAATACTTGGCCGACGAAAAAGGACGTGTCCGCGCAATGCGCGTTCAGCGCATGGAGCTTGGCGAGCCCGACGAATCCGGTCGTCGCTCACCTATAGCCATCGAAGGTGCCATCGATGAAATTCCTGTCGACCTCGTTATCGTCAGCGTCGGTGTTTCACCCAACCCAATCATTCCGGCCGCGATTGAAGGTCTTGAAGTTTCTCGCCGTGGCACAGTGGTTGTCGACGAACAGACCATGCAGTCATCCATCCCCACCCTTTATGCCGGTGGCGACATCGTACGCGGAGGTGCAACCGTCATTCTCGCTATGGGCGACGGTCGACGCGCTGCTGCTGCAATGGCTGAAAAACTAACGGCTAAAGAATAGGACTCAAAAGTCTTACTATTGATTCTACTACCTTCTGCCCCATCGGGCGAGTGCGCCAAGTAGAAGACTGAATACGGGTGCAGTTTTTGAGGTCTTCCTCAAACTGCGCCCTTAATTCTGTATTCACCTTTCGTGAATACACAAACATTGTGGCCTCAAAATTATGCTCAAAACTACGGAAGTCGATATTTGCCGACCCTACCGAGCTAAACTCATCGTCCACCATCATTGTTTTTGAGTGAAGCATTCCACCGTCATACAGATATATCTTTATACCGGCACGCAAACACTCAAATATATAACTATAGCTGGCATAGGTTAGAATCAGCGAGTCACTCTTTCGCGGTATCATAACACGCACATCCACTCTCGCAAGTGCAGCCGCTTGAAGAACTCGAAGCAGGCTATCAGTAGGCAGAAAATACGGTGTCTGAATATACACACGCTTTCGCGCATTGCCTATAGCCTTAAGCATCACAAGAGCCACATTACTCCACTCGCTTGTCGGGCCCGACGATATAAGCTGCATCGATGCCGCCGAATCATCATCATTTTCCTTTGCCACAATATCCGCTTCGATAAGTGGCTGCCCCATAAAATTCCAATCAACAGCAAAAGAATACTGTAAAGCTGCTACAGCCGGGCCAGTAATTCTCAAATGCGTATCACGCCAATTAGCAAATCTACGGCCTCCGTCGATATACCTGTCGGCCACATTCATTCCGCCGATATACCCGACACGCCCGTCTATCACACACAGTTTGCGATGGTTGCGCCAATTTATGCGCGTAGCAAATGGGGGGAAAGCAACGCGAAAAAAAGGATAAACCTCTATGCCCGACTCACGAAGACGCTTAAAAAACTTATTTTTAACGTGTATCGAACCGATATGATCGTATATCACGCGCACGCGCACTCCCTCACGAGCCTTCTTCATCAGAGCCTCACACAAGCGAGTGCCGATATTGTCATCCTCGATTATATAATACTGAAGGTGGATATAGCTTTTAGCCGATTCCACATCCTTTAGTAGGGCATCAAACTTCGCTTTGCCGTTATTAAAAATTTCTACATCATTGCCACTATACAACGGCGAACCGGTCAGCGACCTGCCAAGCTCTATCTGCTGACGCAATTCCATGCTGATATGTCCGAGCGACGGGACATGCGACCGTGCCTCCTCCCCTTGAAGCAACTTGCGGCGCTTGCGGCGCGAAATCATACGCTTGTTCTTGATACTGCGACCGAAAAATATATACAACACAAGTCCTCCAACGGGAAACAGCATCAATACCGTCACCCATGCAAGCGACTTCAGCGGATTGCGATTTTCCGACAAGACTACTCCGATTATGCTCACTATCGTGACAAAATAAGCCACCGACAGAAGCCAATAAACCCACGGAGTAGGCACAAAAGAACTTAAATACGGTATTAAAAACGCAGTATCCATAATGCTTTCAAACCACTAAATTAACAACAATCCTACAACCATCATAAAAAATGCACATAAAACCGTCATATATGCAAAAGCCCCGAAGCGAAATTCGCTTCGGGGCTCAAACTTGTGTATCGTATGATTAGAGCTTCTCTACCACACCACGGATATTGTCATCCTCGGGGAAGAGCACGAGATACTTGTTGAAGTATTCCTTAGCCTTTTCATTGTTGTTGTTCACGATTTCAAATGCACCGAGCACGCGATAAGCTTCGCTATAGTACGATTTGAATTTTTCAGCGTTTGCAGGATCAGCATCAAGATACTGAACAGCCTTAACATAAGCGTCGGCAACTTCCTGATTGGGGTTCGACTCGTTCTTTGTGAGGAGCATACCGCCCTTTGCACGCCAAAGCGAAGCTGTGCTACCGGATGTGAGGCTGTCACCGGCCTTTTCAATAGCCATATCGGCATACTTGATAGCTTCATTGATAGCAGCGTCAAATTCAGGAGTTCCAAATGTAAGTGTAGTAGCAAGCGACTGATAGCGACGAGCCATGCTCAGAAGATCAGATACAGAACCGTTACCGAGATCAAGATATCTCTTCATCACTTCAACAGCCTTTTCCTGATTGCCGGCGCGATCGTAAACAGCGCTGAGGTCTGTAAGCAGAGCAGGCTTATCGGGATTAAGTTCAATAGCCTTTTCAAATACCGCCACAGCCTTTTCAGCCTGACCTGATTCGCTCAGAGCATTACCGTAGAGGATATAGTCGTTGGGGATATAGTTGAAGTTCAGCGATGCAGGAAGAGCAAAGAGGCTGTCACCTACCTTAACTGCTTCCTCCCAATTTTCAAGCTTTGCATAGTTAAGAAGAAGCACACGGAACATGAAGCCGTTTGTAGCATCCTGACCAAGCACTTTCTTAGCTATGGCAATTGATTCATCGTAGCGGTTTGCAGAGAAGAGAAGACCTGCAAAACGCTGTTCGTCAAGCTGGAAGTGATTGGGATTCTGCATATACTTTTCATACTGCTGACAAGCACGACCAAACTGTTCGTTGTCGTAATACTTTTCAGCAAGTTCGCGCTGTGCAAGAGCCGAAGTCGGGTCTTTCTTGTTGAATTCTTCAAGCTTCTGGATAGCGTAAGCAGGAACCACTCGGAAGTAAGTGTTAGCATACTTCACATATGCTTCACGGTTCACCTTACCCTTCTGATCGTCCTGAGTGATAGCCATTTCGTAAAGACCGGCAGCATCACCGGGCTTTTCGTTGGCCACCATGTCGCCCTGAAGCACATATACGGCAGCTTCTGTATTCTTAGAATCCTTAAGAGCCTTTTCGATATTCTTATCGATTTCTTTTTTGTAAGCCACAGCATCGGTGTTGTAATATGCACGAGCAATAGCCACAAGCACCGAAGTGTCCTTCTTATTAAGTTTCACAGCAGCCTTAAACTGATCTTCTGCTGCCGACTTGTTGCCACCGATAAGTTCGATTTCACCAAGACCGACGTAGTTCAGTGCATAGTTTGCATTAGCGGCGATACCGGCTTGGAAGTTTTTCTTTGCCTCAGCCACGTTTTTCTGATCAAGAGCAATGCAACCAAGATAGTAGTACGAAACTTCTTTGGCTGTCTGAGCCTCATTGATAGTGTTGTCGAGAATTGTTTTAGCAACATCAAGACGACCGGCGTTATAGTTATCCACACCATCCTGATAGCCACCTTGCTGTGCCGAAGCTGTCAGAGCAGCTGCACCAAGCATGAGAGAAAATAGGAATCTGAATTTCATTTTTGGTTTATTAAAATTATTATTTGTTTCCTTTGCAATTTATTGAGATTCAATTTAGTTGACTTGCACCATCTGCGTATGAATCACTTTTGGCAACACACCGGTCATCAGCATTATCTTCTGTCCTTGAAATCCTGTCACAAACGAGAAGAATCCACTCGAAATACTTCCTCCGGCTGCTGTATTTATCATATATATCTGACGATATAGCGGATACTCACCTGTATAGATATAATATTGATACGGCTTATATGCTGTCACTTCGTCATCACGATGCACCTTCAGCACCTTTACCTTATCGCTGAAAGTCACCTCTGAGCTATCATTTGCCTCGACAGCCTTAGCCATCTCCTCGCGAGTCATCTCCTTAGAGCGCATATCGCTTGTTACCCAGCTTACGCCTATCACACCGATAGCCTTTTTGTCAGCGGCAACAGCGTCAAACACATCCTGCGATGTATTCTGAGCATACACATTCGGACCAAACTTTTCGCCATACAGCAACGAGTCGCGCATATAATGCACCGTGCTCGAACCCTGATTGTCAAACACTACCTTGATATCGCCACGAGCACCGGGGGTCACCTTGCTCCAGTCATTAAGCTCACCCTTAAGTATCTGGGCAATCTCTTTTTTACTAAGCATTTCAGTCGGATTACCCGGATTTACTATCAGAGCAAGAGCATCTACGGCTATCTGATTTTGGCGCACATTCTTCTTATTCGACTTCAGATAAGCCACCTCCTTCTCTGTCAGCGGACGAGTCGTGATAGCCAACTTAGTCTTCATGCTCAATAGCGAATCTATAACTGCCGTTTCGTCAAGATAATACGGCATAATGCTCGCCTCCGGATAAATGTATTCAAACACATCTATCTCCTGCGAGAGAATATTCTCAAAAGTTGCGTCACAAGCTATTGTCGCCAACCCTGAAGTTGACGTATTTTCGGCCTTACGCTGATTGCACGACACTACCGAAACAGCCAAAATAGCTCCTGCCGCCATCATGGAAACGAAACGAGACACTTTCATCGTACTAACGGTTTTCTGAGTTTTTCAAATTCTTACTCCGGCCACGTGTCAATCTCGCGAAGTAATATCACGGTCGATACCGGCAAACTGACGATAGGCACGCCAAAAACCATAGGCCACAAACAATATGCCGCCGGTCCATCTAAGCCACTGCCACTTAAAATCGAAATAATCGAGAAAACACAAAACACCCATACCGACATATATCAGTATCATCATAATGCCAAACACATTGCGCATTGCCTTAGGAGTTTTGCTATTGTTATTTTCGTTGCTCATAGTGTCACTATTTTTGAATATACATCAGCCCGCACTCTGTGCGGAATCCCAATATATTTTTCAACACCTGCAAGTGTCAAATGTTCGGATTTTCGAAGCCACATTGCCACAGCAACTGTATGGCTACACCTATCCGCTTGTAAAGTTAAATAAAAATCCGCTAACCTTAACGACCGAGCATGCCATATTTGCTAATTTAACAATATTTCAGCTCAAAAATTGCTACTTTTGTCATAGTAACATCAATCAAATCTCACGAATGAATCAGCCCTTAGCAGAACGGTTGCGACCGCAAACCATTGACGACTACATCGGACAGTCTCACCTTGTTGGCAACGGAGCCATCATCCGACGCATGATCGAATCTGGCAACATCTCTTCGTTCATCCTTTGGGGGCCTCCGGGTGTGGGTAAAACCACCCTCGCCAAGATCATTGCCAACACGACGAACGCGCCGTTCTACACACTCAGCGCCGTTCATTCGGGAGTTAAAGATGTCCGCGACGTGCTCGACCGCTGCCGCCACGATGCCGCAAGCATGTTCGTCACCCACCGCCCCATCCTCTTCATCGACGAAATCCATCGATTCAACAAATCACAGCAAGACAGCCTGCTTGCCGCTGTCGAAAACGGCACGGTGACCCTCATCGGCGCCACCACCGAAAACCCCTCTTTCGAAGTCATCCGCCCCCTCCTCTCCCGAGCACAAGTCTACACACTCAAGCCGATGACCGACGACGACCTCACCCAACTATTCGAACGCGCCATCACCACCGACTCAGTTCTCTTATCCCACGGTGTCGACGTAAAATCCACCTCCGCCCTATTCCGCTTTGCAGGTGGCGATGCACGCAAGCTGCTAAACATACTCGACCTCCTCGAACAAGCCACACCGCCCGACAGCAAAATCACAATCGACGATGAAATAGTCACCTCAAGCCTGCAGACCAACCCTCAGGCCTACGACAAAAACGGCGAGATGCACTACGACATCATCTCTGCATTCATCAAAAGCATGCGCGGAAGCGACCCCGACGCCGCCGTCTACTGGCTCGCGCGCATGATTGAAGGCGGAGAAACGCCTGAATTCATCGCCCGACGCATGGTCATATTCGCCGCCGAAGACTGCGGACTTGCCAACCCCAACGCGCTGCTCCTCGCCAACGCCACATTCGACACCATCCACAAAATCGGATGGCCGGAAGGACGCATCCCCCTCGCCGAATGCGCAATCTACTTGGCCACATCTCCGAAAAGCAATTCTGCCTACAACGCCATCAACAGCGCTCTCGAATTCGTTCGCCAGACCGGCAACCAACCCGTACCACTACACATCCGCAACGCCCCAACAAAACTCATGTCAGAGATGGGCTACGGACACAACTACCTATACCCACACAACTATCCCGGCAACTTCGTCAAACAGCAATACATGCCCGACACCCTCGGATACCAACAATTCTGGACTCCGGCCTCCAACCCTGCCGAATCACGCGCCGCCGAACTGCAACGCCAGCGCTGGCACCCTGACACACCTAAAGAACAATAACCCACCCCAAAACCAAACCCTTCGGAACTCACCAATCTCCGATGGCAACAAAAAAAAGCTGAACCCGACAAAAGTCGAATTCAGCTTAATTCTTTTTATATCTAAGTCTACAACTTACGCTTCAGCAGGAGCTACGTTGATAAACTTACGGCCGTTTTTACCTGAGGTGAAAACTACTGTACCGTCGATAAGAGCATACAGAGTATGATCCTTACCGATACCTACATTCTGACCGGGATGATGCACAGTGCCACGCTGGCGCTTGATGATATTACCGGCCTTTGCAAACTGGCCACCGAAAATCTTAACGCCAAGACGTTTGCTTTCTGATTCGCGGCCGTTCTTAGAACTACCTACACCTTTCTTATGTGCCATTTCTTAATATTTTTCGGGGGTTTAGGCTACTACTTCTTTAACTAACACTTTGGTGAAACTCTGACGGTGACCGTTTTTACGACGATAGCCTTTACGACGTTTCTTCTTAAATACGATTACCTTGTCACCCTTTACGAGGGGAGTAAGCACTTCGCATACTACCTTTGCACCCTCTACGGTGGGAGCACCTACTTTAACTACTCCGTCGGCGTCAGCGAGGAGAACGCGGTCGAATTCAACCTTATCACCTTCTTTGGCGTTTTCGCCGAGATAATGAACATACAAGAACTTTTCGGCCTCTGCCTTAAACTGCTGTCCTTGAATTTCTACAATAGCGTACATTTATGTTACGTTTTTTATTGGTTAACCCGTCGGGCGAAGCCTTTATCTAATCTTTGGCTTGCTTTTTTAAGCCCGGTGCGGAAAAATTGCCCACAAAATTACTACTTTTTTTCTAAACCGCCAACACTTTTATATATCAATTCCGCATTAGCGATAAAAAAAGCTCAAAAAAAGAAGAGCAGACCGAAATTAAACGATCTGCCCTGTTTCATATCCGATGTTAAACGGAAAATGCTTTCACCGAAATTATTCGGCAGCTTCAGTAGCTTCTTCAGCAGCGGGAGCTTCCTCAGCGGCAGCAGCGGCTTCAGCTTCAGCCTTTGCAGCAGCGAGTTCAGCCTTCTTCTTAGCCACAGCTTCAGCCTTTGCCTGATTCTTAGCCTGTTCAGCTTCCAGACGTGCCTTAGCGTCAAGTTCTTTCTTGTTAGCCATCGAAGAACGGAGCGATTCTACAGAAGCCTGCTTCTGCGACTTCCATGCGTCGAAACGGCGCTGTGCTTCAGCTTCGTCGAATGCACCCTTCTTTACACCGCCCTGGAGGTGCTTCATCATGAGCACACCTTCCTGTGAGAGGATTGTACGAACTGTGTCAGTCGGCTGTGCGCCTACATTTACCCAATACAAAGCCCTTTCGAAATTCAAAGTTACTGTAGCAGGATTAGTGTTCGGATTATAAGAACCTATCCTTTCAATAAATTTACCATCTCGTGGTGCCCTGCTATCGGCGATAACAATAGGATAGAACGCATAGTTCTTGCGACCATGACGTTGTAATCTAATTTTAGTTGCCATTAAAAAATTAAGTTAAAATTGGATTTGTATTGATTTACGGGCGCAAAGGTAGAAATATTTTTTCAAACCACCAACCGTTTCTGCTAAATTTCACACACATACACACTCGCCTGCCACTCGCTTCATTGCGGCTCACAGCGTAGCGTTATAAGGTCAAT
>CAYQEN010000035.1:0-17922 GCA_964416545.1 uncultured Bacteroides sp. | reverse complement strand
ACGTTAGTTGCTCACCCTTCCGCGTTCCTATCGCTCGCGTAGCTGCGGCGCAGGCTGCTATCGAAGACTAATCGATAATTACTACTAATCAATAAATCGGTGGTAGGCTTAAAGCCTACCACCGATTATTTTTTATAAACCATCAAAAAAAGATGACCGCGCCAAACAGATCATCTTTTTTTAGTTTTTAGAATGTAACGTGAACGGCGATGCGAATACCGTGGCGATCGATTCCCGGAGTATCGAGATAGGACAATCGCCATACATAGTCTACACGTAGCACCTTAAAGATATTCTCGACTCCGACTCCGGCTTCCATATATGGCCTGTGGGTCATTTTTACCGTCCCGGCAAGCTCCGGAAATCTGAATAAATCAGGATTCAACAGAGGATCATTCTTGTCACTTAGGCGACCAAACAGTCCTCGGAACGAAAACACCTCACGCAGCCTTAACTTGCTGAATATCGGAATATTATTGAATATCGCGCCATTCGCCCAATATGTCAAATCCCACGACGCATAGCTATCGTTAATAAATTCCATCGCATTCATTAGAGTAAAACTCTCTGGCTGAATAGTATACGACAGATTCGCATTAGGTATCAGCAAATCAGGATAAGGCGAGCGACTCCACATGTGACCTCCGCGAAGTATTATATCAGTATATCCGAATGCCGACATCCAAAATCGCTTTTGTAGACTCAGTTCCGTTTTGTTTATCTCAAACATATTTCCCGCAAATCCCTTAGGCGCATAGTTATGAGTGAGCATCACTACCGGTGCATCAAAGTTAATCGGATGGCGGTGCGTCTTTCCCTGATAAAATTTTTCTCCGGGCGCATATCTTAATTGCAGATTAAACGATGTCTCATTATAGTGCCCGAAATTGCGTCCATTTCCATTTATAAACGGCATCCACCGTGTCGACTCCTGCCGCTCACTCTTTACTCCGGCAACAACAGAGAAATTGTTACGCAGTTCAAGCGTATACTCCAATTCCGACACTCTGTGATATGTCATCATGTAGTCTTCCTGACGCTTAAATGACAACACAAAATTGTCCGGATTCGTAAACAAGTAATGTTGTCCGAGCATATCCACATCATAGAGATGCGACAACCGAAACGAATGCACCGGAAACTCCCGTGAGTGATACTTTTTGTCGTTAAACGACCATTCCGCCTCAGCTCGATACTTCCAACGATGGTCATCAGTGCCCCATGCGGCATACCCACGACCGAAAAATCGCTTACTCAGATTTGCCGTTGTAATACCTCCGACACGCAGACGATACCCTTCGAGATCGTTATGACTCACCAGCGTGTTCATCGGACCAATATCAAATTTATTTGGATTGCCAGTTGGAACATAGCCTGTAAAAGCTACTCGCATTAACTTCTCGCTCCAGTAATAAAACTTATTCTGACGCAAGCGAGCCAACATATTACCAACATTTGTTTCCTGCGTCGATACCGGAATAAATCGCGCTTTTTGCCAGAATATAGAGTCACGTTTTTCTGCCTGTGCTGACACAATTTCGCGTCCGAGTTTATCGAAAACGGACATATCAGCGGGTGCGTCAAAATTGTGTCCTTCATATGCTGTATTGCGCCTCACATAAAAGCTCTGCATTCCGGGCAGAATGTTGACTTCTGCGGTCATGTCATCCGACACTTTCAATCGCGATCCATTGGGTGCACGCTCATATATCTGTTCGAAGTAGAGTCGGTCTATGAAATTCAGATTTATTTCTATGGGCACGTTCATCACGACTTTCTTGATAAACATAGTTGAATCCCCTACCGGAACATACACTCGTCCCGTAAATCCGAATGACTTTGAATTGCGCGGAACAAACGACAGCTCTACACAACTATCACCTGCCACTGTCACCGTATCTGAAAGATAAAACTTATAGAAATCTGGCGCAATTCTCGAAAGCGGACTCACAAATCGATTTTGCAGAATATTTACATCATTCTGATATACATCGATTTCTCTAAGAATATCTTCCAAAAAAATTCTGATATTCTCCTGATCCATAAAGTCACCAAGCCCCTCCTGACGGATACCATCCACATATTCTTTTTCCTTACGCGGATCACGACAATAATACACGCGCGACGATTTTTCTCGTGTATTCAGATTAAGAATCGGCTTGCCTGAAATTTCCGATGTATCCACATACTCCTTAAGAAAAGAATACTTTTTCAGTGCAAGATTCTTAGTGTTTTCTGGGTCGAAGTCATTAAATGCAAGCGTTATACGTTCGTACTTGTCATAGTTGTAATTATCCTGACTACGAGGGTCGGTAACATCTGCGGCAGCCATTATACGACGAACAAAATCCACTGCCGGATTATTTTTCTTGCTATACTTTTCCTTCTTGGGCTTTACCAAAACCTCTCCTAAGGCAATACCTGTAGGAGCCATATCTATCACGATATCCGAAGTCACACCACGCTTTGCTGGCACCGACTTCGTGGTATAACCCACAGCCGACGTACGCACCAACGAAAATGGCTTTTGGGTTATAATCTCAAATCTACCATGTTCGTCTGCAAGCACACCGCGACTACTACCAACCAGGAATACCGCTGCATATGGCACCGGCTCATGGCTCAAAGAGTCACGCACAACACCGCGCAAATGCGTCTGCGGATGATGTACAGCCTCGCTTTCCGTTGCCACTGCAACAAGACACATCATCATCGGCAACAGCACAGCAATTATTCGTCTTAACATATGCGAGTCTGTCAATCCGACTTCGGAGTATTGCCATCAGATTCTGAATCCGCGGCTACATCCTTTACCTCATTATCAAATCGCTCATATGCTTCCACTATACGCTGCACCAAAGCATGACGAACAATATCCTTCTTCCCAAATTCTACTTTTCCGATACCTTCAACGCCTTTAAGCACTCGTAGCGACTGCATAAGACCCGATGTCACCGAGCGCGGCAAGTCTATTTGCGTAGCATCGCCGGTTATAATCATCTTGCCGTTCATACCGAGTCGGGTAAGGAACATTTTTATCTGATGGGTCGTCGTATTCTGAGCCTCGTCAAGCACAATTACGGCATCATTGAGCGTTCTTCCTCGCATAAATGCCAACGGAGCTATCTGAATGGCCTTCGACTCCATATATTCTTTCAGCTTCGCTGCCGGCACCATATCTTCCAAAGCGTCATAGAGAGGCTGAAGATATGGATCGATTTTATCCTTCATATCGCCGGGCAGAAATCCGAGCTTCTCCCCCGCTTCCACCGCTGGACGCGACAGAATTATCTTTCGCACCTCTCTATTCTTGAGTGCACGCACAGCCAAAGCAATTGCAATATATGTTTTACCCGTACCGGCAGGGCCGAGAGCAAACGTAAGATCATTCTTTTGGAATGCTTCCACCAATCGTTGCTGATTTGGCGTACGCGCCGATATCGGCTTTCCGTTAACGCCAAATATGATTACGCCATCGCTACGTCGCTCCTGCGGAGCTTGACCGCGTACGATGTCAAGTATCACATCTTCGCTAAGGTTATTGTATTTCACACAGTAGGCTTCAAGTTCGTGTATTTTCTTTTCAAACTCCGAAGTCTCGTTTTCATCGCCAATTACTTTAATCACTGTACCACGAGCAGCCATTCGTAGCTTTGGATAGAGATTGCGAATCAACTGCATATTAGCGTTATTTACTCCATAGAAGCTTGCCGGATCGGCGCTGTCGAGTATTACTATTCTTTCTATCATCTAATCTTTTGTACTGTCAGTATTCCGGGGACCGACACACCCCATGCGCATTTCTATTATAATTAACATCACAAAGTTACACGATGTTAAGCGAATTGAGAAATATTTCTGGCCTCACAGTTGGAATAACTGTCTTTTTAACTAAATTTGCGATTATGGCAAAAGAAATTGAACGCAAATTTTTAGTGGAAAGCGATGCTTTTATGCCCTACGTCACCAAAAGTTACGACATAATACAAGGCTATTTATCCGATAAGCCGGAAGCCACTGTACGCATCCGTCTACGTGGCAACGAAGCCTTTCTAACGGTAAAAGGCTTGTCACATGGTTCCACACGCGACGAATGGGAATATCCTATTCCCGTCGACGATGCTCGTAGTATGCTCGCCATCTGCCCGCCCGATGAAGTGCTGAGCAAAACTCGCTACATCTGTGGCCGATGGGAAATCGACCGCTTTCACGGACGCCACGAAGGGCTGATTCTCGCTGAGATAGAACTAACTTCGGCCGACGAATCGGTTGAAATCCCCGATTTCATCGGCCGAGAAGTTACTGGCGACCCTCGCTACTACAATTCCGTACTAGCCAAGCCCATTCACTGACGAAGCGACAGCCTTATCACGTTTTCAACGTGGTGGGTGTGGGGAAACATATCAACTGGCTGAATTTCATTTACTTGATATAAACTGTCGAGAAGAGCTATATCGCGTGCCTGAGTAGCAGGATTACAGCTGACATACACCAATTTTTCAGGACGAGCATTCATTATCACGTCCACAACATCCTGGTGCATCCCTGCTCTTGGCGGGTCGATTATCATCACATCCGGACGTCCGTGTTGTGCTATAAATTCATCTGTGAGCACATCCTTCATATCGCCGGCATAAAATTCCGTATTGTCAATTCCGTTGACGGCTGAATTCACCTTAGCATCGGCGATAGCTTCCGGAACATACTCGATGCCTATCACGTGACGTGCCTGACGCGCTACGAAGTTGGCTATCGTTCCTGTACCTGTATACAGGTCATACACCAACTCATCACCGCTCAACTCTGCAAAATTGCGAGCCACCTTGTACAACTCGTATGCCTGGCGCGAATTTGTCTGATAAAACGACTTCGGGCCTACTCTGAATCGCAGTCCCTCCATCTCCTCCTCGATATATGGAGCTCCCGAATGAACCAATATTTCCTGATCGCCGATCGTATCGTTCACTTTCAGATTTACCACATACTGCAACGACGTGATTTCCGGAAACTTAGCTCTCACAGCATCAAGCAATCCTTTAATATTTTCGGGTTCATCGGCGCCAAACTGCATCACTGCCATTATCTGACCGGTCGAAGCCATGCGAACCATCAGATTGCGCAACAAGCCCGACTGCTGACGAAGGTCGTAGAACGACAATCCATGCTCCTTGCCATATGCCTTAATAAACTTGCGCAAGCGATTTGAAAAGTCATTCTGCAAATAGCACTTGTCTATATCAAGCACCTTGTCGAAAGCACCGGGGATATGAAATCCCGCAGCGTCGCGATCCGGAAATTCCTCTCCGCTGTTAAGTTGCTCAAAAGTGAGCCACATCTTATTGGAGAACGTATATTCCATTTTGTTGCGATACTCCCATATCTCCTCCGACCCGAGAATCGGATTGATCGGCGGAATCTCTACCTTAGCTATGCGGGTCATTGCGTCGACCACCTGCTGTTGCTTACACTGCAACTGCAACGAATAAGGCAGGTGCTGCCAGCGACAGCCGCCACACACCGTAAAGTGGCTGCAACGCGGCTCCTCGCGCTCTGCCGACGGCTTCACGATACGCACAATATTACCCTCGGCATGACTCTTCTTCTTTTTGACGAGTTTCACGTCCACCACATCGCCCGGCGCACCGAAAGGTATGAATACCACCATACCGTCCACACGAGCTATGCTCTTGCCCTCGGCAGCCACATCTATTATTTCGACTCCCTCGATTACCGGGAGTTCTTTACGTTTTCTTGGCATAAAATCTTAGTGACAAAATTTTTGTCAAAGTTAGCTTAAAAAGCCGAGAAATGGAAACGCCGTCATCAATTCCTATTTTCAAGAAATCCGTTCACCACCTTCTCATAGCCGGCTTCATTTGGATGAAGGCCTCCGCGAAACAGCGACGCATCTATTTTTCCCGAGTCGAGAAGCAACGCCGCCCCGGGATTTCGAAACTCCACGCCCTGTCTTCGAGCCACATTCTCTAAGCCGACATTCAATCGCTTCACAAGAGCCTCATGATTTGCACGTGGAAATATTCCGATAAGTGTCAGCCTCGCCTCCGGGCGTCGGCTGCGTATCGCTGTCATGAGATTCTCGATGCCGCCCACGATTTCCTCCTCCGACGAATATCCTATATTGTTTGTGCCGATCATCAAATAGATATTGTCAGCCGTAAACTCGTCCAACTCTCCGTGATACACGCGCCACAACACATTCTCTATCCTATCCCATCCGCAGCCCATGTTGAACGTACCCTGCAGATACTTCTTCCACACCTTTTCGCCGCTCTTGATCGGGAAATTATCAACGCCGCCCCAATGATGCACTATCGAATTGCCGATTATCACGCGCTTAAAATGCTTCGCCTTCCTCCCATCGGCTATTATCTGATTGTGGCGTGCTATCCAATTATACGAGTCGCGCGACTGCATCAACGGCACTTCCGTACGCAGCTCCCCTATCGGCTCGTTCAGAATCTCTCTCAACTTCTTTTCGTAAGCATCGGCATACAGCTTCATACCGTAGTCCGACGGATGAATACCCTCTACCGTAGCATCCTGCGACATACCGAACTCGTCGTAACCTATTCGATACAGATTTGCCACGCCATCAGCCACCAGACTGTCATACGCCTCTTTCTGCGCACCGTTGGCATACACTTCCTTCTCTTTCCAATACTTTATGGTGCTTCCGTGCGGATATCCGTAATGGTCGGCAAGCAATATTGGAGCCTCGGGGCGCAATTCGCGCAACCTCTTCACGGCCTTCACTATTGTATCTCTCAGAGCCTCTCGAGGCGAAATTGAATACGCATTCGGCAACGCATCTATTATGTACGCACGGGCGTCCACCTCACCAAGCAGTTCTATCACACCGCTCTCAAACAGCGCACTCCCCGAAAATCCGAAATTACACACCGGATGCTCCATCCGTCTATGCAGAATATTAGTCCACGCCATTCCCGGACGCGACGCACACGCGCCATGAGCTATCGAAGTACCGTACACCACTATCGGACGCTCCTCAAACGCCCTCTCAAAGCTAAACTTATCGCCGTCATCCACCCCGATTTCCATCCACGTCACCTCGTTATACAGTGGCAGATACAGCGTATATGTATGCGCCCCGTTACGGTCGAAATCGAGCTCCATCCCGGGCGCCCCATACCGACACTTCACCGTGTCGCCCAACGAATAATACTTAGCCCCCGACCACAACTCCTCGCCATCGTGGCTCCTGACATACAGATCCACGCCCGACACGCCGGTCGTAGGCATATGCATCATCGACTTATTCCCCGACACCACATATCTCACCTCTATCACCCTCGCGTCGGTGGTAAACATGATACACTCGCCGGCACTATGGCGCGACAGCGACCACACATTTCGCCCGGCCTTCTCCTGCGCCCGCATCGGCAATCTGTTGTACATGCTTTCGCGCACCTCGCCCGGCCACGCCTGATTTTGCACCACCGCCTCCCCGGCATCCGCAGGATTATACCACTTAATTTTCGCAGTGCCATTTAGTGCTGTGAGCGCCGTCATCGACAACAACAGCATCACCCTTACGCACATCCTCGCCATTCTACTCATATCGGTTAAAATTATGGTAATTAGACATGCAAAAATAGCACTAAATCCTCAATCCACCCCCTTCCCCTCTCAGTTTTCAGCTTTCGGTGCCAACAGATAATGCAGAGCCTCGTCAACCGACGGATCCTTCATTATCACCACCGACCTCCTGTCCAGCAGATAGAGCGTTGGCGAAGCCGGCAGCGAATACAACTCCTCGTCCAATATCGGCGTTGTGGCAAAACCCACGCGCCAGCCCGACGGCATCGACATCTTCGTCTCATCCCAACGACTGCGATCCCCCTCAGCGTCTATCGCCAAAATCCCGACACCCTCAGGAAGCTCAACATTTGCCACGCCCCTTATAATCTCCTTACAGCGCTCACAGTCCGGATCGTAAAACACCAGTAGCGTCACCTCCGACCGCCCGACAGCCTCGCTCAATCGCGCCGAACCACCGTCGCGATCCACAAACTCAAAATCGGCCGCCCGCGTTCCACGACGATTTTTCATCGCCTCAGCACGTCGATACTTCAAGGTTTCACACTTATAGTCCTCCAAATTCCCCTTTTTCAGCAACTCGCCTGCCACAACGGCAAACACCTCCGGGTCATACACCGGCGAATCTGCCGTATAGAGATACTCACACGTCATATCCGTAAGCCACGTATTCATTTCCGCCGGAAGCACTCCGAGAAATCGGGCATAAGCATCAGCTATAACTCCGCTGTCGGCGTGCGACAACAGATCGAGAAAGTCCACCATCGACTGCTCCACGAATGCCGTATCGCCGCAAGCCGCCGAATCAGTCCACGGCATATTGTCCCAATAATGCCCGAGCACATACGCCAACCGCTCCCGGGGGGTGGTCATCTCCGGAGGAAGCGTGGGCAACTGCAATGTCCTGTACTCCACAGCCTGACTGCCCGACTCTCTACTTGCAGCATCAGCGGCCGCGCCGTTTCCGCCGCAAGCCGCCGATACTACGACCGTCATTGCCGCTACGGCCGACAGTCTTATGTTTGATATTTTCATACTGATCAATTGCGTGTATACGCCACCTCTATAGCCTTGAAATAGGGATTCGACACTCTTATTTCATCCGTTTTTCCGCCCGTCGACGAGGGTACATTAAATCTGAACGGTGCAACGACCACCACGTCGCCCTGCTGTCCGTCAGCCCCCATTTGAGCTGCGAAGTCTTTATATTCCAGCGTGTAGTGAAACACTATGCGCTTATCCTCCGAGCCGTCGGCAAATCCGCTGTCTTCCACATGCGTTGTCAGCACGCCGTTCGGATTCGGGAAGATTACCTGATTTCTCGACTCAAACTTAAACACGAGGGGAAACGTCGACTTAGGCATCGTTTTCGGCACCTTGATATAGATATTCAGCGGATCGCTTTCGTGGCCGTAACCGCTATTATATCCCGCAGTCGTATGCGCATAAGGCATTGTTTCTCCGGCATAGGGCACTTTATTTGCACTCAGCATCGGGTTGAACACCAATCCCGACTGCCCTGCCGAGACATTTGCGGTGTTAAACACCCACGGCGAGCGAGATATTATTTCGATTTCTCGGCCGAGGCCGTCCTTGCGATACACTCTGAACTTGGCAGTGCCATACTGCATCGTTGCCACATCATAGCTTATCGTCATCCACCCGTCGCCACTCTGCTGAGGTGATATTTTTGTTCCTTCGGCTATTGCATTTCCGCCGGTGCCGACGAGCACATTATTGCCATTGTCGGTCACCAATGCCTCAAGATCGGTGGTTTGCACTGTGCCATTTATCGTGTAGCGGAATTTCAGCGAGCCGTTGAGCGTTCCGCTCTCGCCCACATACACTTTCTGTGTGTATTCCACCTCTATCTTATGTCCGTCCGTATTCGTTATCGAATAGAGGTCGCGAGTCGATGCGCTATACGATATATTGTTCGACGCTTCGCCTGCCACGGCGGCAGCCACTGTCGAATAGCCCTCGCCTTTGATATTTTCGATTGTCACCTTATACTCGAAATTTCTGAGCAGATGATAACCCGTCGACTGACCGCTCGCCTGGTCGAGCTTCACGAGGTCTATATGGTAATAATAGTCATTACCGCCATACGAGCCTTTGATTATGATAAACGACGGATGGCCGGCCACATTATACGTACGCTCATACATATACTCCGACTCCGCATCGAAGTCCGCATCGCTGAAATCCGACGCCGAGCTCGCGGTCAGGGTATTGTCGGTCGACTCCCAGCCCGTAAATTTGGCTATCAGCCTGCTATAAGCATCATCCGCGCCGATTATCGATGTATAGTCGGCAAAGTGACTCTCACCGGCAGCTACCACGCCGATATAAGGCACCACAGTGCCGCTCTTCGGACGGTTTACGAGCACAAATCCCTTATATGCCGTACCAACCATCTCGCCGTCTACGCTTACCTTTGCAAAGTTGCGCACGAGCTTCACGCCGCTGAGCACCTCCACTTCATCGCCCGGCACGGCCGTGGCGTTTCCGTCCTCATAATTGCCTATGCCGTTCGGCAGCTCCACGCGATTCCAATAGGCATCCTTTTCGCCGTCGAGCGACAGCGACGGAAGCGACACTTCCTCGCGACCCGGCTGATAATTTATGTCATATTCCGAGGCCACGAGATGCACCACTCGCGGTGCTGTAGAATATGGGAGCTTCACGTCGTAAAACACCTTCCCCGCGTCAGCACCCTCACCGACGCGCACGTTGGTGATTTCGCCACCCTCCTGGCTGAGATATTTTATGAAGCTGCCGCGACTGTCAAACACCATCATGTGTAGCTTCAATTTTCCCAGGTCGGGAGCCTCACCGAATGCACGAGACTCGCTTTGTTGCATTTCCGGAAACTCTACCGACAGTGTTGTGTATTCGTTGCGTGCCGACTCTCCACCGATTGTAGGCTCATCGCCACTATCCTGCTGGCAGCCGGTCATCGTCGCCATTGCTACAAGCAGTCCGAACACTCTTCGCATATAGTTTTTCATTTCCATAGCTGTCCTTGTTTTTTATTTACGCGCCCTATCGCCCCAAGTAAATTTATTCTTATCTACCTGAGGAATAGTATCATTTCCCCAATACCATTCGTCATAGACACAACGAACAAATGTAGTATTCTCATTATCACTGAGAAATTTTACTGCATAACTCGAAGTTCCATTACTAACTTCTGCTTTTCCAGACGCAACCCAATAAGTAGTAGTACCCGAATTATCGTTGCCAAATAAACGAGGAATAAGTCCTTTTGCTGTCAATTCCATCATAAACTTAACTTCTCCATACGTCGGTATTCGCCAACGACCTGCCGGACGTCCATTCTCCTGATACGATGCACAGCGTCTATGAGCAAAAACTTTACTAATTGGTTGCGTAACACCTCTTGAAGAAGCAACTCTAATTATCGGAGCTATATAATAATTATAATTTTGGGATATATTCGTTCGATAATAATCTGATGGGAAATAATTAGTGCTTGACACAATTTTTCCATCATTCAAATACGCACCACTACTCCAATTGCTCGAATAATCAGAGAAAGGAGCTGAAGTCCACGAATTTTCCAACTCTCGCGGATCTCCAATAATATAATCAGTATTATTTGTATTAAATCGAGTTACATTTACCACATAATTATTAAAATTAGTATTCGTACCACCCGCATTTACATAATTATTCCCTAATGCAGATTTATCTTTATCATTATTTATAAATGCAGTCGTATTCGCTTCCGTTGAGGGACTATATATAACATTTATATACAATGCCGGATACTGAGTAATTGTTATACGCTCCATAACAGCCGATTCATCCTTATGATGAATCGTAAATGTCAAAACAAACTCACCGATAGCTTCCTGATTTTCATTATTAAATTTCTTAATTGAAAAATTATTATTTGATTCTGTAACAGCCCACATTATATGGCTGAAATCAATCGTTTTATCGGCTTGATTTATCTTCAGGCTATATATCGGAGTCGTTGTTCCATTATAATTCACCGACTCATTGCCGGCTCCGAGCGAAATATAATGAGGCACTGGTGTACCATTCGTCCCACTATAATCATAGAACATTAGCTTAGCATCAACGATTTCAACGTCATGGGAAGTAACGTATGGGATTGAAAGATCGGTAGAGTTATCCATGACATACTCGTTGCGCTCCACTTGCAGATAGCGTAGCTTATCCAGATCAACGCGGAAGCCTTCGCTGCTCCAATCCATTATCATGTAGTGCAAATCTTTTTCGTCCACATCGCTCGGGGTCTCCTTTGAGAGGCTGCCGAGCTTGCCGACTTTCAGATTCACCATATAGTGCTTATTGCGTTCAAGCATATTTGCCGTGGCGGCATTCGCGCCCGTCGACTTTTCGATATTTACCGGAACCTGATAATAGTAGTTCTGAACCGTTGTTTCCCCCTCGCGCGTCCAAGGCACTCCGAGTATCATGTATGCGCGATTGCTGTTGTCTTCCGAGCCTTGCCAGTTGTTGGGATAGCTGTAAAACGGCATCTGAGCCACCAGCGGATATTCCGCACTGCCGGTTTCGGCAAACGGCACAGCTTCGAGATCACTGGAATTAAAAATACTGCCTGCCAATGGCTTAAATCCCTTAGCCGCAGCATTGGCATTGACAGGCGATATCTTTACGCCATTGCAAAACCACACGGCTATGCCACTTTTCTCGCTTGTATAGGTCACATCTGCGCCACCGTCCTTCACCGTAAGCGTTTCCGGCACATTCAGATTAAGCGTGATTTTTGCCGATGAGCGTACAAGCTCTATCACTCCCGTCAGTGAATTGGTGGCCGTCCCTACTCTGATATCGTCCGACAGTCCGTCCATCACAAACGATTCTTCTTTCTCTTTCACCTTATCGAAGTTGCTGTCCACCGTTATAGCTTTCAGTGCCGACACGCTCTTATTGGTCTTCGACGCGGCTTCGCGCTCCTCGTTGCTCAGATTTGCCAACGCATAGATGCAAAAATTGCCATTCTTTGCTTCGGCATCGAGCTTCGAAAGCGGTATGCGCACTTCCACATTCGATGCGGTTGTTGTGGCATTATCGATTGCTACGTCCACCGAATAGAATGGCTCTGCCGTGTTCTCATCGAGGTTCGCAGACTTACCCTTATATAAGTAAAGGCTGACGTTTTTTATCAAATATTCGTTCAGAGGGTCTTTGGCGGCCGTGCCGGGAGTCGTTTCAGCGGCTCTCGTGTCGGGATCCGATGTCAGTAGCGATAATGTCAGCATTCCCTCCTGCGACCCATCGGCTCCGCCGGGTGCGTAGTCGTTGATGCAGCCGACAAGCGCACCGCTCGCGGCCGTAGCAAGCGCGAGCCATAGTGCTGTCGTATATTTTTTAACGATGTTTTTCATTGTTCTAATATGATTTTCCTATTCGGATTTAAGTTGCTTTGATAATACAAATTTTTATGTGCTGCGAGTATCGCGATTAGTTATTCGGTATCTGGCGGAGCAGATAGCGTCCCGACGGACGGGCATTGCCGGCAAGGGCGGCCTCTATATCCGTATTGTCGAGCGTCGTGATCATCACACACAGCTCTGCCGAAACTTCCGATACCACATCAGGCGATGTCGACTTGATATACAATTCCGTCATATCTCCGTCCGCGCCGATTATTCCGCTCGGATAGCCGGTCAGTTCATTTCCGTCCTTATCGGTGAAGACAAAAGCACCGTTTCCTCTTACCGGTATCAGATAGGCTGTCCATCGGCAGTCTTTGGGTGTTTGGAGTCTGAACGACACCTTCACCGGCTGGTCGGGCTTCACTCTGACTTCGCCTGCCGACGAGTTCCAGCCCTCATACATATTTGTCCACGTCACTTCCTCAAACGAAGGCTGATCCGTAAATTCGATACTCTCCTCGTATCTGTCCCACGCCTTCACATTGAGAGTCAGGTTCAGTTTGGCATTCGGATTGGCAGTCACCGTAAACTCATAGATATGATTGCGGGCCATATCGGTGATATTCGTAAAATTGGTGATCTTAACGTCTCTCTCTATCGTCGCTCCACCGTCGCGCTCCTTGAGTTTGAATTTGAGGGTGGGAACTTCACCAACTACATAGCCGTCAGCACCTTGACGCTTTTCGTCGCTCTCTTCCTTGACAGAAGCCGAATATTCGGGCACATAAGCTATAAATGCCTTTTTATATGTCGTTCCGTCGGTGGCCGTATAATCGTCAACTTCAAAAAACGGTATGCTGGCCGTCGAGTCCCACTCGCCATATCGCACCGAGCCTTTTTCTATAACCGGTGTCTCATCAGAGGTATACCACCCCGGCACCACCGAATAATACGGCACAAAGCCCATTGATTTAAACACGCCTTGAAGACCCACGGAGCTTATCTCTGAAAATTCCGTATCTGCCTGCGAGCGAATGCCATCGAGCACTCTCACCTTTGCCAACGTGCGTTGCATCGGAATGTCGCCAAGCTGTATTCTTGTTTCCACGGTGTTTTCGGTTTCAAACTCCGTGCGCGTCATCGTCACTTTCTTGATTCCTGCCATCGGAATATGCTTGCCGCCATCGGCCGTCGACGGTCGCCACGGCTCGTCATAACTGTCGGGAAATTCAAACACATTTTCGGCAACCTCCGAGAGCGAGGCAACTCTCTTGCCGACATTGCGCCAGGTGAACGGAAGCGAGGGCTTCGCTCCTCTCACGCCGGTCGTATTGGCTACAACCATCAGCGAAAACGGTATATCGTCCTTCCCTGCGGCATAGTTGAAGTAGTCGCGATTCACATTAAATGTTATATCGTACTGCGACTTATCACCCGATGTTTCTCTCGGAATCACCACAAACTCATCACTTTCAAAAACCTTCAGCAACATTCGGTTTTCGTCGAGCAACATGAGCGTTATATCCTTCGTATCGATATAGTTTTCTGCTATCTCGGCATCTTCGTCGGGATGTCCGGCTTCGTCATTGGCACGAGATGGCTCATGCGAACTTTGGTTCACCACTGATATCGTCATCCAGAGGTCGTTGCCGTCGATGTAGCCGGGACGGTCTTCGATGCAGCCTATGTCGTCGCTTACGCACGACGACACCGCCAGTACGCTGAGCAGACTCAACGTCGTCGCATACTTCGCGAGGATTTTATGTAGATTAAGGTGCGGGCGCATCTTTTCAATAGTTTAATGGTTGGGGTATGTTTATTTTAGTATTACTCAAGAAATGATTATTCGAGCGAGCCCTCGTAGCGCACGATACGCCAGTCGTTGATGATTATCACTGCCGAAATCCAGCGATTGCCATCGTCGAGGAAGAATGTCATATTATATTCATCCTGGCGGTCGAGATACTCCTGATCCGACATATCCTCATGATAGAATCCCTTGACCAGGAGAGCATAGTCGCGTAGCGACACATTGAGTATCGTCTTCCCGTCGCGGTCGGTAACGTGCAGACGAGGATTATTCTCCATAAAGAGACGGTTGACCGTAAACTCGGCAAGCGATGCTCCAAGCACGGCGCGCGATGATGCCGTCGAAGTAGCAAACCATTCGCTGAAGTCGGCAACCCTGCCCGTCGACGGGTCGATCGGATTGGTATTCACATCCACCGCGCCCGATGTCAGATGCCACGGATGATACCCCACGGCCGTCGTAGCATCGCGAAGCGTATTGTCGGCATTGAGCCACGAATTATGGTCGGTTATCGTAAACGTGAAATCCTCATGATTCACATACTCGCCATTGATATTCTGGAGCACCACGCGCACCACATTCGTATCCTTCGTCAGGCCAATCGTAAACTTATTCGGACGCGAAGGCGACGCATACGGAAGCGACACATGCTTCAAGCCGTGAAACAGCGGGCCCAAATCTTCATCCACTTCCACACTGCCGGCCTTAGCCACGCCCGCAGCCTTCAGTCGCGCATGAAAGTCGGCAAGCGTCGAGCGACCGATGTCGCCATCGGCTATCTCAAACGAACGCTCCGGATCGCCCGCCCATACCAGTATATCATATTCACCGGGAGCAACGGCAAGCTCCACTGTGTTCCCGTCTTTAAGGTCACTCTGCTTACGGTCGATGCGGCTCACCAAGAGTCCCGTCTTGGAGTCGAACGCCAAGAGCGACACCTCGTCTACCTCATGAGCAAAGGCATCGGCTCGCTTCATGTTGTAGTCGTAAGTAAGCGTGATGAGATTATAGCTCTCTACACAGTCGCTCTCCTCGAATATTGAGTTGCAACCGGTAAACGAAGTCAGGGCGATTGCAGCTGTGGCCATCGCGCCAACCATTCTTCTGCTTATTCTGGCTTGAAACATAATCCGGTAGTTATATCGTTTGTTATATTTTTTATTTAGTTCATTCTGTATCTTACGATGCCGACAAAAAGCTATCGGCGAAGAGAGAGAGATTCTTTATGATAGACGACCGTTGCAACACTCCGCGGTGTGCCCGATCGGATTATAGTCTGAATTTGGTGGATGTCTGCGCCGACCGCCGTCGGCTCTGTCATCAGGGTTTTCTTTTTTGTGGGCTCGTGCTGTCTGCGTGCTGCTCTCCTATCGGCAGTCGCCACTTCAGCGCCTCGCTAATTCGTTTTTTTTGTCGCCTCCTCCCCCATCGCTGTGGGCTCGTCGGCAGTTGCGGTCGTTTTTTTTGAAAAGTGAGCCGACCCCGACCTGAGGTCGGCTCACCTATTGTTTAATAAGAATTTTCTATTATTCGAGAACTACGCTGTTGCTTACAACCTTCCAGTTAAGAACGTTGATACCTGCAGAAACGAATGTTTCTGTTTCTTCACCGTCAGGATTGTTACCCGGAACACCGAGACCTACGATATTAGTGAAATCATATTCGTAAATGTGGTTACGAACTACACCGTATACATTAGCGCCGGCATCATTTTTACCGTGCTTGATGTTGAGGTAGAATGAAGTCACACCATTTTTCCAATAACGGATATGAGTGTAATTACCTGTGTAATCCACACCTTTAACCTGTACTTTCCAGTAGTTATCCGAACCACCTTCTCCTCCTACATAAACGAGAGTAACGTCGCCGGCAGTTATATCAACCTTATTTTCGCCATAGTAGCTACTGATTACCTGCTGCTTGAAAGCATCGAGAGTGAAGTAAGTACCTGCCCACTTAACAAGCTCTATATTCTTCCAATCTTCACCAACCTTCTCTTTAACATACGCGCGAACAACAACCGAAGTAGCATTTGCATCATGACCGCGATCGTTTTCAGCACCTACATTTGTTGCGCCGGTCCATTCCCAAGTATAATAGCCGGGGAAACCCTCTGCATTGATTTCTGTCCACTTGGCATCATCATAGATATTAAAATACGGATTCTTCACTTTTTCTGCTGTAGCTGAAGAGGTTGCCCAATAGCTGCGGTGATAAGCAGCATCGTTCCAACCGGTCCACGGATCGGTAGTGGGAAGCTGCTTGATATTATATGCTTCCTCTACGGTCTTAATAATCTGCCAATCTGCAAGTTCAACACGAAGTTCAACATCCTTCTTTGCAGATCCATCAGACTGATAGATAGTATATTTCGCAGGTGCATAAGTTGTAACACCGTTATCATCTGTAGTTGCTTCCTGAGCAACAAACACAGTTTCCTGCTTGTCCTTAATACGAACCTTCACTGCAAGACGTTCCAAATAGAAATCAACGGGATCTGCATTTGCTGCATCAGGTGTCGACTTCACCTTATCACCAACGGTCACAGCGCCATAATTTTCATTGACTTCCTTGTAGTTTGAGTTGCTCATCATAAACATATTTGTGTTTTCCGAAGTAGCAACTTCCTCTGCAACCTCTTTGAGAGATTTATTGGCAAGACCATCCATGAAGTCCTTAGATCCGTTTGTAACACAAACTGCCAGTGTAGGCGTTACGCCTTCATAGCCATCTGTACCTTTACCAAGTACCAGCACACCTGTAATATCTGTATTTCCGTTAGTATTATTCTGCTTGTTTACTTCCACCGGAGTAACCATATTATCGGCAATTGCATCAGCATTCACATTTCCGGCATCTGTCATCTTAAACGCTACACCGCTTCTATCGAAGAAATAGAAACGAGTGTTCTCTGCAGTTACAACACCTTCGTTTGTAGAACCTTCTTCATACACATCATCTGCAGCTTTACTATCGCCGATTCCGGCTGTCTTAAACTTCACTGTGATGTAACCTTCACCTTTCACGTCGTTACCGCCTACTACTGCGGGATCGTCGTCGCTGGAGCAAGATGCCAAAACACCCATTGACAGGATGGCAGCTCCGAGGAATAATTTGTTAAATTTCATGATTTAAAGT
>CAYQEN010000034.1:0-20159 GCA_964416545.1 uncultured Bacteroides sp. | reverse complement strand
GAGAGAAGATTCAGGAGATGTCGTGGGGCGATTTTGTCTTTATGAGACACAGAATGTGTGGACTACTAAAGGGGATGATTACAGATGGATTGAAAAATTCAAATAGCTACTATATTTGCTTTTTATTCTAAAATAGCCGTGCTTTGCGGCTCGGCTACGAAATTCAACAAGAGATGAGAATCGTGGCTGAGTCGTTATTGTCGAGTATAGAGAGTGGTAACGATAGTTACCTTCCAAGATTATTGTGAATTTGATGTATCTGTTCCTTTGGTGAGGGATGGGTGTTTATTTGGGGGAGAGGTGTTTGTGGCGGCGGACGATGTGGTAGATGGCGAGGGCGAGCATTATGAGGCCTATTTTGCCGTGGATTATTTCGATGGCGCCGTGGGTATAGGTGGATAGGGCGTGTATGAGCGCGATGATGCCAGATATGGATGTGGCAAGGAAGAACCACCAAAGGATGCGTGTGGCAGAGCTTTTGAGTTGTTTTACTTTTGAAAGCCATTTGCGCCATCCGAAATGCAGATAAAGGTGGAGAATGGTGAGTAGGACGAACAGGCTCGCGATGTAGATGTGGAACCAGAGTGCGTCGTAGCCACTATATAGGTGTGCTTCGAGTTGTATGCTTGATGCGAGAGTTGCGGTGGCAACGGCGAGTAGTATCCAGTTGGAGATGCGGAGTTTGGTGTATTTTCTCATATTGCAAAGTTAGTTTGTTTTTCGAGGTTCGGGTGGATTAAGATTTATTTAACGGAGATGGGCAGTAAAATTGCCGTGATTATATGTTATCTTTGCAATGTTCAATCTGTAATCTATCAAGATACGATATATGGCTAAGAAAGAATTGAAGAAGGGCAAGGCAGATCTTGATCCCGCTAAGGCTAAGGCTGAGGCTCTGTCGTCGGCAATGGCGGCTATTGAGAAGAGTTTCGGTAAGGGTGCGATAATGAAGCTTGGCGATGAGAAGGTGGAGGATATCGATGTGATTCCTTCGGGTTCTATCGGCTTGAATTACGCCCTGGGCGTGGGAGGCTATCCTCGTGGTCGAATTATCGAAATTTTCGGTCCAGAATCGAGCGGTAAGACAACATTGGCTATTCATGCTATAGCTGAGGCTCAGAAGGCGGGTGGTATTGCCGCAATTATTGATGCGGAGCACGCTTTTGATCGTTTCTATGCTGAGAAGCTCGGCGTCGATGTTAATAATCTTCTGATAGCACAGCCGGATAATGGAGAACAGGCTCTTGAGATTGCGGAGCAGTTGATTCGCTCTTCGGCTGTGGATATTCTTGTGGTTGACTCTGTGGCAGCGTTGACTCCCAAGAGTGAAATCGAGGGGGATATGGGCGACAGAAATGTAGGTTTACAGGCTCGTTTGATGTCGCAGGCGATGAGAAAGCTTACGGGTACAATTTCGCGTACGAATACGACTTGTATTTTCATCAATCAGCTCCGTGAGAAGATTGGTGTGATGTTTGGCCCTTCGGAAACTACCACTGGTGGTAATGCACTGAAGTTTTATGCGTCGGTACGTATCGATATTCGCTCAAGTACGGCTGTGAAGGATGGAGAAGAGATGCTTGGCCGCCATACGAAAGTGAAGATTGTGAAGAATAAGGTGGCTCCTCCTTTCAAGCGTGCTGAATTTGACATAATGTTTGGCGAGGGTATATCGCGCAGCAGTGAAATAATCGACATGGGTGTCGACTATAATATCATTCAAAAGAGTGGTTCGTGGTTTAGCTATGATGGTTCGAAGTTGGCTCAGGGTCGCGATGCAGCAAAGCAGGTGATTCAGGATAATCCTGAACTTGCAGACGAAATCGAAGCTAAGATCATGGAGGTGTTGAAAGGTGGCGACTCGACAGGCAAAAAGTCGGTAAAGACGGTGAAACCTGTAACTGTAAAGAGTGAAGCTCCGTCGGCAGAAAACGATGACCTTGAGGCAGATCTAAACGATATAGATTTTGATGATGACCTCGACGATGAATTTTCGATTGAGGATGACGCTCAATAATCGACAGTTGGTATAGACTATTCCTATAAATTGAAGAAGCGCGGCCAGTGGTCGTGCTTCTTTTTTTGTCTATTATGGGCGTCGGGAGCGGGAGGAGAGAAGACGGTGTCCTATCCTGCAATAGAGGCACTTACGGTTTTGGCAATATGCTTTGCGGAGCTGTATGAGCGCTTGTGATGTGAAGGCGTCGGTGGCTTTGATGCCTGCGTGGGAGAATAGCTCGATGATAGCGTTTCGCTCCGGTGGAAGAGTCTGGAGAAGTTCGACAGCGTGGTCGGCAAGCTCGGTGCGTGCGTGAGAGTCAGCGTAGGCGTACATGAGTGGAACGACGGCGTTGATTACAATGCCAACGATGGAAGACCGGCTTAGTCGGGTTGCGACTTGCGGAGATTCGGCACCGAAGGAGTAGCGGTGTTCCCAGTATCCGGTGAGGGTGGGGGAGAGGATTATTTCGGCGTCGTCGATGGAGCTGATGTCGAGGAATCGGCTCATCATGCGGAATCCGCCGTGTAGCATGGCAGCGAGAGTGGCTATGCGTCGGTGTGGAAAGTTGGCAGGTCGCATGCGCGACATTTTCCATCCGAGTGATTGGGGCTTTTTGAGTCCGAATTTGTGAGCCATGAAGGCGTATTCGCGCGCTAGGGCAACGGCGTAGCTGTCGCCACGCGAAACGGCTTCGTCGAGAAGTCCGCTTTGTCCGAAGAGCAGGGCTTCAATGCTGAAGAGAGAGTCGCTATGCTTGCTTATGAAATTGAGGGGGAGACTGAGAGCAAGTCGCTCAAAAGGGTCACCGTTTATGCCGAATCCGAGTGCCCGTGCCACGGTGACGTAGCATACACTTTCCCAATCTCCACCAAGACGTGATAGGAGAGACGAGATTCGTTCGGATTTGTCGTAAAGTCGTTCGTAGGCAAGGGTTGATAGCCAGTCGACGATGTAGATGGAGGGGGTGTCGGGAATTGTTGATGCGCAGGGTAGGTCGATGTCGGCACGGTCGACCAAAGCACTGTAGTGGCGATGGAAGTCGGGCGTGCATGGCATGCGCATTTGCGGAATGGCTTCGCCATTGGAACGCAGAATGACGTCGTCGTCGCGGTCGACCACGTGGAGAATGACGGAGTCGTAAGCCGGGTCGCCGTCGTGGTTATGGCGATGCCAATCGCTTGCCCGTACATGAATTTCGACGTCTCCAGCCCAAAGATGGTCGTCAATCATGATTTTGGCGTTGAAGAAGTCGGGTCCGGAATTGGTGTTTTCAAGTCCGGGGTCGATGACGCGCACATGACGACCGTCGACGGTGTGCATCGACGAGGGAGCCCAAAGGCGATGCTTCCAGACGTATTGCATGAGGCGTTCCATGATGAGCCAGCCTTATGGCGCGTCGGTGTAGAATCAGAGCGATTCTACCTGACGCTTGAAGTGAATCATGGCGAGAGCCGTTTCGGCGGCTTCTATGCCCTTGTGGCCGTGTGAACCACCGATGCGTTCGATGGCTTGCTGCTCGTCGTTGACGGTGAGCAATCCGAAGATGACAGGGGTGTCGCAATCGGCGTTGAGTGATGTAACACCAGATGTAACGCTCTGGCAGACGTAGTCGAAATGGGGGGTATCGCCACGAACGACGCAACCGAAAACGATGACTGCATCGTAGAGCGAAGCTTCGATGAGCTGAGATGCGGCAAACGTGAGTTCAACAGCTCCAGGGACGCTGAATAGTCCGATGTTTTCGTCGGTTAGTCCGGCATTGCGGAGCGTTTCGACCGCTCCGTCGCGCAAGCGCGAGGTGATATGTCCATTCCACTGAGCGGTGACGATTGCTACGCGAGTTTCGGCAGCTTCGTCCGCCGGTATGGGGCTTTTGAAATCGGGTACGTTTGTCGACATATTGTTGCTTTGTGTTTAGATGTATGGATATATGGGAGTCAACGAGGGAAAATCTTATGCCAGAAAGCGAAGATTTCCATTCGGTTGGTTTTCGTTTCGGATAGAATCTCAACGATGCGTCGATGCTCGTCGTCGGCGTTGATTTTGTTTGCTTTGTAGAGCATCGTGTTGAGCAGATGAATGCCTTTTTCTCGTGATCCTTTGAGCGAAAGCAGAGCTTCGCCGAGGTCGATGGAGAGTCGGAGCTGAGTGATTGAGAACTCGGATTCGATTTTGGTGAGGTATTTCAGAGCACGAGTGAAATATTGTACAGCTTCGCGTTGGCGGCACATTTGGGTTAGAGTGCGACCTTCGGTAGCGAGAGATTCGACAAGACGCATGCCTGCATCTTCAATGCCTTCGTCGACCATGCGGAGGTATGTGTTGGTGGCCTCCTGATAACGCAGGAGCATGTCAGCCTGCTTCTGTCGAGAGCGGTAGACTTGTGTCGAAGCGTTCATGGCGAGGAGGTGAGCAGATCCGTAGCGTTCCGGAGACTGCTTGGCGAGACGCTCGAAAATTTTCATTGATTTTTCGATTTCTCTTTCGGCCTGCTTGTACTGTCCGCGTGAAGTGTGAATGAGCGAAATATCGTAGAGTAGCGATGCAAGAATTGATAGAAATGGTTCGTCCTTGCGTCGAGGTTCTTGAGCTAATAGATTGAGCGTTGAAGCCGCGGTGGTCATTGCATCATCGAGGTTGCCGGCGTGGATGTGGAGCGCGGTTATTGTCTGCATCAGTGCGGCGTGGATGTCGAGCAGTTTGCCGCTTTCTTCACCCATGCGCTGTGCGGCAATGTCGAATTCGGAGATTCGCTCAACGGCTTCATTGACGCGCCCTTGTTTGACGAGCGAGTGTGTGCCAGAACGTATGAAATCGTATACAGAGTTGAACGGCAATTCTTCGACGGCATGACGTAGTTCGGTCATGTTGATTCCGTCGGCCATCAGCTTGACCAACGGAGCGGTGTCGGAGGTGACGGTGATGAATATCGGTTCGAGAGATAAATCTTTCATCTGTTCGAATGATTATGATGCAACGTCGGCTACCGAAGCGATAGTCGAAGCGATGCGTTGAATGGCCGTTTCAGAGAGTCCGGTGAGGGATGGAAGAGTGACATTTCCGTCCATAAGTGCTTGCATCAGAGCCGCAAGAGCAGCACTCTGAGCTGCAAGCGAGGAGGCATCGGAACGAAGCTCAACGTTGGTGGAGAGGTCGCGATGTAGGATAGTGAGCTGATGCTCAGCCGAATCGATGTTTATCATGGTTCGGCAGTAGAATTTGATGTTTCGCTCGAAACATTTGCGAGCATCGGTCTCGGAGTAGAGGGTGCGCAGGTCTGAACTGCGGGTGAGAATGATGTCGGCGTATTCGAGATTTTCGAGAATAGCCGGCATGAGTCGAGTGATGCGCGGAGCTTCTGTCTGAATGAATCCCGGTAAGTATACGATGAGCGCTTGTCGCTCGGATGCGTAAGACAGGATTTCGGTGAGCTGTGATCGCGTGCGGTCGGAAATAGCGAAAAATCCACCGAATACAACAATGTCGTCGGCATCGATGCGTGGCCACGGAGCGTTGAATCGGTCGCCAGAAGGGAATCGACGGTTGAGGATGAATGTGTCGTCGGCACCATCTTCGTGAGCCGGGAAAATGAAGTTGGATGATGTGACTCCGCCGTCGCTGAATCGGTCGATGCAGTGCGTATCGACGTTGTGTGACTTCAGGAAGTCGACAACAAGGTCGCCTGCGCGGTCGCGAGCGGCTTCACCAACAAAGCTAACCGGCAGACCGTGGTCGGCAGCAATTGCTGCGGCATTGACTAAACGTCCGGCGGGACGTGCTTGCAAAGATACCGGCCATGACGAAGCTTCCGATGGGAATACTATGTCAAGGGCGCATTCGCCGAGAACCGTGATTTTTCGCATAAAATGAGTGGATTACTGGCGCGACTTGTGTCCGAGGTATCCTCCGTGATGGCGCAGAGCGTATTCGGCTTTAGAGAAGCCGGTGGCTTTCATGACGTTGACAACGAGAATGTCGCCAATGACGGTCATCATAGTGGTGGATGTGGTTGGAGTAAGACCGAGGGGACAAACTTCGGGAACCGGTGCGGTGATTAGAGCAGCGTCGGCCAGAGCGGCGAGTTCGCTTTCGCGATTTCCGGTGATGACAATCATCGGTACTTGCGGATATAAGCGACGGGTCAGGTCGACGAGTTCGAGAATTTCACGAGTGCGTCCAGAGTTTGACACGAGCAGCATTACGTCGTTTGGCTGAAGTACACCAAGATCGCCGTGTTGAGCTTCCGAGGGGTGAAGATTTACGGAGGGGATGCCGGTAGATGAGAACGTTGTTGCAATGTTCATTGCAATCTGTCCGGCTTTACCCATGCCGGAGGTGACGAGCTTGCCACCACGGTTTTTTACATGCTCTACAATCAGATTGATAGCACGGTCGTAATCCTCAGTATATGGAATCGATTCAATCGCACGACTTTCGGCGGCGAGAATCTCGTTCATTGACTCTTTGATGTTCATGTTCGGGTCGGTTACGTATTTATTACAAAATTAATCATTCCATTGAAAAACGAGAAGTGAAGCGTCGGAAAATTGCCGCTTATCGATAATGTTTTGGGGAAGTATCGCCGAATTGGCGATAGTATTGTTAAATATTGCGCATCGGCTTGGCACGATATTGTTTCGGGCAGATGTCTATTTGCTGTTTGAAGTATTTTCCGAAGAGCCGAGAATGTGGCTCTGTGTATTCAAGCCGTAGTGTATTTTGTGCTTGCCTGTTTGTTTTGCCGGCAGCGGCAAATTTTGTGACAGTGTGAAAATGATGTTAATGAGAGAAATGATGGGAAGTTTTAATGTATTTGTAATATTGAGAGTGGGGGTATGTGGCGGATTTTACGTAAATTTGTCGGAAAGATAATAATTTAGCAATCATTTAAATTATCCATGAGAAAAATCAACAAAAGTATCGCGTTTGGCCTGATTCTGACGGCCGCCGCAGAGTCGATGGCTGCCCCCTCAGCACCTTTGCAGGGGTTTGAGTATGGCCGCCAAAACGCTCCCGACGGCACTGAGTGGCAGAGCCCTCAGCGCCTGAGTCTGAACAAAGAACAGCCGAGAGCAACATTCTACGCATTCGATAGCGATGAATCGGCCTTGAAGGTTCTTCCCGAGGCATCCGCTTATCGCTACTGCCTTAATGGCGAGTGGGATTTTCGTTGGGTGGCAAATCCATGGGAACGTGATTCATCGTTTTATGAAAAGGGACATTCACTTGCCGGATGGGACAAAATAGCCGTTCCGGGTTCGTGGAATATCCAGGGTATTCAGAAGGATGGCACTCTTCGCTATGGAACACCAATCTATGTGAATCAGCCGGTGATTTTCCAGCACAAGGTGGCTGTGGATGACTGGCGTGGCGGTGTGATGCGTACTCCGCCGGAACATTGGACTACGTTTAAGGCTCGCAACGAAGTGGGTCAGTATGTGCGTACGTTCACTGTGCCCGAAACGTGGAAAGACCGTGATGTATTTATCAATTTCGATGGTGTCGATTCGTTCTTCTATCTTTGGATCAACGGTCAGTATGTTGGCTTCAGCAAGAATTCGCGTAATGCAGCCCGCTTCAATATCACCGATTATCTCGAAAAGGGAGAAAATACAGTAGCCGTTGAGGTGTATCGTTCAAGCGACGCTTCATTCCTCGAATCTCAGGATATGTTCCGTCTGCCCGGTATCTATCGCACAGTGGAGCTATATTCGATGGCAAAACTGAAGGTGGATGACCTCGTGGCTATTCCCGATGTAGCAGCTGATCTGAGCAGTGCATCGCTGAATGTTACAACTACTCTTACCAATGATGGCAAGAAGCAGATGAAGGACGTGAAGGTGAACCTCGCGCTCTATCCTGTGAAGCTGTATAGCGACGAAATTTCCGGTCCTGCTGTGGCAACTGCGCAGACTGAGGTTGTGAACATGAAGTCGGGAGTGACTTCAGAGCTTACTGCCGTAGTCAATGTAAATAATCCAGCACTCTGGAGCGCAGAGCGTCCGAATCGCTATGTACTCGTGGCAAGTGTGACCGATAAGAAGGGAAAAGTGCTTGAGCGCGTGTCGACATACACAGGTCTGCGTAAGGTAGAAATCCGTCAGACAGCTGCCGAAGATGATGAATTCGGATTGGCAGGTCGCTACTATTACATCAATGGTAAAACCGTGAAGCTGAAGGGTGTGAATCGTCATGAAACAATGCCTGACCGTGGTCATGCCGTGACTCGCGAAAATATGGAGAAAGAGGTAATGCTTATGAAGCGTGCCAATATCAACCATGTGCGCAATTCACACTATCCTGACGATCCCTATTGGTATTACCTCTGCGAAAAGTATGGTATATATCTGGAGGATGAGGCAAACTTAGAGAGTCACCAGTATTACTATGGCAAGGCGTCGCTGAGCCATCCGAAAGAGTGGGAGGCCGCTCATGTGGCTCGTAATATGGAGCTTGTTCATTCACGTGTGAATTCTCCGGCAGTAGTAATCTGGAGTCTTGGTAACGAAGCCGGCCCCGGCGACAACTTCGTAACAGCATACAATGCAATCAAGAAGGTCGATACCAGCCGCCCCGTACAGTATGAGCGTAACAACTACATTGTGGATATGGGTTCGAACCAGTATCCGAGCATCGCTTATACACGCGCACTTGCAACCGGAAAACTCGATGCAGTATATCCGTTCCACATTTCGGAATATGCACACTCGATGGGTAATGCTGTCGGCAACCTCGTGGACTACTGGGACGCTATCGAAAGCACCAACTTCATCATGGGTGGTGCAATCTGGGACTGGGTAGACCAGAGCATGTATAACTACGATCCGAAGACCGGTACTCGCTATCTGGCATTCGGTGGCGACTTCGGCGATACTCCCACTGACGGACAGTTTGTGATGAACGGTATCATGTTTGGCGATCTCGAACCGAAACCCCAGTATTGGGAAGTGAAGAAGGTTTACCAGAATGTAGGCGTTAAGGCCGTAGATATGGAAAAAGGCATGATCGAAGTGTTCAATAAGAACTATTTCGAACCGATGACCGACTATGTGATGACCTGGACACTTCTGGAAGACGGAGTAGAAATCAAGAAGAGCAATGTGTTTGGCGGAACCAAGAATATTCTCGGCCCCCGCGAAAAGAAGGTTGTGACTATTCCTTACGACTTTGCTTCGCTGAAGCCCGAAAGCGAATACCATGTGAATATTTGCTTTGAATTGGCAAAGGATAAGCCTTGGGCTAAGGCCGGCTATGTGCAGATGGACGAGCAACTTGTTGTAAAGACCGCTGAAAAGGCAGCTGCCGTGAATGCAGCAACTTCGACTGTTGCCGTTGATAAGACTGACGGATTTGAGACAGTGAAGGGTAACGGATTTGAGGCTAAATTTAATATGGCCGACGGTTCGCTCTACAGCCTTAACTATGGCGGTAAGAACGTAATCGTGCCCGGAGAAGGCCCGCATCTTGATGCATTCCGCGCATATGTCAACAATGACGCATGGGTATATAGCCCGTGGTTTGAGAACGGATTGTATAATCTGAAGCATCGTGTGATTTCAGCAGAATCGTTTATCGATGCATCCGGCAATGCCGTGCTCTCGTTTACCGTAGAGTCGCAGGCTCCGCGTGGAGGCAGAATGACTGGCGGAAACGGAAACTCGCAGGGTATCTATACTATCGACGAATCAAAATCGAAGGATTTCGGTCCGGACGACTTTAAGTTTACCACCAATCAGATTTGGACTGTATATGCAGACGGCTCTGTGGAACTCAATGCAGTAATCAACTCGAACAATCCGAGCCTGATCCTCCCGCGTCTGGGCTATACAATGTCTGTTCCCAAGCAGCTTGATACATTTACATTCCTCGGTCGTGGCCCTCATGAAAACTATAATGACCGTAAGACAGGTCAGTTTGTAGGTCGCTACACACAGAAGGTGTCGGAGCAGATTGCAAACTTCCCCCGTCCGCAGAACTGCGGCAACCACGAAGAGGTGCGTTGGGCAGCTTTGACCGATGCCCAGAGCGGACTTGTGGTAGTAGCTCCCGGTCTGATGTCGACCACAGCACTGCCGTATACCGAAATGGATCTTCTGCTTACCAACCATCAGTATAAACTGCCTCAGGGTAAGTCGACACAGCTTCACATCGACCTCGGCATGACCGGTCTTGGCGGTGCAAGCTGCGGTCAGGGTGGCCCTCTCGAATATGACCGAGTAAAAGCCGGAGAACATCGCTTCAGCTTCATAATCCGCCCAACTTCGGCTAACGATATCGACAGCCGTGTGAAAGTGAGCGGATCCGGCATCGAGCCACTCGGCATCAGCCGTGACCGTGCAGGTAATGTGACTGTCAATTCGACCGATTCGACAGCTACAATTCTCTATACCGTGGATGGTGCGAAGAAGGCAAAGGTGTATACCGGATCATTCCAGCTCAAGGCCGGCGGAAAGGTGAAAGCTTGGCTCAAAGCAAATCCGAAAGTGTATGCCGAAGGTTCGTTCCCGAAGATTGAAACAATCTCGCTTGAGGTGATACATGCCAGCAGCGAGGAGCCGGGTGTAGGTGTGGCTGCAAATCTTGTAGACAACGACCCGACTACTATTTGGCACACAATGTACTCAGTGACTGTGGCTCAGTATCCTCACTGGATCGATTTCGATGCAGGTGAAGTGAAGGATATCAAGGGCTTCACATACGTGCCTCGTCAGGATGGTAGCGACAACGGTACTGTGAATCAGTATGAAATCTATGTGTCGGACAATACCGAAAATTGGGGTGAGCCTGTGGTGAAGGGCGTATTTGCTCGCAGCTCGAAGGCTCAGACCGTTCGTTTCGACAAGCCGGTGCGTGGTCGCTATATCCGCTTTATGGCTCTCAATGCTCACAACCGTCAGGACTATGCTTCCGGTTCGGCTTTTGAAGTGATTGCTGATTAACATCTAAGAATAGATACTATAAAATGAGCAGTGCCCGGCCTGTTGAGGTCGGGCACTGTTGTCTCTTCGTATATGTGGAGTGGGATTAGTCCCACTGTTGGCGGCTGTGGCCGTCGCGCTCGTACAAGCGATATAGAATGAAGAGTATCACACATCCGCAGGCAACAATAGGGATGCCGATGAGCGAAGGCTCGCGAAAATCACCACCGAGGCTGATGACAGCACCTCCAATCCAGGCTGATATGGCGTTGCCGGCATTGTAGGCAATCTGAATACATGAGCCTCCGAGCATTTCTCCTCCTTCGGAATATCCAACAATGGATGATTGCAGAGGACTGCCTGAGCCGAAAAGCGCGGCAGTGCCGAGAAAAAGGAGTGGCACCATGAGCCATTGAATCTGAGCAAAGGCGTAGATGAGTGCGAGCGTGGCGATGCCCAATATGAGCACCCAGAAAGCCACGATGCTTGGCTTGAAGCGGGTGGCAATGCGTCCGGCCAGCAGATTGCCAACGAACATGCCTGCACCAGCGACAACCATGAGCCACGAAAGGTCGGTCGGGGCAAATCCGCTGACATTGACGAGCAACGGGTCGATGTAGCTATACCAACAGTAAAGTCCTATCTGACCACCCATGACACCACCAAAGATGAGCCACGGCGGAAGGGTGAGAAGGAATCGGAATTGGCCTTTGAGTCCGGAGTCGGGGAGTGTGCCGAGGTCGGGAATGTGGTGACGTATAGATAGGTAGGTGGCGATGCCGGCAATGGCAACAACGAAGAAGGCGAGTCGCCATGAGAACATGGCACTGATAAAGGTGCCTACCGGCACGCCGATGAGAGTGGCGACGGTCATGCCGGCAATCATGATGGATACGGCCATAACTTCTTTGCCAGGGTCGGCGAGCTTGCGAGCCACAATGGCTCCAACACCGAAGAACGCACCGTGGGGGAGTCCGGAAATGAAGCGTGCACCGATGAGGGAGTAAAATTCGGGCGAGATGGCGGCGAGAAGGTTGCCGGCGGCGATGAGGAGCGAAAGTAGCAGTAGAACTTTTTTGAGCGGCCATTTGCGGATCCACAATAACGCTACGGCACCCACGCATACGCCGGAGGCATAGGCAGAAATGAGATTGCCGGCAGAGGCAATAGAAATGTCGAGCGAGGTGGCGATGGAGGAGAGAATGCCCATCATGACAAATTCGGAAATGCCGAGGGCAAATGTGCCGAGAGATAGCGAAAGCAAACTTTTCTTCATTTTGGAAACAGAATTTTTTCGGGGCGCAAAATTAGAAATAAACCGAAAAATCGGCAAGAAAAAAAACGTTGCCGAGGCTGAGGACGGGGAATTTGGGGTGTGGTGCAATTTTCCGGAGAATTTGCGTGATGTCTTGGTAAAGATTCTTTAATTTTGTGGATTATGAATAGCATCGATTCTGCCATACTCCGAGATACGATTTGCGCCATTGCCACTCCGCACGGCATTGGTGGTATAGCTGTGGTGCGCGTAAGCGGCCCGAAGTCAATAGCCATAGCCGACACGATTTGGCAAGGACGGTCTTTGACAGAGGCAAAGTCGCATACGGCGCATTTCGGGCTAATAGTGGATCCGGAAACGGGCGATACGATTGATGAGGCTGTTGCGACATTGTTTCGTGCACCGGCATCGTATACGGGCGATGATACGGTGGAAATATCTGTTCACGGGTCGCGATGGATTCAGCGAAAGCTGCTTCAGCTGCTTATCAACGGCGGTGCGCGCATGGCAGAGCCGGGCGAGTATACGCGTAGGGCTTTTGCGTCGGGCAGGCTTGACTTGGCGCAGGCGGAGGCGGTGGCAGACTTGATTGCCGCATCGTCGAAGGAGGCTCATCGCATAGCTATGAGTCAGATGAAGGGTGCGTTTTCGACTCGATTGGGCGAATTGCGCGACAAATTGCTTGATCTGGCGTCGTTGCTCGAACTCGAACTCGACTTTTCGGAGGAAGAGGTGGAGTTTGCTTCGCGTCGTCAGCTTCGTGAACTTAGTGAAGAAATTACGGCAGAGTTGCGTCGCTTGACATCGTCGTTTGCCATAGGTTCGGCTATTAAGGAGGGTATTCCGGTGGCTATTGTCGGAGAAACGAATTCCGGCAAGTCGACGTTGCTGAATCGCCTGCTTGGCGAAGAGCGTGCGATAGTGAGTGACATTCACGGTACGACACGCGATACGATTGAGGATACAACGGAAATCGATGGCGTGATGTATAGGTTTATTGATACTGCAGGTTTGCGCGAAACGGTCGACCCGATTGAGGCTCTCGGTATAGATCGTGCCATAGATAAGGCGAAGAGGGCGAGAATTGTACTCTGGATTGTTGATCCGACGTCGTCGACTCTTGGTGATACGGCCGAAAAAATTTGCGCAGCAGTGGGCGGTGATACGCCTATCATTACGGTGGTCAACAAAAGCGATCTCGGAATCAGTGGTGCGACGCGTGAGGCGGTGGCATCGCTTATGCCCGATGCTGCCGAGCGAATCGAAATATCGGCTCTGAATGATTGTGGATTAGACGCGCTTCGCTCGGCGCTGAAGCGATACTCGGGGACTGATAGCCACGAGGATATTCTCGTGACTAACGCGCGCCACTATGAGGCTCTGACAGCGGCTCTGACGTCGATATGTCGTGTGACAGATGGGCTTGACGCTAATCTTTCGGGCGATTTTATCGCTCAGGATCTCCGCGAAACAATCCACCACCTCTCTACCATTACCGGAACTATCACTACTCCCGATATCCTTTCGCATATTTTTTCTCATTTCTGCATCGGGAAGTGATGGCTTGGAAATAACCATAAGCAACCATAGTCAACTGGAAGAAAGTCGCTGATAGCCAGCGGCTTTTCTTTTTATGTGGTTTTCAGTCAAATCTGACTGGTTGCGGATTTCCAGCATCATTTTGTACCATAATTCTACCGCCGAACAATTAAGCAGACACTTCGCACTCATCATAGCGACATCTTAGGCACGATGTGAGACGCTATGAGAATGTGCCAAACCGCTATAGAAGACACAGTGTGAGACGCTGTGAGAAATTGTGAGACGCGTTGAGACAGAATAGACGAAATTAAAGGCGACCAATATATGGAAATCCAGAGAAAATGCCAGTGGTGCGGCAAACCATTTATAGCACACACGATGGTAACACGCTATTGCAGCAAATCGTGCAATGAAAAAGCGTACAAAGAGAAGAAGCGGAAGCAACGATTGCAGGCTTACGAGGAACGGCAAAATGAGCAGCCCATGCAGGAAGTCGGTATCGTGGGGAGCAAGTTGTATCTCTCCCCTGCCGAAGCCGCTACCCTTTTAGGTATCAGCCGGGCGACCATCTATCGCCACATGGCTGTCGGAATCATCCGGGCTTTACAACTTCGTGGGCGTACCATCATCCGCAAGTCGGACATTGAAAAGATGTTCGATAATGCTCCTGATTACAAGAAACGTAATTATGGAAGGAAGCAGACTGCACTCTATTACACCACGAATGAGGTATTGGAGAAGTACCAAATCCGAAAGAAAACCCTTTATCGCAGATGCAAGCTGTATAACATTCCGAAGATTGAGGAGGGCAATCGGGTGTTCTACAACCGTAGTCTTATAGATAAGTATTTTGCAGACCTTGCCGAGGAAATCAATCCAGCGAGTTACTATACTCCGGAGCAGGTTATGGACAAATACGGTATGAGCCGTAATGCAGTTGTCACCTTTGCCATGCGGCACAATATCCCCCGAATCAACCGCCACCACGAGGTGTATTATTCCCGTGCCCATATAGACGCGATTAAGGAAAAGCAGGACAAATTGAATCCCGACTATTATACCTACGATGAAATCACAGAGAAATACGGACTTACCAAGATTAATATCAGCTACTACGTCAACAAGTACGACATCAAGCGGTTCAAGCAAGGAAGCCGGACAATGGTGCTCCGTTCGGAGTTTGACAAAGTCTATATTGAGCATCGCGATGGAACATATACACCCAAGAAACGGGAAAAGAAATGCGACCGGCCGAAAGAGACTTTTGTAATCCCCGAAGGCTATTACTCATCCGAGCAAATTGCAACGACCTATCAGATGAACAGGAAAACCATTTGCAAACTGTGCCGTGAAAACGACATTCCTAAAATCAGTCATGGTGGGTTCAACTATTACGAACAACTGTCAGTTGACCGATTCTTCGCCAAATACAAAGCGGCTGACAATATCAAGGAATGGATTAGTGCGGAGCAAATGGAAGAAATCTACGGCATGAGCAAAGATGCCCGATGTTCGTTTGTGCATCGCCATAAAATCCCGTCCCGTGTCGTATATGGCAAAGTCCAGTATTCCAAAGACCATATCGACATCATCAAAAACGGTGGCTTCGACCAACGGGAAAGGTATTACAGCGTAGCCGAAACGATGGAAAAATACGGCATTCGCAGGGATGATGTCTACAATTATGCGAGATACAACAGCATACGGAAGATGCACCACGGCAAGTCGATGTTCCTGCTGAAAGAGGATTTTGACAAGGTTATGGCTGAAAAATCCGGCATCCGAGAATTATTCTGCACAGACAAGAATCATTTTCAGTAATGGCAGTCATCAGCGTTGTTTCATTGTATTGATTTGCAACAGATTATTCACCAAATATAATATTTATCATTATGCACGAATGTAAAACTGTAACATTGAGGACAAGACCTCTAAAGAAAAACATGTTGTCGTTCTATCTGGATTATTATCCCGGTTATCGCGACAAAGAGAGTATGAAGGTTATCCGTCATGAATCTTTGGGCATCTACATTTATGCCAATCCAAAGAACCAACGGGAACAGAACTTCAATGCCGTCATGTCGGAAAAGGCGGAAGCCATCCGATGCAGACGTTTTGAATCCATCGTCAATGAGCGGTATGATTTCTTTGACAAGAGCAAGATGAAAGGAGATTTCCTTGCCTATTATAAGAAGACACTCCGCAAGCACGACCAGAAATGGGAGTTCGTCTATCTGCATTTCTGCAATTTCGTGGGCGGTAAATGCTCATTCGAGGAGATTGACGTGGACTTATGCAACAAGTTCAGGGAGTATCTGCTCAATGCGAAGCAACTGAGACGTCCGGAGCGTCCCATATCACGCAATTCAGCCGTGGGCTATTGGTCCACATTCAGAGGATTCCTCAAAATACTCTATCGCAATAAACTGATTCATTCCAATGTAAACGATTTCTTGGAGAAAATAGAGCCGGAAGATGTGGTCAAAGACTATCTCAGCGTAGAAGAACTGTACAGATTGGCAGAAACGCCCTGCAAGATACCGGTTCTGAAAACTGCCTCGTTGTTCTCTTGCCTGACAAGTTTGAGAATCAGCGATATTCTCACATTGCGGTGGGAAGAAATCGTTGACTTTGCAGCCGGAGGGAAATGCGTATATACTGTCACTCAAAAGACAAAGACAGAAGATATTATCCCCATCAGTGATGAGGCCTTGCAATTAATCGGTTATTCCCCGGAAAAGACAGGACTGGTATTCAAGGGACTGAAAAGATGCTGGACACAGTACCCCATGAAAGAGTGGATTCGAACTGCCGGTATCACCAAAAACATCACGTTCCACTCGTACCGGAGAACATTCGCTACCTTGCAGGCTGCTGCCGGAACGGACATCCGGACCATTCAAAGTATTATGGCGCACAAAAGCATCACCACTACCCAACGATACATGAAAGTAGTGGATAGCAACAAGCGAAAAGCCAGCAATAAAATCTCCCTGATTCGTAAGAGCTAACGGACATAAACACCGTTTTTATATGGTTAGAGTATGATTTCTGAGTATGATTCATATTCTAACCATAATTATTTATAAATATCTGTCCAACAACCATTAGTATTTATGGTTATATGGAAATTAGTGCTGAACTTTGTGTCATAGAATTGTAAACAATCACAACTATATGGAGAATAATGTACAAGTTCAGAAAACCGCGGACATCAGTAGTCTGGTATGCGTGGTAATCGTTTCACTCTCGGCACTCACCGCATACAATCTTGGAGAAAAGTTCAATCACTACATTCTGTTTGATGTCACCATTTTTATTATTTCTTTGGTAATGCTCATTTTGACCTTTGCCGTATTCCGCAAAGTGATGGCAGGACTTTATAAGAGTATTTCAAATAGTGCTATAAATGAGCAAGTACAAAGTAACTGTTCGCAAAAGGTTATCTCAGACAATTCTATAACCGAGACTCAACCGGTTATGCTGGAACAAATGACGGACAGTTTGGAAAAATACGAGAGTATTCTCGTGGAAGAACAACTGAAAGAGGTGAAGCGGAAAAGGGACACCATGATAGCCATTCGTGAATATGTGGTGGAAAAGACCTCGAAATATCTGTCAAAGGAGAATATCAGCACGTTATTCCACAATATCGAGTGTCTTGCCGAAAATCGGGTGACAGACTGCCAGCCAATCCATTCATCGAAAGAATCAAAACTCAGTTCTCCATCTTTAAGACATTTGGCTTGGAATATCGGAGAACGGCTTGGAGTCTCCCGTCGCGACAGGGCGATATTCATTAAATCTTCTTTCCCTTATGAATTGCGAAACGCTGATATAGAATATCTGGAAGCCAATTTGCGTGTTAATGCCCAATGCGACATCCCTATTGACGTGCCGGACAAAGGGGATTTCCGCTTTCATAACAATACTTGAGAATTAAACCGTGCAGACGGTAATCATTCTTCCGGCTGACGAAATTCTGCAAGATTTTATTCTGTTGGTTTGCAGCATATTAATTTAAATTATTGATAATATGACTGCAACTGAGTTAACTTTTAACGACCTGCCGAAAGTGGTAGGCGAACTATGCGAGCGAATCGCAAGTATGGAAAATTTGCTTAGGGACAATCTTAACCGTCAAAGCGAACCAAAGGAGAATCTGCATGTACCTATGACGGTACAGGAAGCCTGTGCTTATCTGAAAATGCCGGTCTCCACCTTTTATTACAAGATAAAGAAGGACAGCATTCCTGTAATCAAGCAAGGAAAGCACCTCTATATCTATCGTGACGAGCTCGACAAATGGCTGGAATCATCACGCAAAACGTCAGTACCTCTCACCTATGAGGAAGAAAACGAAGCGATGTATTCCTCACATCGTCGCAAGCCTAACCCTAAAAACTGGTGAGTATGGAAACGCCAACACCCATTCAAGATCTTGCCCAGGTCGCTACAAGATGGCAAGATACCATGCTCAGCTTGGAAAAGGAGTACGAGCAGGAGCCGGAAGTTCTGAAAATAGGTGGAGTGCCTGTCGGAACATTGGGAAATTTCAGTGCATCCATAGGCAAGGCTAAAAGCAAAAAGACTTTCAATGTGTCTGCTATGGTGGCAGCAGCTTTGTCCGGAAAGGAAGTCCTTAACTACACAACGGATTTTCCTGACGGGAAAAAACGCATCCTTTACATTGACACCGAACAGAGTCAGAACCATTGTATGATTGTGATGCATCGTATCATGAAACTGGCAGAGTTGCCGGCCAATGAGGATTGCGGCCGTTTCTATTTTCTCGCTCTACGCAAATTCAATCCGAAGGAGCGTTTGGCTATCATAGACGATGCCATCAGTCAGATTGAGGGTCTCGGTTTTGTGGTGATTGACGGAATCCGTGACTTGGTATATGACATCAATTCACCGAGTGAAGCTACCTGCGTAATATCCAAACTTATGCAGTGGACCGACGAGCACCAGATTCATCTTCACACCATCCTTCACCAGAACAAAAGCGATGAAAACGCACGAGGGCACATCGGCACGGAAATCAACAACAAGGCTGAAACTGTCATCCAAATCGAGAAGGACAAGGACGACAGCAACATCAGCAAAGTGGAAAGTGTGCATACCCGTTCCAAGGACTTCCTGCCATTCGCATTCTGCATCAATGACCAATCACTTCCCGAACTTCTGCCGGACTATGTGCCGACAAAGAAGAGCGCAGGTCGTCCCAAACAAGAACCGTTCTCCCCTTATAAGGATATCCACGAAGCCATCCATCGCAAAGCTCTCGAACTGGCTTTTGACGAAAAAGAAACAATTTCGGGATACAAGACTTTGGAATAAGAACTGACTTCTGCCTACGAACTGGCAGGAACGAAATTGAATCACAACAAGATTGTAGAGCTGATCAAGTTCCTCACGAACAAACGGATGGTGGTTCAGGAAAACCGTGGCATTTATCGGTTCATGCCGGATTACCACTACTAATCCCCCACTTGACTTTATTCTAAAAGTGTCTATTCGGGATAAGTCAAAGTTCAAGCGCAACGACTGGTTTCATGATAATTCACGGAACTGGTCGCTGCCATTGATTGGGCTTGCCCGTTGTACGGACATTATCTTATATGGGTAGCCTAATCCCCCAAGCAACCAATCGGTCGTTTGAGATTGCCAAATCCTTCAGCAAGCTGATTGATGAGAAAAAGGCGTTATTTGGACATTTTTTCTTTTTGCCAGCTCTGGTATTACTTTCTCGACAAAATACGAATTTCGCCTACTTAAATGCATCTAGGGCTTGCCCATTATACAAACCTTATTGAGTTAGGGTAACTCAATACCCCAAGCGATAAATCGCTCGTGAGAAGTTGCCAATCTCCAGCAAGCAGGATTGAGCTTTATAGCAATTATGGAGTTCGTTTTTACTCCATATGCATCGTATTTTGGAGTGTCGTCCAACATCTTTGTAGGCTCTGTTTGACAGCTACCATAGACAAGCGTATTTCAGTAGTTCTTTTATGAACTCTTATGTGAACTCAGTAGTTTCTTTCAAGAACACGTCATCACCTTTTAGAAACTATTTTTTGCCCTTTCGCGAACTCTTTTAGGAATCGTTTTGACTTTTAGTTGCCACCAACTCCAATCAGTTAACCTAAACGAATTTGCCACATCTTCAAGGTAGTTTTCGCCGACTTCAGAATGGCACCATAGTCATTCAACATCTAATGGAGGAAGACTATCATTCTCAAATCTATCAAAATCAGATTGGAAAAGACGGTCTTGAATAATCCTATATTTTTCAAACTCTGATTCAGCAAACTCTTTGGCATATTCGGCAGAAACTTTTCCGCTATCCTGCAATATCGGGCCATCAAATAAATTAATGAATTTGTCTATTCGCTTTGCCCAATCTTCCATTGTCATA
>CAYQEN010000033.1:0-20293 GCA_964416545.1 uncultured Bacteroides sp. | reverse complement strand
ACGATTTTGGTAGCCGTTTTACAAATCAATGCTTTGTGTGGAGTTAAGCTATTGAGCGGAGTTGTGCTTGTGCTGACGATTGTATGTGTGACTTTGAGTTATTACGATGTCGACCGGTTGGTCAAATGGGTCGACGTCAATACTATCAAAAATCTGACAATCGTAGGCAATACCTATTTTTAGAGCACGACTATCTGCCAATAGTCGATCGTAGAATCCTTTGCCACGTCCAACGCGATTGCCTTGTTTGTCGAAAGCCATTGCCGGTACAATGATGAGCTCTATTTTTGATATGTCGATGGTGTCTGAGCCTGTAGGTTCTTCTATTTTGAATGCCCCTGTTTTTAGCTGTGTAGGTGCGTAGGGGAGGATATCAAGACTGGAGCCGTTTACTCGTGGTAAATATAGCTGCTTTTGAGTGTGCCACTTGTCAATGAAATCGAGGGTGGAAAGTTCATCGGGGAGAGAGTGGTATATTAAAATGTTGTCGGCCATCATAAATGCGGCCATTTGTTCGAGTTGATTGAAGACATCGACAGCCACCGCTTGGCGTTCCATATCGGAAAGGATGCTCTTACGAGCTCTTGCTTGGCGTCTGATTTCGTCTTTTTTCATGTTCGTCAGTCTTTGATGGAGGTTGCTGTAATGGGCGTTTCGGCGTGGCCGTCCTTGATTTCTTGAAGGGCTTTCTGTACGGTATTGTCAGAATTGTTCATCACTTCGTAGTACCCCGAAGTGCCGATGATGTCGCGTGCAATAAGACCTTTGAGCTGGTCAATAATTAAGTCGCGCGAAATGTTTATGTAGTACCATCTCGGAGCTATTTTAGCTGTTTTGTAGGCGTAGTTTACAAAATCTTGCAATAGGCTGTCATCGCTTGGCAGCTGTTCCAAAAGAGATTTGACGGAGCTAACATTACCGAGTTGAGTGCGGTGTGTGTCGGCAAACATGAATGCATAGCGGTGAAGCAGTCCTGCATTGAAAACATTTAAGTAGTATGTGGAGAGTCCGGTAGTGTCGTTGGGAACGTAGACATCAGGCATGATGCCACCTCCGCCATATACCTTTCGTCCGCCTTCGGTGAGGTATGTGTGTGATTTGTCGAGCGAAACGCTATCGGATGAAAATCCCTCACCGTGGTCATAGCGAGTGGCTATTTCCATGCTGTAGCTATCGAAAGCTCCTGGGGTATACGTTTTTTGTATGCAACGTCCAGATGGTGTGTAATAGCGAGCAGTAGTAAGTCGGATGGAGCTGTGGTCGGGGAGGTCGATTTGGCGTTGAACAAGACCTTTGCCGAATGAACGTCGGCCAATAATCAGAGCGCGGTCGTTGTCTTGTAAGGCTCCGGCAACGATTTCGCTTGAACTTGCTGAAAACTCATCAATAAGTATGGAAACTTGCATGTCTCGGAATGATCCTGTGCCATCACTGATGGTGGCAGATTCGGACTCGACGGTGCGTCCGTGAGATGATACGATGAGTTTGCCTGCAGGAAGAAATTCATTAGCCATCAGAATCGCTATTTCCATATAGCCACCACCATTGCCACGGAGGTCGAGAATGACGGCTTTAGCACCATGTTTGCGTAGTCCGGCAAGGGAGGTGAGAAATTCGTCATATGTCGAGCGACCGAATTTGTTGACTTTGAGATAGCCTGTGATTGAATCGATCATGTAGGACGCATCGATAGATGTGACCGGAATGTCGCCACGAACGACTGTGAAGTCAAGCAGTTTGGGCGCGTTGTTGCGTTTTATTCCAAGCTTTACTGATGTGCCTTTGTTGCCACGAAGAGCGCTCATTACGCGGTCAGTGGTCCATTCTTTGCCTGCAACTATAGAGTCGTTGATTGTAAGAATACGGTCGCCTGGCATGAGTCCGACTTTTTCAGAAGGGCCACCGGAAATTACTTCAAGTATAGTAATGGTGTCGGTGAGCATATTGAACGAAATGCCAATACCGCTAAACGATCCTTGTAATTCCTCATTGACAGCTTGAAGGTCGGCAGCCGGAATGTAGGTAGTGTGAGGGTCAAGTTTAGCTAAAATGTCAGGTATTGATGCTTCGAGAAGGCTGTCTGTATCAACTGCATCGACGTAGTCGGATGCAATATATTTCATGATGTTATCAATCTTATCTTGTACGCTTGGCGAAAGGTTGATGCGGAAGAAAATGGCACCGGCAATAAGACCGGCTACAAATGTTGCTGCTATAACAAGCGGTAGCCAAACAATGGTTCGCTTGAAAGACTGATTCATAATGTTTGTGAAAATGTGTAAGTTGTGTTGTTCTATATTTTATAACTCCGGAATGTGAACACATTCGATTCCCGCGCGTTTTAGGATTTCGAGCCCGTCGGTGATGCGGTATAGCTCATTGAATACAACGCGGCGTATGCCTGACTGGATAATCAGTTTTGAGCATTCAAGACAAGGTGATGCTGTGACATATAGCGTAGACCCGTTGCTTGAATTGTTGCTTCGTGCTACTTTGGTTATGGCGTTGGCTTCAGCATGGAGTACATATGGTTTTGTGACGTTATCGTTATCTTCGCATATGTTCTCAAATCCGGCAGGAGTGCCGTTAAAGCCATCGGATATTATCATTTTGTCCTTTACAATGATAGCTCCTACTTGACGGCGTTTGCAATAAGAGTTTTCAGCCCAGATTCGAGCCATGCGCAGGTAGCGTTTGTCAAGTGCATCCTGCTTGTCATTATGTCCTATTTCGATAGTCATACACAAAAGTAATAACTTTTCATTAATCCGTAGTCGGATTGATGAAATTTATTCAGATGTTTTTGAAGTGTCTGTCTTGATGTGTCATAGTTAAAGTAAGTTAATCCAAATGAATTTATGGTGTTATATCAGAACAAAAATGACATGTAAAGAGTTTTATACGTAGAACTTTTTGCTTATTTTTCGATATGATATGGTAACTAAACAATTCCAAGACAGACTGATTGGCTTGCAAAACAAACTACTTAGTTTTGCACTAATGCTTACATCAAACCGTGATGACGCCTACGACCTCTTGCAGGATACGACGTTGAAAGCTCTTGATAATGAGGATAAGTATAAGGAAAATACCAATTTTAAAGGGTGGATGTTTACTATAATGCGCAATATTTTTATCAATAATTATCGCAGGGCAACAAGGATTAATACAATTGTAGATACGACTGATGATTCGTATCATCTGAACCTGCCTCAGGTGTCGGCTCCGGCATCGCCTGAAAATTACTACGCAGTAACGGAAATAGGTGTTGCAATCAGCAAGTTTTCGGATGAGTATAGGATACCGTTTTCGATGCACCTTGCCGGCTTCAGGTATGCAGAAATCGCTAAAAAGATGAATTTGCCAGTTGGTACGATAAAAAGTAGAATCTATTATGCTCGTCAGCATTTGCGTCGCGAACTGAAGGATTATCGTTAGTCGGCATCTGAATCCTCGTCGGCATTTGTAGCAGGGAGCTGTTTCGCAGTTTTTACTCCAAGTTCTCGTAGTTTTTCAGCACGAGAAATAAGGTTGCCTTTGCCATCGCGAAGTTTCTTCATGGCTTCGCTGAATGTGGCTGAGGTTGATTCAAGCGAGCGCTCGATGCGTAGCATGTCGTCGACAAATCCGGCGAATTTATCATACATCTGTCCGCTCTTGCGGGCAATTTCAATGGCGTTGGCTGTTTGTCGGTCGTGACGCCATAGTTGTGCTACGAGTCTAAGCGCGCCGACAAGTTGTGTGGGCGATGCTATTACGACGCGCTTGTCATAAGCCTTCTGCCATAATTCAGGGTCAAGCGATAAAGCTGTGGCATAGGCACTCTCGTTTGGAATGAACATCATCACGAAGTCGAGTTTGGATTGATTGCCGATGTAGTCCTGATAGTTTTTTTCTGCCAATTCGCGGATGTGCTTGGTGACAGAATCGAGGTGTCGTCGAGCTAAAATGTCTTTTGTCGCTGGGTCGTCGGAATTGACGTATTCGACGAAGGCTGTCAATGAAACCTTAGAGTCGATAACCATGACACCTCTGTCGGGATAGCGTACGACAACATCCGGACGTAGAGCATGACCGTGTTCGTTGCGCACAACATTGCCGGCGTCGTCGGTAGTTGGTTGGACGAAAAATTCTTCGTTGCGACGCAATCCGGATTTTTCGAGGATGGATTCGAGAATAAGTTCTCCCCAGTCGCCCTGCATTTTTGAATTTCCACGTAGGGCAGAGGAGAGTTCGCGTGCTTCACGCCCAATAGATTTGTTAGCTTCAATAAGATCCTTTATTCGCTCTTGTAATGAGAAACGCTCGCGAGCTTCCGAAGCATAGCATTCGTTTACTTGGGAGCGAAACCTCGTAATGTCTTCTTTTAGAGGAGTAAGCACTTGCTCTATCTGTCGGATGTTTTCACTGCGCAAATCTTCGCCACGACGATCGAGTACGCGGCGAGCCAAAAGCTCAAAACGCTCTTCGCGTTTGCGTTCATCATTGTCGTGTTCCGATTTTATTCGCTGTATTTCAGCGCGTGAGCGATTGAGCTCATCGTTTAAGCGCGCGTTGTCGATTTCGATTATTTTGGCGCGCTCTTCCAATCGGGCTGCGCGGCTAAGTGTAGAAGAGTGCCGTTTAATGTTGACGATAAGGGCTATGATGAGGGCAACGCATAGCGCAGAAGTGATGATCAGAGCTGTTTCCATAGTGTAAAGGTAGCAAAAAGTTATGTCAGTTTCGTCGGGAATGCCTAATTTTGCAGCGCAATTTACAAATAGGATTACCGTATGATTAAATTAAATAGTTTGTGCTTGATGGCAATCGGATGTTTGTCGTCGATGTCTGTGATGGCGGAAAGTAGTGTAAATTTGATTCCTAAGGTTAATGGGACGCTGCGTACCCGCTATGAATGGGTGCCTGAGGACGATGAAATGCGATTTCAGGTACGTAATGCGCGAGTTGGACTTACAGGATTTGTGTGTCCAATAGTGGATTATAAAGCAGAAGTGGAACTATGTGATCGCGGTAAAATGAAGTGTCTCGATGTATGGGGGCGCGTAGCATTGTCGAATAATTTTAAGGTTCAACTTGGAAATATGCGAGTGCCGTTTACATTGGGTTCGTCGGTGGCTCCTCATAATTATATATTTGCTAATCGTCCAACAACAGACAAGCAGATGGGTAGTCCGCGTAATGTTGGTGTGAAATTTATAGCAACTCCATTTGAAAAACTGTCGATTGAGGGTGGCGCGTTTAACTCAACTTCAAATACAGACCAAACTGTTTGGCAGGATAAAATGGCTGCTGCAGCGAAGGCTCGTCTTACGATTGGAGATGTGCAGATGCTCGTTGGATATGAGACGCTTGCACCATATGAAGTGCGTATGAACCACGCTGCGTTTGGAGCGGTGTGGAAGAGTGGTCGTTGGCACGCAGAAGGTGAGTATGTGTATCGTCACTATACAAACGGTCGCGCTGATGATGCCCATGCATACGAAGTGACAGGCAACTATGCGATGCCTGTGAAAGCCGGGGTGTTTAATAATCTGTCGTTTCAAGGCCGTTTTGACGGGATTACCGATAATAGTAATGGTTTGGCAAATGCCGACGGAGTGCTGACGGTGACTGATCCGGCGTTTAATCGCATATCTGTAGGATCGACTATTTCATACGTGCATTCCGCGGTGCGCACGGATTTTCGTATCAACTATGAGCATTATATGTATCATAGTGGAGCTGTAGCTCCGTTAGATTCACGGAGCAAAATCGTAGCTGAACTTGTTGTGAGATTCTGACGCATTTAATGATATATTTTGTAATTTTGCGATAAATGCAACATGAAATTATAAATATTGGCGGCATTGAGCTTCACTACTATACAGCCGGAAGTGGTGATCCAATTGTGATAATGCACGGTTGGGGATGTCGAGCTTCGACGGTAGAAAGCATAGCTCGAACAGCAGCGTTGACACATAAAGTGTATAACGTGGATTTCCCAGGGTTTGGTGATTCGACTGAGCCTACTGAAACTTGGGGGGTGGAGGAGTATACTCGCATAATCGAAAAGTTTGTGGCAGAGCTTGGTATAGAAAATCCTGTGCTTTTGGGTCACTCGTTCGGTGGTAGAGTCGGTATCCTTTATGCGTCGCGAAATAAAGTGTCGAAGTTGATACTTGTAGATGCCGCCGGAATCAAGCCAAAGCGTCAGTTGAAATATTATATTAAGGTGTATTCATTCAAGCTTATGAAGAAGTTGTTGCCACTAATCTATGGGAAAGCAGAAGCTGAACAGCGGATTGAGGCAGCACGTTCACGCAATGGGTCATCAGACTATGCTTCGGCATCTTCACGAATGCGAGCTATTCTTAGTAAGGTTGTGAATGAAGACCTTAGAAATTGTCTGCCGAAAATCAAAGCACCAACTTTGTTGGTGTGGGGGGAGGACGATACAGCTACTCCTCTGAAAGATGCGAGGGTTATGGAAAAAAATATACCTGATGCCGGGTTGGTGTCGTTCCCTCATTGCGGTCATTATAGCTTCCTTGACAATCCAGGTCAGTTTGCAGCCGTACTCCAAAGTTTTCTAAACAGTAAATAAAATATGTTTGCTTATACTATTCTATTTGTTTTTGCGGCAGTAATCGTTGCGCTAAATCTCTTCGCTGAGCTTAAGCGCGACTTGATGATGATGCAGCAAAATTCATATCGAAACGATCGCTATATGCGTTGGCTTCGTGCTTCGGGTGATACTACGTCGCTAATGCGTATTATGGGTTATTGCGTGTTTTTCATATCGTTTATAGCATTTGCAAATTCCGCAGTAGCGCAATGCTTGATGGTTGTGTTTGCGGTGATAAATTCGATATCACTGTATGGTAAAAAGTATAAGAAGCCACTTGTATGGACTCCGCGTGCGCGTCGCATATATGGTGTGGCTTTGGCATTGAGTGCTATTTTTGTAGCTTTGGCGTGTGTAGCTTTTGGTGTTGGAGTAGATAATTGCCTGTTTGTTGGTATGATAGCTCTTGTTGGATTATATTGTGCGTCGCACATGGTGATGATGGCTTCAATATGTATACTGACACCGGTGGAGAATCATATAAATAAAGGATATTACAATGATGCCAAGCGAATACTTGACTCAATGCCAGATTTGAAGGTAATAGGAATTACCGGCAGTTATGGAAAAACGAGTACAAAGCATTATCTCTATCGCATATTGTCGGAGAGTTTTGATGTCGTAATGACTCCAGGTAGTTATAATACGACACTTGGCGTGATTCGTACTGTTCGCGAATACCTCAAGCCATATACGCAAATATTTATTTGCGAAATGGGGGCAAAGCAACAGGGCGATATAAGTGAAATATGTGAGCTTGTGCATCCTGAAATTGGAATAGTGACAGCTGTTGGACCTCAGCATCTCGAATCGTTTAAGACAATAGAAAATGTGCAACGAACGAAGTTCGAACTTGTTGATTCGCTACCTGCTGATGGGTTGGCTGTTGTAAATAACGATTTTCCATATATTAAAAATCGGAAAGTAGACACAGTCTGCTGCGAGCGTTATGCTGTATCATTGGCTGAAGAAGGAGATTACAGAGCAGAAAATGTAAACTATTCGGCTTGCGGTACGACATTTGTCGTTGTATGTCCCGATGGGCATAGATTAGAACTTGCAACGCGACTTGTCGGAGAATGCAATATAAGCAATCTTCTGGCATCGGTGATTGTAGCTCTGAAACTTGGTGTGCCAGAAAGCAAAATCAAGTATGCTGTAGAAAAGATAGAGCAGGTGGAGCACCGATTGAATGTGAAGCGTACCCCAGGTGGTATAACTATAATTGACGATGCGTTTAATTCAAATCCAACCGGATCGGCGATGGCTCTTGATGTGCTTGCTGCGATGACAGGTGGAAAACGCATTATTATTACTCCCGGTATGATAGAACTTGGCGACCGTCAAGATGAATTGAACTGCGAATTTGGTCGTAAGGTGGCTGTGAGCGCAGATGTGGCAATTGTGGTCGGTCTGTATAACCGCGATTCGATATGCCGAGGTATTGCTGAAGGGAATGGCACTGCAGAGGTGCATACTGTGGATACATTTAATGATGCACAGCGACTTTTGGCTACGATAGGACGTAGTGGTGATACAGTGCTGTATGAAAATGATTTACCAGATACATTTAAATAAGAATTGATGATGAAAACAAACATAGGCGTATTTTTCGGAGGTCGTTCCACCGAACACGAAATATCTGTGATTTCAGCCAATCAGGCTATGGCTGCAATAGATCGCGATAGCTACGATGTGACTCCGGTGTATATTTCGAAGCAAGGGCATTGGTATGCCGGCGAAGCTTTGATGGATGTGGCCAACTATCGTGATATTCCTGCGCTTTTGAAGCAATGTGAAGAGGTGTATATGGAACCGATATATGGTAATTACACATTGTATCGAGCTAAGAAGGGTATTTTCGGTAAAGCTGAGGTAGCAAAGTTGGATGTGGCTATTCCTGTGCTTCATGGTTCGAATGGAGAGGATGGAACATTTGAAGGTATTCTTGATTCGATCGGCATTCCTTATGCCGGATGCGGTGTGCTTGCGTCGGCAAATGGAATGGATAAAATAACGATGAAGATGATTCTTCAGGCATGTGACATTCCAGTGGTTGACTATGTTTGGTTTACCGATAAGCAGTGGTTCTCGCAGCGAGATTCAATGATAGAGCGCATTGAAAGCAAGTTGGGCTATCCTGTGATTGTAAAGCCAGCCAACCTCGGTTCGAGTGTGGGTATTGGTCGTGCGGCAGATCGTAGCGCGTTGATAGATCGTGTGAACGAGGCTGAGAAGTATTCTTCTCGTATAATCGTTGAGCATATGGTGGAAAATCTGCATGAAGTGAATTGCTCGGTGCTTGGCGATTGTGATGAGTATCAGACTTCGGTGTGCGAAGAGCCCATTAAGAGTGGTGAAATCCTATCTTATGAAGATAAGTATATGGGTGGTAGCAAAGGCGCAAAAGGTATGCAGGCTTCACAGAAGCGTATTCCGGCAGATCTGCCAGTAGAAGTGAGTGACCGCATTAGATTTCTTGCAGGTGAAACATTCCGAGTGCTTTCGTGTCATGGAGTCAGTCGTGTCGATGTAATAATTGATGCTGATAATGGCGAAATATATGTAAACGAAATTAATACTATCCCCGGTTCGCTGTCGTTCTATTTATGGGAGGCTTCGGGTATTAAGTTCCCAGAGTTGATGGATAGACTCGTGCGTTTGGCTCTTAAGCGTAAGCGTGAGCAACAAATGAAGACTGTAAGTTATGATCAAAATATCTTCTCGATGGGTGGCGGTGTAAAAGGCGGCATCAAGAAGTAATAATAAACATGGCGCATTAAAAAAAAGCCTCCTATTTGGAGGCTTTTTTTGTGTTTATTTGCGATGTGTGGGTTAATAATGTCACACAAAAAACAGGCTATACCGAAAGAGGATAGCCTGTTTGAGTATGGTTGGGTTTATAATTAGCCTTTAATAGCTGCAATGCCGGGGAGCACTTTGCCTTCGATAGCTTCGAGAAGAGCACCGCCACCGGTAGATACGTATGATACTTTGTCGGCCAGACCGAACTTGTTGACACAAGCAACAGAGTCGCCACCACCTACGAGCGAGAAAGCTCCATTGTTGGTAGCTTCAACGATGGCATCGGCAATTGCGCGAGAGCCAGCGGTGAAGTTGTCAAATTCGAATACACCGGCAGGACCGTTCCAAAGGATAGTCTTAGCGGGGAGGATGGCATTGGTGAAAAGCTTGCGAGATTCGGGACCTGCATCAAGACCTTCCCAACCGTTGGGGATTTCTTTAACTGAGCAAGTCTGGGTGTTTGCGTCGTTGCTGAAGCCGTCGGCTGCGATGCAGTCGGTGCCGAGAACGAGGTTAACGCCTTTGTCTTTAGCTTTCTTGATGATGTCAAGAGCGAGGTCGAGCTTGTCGGTTTCGCAGATAGAATCACCTACGTTTCCGCCCATTGCTTTTGCAAAAGTGTAAGTCATACCACCGCAGAGGATGAGGTTGTCAACCTTGTCCATGAGGTTTTCGATGATGCCGATCTTGGTAGATACTTTAGAACCACCCATGATGGCAGTGAACGGGCGCTTGATGTCGCTGAGGATATTGTCGACGGCCTGAACTTCTTTTTCCATCAGGTAGCCGAGCATTTTGTCCTGTGCGTCGAAGTAGTCAGCAATAACAGCAGTTGAAGCATGCTTGCGGTGAGCAGTACCGAATGCGTCGTTTACATATACGTCAGCATAGCTTGCGAGAGTCTTGGCAAATTCTTTCTGACGTTCTTTCATTTCTTTCTTGGCTGCTTCGTAAGCAGGATCGGCTTTGTCGATTCCTACGGGCTTGCCTTCTTCTTCAGGGTAGAAGCGGAGGTTTTCGAGCAGAAGAACTTCGCCAGGCTTGAGCGCAGCGGCAGCTTCAGCTGCGTTAGCGCAGTCGGGGGCAAATGTTACGTCGCGACCGAGAGCTTTGGCAACAGCGTCTTTAATCTGAGAAAGAGAGAACTTGGGGTTAACCTTGCCTTTGGGTTTGCCCATGTGGCTCATGATGATGAGGCTACCGCCGTCTTTGAGGATTTTTTCAAGGGTGGGGAGAGCACCACGGATACGGGTGTCGTCAGTGATGTTTCCGTTTTCGTCAAGAGGCACATTGAAGTCAACGCGTACGATGGCTTTCTTGCCTGCGAAATTGTAGTTATCGATAGTCATTTTAAATAATGGTTATATGTTTTCGCAAATATACTCTTTTTTTCTGTAATAGCCATCAATTTTTGTCGGCGATGCCCTTAATAGCAAGTTGTGTGGCCATTTCGGAAGCAAGTTTCTTAGCCTCTTCAGCGGCGCGTTCGGCAAAGTCGGTGTCTGTGGAAGCATAGATTATGCCACGTGAAGAATTGACAAGCAATCCGCATTCGTCGGTCATACCATAGCGGCATACTTCTTCGAGGCTACCACCTTGTGCGCCAACGCCAGGGACGAGAAGGAAGCTCTTAGGTGCAACCTTGCGGACATCGGTAAATAGAGCTCCGCGAGTAGCGCCTACAACGTACATCATTTCGTCGGAGCCAGCCCATTCGGCTGACTTTTCAAGTACAGATTCGAAAAGTCGTTTGCTGTCTTTGTCTTCAGTCATCTGGAAGTCAAGTGAGCCGGGATTTGATGTTAGAGCGAGTAGGATTACCCACTTGCCTTCGTAGCCGAGGAATGGACTAACGCTATCGCGACCCATATAAGGCGCTACGGTGATAGCGTCAACGTTGAGGTGCTCAAAGAAGCTGCGAGCATAAAGTTGAGAAGTGTTGCCAATATCTCCGCGTTTTGCGTCGGCAATGATGAACTGGTCGGGGTAGTTGTCGCGGAGGTATTTAACTGTGCGTTCAAGAGCTTGCCATCCTTCTACACCGAGGCTTTCGTAGAATGCAAGATTGGGCTTGTAGGCTACGCAGTAGGGGGCGGTAGCGTCGATGATGGCCTTGTTGAATGCAAATATGGGGTCAGGCTCGTTGAGTAGGTGCTGCGGAATCTTGCGCACGTCGGTATCGAGTCCTACACAGAGAAAAGATTTTTTCTTTCTGATGTTTTCGATGAGCTCTTGTCTTGTCATTTGTGTATGGTTTTTTGGAATTAAAGTTCAGCAGCCTTTAGCTTTTCGGCATTTTCGGCGATAATCAGATGGTCAATGCAGTCTTGGATGTCGCCATCGACGAATGCTTGAAGATTGTATATTGTATAGTTGATTCGATGATCTGTGATGCGTCCCTGCGGATAATTGTATGTACGAATTTTTGCAGAGCGGTCGCCGGTGCTGACCATCGTTTTGCGTCGTGACGCAATGTCGTCAATATATTTTTGGTGTTCTTTGTCGTAAATGAATGTGCGAAGTCGGCTGAGCGCGCGTTCCTTGTTTTTGGGTTGGTCGCGCGTTTCGGTACATTCAATTAGAATTTCCTCTGTTTCGCCAGAATTGGGGTTGCGCCACATATAGCGGAGTCGGACTCCAGATTCAACCTTGTTGACGTTCTGTCCTCCAGCACCGCCACTTCGGAAAGTGTCCCATTTTATTTCTCCTTCGTTGATTTCGACATCGAAAGGTTCGGCTTCAGGTAGAACGGCCACAGTGGCGGCAGATGTGTGTACGCGACCTTGTGTTTCTGTTGCCGGAACGCGTTGCACGCGGTGAACCCCACTTTCGTATTTAAGGGTGCCATATACGCCTTCACCAGAAACAGACATCACAATTTCTTTGAATCCACCAGCAGCACCTTCGCTCATTGAAGTAACAGCAACTTTCCATCCTTTAGCTTCGCAGTAGCGAGAGTACATTTTGAAAAGGTCGCCGGCAAATATGGCTGCTTCGTCGCCACCAGTGCCACCTCGAATTTCGACAATGGCGTTTTTGCCATCTTCAGGGTCGGCAGGAACGAGCAGGAGCTTGATCTCTTCTTCAAGGGCTGGAAGGGCGGATTGAGCATTGTCGAGCTCTTCGCGAGCCATTGCGCGCAGCTCTTCGTCGCTTTCAGTTTCAAGCATTTGTCGAGCTTCATCGATGTCGGAAATCATGCGTTTATAACGTCGAGTGGCGTCGGTGAGTTTTTCTAGATCCTTGTACTCTTTTGTCAGTCGGACATAGCGTTTCATGTCGGTGATGACTGTAGGGTCGGTGATAAGAGTGCCCACTTCTTCGAAGCGAGATTCGATACCGTCGAGGCGTTGCAGTAGGGTAGTGTCGGCCATTGGCTTGCTTTTTCTCGCGAAGTTAGCGAAATTTGATGAGATTATATACTCTAAATCCAAACATTCTGCGTAATGGATATCTATTATGGAAAATATCAAATAGATATATTGATAAGATGTTTTGTTCGGGCTTTTGAAGTGGTGGTGAGTGAAAAAAGTGGCGAGGGAAATTTGTTAATCCATTCATAAATTGTATTTTTGCAACTTGAATTGAAAACCCATATAGAAATTATATCGAAAACAATAACAAATATTATGGACATAACCATTCAGAAGACCGACGAGGTAAGCTCTATTCTTACCGTGAAGGTTGTTGAAAACGACTACAGCCAGAAAGTAATTGACGAACTCAAGCACATTGGTCGCACTCATCAGATCCCCGGATTCCGTAAGGGACATGTGAGCATTGCTGATCTGAAGCGTCGTTTTGGCCGTCAGGTGACCAGCGATGTTATCAATCAGGTGGTATTTGAGGCTGTGATGAAATATATTGAAGAGAACAAGTTGAACGTACTCGGTCAGCCAATGCCCGTAGAAGTAAAAGAGCTTGATCTCAAGAATGAAAAAGAATTTACATTCCAATATGAACTCGGTCTTGCTCCCGAACTGAATGTTAAGCTTGACAAGGACGAACATATCGCTTACTATAACATCGAAATCTCTGACGAAATGGTGGAAGAGCAGGATAAGGCTTTCCGCAAGCGTTTTGGTGCACAGGTGCCCGGAGAAGAATTTGAGTCTGATGCTCTCGTAAAGGGAGCGTTGATGGAACTTAATGCAGACGGTTCTATTAAGGAAGGTGAAGATGCTATTCAGGTAAATTCGGCTATTGTAGCTCCGTTCTATTTCCAGGGTAAGGAAGAGGCTGAAAAGTTTAATGGTAAGAAGGTTGGCGATAAGGTTGTGTTCAATCCTCGCAAGTCTTGCGAAGGCAATGAAGCAGAACTTTCTTCAATGCTTAACATCTCGAAGGAGCGTGCAGCTGAAGTGGAAGGTGATTTCGAACTTGCTATCGCTGAAATTATTGTTGTTCGTCCTGCTGAACTTGGCGAAGAATATTATAATCAGGTGTTCGGAGCCGGTAAGGTGTCAAACGAAGAAGAATACAAGAATGCTCTTCGCGAAATGATTGCTCGCGAACTGAAGGGTAATAGCGAAATCGTATTCCGTATGTCGGCTCGCAAATTCTTCATGGAAAAGTATGGCGACATGCAGCTTCCCGATGCTATTCTCAAGAAGTGGCTCATTAGTCGCAATGAAGAACTCACCGAAGAAAATATCGATGAGGAATACGGCAAGATGGTAGATGACCTCAAGTGGCAGCTCGTTAAGGAACAGATTGCAAAGGTTGCTGAAATCAAGATTGAAGAAAGCGATCTTATGGAATTTGCTCGTAGCATGGCTTCGCGTCAGCTCGCTCAGTATGGTATGCCCAATATGGACGAAGAAACCATTGATACATTTGCTAAGAATATTCTCGGTGATAAGAACTATCGTCCTCGCATCGTAGAACAGGTTGGTGATATTAAGCTCTTTGAAGCTGTGCAGGATGCAGTGTCGCTTGACACCAAGAATGTTTCTTTTGATGAATTCAAGGCAGAAGCCGAAAAAATCTAAAGAAAATTTCTTTTCATTTTTGTTTTAATACGAAGGTTATCCCGAAAACGAACTAACATCGTTTTCGGGATTTTCTTTTGGCTGATGTTTGTGCGGTATTCTGTGAATTGATTATATTTGTCAAAACCTAACGAAATTATTTATCCTAATGCAAAAAAATAAACTATTACCCATTTTGTTTGGCGCAGTTGTAGCTTCGTGTGGTGCACATGGAGATGTGGAGCACGATTATACCACAGAGGTAAATCCGATGATTGGAACCGATTATACCGGAAATACGTATCCTGGCGCTCAAGCTCCGTTTGGAATGGTTCAACTCAGTCCTGATAATGGATTGGGTGGATGGGATAGAATTGCCGGATATTTTTATCCCGATAGTACTATTGCCGGGTTTAGTCATACGCACTTGTCTGGTACAGGTGCCGGAGATTTGTATGATATTTCATTTCTGCCTGTTACGTTTCCGGTGAAGCATGGTGATGAAATTGGGGTGTACTCTAAATTTTCGCATGATAGCGAGGGCGCTACAGCCGGATATTATAAGGTGCATTTGGATGATTATAACATAGATGTAGAGCTTACGGCTACGGAGCGTACAGGCATACAGCGATATCGTTTCCCAGGAGGAAAAGCAGCGGTGATATTGAATCTGGCTAAAGCAATGAATTGGGATGCTACAGTGGATACAGAGATAGTGGTTGCCGACTCAGTAAATGTGTCCGGAAAGAGGTATTCGCAGGGGTGGGCGCGTGATCAGCGAGTTTATTTTGCTACTCGATTTTCTGTTCCATTTGATTCGTGTGCGATAGATACTATTGCTCTTGCTTCGGATGGAAAAGGGCTTGTGGCAACATTTTATTTTACGACTCAGCCCGACGAACAGGTCGTTGTAAGTACGGCTCTTTCGGGGGTTAGTGCGCTTGGTGCGATGGAAAATCTTGCAGCGGAAGCTCCTGATGATGACTTTGATGCACGTCGAGAGTCGACTCGAAAGAAGTGGAACGAGTTGCTTGGACGCGTGGAGGTCTCGGGAGGGACAGAGAATCAGAGAACAAATTTCTATACGGCAATGTATCATTCGATGCTTGCGCCAACTATATTTGATGATGTGGATGGTTCTTATCGTGGTCCGGATGATAGGGTGCATAAAACGGAAGGTTGGACAAATTATAGTACGTTTTCGCTCTGGGATACATTTCGAGCTGCACACCCTCTGTATACCATTGTTATGCCGGAAAAAGTAGACGATATGGTGAACTCATTGTTGGCTTTTTATGATCAAAATGGGCGTTTGCCAGTTTGGAATTTCCAGGGGGTGGAAACAGATATGATGATAGGTTATCATTCTGTGCCGGTGATAGTTGATGCTTATCTAAAAGGTATTGGCGGCTTTGATGCAGAAAAGGCTCTTGATGCGTGCGTGGCTACAGCAAATATAGATTCTTATCGCGAAATCGGACTATATAAGAAATTAGGATACGTGCCGTATTTTGAGGGTCGCGAAAGTGATGATTGGTCTCTGTCTAAGACACTTGAGTACGCTTATGATGATTATTGTATAGCGAAAATGGCGGAAAAGATGGGGCGAAAGAATGTGGCAGATGAGTTTTATGCGCGCTCACAGAATTATCGTAATGTGTATAATCCCGTTACGCAATTTATGCAACCGCGAGATGAGAATGGCGTGTTTCAATCGGGATATTCTCCTGACGAGTATACATCGCATATTTGTGAAAGTAATGGTTGGCATTATTTTTGGTCGGTGCAGCACGATGTGGATGGATTGATGAAATTAATCGGAGGAGAAACGAGATTCGCACAAAGACTTGATAGTATGATGACGTATTCAGGAAAGTCGGATGCTTCGTTGCCGATATTCAGTACGGGGATGATTGGACAGTATGCTCACGGAAATGAGCCGAGTCATCATGTGATATATTTGTACAATAAAGTCAAGCAGCCGTGGAAAACGGCAGAATATGTGACGAAGGTTTGTAATGAGTTATATCGCAATGAGCCTGCCGGGCTGTGTGGTAATGAAGATTGTGGGCAGATGTCGGCATGGTATGTAATGAGTGCGATGGGTTTCTATCCCGTGGATCCCGTATCCGGCAGGTATGAAATCGGTACACCAATGTTTGAGAAAGTGCGTGTGAAGGTGGGGGATGGAAAATACTTCACTGTTGTTGCGCCGGGAGTCTCTACAGAAAAGAAGTATGTAAAAAGCGTGACTGTTGATGGTGTGCAGTGGACGAAAAGTTATATAGAACATGGTATGATTGAGCGCGGTGCGACGGTGGAATTTGAGATGACATCGGAGTCGGGAAATGTGTGGTTTTAACCATTGTCTATATTTTGCGGAATAGTATATTTTTATTAATTTTGAATTAAGAATAGAAAAGATATAAAACTAATTATGAATAACGATTTCAGAAACTATGCGGTGAAGCATCTGGGCATGAACTCACTTGCTCTTGACCAGTATACTTCGTCGATTAACGCCAGTTATATTTCGCCCACTATTATAGAGGAGCGTCAGCTTAATGTAGCACAGATGGATGTGTTTTCGCGTCTGATGATGGATCGTGTGATATTCCTCGGAACAGATGTTAATGACTATACCGCTAATGTAATCCAAGCTCAGCTTCTGTATCTTGATTCGACCGATCCTGGTAAGGATGTGAATCTTTATATCAATTCGCCCGGTGGCTCAGTATATGCTGGTCTGGGTATATATGATACTATGCAGTATATATCGAGTGATGTGGTGACTATATGTACGGGTATGGCTGCCTCGATGGCTGCTGTGCTTCTTGTAGCAGGTACGAAAGGTAAGCGCTTTGCTCTGCGTCATTCGCGAGTAATGATTCATCAGCCAATGGGTGGTGCGCAGGGTCAGGCATCGGACATCGAAATTACTGCTCGTGAAATCCAAAAGCTCAAGAAAGAACTTTATACGATTATATCTGATCATTCCGGTGTGCCGTTTGAAAAGGTTGAGCGCGATTCGGATCGCGACTACTGGATGATAGCTGAAGAGGCTAAGCAGTATGGAATGATTGATGATGTCCTGATAAAGGCCAAACACTAATAGACGTATGGCAAAGAAAAAATCTTCGGAAGAAGACGTAAAATGTGCATTTTGTGGAATGCCTCCAGCACCCGGTGAGCTACTTGTGCCGAGTGCTGTGGCTCCCGGTGTTTATATCTGCACAGAATGCGTGAAACAGATAGAAGAAGCGGTGAAGGAGTATAAGGGAGAACTACCCGCCGGACAAGATGAAAATGTTGGTGCGGTATCTCTTGATGCAGTTCCGAAACCGAAAGAAATCTGTGAGTTTCTTGATAGCTATGTAATAGGTCAAGATGCTGCAAAAAAATATCTGTCGGTGGCGGTATATAATCACTATAAGCGATTAATGCAGGCGCAGGACGAAGAGGTAGATATTGAAAAAAGCAATATCATAATTGTTGGTCCGACTGGAACCGGAAAAACATTGCTTGCAAAAACGATTGCGCGTCTGCTTGATGTGCCGTTTACAATTGTTGATGCAACTGTACTTACCGAAGCCGGATATGTGGGCGAGGATATCGAGAGTCTGCTAACTCGTCTGCTCCAAGCTGCTGACTATGATGTGGCAAAGGCGGAACGTGGCATTGTGTTTATAGACGAAATAGATAAGATAGCTCGTAAGGGTGACAATCCGTCGATAACTCGCGATGTGAGCGGTGAAGGTGTTCAGCAGGGACTCTTGAAGTTGCTTGAAGGTTCGGTAGTGAATGTGCCACCGCAAGGAGGTCGAAAGCATCCCGAACAGCGAATGATAGCCGTGGATACAAAAAATATCCTTTTTATTTGCGGTGGAGCGTTTGACGGCATAGAGCGTAAGATAGCACAGCGACTTAATTCGCACGTCGTGGGTTATAGCAACTCGCCCAGAAAAGGAGTGGATAGAGATAACTTCTTGCAGTATGTTGCTCCGCAGGATTTGAAGTCGTTTGGCCTGATTCCTGAAATTATCGGACGATTGCCAATATTGACTCATCTTGACCCGCTTGATCGTGACGCACTTCGCAGAGTGCTCACCGAGCCTAAAAATGCTATAGTAAAGCAGTATGAGAAACTGTTTGAAATGGATGGAGTGAAATTGACATTTGCTCCCGATACACTTGATCTGATAGTCGATAAGGCAATCGAATATAAACTCGGGGCGCGCGGATTGCGCTCGATAGTGGAGTCGATAATGATTGATGCCATGTATGAGATACCGTCGACCGGTCAGACTGAATTTGAGGTAACTCGCGAATACGCCATTGAAAAGCTTGTTGCTGCAAATTTTGAAGTCAATAAAGTATAGCCCTACATATCTTGTCCTCCCATGATAAACAGAACTGAAATTACAGATGCTCTAAAGAAGCATTTTGGCTTTGATGCATTTAAAGGCAATCAGGAAGCTATAATTACCAGCTTGCTCGATGGCAACGATACTTTTGTGTTGATGCCAACGGGAGGTGGAAAATCGCTTTGCTATCAGCTGCCATCGCTAATGATGGAGGGTGTGGCAATTGTGATTTCGCCTCTAATCGCCTTGATGAAGAATCAAGTAGATGCAATGCGTAATTTCAGTGAGGAGGATGGGGTGGCTCATTTTTTGAATTCCTCGCTCAATAGAGCTGCGGTAGATAATGTGAAAGCCGATGTGGTGTCGGGTAAGACCAAGCTCCTATATGTGGCTCCGGAATCGCTGACAAAGGAAGAAAATATAGAATTCCTTAAAACAGTGCCGATTTCGTTTTATGCTATTGATGAGGCTCACTGCATATCGGAGTGGGGACACGATTTCCGTCCGGAATATCGCCGGATACGTCCGATGATAAACGAAATCGGCAAACGTCCTGTGATAGCTCTGACAGCAACGGCAACCCCGAAGGTGCAACACGACATACAGAAGAATCTCGGCATGCTGAATGCTAATTTCTTCAAGTCGTCGTTTAACCGAAAGAATCTTTATTATGAAATCAGACCGAAAACAACGTCGGTGGATAAGGACATAATAAAGTTTATAAAAGGAATGGAGGGGAAGTCGGGAATAATCTACTGTCTGAGTCGAAAGAAGGTGGAGGAACTTGCTGAGATATTGAGAGTGAATGACATAAAGGCTCTTCCGTATCATGCCGGCATGGATAGCACAACGCGCTCTGCCAATCAGGACGCATTTCTGATGGAACAGATAGACGTGATTGTGGCCACAATAGCATTTGGAATGGGTATTGATAAACCGGATGTGCGGTTTGTGATACACTATGATATACCCAAGTCGCTTGAAGGTTACTACCAAGAGACAGGTAGAGCCGGTCGTGATGGGGGGGAGGGAAAATGCATAACTTACTACTCGTCAAAGGATTTGCAGAAAATGGAGAAGTTTATCCAAAATAAGCCTGTGGCCGAACAAGAAATAGGCCGTCAGCTATTGATGGAGACTGCCAGTTATGCAGAGTCATGTATTTGTCGCCGCAAGTCACTACTCCATTATTTTGGAGAGGAATTTCAAGATGAAAATTGTGGGAATTGCGATAATTGCTTAAATCCCAAAAAGAAAGTGGAAGCTAAAGAAGAATTATCAGCGATGCTCGAAACTGTAGCGTCGCTTAAAGAAAAATTTAAGATTGATCATGTAATCGATGTGATGACCGGCAAGGCAACTACTGATGTCAAGTCGTATCATCATGACGAATTGGAAGTATTCGGTTGTTGTGAAGGAACAGATGCGAAGCTACTCAATGCAGTGGCTCGTCAGGCTGTGATTGCCGGATATCTTGAAAGAGAAATAGAGAATTACGGATTGCTGAAACTTACCGATAAGGCTCGCGCATATATGAAAAAGCCCGT
>CAYQEN010000032.1:0-21606 GCA_964416545.1 uncultured Bacteroides sp. | reverse complement strand
AGTAGAGGAAAAGTTACACGGGGGAGAGAAAAAGTGAGAAAAAAAATTTGGAGAATTGAACAGCACGGCCTATCTTTGCGTTGTGATGCTAAAGCAAGAGAGCTTATAGAAGCCCAAGAAATACCACATCAAAGTAGATTGGGAAACTCATCAAATTTTTATGAAATACCGAGACAAGCTTAGTCGGCTGATGGCGGGCCCCATCCCGAATGGGAGGCTTTAAGCCCAGGCGGATTACAGAGGCCGGCGAGCACTCAAACCCTGTCTTTCGGAGTTTCATCGCATCCTTTGGTGTGGCTCATACGGAAAAGCCCTTTATCGCGTGACGCGGTAGAGGGCTTTTCTGCGTTTGTATGTGATGCGTTGATTAGCAAGGTGATGGCGTGGGTAGTAAGCGTGTTATGTATGCCCAAGCTGCTTTGGCTACGCGGATGAGGAGAGGAAGCCGAGTCGGGTCGGCTGATTTGCGTGCTGCAAGGAAGCTATCGACGTCGTCGTTGGTGAGGGGGAGGAGAAATGCGTTAATTTCCTTTCTGTCAGTGATTTCCAGTAAAGCGGCAATTATATTGGCTGAAGCTTCGCGAAGACCGGGGTAGGAGGGGTGGGATTTGCCAAAATGATTGATGAGTCGCAGGCGTACGTCGAGCGCCATTTCAAGTCGGTGGCGTCGGGTGTTGAGACTCCATTCGCCGGTTGAGCTCTGGCGGTATAGTCCCATAGGTCGCGAGAAGTAGTGGATGGTGCCGTGGGATGCGTAGAGCATGTGGTAGGCGTAGTCGGGCACTCCTGCTTTGGCAAGCCATTCGGGGAGTGTTGCGGGGTCGATAAGTTCGTGTCGGTACATGACCGACAGGTTGGTGATGTAGTTGGCGCGACTGAGATGAGTGATGTCGGTGTCGGTGACCTGATGTCCGTTGCTGAGGGTTTTTCGTCGGGAGGGTTCGTAGAGGTTGACGACGCGGTGGAATGTGAGCGCGCACTCGGGGTGAGCTTCCATGTATGCAGTCTGTCGGTCGAGCTTGCGTTTGTCGATCCAATAGTCGTCGGCGTCGCACATGCAGAGGTATTTTCCGGTGGCAGCGCGTACGGCTGAGAGGTAGTTGGCACGGAAGCCTATGTTGGTTGGGTGGTCGATGATTTTTATCAGGTCGGGGTAGCGTTGTTGCCATCGTTTGGCTACGGTGAGAGTGCCGTCGGTCGATGCGTCGTTGGCAATGATGAGCTGTATGCTGAAGTTGCCTTTTTGATGAATGACGCTTGCGATGGCTTTTTCGATGAGTCGTTCCTGATTGTAGGTGACCATCACGATGCTTACCAATGGGAGTTGGCTCATGGGATAAATAATGTAGAATCATAAAGCATCAATCCCTCTGCGCCGGGAGTGGACGCTCGGGATTGATGCAGATAACGTAGTATGAAAAAAGATTTATTTCTCTTTTTCTGTGTCGGCCTTTTTGGCGCGCGGTTTGCGCGTGGCTCGCGGTTTTGTTTCTTTCTTGGTGGCTTTGGCGGTTTTTTCTTCGGCTGCTTTTTCGCGAAGGAGGTGCTCTTCGTTGTAGTGCTCGACGTTCTGACGCATTGAAGCGACTTCTTTGTTGAGGGTTTCGATTTCGAGAGCCTGATTGCGAATTGTAGTGAGCAGTGAGTTGAGTTCTTCGTTTTCGATAGATAGGGGGTACTGTTCTTCAACTCGTACGATGAAGTCGGAGAGGACGTTCATGTAGTTTGTGAATGCCTGGAATGGGGTGTCGTAAGGGCTGAAGTGTGAGTGTACGTCGCCATCTGCCATGTGCTTTGTAGACATGTAGAAGAAGTGGTCGGAAGCCTGAAGGTAGTTCCAGTCTTGCTTCAAACGGCGGTCGTCGCTGAGGCGAACGCGCTCGGCAACGGAGTATAGCTTGTTGAAAGCTTCGTTCTGGAGCTTGTTGCCGAGCCAAGCAGATGTGTCGCGAGCTTCGTCGGCCCAGCTGATGGGGTAGAGGATGGATAGTTCGCTGACGGCTTTGAGGCGAGAGATGGCTTCGGACGGAGTCCAAAATTCGATTCCACGTTCTTTGGCGAAGTAGGGAAGAGCTTCAAGGAATTGGAAGATACCGGTTTCGCGTGGTTGAAGTTCGCCAAAAGTTTCGAGGTTCATGAAGAGGTTGATGATCTGCTCTTCGTTTGGAGTAGAAGCAATCCAGTCGATGTATTTGTCGGCTGTGAGGGGATATGCGTCCCATTCGGGATTGCTGAATCGGAATGCGATGTCGTCGCTGAGTTTCGAGTTTTTCAGCAGCATCTTGAGCTTAGGAGCAGTGCATGCGCTGTAGACGTAGTTTGGCGATTTCCATCCGAGGATGTGTCGAGCCCCTTCTGTGATGACGCCTTTGTAGCCCATTTCGAGGATTTGCGGAGCTATTTCGTCGCAGTAGATGAGCTCGGTGTTGCGGAATACTTTCGGTTTGACACCGAAGAGTTCGTTGAGCTTGTCGTCGTGTGCGCGAACCTGACTCTGAAATTCTTCGGGGTCGGTGAGCGAAGATAGTGAATGAGCGTATGTTTCGGCGAGGAATTCTACGCGACCTGTTGCAGCGAGCTTTTTGAGGATGTCGATAAATTCGGGAACGTAGTGTTCGAATTGTTCGAGAGCTGTGCCTGTGATAGAGATGGCGCAGTGGAATCCGGGGTATTTTTCAATCATGCCGAGCAGAGTTTCGGCTGCGGGGATGTAGCTTCGCTGGGCTATGCGAGTCACGATATCGTCGTTGGCGAAGTCGTCGTAGTAGTAATGGTCGTTGCCGATGTCGAAAAAGCGGTATCTTTTAAGACGGAACGGCTGATGTATCTGGAAATAAAAACAGATTGCTTTCATGATAGTCTGTAATTGCTAAAGCTGTTAATTTAATGCCTCTGTGGCTGAGATTTAAGCGAGAGGAGAATTATTTCTGATTTTCGATGACACGTTTGTATATGTCGATCACCTTTGCGCCGGCTTTGTCCCACGTGATGCGGTTGACTTCGTCGATGCCATCTTGTCGCAACTGTTGATAGAGTGCGGGGTATGTAGTGATGGCGTGAATTGCGTCGGCCATAGCGTCGATGTCCCAGTAGTCAGTCTTTATGACGTTGTCGAGGATTTCGGCGCATCCGCTCTGCTTAGAGATAATCGATGGGCATCCCATTTGCATGGCTTCGAGTGGAGAAATGCCGAAAGGTTCTGATACGGAAGGCATTACATAAACATCGCTTGCTTTCAGCATTTCGTAAACCTGTTTTCCTTTTTGGAATCCCGGGAAGTGGAAGCGGTCGGCGATGCCACGTTCTGCGGCAAGCTGTATCATCTTGTTCATCATGTCGCCACTACCAGCCATAACGAAGCGGACGTTGTGGGTGTTTTTGAGCACTTTTGCGGCAGCTTCGACGAAGTATTCGGGTCCTTTCTGCATGGTGATACGCCCTAAGAATGTGACAACTTTGTCTTTCTTTGGCGGCACTTGTACGTTGAGGAGTTCGTCGGATAGTGGAGTGACGGCGTTGTGAACCGTAGTAACTTTAGCGGGGTCGATGCCGTATTTGTGAATAACGGTATCGCGAGTGAGGTTGCTGACCGTCATGATGTGGTCGGCGTGTTCCATGCCGTCTTTTTCGATAGCAAATACGGTCGGGTTAACGTTGCCGCGCGAGCGGTCGAAGTCGGTGGCATGGACGTGTATTACGAGAGGCTTACCGGTGACTTGCTTGGCGTGTATGCCTGCCGGATATGTCAGCCAGTCGTGAGAGTGAATGATGTCGAAGTCGAGCGAGCGAGCAATTACGCCGGCACAAATCGAGTAGTTGTTGATTTCTTCAATGAGATTGTCGGGGTAGCGACCTGAAAATTCGAGACATCCGAGGTCGTTGAGGTGCATATAGTTGAAGTCGGCGTAGATGTTTTCGCGGAGCTTGTAGTAAAGTTCCGGCGACATCACATTGCCGATACGCTGTTCGACGTATTCGCGATTGACGTCGCGCCAAGCTATAGGCACCTGCGATGCACCGATGATGTGCGCAAAGCTGCGGTCTTCATCACCGTGCGGTTTCGGTATTACAAACGAAATATCCATGTCGCCACACTCCCACATACCTTTAGTGAGGCCGTAGCTGGCGGTGCCGAGTCCGCCGAGGATATGAGGGGGGAACTCCCACCCGAACATTAATGCTTTCATGGAGTGCGGAGGTTTTTAGAGGTTGAATTTTTTCAGAGTAGTGAGTGTACGTAGGATTTCGGCCATGTTTGTAACGTGGCTTATAGAACCGCGTCCGCTGAAAGGCGGGTTGCCGTCGTAGAGCTGGGAGAGGGAGCCGATACATCCTTGAGTCATTTCGTCTTCGAAGCCGATGAGCATGCGGTCGAGGTAGCTTACGCCACTGTGGCCGAATACGCGAAGATATGCGTCAGCGTAGAATCCGAAGAGCCACGGGCGTGCGGGTCCGTTGTGGAGCGCGAGTTCGCGTTCTTCAGGAGAGCCGAGGTATGAGGGTCGATATCCGTAGCTTTTTGGCGATAGGGTGCGCAATCCTTTAGGAGTAAGGAGTTCGCGAGTGACAACATCGAGTACGCCTTTGCGCTGACGACGGTCGAGCGGCGAATAGTCGAGGCCGATGGCGATAGCCATGTTGGGTCGCACAGATGGGTCGGCGAATTGCCCGTTGACGGTGTCGTAGAGGTAGCCGTAGTCGTTGAGGAACATGTCGATGAATGCCGGTTTGATTTTTTCGGCAGTTGCTTGCCACTTTTCGACGTCGGCGGCGTATTCGGGAAGTCCTTCGGCGAGTCGTGTTCCGAAGACGAGAGCGTTGTACCAAAGGGCGTTGAACTCTACGAGGTGGCCTGTGCGTACAATCAGAGGACGACCGTCCTTAGATGCGTTCATCCACGAAACCGGAACTTTTGTGCCGTCGGTGGTGACCATGCCGTCGGGCTGTATGTAGAGGTTTTCGGCTTTGTCGGCAAGGATGTGGTCGATGATGTATTTAACCATCGGCATGTATAGCTTGCGCGCGTCGTCGTTGCCGTAGGCTTTTGCGTATTGCTGAACTGCCCAGATGACCCATAGGGGAATGTCGGGAAGGTCGATGCCTTGTATGCGGTCGGAGATGGTGCCGTTTTCCAAGTAGGTATGGAGGGCTTTCCATCCGGTGGCCATAATCTTTTCGTAGTCTTCGCGGTGGCCGATGGCAATGGTAGCTCCCGGGAGTGACATGAAGGTGTTTCGCGCAAGTAACTTACCCCAGGGGTAGCCTGAGATGAGGTACATGTCGTTGCCTTCTTTCATGTAGCATTGCTTTACGGAGTTTTTCAAGCAGTTGAAGAAACTTGTTCGGCAGGTGCGTTTCGCCATTTCGTTTTCGTAGAGTTTGGCGAGTTTTGAGGGCGCTATTTCTGATGTGCCGGCGGAGAATATGATGCTTTCGCCTTTTTTGATAGGTATTTCAAAGTAACCGGGAACCCAAAGGTCTTCGCAGTATGGAACGCCACGTTCAAGGTCTTTGAGGTATTCGAAGCCTTTGTACCAGTTGGGTTCGTAGACCCATTGTGGTTTGTGGTTGAACTGCATGTAGAGGTTGGGGTAGCCTTCGTAGAGGCAACAGCTGATGCCGTTGTTGACTTGAGGGCATTCGGTGCGTATTGCGTTGTTTGCAATGCAGAGCTGGTTTGCTTCGCGGAATGCAAGAACGGGGCGGAAGCGGAGAGTGGTTGGCGAGTGAGCTTCAACGAGTGTGTATCGGATGAGGATACGGTTTTCGTTGGAGATGAAAATTTTGTCCTTTGTGAGGATGACACCTCCGACGCGATATGTGGTGCGCGGAAGGTTTTCGCAGTCGAACTCGCGGATATATTTGTGGCCATTGGGAGAATATACACCTCCCTGGTAGCGGTGTAGCCCGAGGTTGAATTGCGCTCCATGCTGAATGACGGTGGCATCGAGTGAAGATAGCAACACGTGGTTAGTGTTGTTCATTTCGGGCATCGGTATCACGAGCAGGCCGTGCTGCTTTCGGGTGTTGCAGTCGACCACTGTGGTGCAATGATAGGCACCCGACTGGTTTGTCCTAAGCATCTCTTTTGGTAATGACTGCTCAAGGTTTATCATTAGGTTTTTATCAAACTTCAGATAACTCATATTGTCGGAATGTTTTTGTTGTTTCAGATGGTATCAGTATGTATTTGCGAATATAATGCAAAAAAAACCGATATGCAAATTATTGACAAAATTTCAGTTTTGCGTGAAATCTGTCGATGAAATTGTTATGAGGTGTGAGTCGAGTTTTCGCGTTTAATCTGTCGGAATTGCCAAAATATCATAATGGCAGTGGCGGCAGTGGCGAGCAAGTCGCTGAAAGGGAATGATGTCCATACGCCGTCGAGTCCCATGCGTGATGGGAGTATGAGGAGTAGAGGAATAAGGAATATGACTTGGCGAGCAAGGCTGAGGAATATTGATTTTCCTGCTTTTCCGATGCTTTGGAAGAATGTAGTGGAAACGATTTGGAATCCGACGACCCAGAAAGCCCAGAAGGCGAGGTGGAATGCTCGTGAGGTGACGTCGATGAGCGTTTGATCGATGGTGAATGCTCGTGCAATCCATGGCGCGGCGGTGAGTCCGCCGATTGCTCCGACAGATACGACGGCTGTGCCCCATGCAACGGCAAGCCAGTAGGCGCGTTTGAGTCGGTCGAGCCGTCCGGCACCGTAGTTGTAGCCGATAATGGGTTGCAGTCCTTGACATATGCCGACGACAATCATGGTGAGTAGAGAACCGTAGGTGGTGAATATGCCTGCGGCAGCTACGGCGTTGTCGCCTCCGTAGAAGTATAGCGATTTGTTGATTATGACGTTGATTGCGCTGCTGGCGAGGTTGACGATAGACGGAGCCGCACCGATGCTAATGATGCTAATGATTGTGGCGGTGTTTGGACGGAAGGTGCCTCGCTTGAAGTGGAGTGCGCTTGATGGGCGCGTGAAGTGCCACATGACGATTAGTGCAAATACGCTCATTGCGATGTCGGTGGCGATGGCAGCACCTTTGATGCCCATGTCGAGAGCGAATATGAATGTCGGTGCGAGTATCAGGTTGACTCCGGCGCTTATGAACATGCTGTACATGGCTTTGATGGGGTAGCCGGAAGCTCGCATTATGTTGTTGAAGCTGAAGGCGATGTTCATGATGAACATGCCCGGGAGGATGTGGAGCATGAAGTCGCGTGCGTAAGGGAGTGAGACGGCACTTGCACCGAATGCACGCAGGATGTCGTCGAGCCAAAAGTAGAAGCAGCTGATGTAGACGGCTGCTATGGCGACGGTGACGGAGAGGGCGTTGCCGAGAACGAGGTCGGCTCCGCGCTTGTTGTTGGCTCCGAGGTATATTGAAACGCGAGCTGATGCGCCTGCTCCGATTAGCACGCCGAGAGCTGACGCGACGTTCATGACCGGGAATGTGATGGCGAGGCCTGCTATGGCTTCGGTGCCGACGCCCTGTCCGATGAATATGCGGTCGATGACGTTGTATAGCGACATGACGAGCATGCCGACAACGGCCGGAATGCTGTAGTCCCAAAGTAGTCGGCTGATTTTGCCTGTTGCTAAAAGATGTAGGTTGCCTTGTTTAACTGCCATGAGTAAGGATTATTTCTTGATGTATTTTCCGGAACGGATGCGGTAGAGAGTTTCTTTTGTGACGCCGAGGAATGAGGCTATTTGCGTGATCGTGGCTCGCTCAAGGATGCGCGGATATCGTCGTTGGAACCATTCAAATCGCTTGACGGCGTTGGCTGTCTGTAGCATAATCAGTCGTTCTTCGAGAATTTTCTGATGTTCGAGCAGAGCGGTGATTACGAATAGCGACATTTCTTCGTTGTGGGAGCTGCGGAATTCTTCCATCGTGGCGTGCATTTGAGCGTGCGGGATGAAGAGTACGGTGGTCGGTTCGAGAAATTCGATGACCATGACGCTGTCGGGGGTGTTGAGCAGACGGTTGGCCAGCGAAACGAATTGGTCGTCGATGGCGAATGAGAATGTGTGCTCTCGTCCGCCAGCAATGTAGTAGACGCGCGCGGCTCCGTGCTGAATGTAGAATGTGTAGTTGCGCATGTCGAGGCGACGTGAGATTGTGTCACCTCGGTTGTAGCGGCGTTCAATCATCAGGTCGCGGATGGATTGCTCAAGCTCAGGCGAAATTTGTATTCGCTCGATTATGTGGTCAACGGGATGTGGCATATGTAATGATTGAGTCAACGGAACATTTAACGTCGAAGGGAGTGCCTTGTGCCCGACGCGGTTTGGCGGATAGGCGGTAGTGGAAAGCTTGTTGGCGATCCCATGAGCGCCAGTCGTATTGTCGGGTGGAGAGGGGGGGAAGATCTGTGTCGATGCGTGTGTGGAGGAGGTGGAGAGTGCGACCTGCGATGTCGGTGTAAGTGAGAGTCAGTATGATGGCTCGGATGTGTAGGTCGGTGGTGTTTGTGAAGAATGCCGATTCGCGTGAGGAGCGTAGAGGTTTTTCAAATCCGCTGATGCGAATGGCGGTGTCGGCGGGGACGATTGTGTCGAGGGGGGAGGGATTTGTTGTGCGCTGCTCTATAAGCAGATGGCGTCGAGTGGTTTGACGGCGTGATTGCGGGGCGGCGGTGTTGATGACCGTCGCGATGAGCAGTGCTAATATGTAGAGGGGTCGAATTGTCATAGGTAGCGAGGCTCGGCCGGGATTGCCGGGGATGGGTAGAGTCGGATGCATCCTGATGGGGAGGCGGATTTTTTGTTTTGGCGTATTGAGTAGCGCCAGAGGTAGGGGACGAAGTGCCAGAGATTGATTGCGTAGCGACTTTTGTGTTGTCGGAATGTGATGCGTCCGGCAGGGTCGTCGAGGGAGAGGGAGAAATTTTTGGGGGAGGAGAGGATGGAGCCATTGTTGTAGGTAAACAGCTGTGCTTCGAATTGGTCGGGGTCGGCTGTCGGTGTGATGACGCCAAGAGATGTTCCCGGACGAATGGTGCGTATGGGAGAGGATATGAGGGTGACGCTGTAAGTGCGATGTCGGTCGGAGCGCGGGGATGAGGAGTGGTCGGTGCGGCTGATGGCGATTGTGGCACCGTTGTCGGTAAATTGCCAAATGCCTTCGATGCGTTCAGCACCACGAGTGTCGAGCTGTCGGCGAAATTCGTCGGTGTCGAATGCAAGAGCGGCCGCGTTGATTCCGGCGGCCGTCAGAAGTAGGAGAAGAGAGCGTAGTGTCATAATCAGTCGGTGCTGAATGTGTAGTTGAATCCGAAGCTGAGAATTTCTTTACATTGTAGCTTGTGCCATGTGGATCCGGGTTCGCGCTGGGTGGTGGTGTCGTAGCGCATGTGGAAGTAGAACATGGTGGAGAGGTAGCGGTTGATGTTGAAGTTGATTGTATTTTCCCAGTCGGCGTAGGCGTAGTTGTAGTCGGTAAATCCGAATACGCGAGAGGAGTATGTGATGTTGTATGCGAGTTTCCAACGGAGGTTGCATTCGAGGTTGGAACCGACCTTGTTGGTGAGGTTTCGACCCGGGTCGATGCCGTAGTTGGTTTCGCTGATTTTATTGTTGATACATGACTTGACGTTCCAAGAGAGGGGCGAGATGGACATGTTGAGTGTGAGAGTTCCGGGCTTGTTGTGGGTATTGTAGGTCATACCGAGACCGACGTTGAGTTCGCCGGGAGAAAGGAATGAAGAGCGGATGTCGTGGGAGTTGTTTGGGTATGAATTGAAAATCTGCGTCTTGAAAGTGACGTTGGCTGAGTAGTACCATTTGCGGTATGCTTTGAAACCGGCGGTGAGGTTGAATTGGAACAGGTCTTCGCTGATGTTGTAGGAGCGCACTGCATCGTCGGGAGTGCTGTTGATGCCGACCTTGTATTGAGCCGTGGTTTCGAAGAGGTAGTCGGGGTAGAATCGGGTGTTGAGTCGGATTCCCCAAAGTATTTGCCCAATGACGTTTAGGTTCTTGTCGCCACCTTGATACCAGTTTGGCGATACGTAGGCTTGTGAGAATTGTAGAGAAGCGTTGAAGCGTTTGAGCCACTTTTTGCGGTCGGCTTCAGGCCCTTCGGGTCGGTTTTCGACTTTTGTTTTTTCGAATTTAATCTGCTCGGTCTTTGGGTCGACAAAAGCACGGTAGAGTTCGGGTCGTTTTGGCAACCAAGCGATGTTGTATTTTACTTGTCCGGGGTTTTGGACGACGTAGTTCTGAAGGGCGTGGCGAAGTATGTTTTCGCTGGAGTTGTATGAGTCAATCCAGTCGAATACTCCGGGGAAGTTGGGGTCGTGTTCGGGGTTTTCGATGGTGACGGGGGGGAGAAATTGATAAGTGTCGAATATAATGGGAGTTGTGAGCATTACGTAGTTGACGGTATGTCGGAAGTAGTGCTTGCTTATAATCGAGTCGAAATCGGGACGGTCGATAAGCAACTCATAGTTCTTGGGATGAGAAATAGTGTCGATATGCGGAATCGTATCGTACCAACTGATGGTGTCGACGTCGGGAGCAGGAACTGTGTGGCGATGAAGAGTCGTGTGATGCTGTGCCGCAGCTGTGATGACCGCGATGCTTATGAGCAGCAGACTGAAAAAACGTTGACAGAAGATGCGCATATCGGTGAAGTTGTTATGACTGTTGATAATAAAAATGCAGTGTGGACGGCGTAGAAGCCCCACACTGCAAAGTTAGCGAATAATTGGAGATATGTCTAAAAAATGGAGGGGAGAATTATTGGTTAAGTCAAGCGTTTTCGAGAGCTTGGCTAAGATCGGCAATGAGGTCGTCGACGTGTTCGGTGCCGATTGATAGTCGGACTGTGCCAGGGAATATGCTCTGCTCTTCTTTTTCGCTGTCGGTAAGTTGCGAATGAGTGGTTGTGGCAGGGTGTATGACGAGGCTCTTTACGTCGGCGACGTTGGCGAGCAGAGAGAAGATTTGCAGGGAGTCGATGAACCGGTGGGCCGCTTCTTGTCCGCCTTTAAGCTCGATGGTGAATATTGAGCCACCGCCGTTGGGGTAGTAGTGGCGGTATAGTTCGTGGTCGGGGTGTTGCGGCAGAGAGGGGTGGTTGACGGTTTTGACTTTCGGATGAGAGTCGAGGAAAGCAGCAATCTTTACGGCGTTTTCGACGTGTCGCTCAACGCGGAGAGAGAGGGTTTCGACGCCTTGCAGGATTATGAAGGCGTTGAATGGGCTGATGGCAGCACCTGTGTCGCGAAGAATGACGGCGCGAATGCGAGTGACAAACGGTGCATCAGGAGCGGCATCGGCAAAGATAGTGCCGTGGTATGATGGGTCGGGCTGTGCTATGGTCGGGAAGCGCCCAGCTTGTGCTTTCCAGTCAAATTTGCCAGAGTCGACGATGATGCCGGCAAGTGATGTGCCGTGTCCGCCGAGGAATTTTGTTGCTGAGTGGACGACAATATCCGCACCGTGCTCGATGGGTCGGATGAGGAATGGGGTGGCGAAGGTGTTGTCGATAATCAGCGGAAGTCCATGAGAATGAGCTATGTCGGCAATGGCTCGTATGTCGGTGACGTTGGAGTTGGGATTGCCGAGGGTTTCAACGAAAATGGCTTTGGTATTCGGTCGAATAGCCTGCTCAAAGTTTGTCATTTGTGACGGGTCGACAAAAGTGGTTTCTACGCCGTAGTCTTTGAGCGTGTGGTCGAGGAGGTTGTAAGAACCGCCGTAAATGTTGTTTGCTGCCACGATGTGGTCGCCTTGACGGGCGATATTCATGATGGCATATGTTACGGCAGCAGCTCCTGAAGCGACTGCGAGAGCGGCGGCACCACCTTCGAGGGCGGCAATGCGTCGTTCAAGGACGTCTTGCGTGGGGTTGGTGAGACGACCGTAGATATTGCCCGGGTCGCGGAGAGCGAATCGGTCGGCGGCATGGGCGGAGTCGCGAAATACGTATGATGTTGTCTGATAGATAGGTACGGCACGCGCATCGGTGGCTGGATCGGGGTTTTCCTGTCCGACGTGTAGCTGAAGAGTTTCGAAATGCAGTTTGTGTTCCATTGTTAGGTTTATTTTGAAGATTGGTTGTTTGGGGAGGTATGGAGGAGGGGGAGGAGCTGGGGAAAGATGGCCGGTGATGCGGCGCAGATGGAGAGTCCACGGTCGGAACGGAAGTGGGTGCTTAGTCCGCCTGCTTCCTGAAGGATGAGTAGCCCTGCGGCAATGTCCCAAAGGTGAAGATTAAGCTCCCAGTAGGCGTCGAGGTAGCCGGCAGCAACGTAGCAAAGATCAATGGCCGCCGAACCGAGGCGGCGAATGCCACGAACATTAGGCAGTACGGCTGTGAGGTTGTCGATGTTGTTGTCGGGATTAGTGTCTTTGTCGACGGGGAATCCGGTGGCAATAACGGCGCGGGAGAGGAGTTGGTTTGGTCGGGTTTTGATGGGCTTGCCGTTGAGGAAAGCTCCTTGTCCGCGAACGGCGTGGAAGAGCTCGTCGAGGTAGGGCGCGTAGACTACTGCAATGATAGTCTGACCGTTGTGTTCGATGCCAATGGAAACGGCGAACATTGGAAGTCCTTCGGCAAAGTTGGTAGTGCCGTCGAGAGGGTCGATGACCCATCGCCAGGGGGCGGAACCATCGGATTCGCCTGATTCTTCGGATAATATGGAATGGTCGGGGTGTGCGCGTCGGATATTGTCGATGAGAATCTTTTCGGCAGCTTTGTCGGCAGCAGTGACGATGTCGCTGTCGCCGTATTTGGAGTGGATGTCGAGGTGAGGCTGTCGGAAGTGTCGCATTTGTACGGCACCGGCTTCTCGCGCCCAGCTGAGAGCTTCGAGCAGTATTTGGTCGATAAGCGGGTCTTGTTCGGTCATGTCGGAGTGAGGATTATTTGAGGTTCGTATTGTCGATTGGCGCCTGACGTTTAAATTCTTCGCGGAAGGAGATAAGAGTTTCAGTGCGTCCGGGTATAATGCGCTGAAGCTGAGTGGTTATGAGGTTGAGGAGATGGTCGTTGTTTCGCGCATAAACTTTGACGAAGAGGTCGTATTTGCCGGTAGTATAGTGGCATTCAACGACTTCCGGAACTGTGCGAAGTTCGGTGACCATAGAATCAACGTCGACTGAAGGCGGGAGCAGACATCCGATGTAGGCGCAAGTTTCGTAGCCAACAGAAGAAGGGTCGATTAGAGATTCGAAGCCTTTGATAACACCAGTGGCGGTCAGCTTTTGGATGCGTTGGTGTACGGCGGCACCCGAAACATTGCACTCGCGTGCGATTTCGAGGAATGGTTTTCGTGCGTTTTCGGAGAGCATACGCAGAATCTTGCAGTCGAGGGCGTCGAATTGTTGACGTGACATATTGATGTAGTTTTTGTGGTTTTGCTGTTTGAAATTGAAAGTTTGCAGAGTGCAAAAGTAATAAATCTGTAGCTGATATCTATGATTTTGATGACATATTATAACTTTTTATTTGTTTGAGAAGATAGTGACAAAAAAGCCATCGGAGCGTCTGAGATTGTTGTATCTTTGCAGTCGGAAAATAAATGTAGGATTACTAATTGTCAGTGTGATAGAGATGAGAAGAATGAGATTGATGAGTGTGGTAACGTGGGTAATGGCGGTATTGATGCCGTCGATGGTATTTGCAGAAAAGCCTCAGTCGGTGGGATTGGTGCTTAGCGGCGGTGGTGCAAAGGGAATAGCTCATATAGGGGTAATCAGGGCTTTGGAGGATAATGATATTCCGATAGATTACATAACGGGCACGTCGATGGGCGCGATAGTCGGCGGACTATATGCGTCGGGCTATACGACAGAGGAGATGATGGCTCTAATCGGTTCGCGCGAGTTTGCGTATTGGTCGACGGGTCAGATAGATCCGAAGTTGACGTATTATTTTGACCGCAAGGAAACCACGCCGGCGCTGATGACGCTGAATGTGGGGGACAGGGACTCGACGAATTCGTCGGGAACCGGGTCGTCGATATTGCCTAAGAGCATAATCAGTCCGCTACCGATGAATTTTGGCGTATTGGAATTGTTTTCGCCCTATACGGCACAGTGTGGCGGAGATTTCGACAAATTGTTTGTGCCTTTTCGCTGTATAGTGTCGGATGTGACGCATAAGCGTAAGGTGGTGTGTTCGTCGGGTTCGCTCGGAGATGCGATAAGAGCGTCGATGAATTTTCCGATAGTGTTTCATCCGATAGAGCGCGACGGGGCATTGCTGTATGACGGGGGAATCTATGAGAATTATCCTGTGGCTACGATGCGTAAGGATTTTGCTCCGACGATAATGATAGGCGTGGATGTGTCGGCCGCCGACAAGCCGTCGTCGAATGACATAATAGACCAGCTGGAGGATTTGATAATTCAGCATAGCAGTCATGCCATGCCTGCGGATGAGGGGATAGGATTGCGAATAAAGTTGGATAAGTACGGACTGATGGATTTTGACCAAGCCCGGGCGATATATAAGATAGGATATGACTATGCGATTGGTATGATGGACTCGATAAAGGCGCGAGTGTATGTCAGGATATCGCCTGAGGCGCGCGAGCTTCGCAGGGCGGTGTTTAAGTCGCAGACTCCTGCTCTGAATTTTGATTCGGTGAGAGTGACCGGAGGGAGTGAGGCTCAGAATGAATTTATGACGTCGATGTTTCGTCAGAGCGGCAAGAGCGATACGCTGAATATAGACGATGTGAGAAAGGCGTATTATCGTGTGATAACGCCCGGAAAGCTTCAAAATCTGGAGCCATCGGCCGAGTATAATGATTCGACAGGTCTGTTTAGCTTAGACCTTAAAGCAACGGTGAAGGATAACTATGAGGTGGGTCTGGGCGGATATATATCGACATCGACGTCGAGTATGCTATATTTTTCGGCAGCATACAGGACGTTCAGCTATCGGTCGCTCAATACGGGAGTGAAAGCGTGGGTGGGTCAGAGCTATCTTGCCGGAGAATTGAACAGCAGGATATCTGTGGCGGCAGGACATCCGTCGTCGATAGGGATTCAGATAGTGGGCTCGCGCGAGAAATTTTATGAGGATGACCGTTTGTTTATGCGCGATGACCAACCGGCATTTGTGCAGTCGTCGGAGGTGTTCGGAAGAATAGAGTATGGCGCGGCACTCGGCAGGCGCGGAAAATTGTCGGTCGGTGTCGGTGCGGGTCATCTGCTGGATAATTACTATACAGATATCCGCTCGGAGTTAAATGTCGGTCGTCGCGATCGCTCGATGCAGAATCTGCTGCAAGTGTATGGCGAGTTGGTGTCGAGTACGCTCGATATGCCAATTTATCCGACTGCGGGTTCGTATTATAAAGCGAAGGTGATTGGAGTGACGGGCAGGCATGTTTATACTTCGGCAGTGGATGGTGTGGCGGCCGAGCATAGGAATCGATCATTCGGGCAGGTCGAGCTACAAAGCCGAAACTTCTGGTCGGCTTCGCGACATTTTTCATTCGGCCTTGAGAGTGATGTGCTGTTGTCGACCCGCTCACTGCTGTCGACTTACTATGCTTCGATAGTGGCAGCTCAGGCTTTTTATTCGACGCCGTCGTGGCGTGCGGTGTTTGACCCCGATTTGAGAGCCTATAACTTTGCCGCGCTGTCGGCAGTGCCGGTTGTGAAGATGAATGACATAATGCAGGTGCGCGGTACGGTGAGCGCGTTTATGCCGATAAGGCGAATAGAGGAGCGTGCGGATGGCGGCGCGTGCTATGGGTCGTGGCTGATGCGTCCGTATATGTCGGGAGAGGTGGCAGCAGTGGCAACCTTGCCGTTTGCATCGGTGAGTGCGTATGCCCGCTATACGGATACGGCAGCCGGACGGTGGAATTTCGGAATTTCGCTCGGTGTGTTTATCCTCGCTCCTCGATTTCTGAGATGATGCGAAAAAAATAATGTTGTGAGCCACTCTGTAGTTAATGAAATAGGCGTATCTTTGCAATTCGTTAAGATTTGTAATTTTTTATTTAAGTCTCGAAAATGCTCATTGTCATTCGACTTATAATATTGAATTTGTTGTGGATGGTATCGTCGTGCCAGTATCTGACGACGTCTTCGCAGGCTGAGGTCGTTGGCGATATAGATACGGTGGCCGTCTATGTGGCACCGACACTTGAAGAGATAGTGGACTCGGCAGCCATATCGAAATTTGTGGAAGAGCAGAGTGGTGGGGGAGTTGCCCATCAAAAGGCGGCGGCAAAGGTGGACTTCGATTCGGCCGATGAGGCTGTGGAATATATGGAAAATTCCGGTGAGTGGGATAAGTATAGCGAAGGCGTGCTACCGGAGATTGCATCGCAGAGTCTGACGTATATTGAAAAGTTGCTGTCGAGCGAAACAGACTATTTCGTGATAGTGGACAAGGGGAGGATGAAGCTGACGCTTTATGACCGCTATGGCCGAGCCTTGAATACGTTTGGGATAGCCTGCTCACGAAAGTTCGGACATAAGCGTGCGAAACGAGACAATAGAACTCCGGAGGGGTATTTTACGGCTGAGGGAGTGTTTGACTCGACGGATTGGAAGTATACGGATGATGATGGGTATACGTCGCCGACAAAGGGTGTGTATGGGACACGGTTTATCCGTATAGCTCCGATGATAGGTATTCATGGCACCAATGCGCCCGGGTCGATAGGTACGCGCGCCAGTCATGGATGTATAAGACTGGCAAATTCGAGCATTCTTGAGCTTGTGAAGTATGCACGGCGCGGAATGCCGATAATAGTGAACCCCGGAAAACGCGACCAAGAAGTGAATCGCGAGGAGGGGAATGAGATAGTGATGCTCGACTTGTCGGGTAAGAGGCCGGAGAATAGGCCGGAATTAAGAGTAAGCGAGTAGTAACGATGATGAACCGTGTGGCTATACGAATCATAGTGCCCGTGGTGATAGGCCTCGGAGTGGTAGTGTGGCTTTTCGGACGCGAGTTTGACGCAGATGTGTTCGGCCAGATACGGTGGAGTACGAATGCTGTGGTCGGTATAATTCTTGCGTGGGTGGCTATGGCCGGTCGAGAGTTTGGATTGGCGTGGCGCTTCCGTGTGCTGACAGACCGTAAACTATCGAATATACAAGCACTGAGGGTGACGATGCTGTGTGAATTTACCTCGGCTGTGACACCAACGTCGGTAGGCGGCAGCGCGATGAGTATGGTGTTTATGAAGCGTGAGGGTATCCCATTCGGTCGTGGCGCGACGCTGACGATGGGGACGCTGTTTCTGGATGAATTGTTTTATGTTGTGGCATGTCCGTTGCTTTTTCTGTTTGTGCCCGGTTCGGAGATATTCGGATTTGCTCCCGGAACGCCCGGCGCGGGAATACGGACGGCCTTTTGGATAGTGTATGGCGGTATCTGCGTGGTGACACTTCTGCTGTTCGTAGGAATATTCGTGTCGCCCGGAGCTGTAGGGAGAGTGCTTATCTGGTTGACCTCCGGACGGTTGATGAGACGCTGGCGCGCGAAAGCAGAGTCGCTGCGCGAGTCGATGGTGGAGGCGGGTCGCGATATACGCCAACGTCCTGTTGCGTGGTGGCTTGAGGCTGGCGGAGCAACGGTGATGACGTGGGTTTGTCGCTATCTTGTGGTCAGTGCACTGTTTTATGGATTTGCCTCGTCAGCCCCTCAGGCGGTGGTTTTTGCTCGCCAATTTATAGTGTGGACGTTGCTGACGGTCAGTCCGACTCCCGGTGGTAGCGGCCTGAGTGAGTGGCTTTTTGCGACTTACTATGGCGATCTTGTTGGGGATGTGTCGATGACGCTTGTAATCGCCGTGTTTTGGCGAATAGTGACCTATTACGTGTATCTCGCAGCCGGAATCTTTGTGATTCCGTCGTGGCTACGAGCTAAAAAGCAGTAATAGAGGGGGATATCAGAAGATAATCTTGAAGATTTTGTCGGTGGCTCCGATGTTTCGGCTGATGTAGTCGGCTGCAGCTTTGCCACACTCGCGACGGTGGTCGGCGTTGGTGAGGAAGCGGTCGAGAACTGCGTTAATTGACGCAGAATCAGTGATTTCGGCTCCGCCGTGGCATTCAATCATGTCGCCGGCTTCTTTGAACTTCCTGTGGTTGGGTCCGAAGAGAACAGGAATGCCGTAGACGGCGGCTTCGTTGATGTTGTGGATGCCTGTTCCGAATCCACCACCGATGTATGCGACGTGGCCGTAGCGGTAGAGGCTTGAAAGGAGTCCGAAGCAGTTGACAATGATGTGGCGTGCCGAGGCCGCTTTAGTCGGGTCGGCTTTGATTTCGGACATTAGTACGGTGCCTTCACCGAGCTGATCACGAAGGGAGGCAATGCGGTCGTCGTTGAATTCGTGGGGCGCAATGATGGATTTGACTTGCGGATTGGCTTTTAGCCATGGGATGAAGAGTTCTTCATCGGGCTGCCAGCTACTGCCGGCAACGAATACCATCGGAGCGTCGGCGACGAATGTATTCATGCCGTCGATGTCGTGGGCTGTGCGCATGATGTCGGTGACTCGGTCGAAACGAGTGTCGCCGGCAACGGTTACGTTTGTAACACCGATACGCGCCAGTCGCTCAGCTGAGGCGCTGTCCTGAACAAACAGGTGGGTGTAGTAGCGTAGAATCTTTCGGAATGTTCCACCCCACGGTTTGAAGAAAATCTGTGAGTCGCGGAAAATAGCGGAAATCAGGTAGACCGGAATTTTGGCGCGGTGGAGCGATTGCATGTAATTGCCCCAAAATTCGTATTTTACGAATATGGCGGCAACGGGTTTGACAATCTCAACCCAACGACGTGCGTTGTCGGGCGTGTCGAATGGGAGATATACCACCAAGTCGGCGTCGGGGTAGTTTTTGCGGACTTCGTAGCCAGAGGGTGAGAAGAAGCTGAGAAGAATCTTCAGTCCCGGGCGTTCGCGACGTAGCTTCTCGATCATCGGTCGTCCTTGCTCGAACTCGCCGAGCGAGGCTGCATGAACCCATACCCACTTTTGACCGGGCTGTATGGCGGCTTCAAGAGCGGGGAATGAGTTTTGCTGCCCGAGAATCATCTTTTGAGCCTTGACGTTGCGGCTCATGGCGATGCGGGCTCCGATGCGGTAGGCTTTTATGCCTAAGTTGTAGAGAGGATTCATCCAGATTATGCTTCGGGCTTGATTCTCTCAATGCCGAGTTTGATGCGACGTACTGTTTCGGCGCATCCGAGGAGCTCGGTGATGTCGAACATGTGGGGACCTTTGCATTCACCGACGACGGTGAGTCGGAAGGCGTTCATTACGTTGCCTAAGTGGTAGCCCTTGGAGGCAATCCAGTCGAGCACGGGCTGTTCGGCGGCAGCACTTGAGAAGTCGTCGAGGCTTTCGAGAACAGAGGTCAGCTCAGTGAGAATGCCGGGCATTTGGTCGTTCCAACGCTTTTTGACAGCTTTGGGGTCGTAGGTCTGCGGCTCAACGAAGAAGAAGCGGCTCTGTTCCCAGAGGTCGCTGACGAAGTTGACGCGACTCTTAACGAGGCTAACGACGCGGGCAATGTAGCAGTCGTCGAATGCTTCAGGGTCGACACCGTTGGCTTTCAGCACGGGTTTGAACATCTGAGCGAGTTCGGAGTCGGCAATTTCCTGTAGGTATTTATGGTTGAACCATTTTCCTTTTTCGTAGTCGAATTTGGCACCTGAGCGTGAGCAGTGGTCGAAAGAGAAGCGTTCGATGAGTTCGTCCATCGACATGATTTCGGTGTCGTCGCCGGGGTTCCATCCGAGAAGTGCGAGGAAGTTGACAACGGCTTGTGGCAGATAGCCAGATTCGCGGTAGCCTGAAGAGATGGCGTCGCTCTTTGGATCGTGCCATTCGAGAGGGAATACGGGGAATCCGAGTCGGTCGCCGTCGCGCTTGCTGAGCTTGCCTTTACCGTCGGGCTTGAGGAGGAGGGGGAGGTGGACAAATCGGGGCATAGTGTCGTCCCAACCGAATGCTTCGTAGAGGAGCACGTGGAGAGGTGCAGATGGGAGCCATTCTTCGCCACGGATGACGTGGGTGACTTCCATGAGGTGGTCGTCGACGATGTTTGCCAGGTGGTAGGTGGGTAAGTCGTCGGCGCTCTTATATAGAACTTTGTCGTCGAGTACGCGAGAGTTGATGGTGACTTTGCCACGGAGCATGTCGTCGACAGTGACGTCGCGTCCGGGTTCGATCATGAATCGTACGACGTATTTAGCACCACCGTCGATCAGAGCTTTGACTTCGTCGGCGGGCATTGAGAGCGAGTTGCGCATAGCCATGCGAGTTGATGCGTCGTACTGGAAATTTGGTGTTGCAGCACGAGCGGCTTCGAGCTCTTCGGGGGTGTCGAATGCGATGTATGCCTTGCCACGGTCGAGGAGCATTTTTACGTGCTGGCGGTAAATGTCGCGACGTTCACTCTGCTTGTAAGGACCGTAGTTGCCGCCTTCGCGAACACCTTCGTCAATCTTTATGCCGAGCCAGGCGAGAGATTCGTTGATGTATTCTTCGGCTCCGGGGACAAAGCGCTGAGAGTCTGTGTCTTCGATGCGGAGAATCATGTCGCCGCCGTTGCGACGTGCAAAAAGATAGTTGTAGAGCGCGGTGCGAACACCACCAATATGAAGAGGGCCAGTGGGCGACGGAGCAAATCTTACTCTGACTTTACGATCCATAGTTTTCGTTATATAATATTCGGTTGCAAAGTTATACATTAAAATTGAGCTGTGCAATTTGGTTTTTAACTCTTGTATTTGATTCTGAATTTATCAAGAAGAGCTTTTGTGTAGTCTTGGGCTGTAAGGCAGGTGTCTAAAAGATAGCCTTTCGTGTTAGGCCAATTTTGCAGTCCATTGTAATAAAACATTTTCAGATTGTCGGTAATTATGAACGGAACAAAACCGAGTCGTAGGCATTCTCTGAACATAATGAGTCGGCCGATGCGCCCGTTTCCATCTTGAAATGGGTGGATCGATTCAAAGCGTTGGTGGAAGTCGATGATGTCCTCTAATGTAGGGCTTTTTTTGGCGTTGTATTCTTTGAGAAGAGCAGCCAGTTCGCGGTGTACATTTTCGGGTGCGGTGGTGTCGTTTTCGCCGACTTCGTTGGGTAACATTTTGTAGTCGCCAACATTGAACCATTCTTTGATTGATATAAATTTCATGTTGGTATCGGCAAGAAAATCAGTGAAAACGTGTCGCGAAGATGGAAAAAACTTGCCGATATCGGCAAGTTTCCGGTGCGGAATTTGGTTGATTTAAAAGAGAGGCTCCGGATGCACTGCTGCTTCCGGAGCCTGAAAATTACATATACGTTACTTATTTTTTGGCTTTGGCTTTTTCGAGCTGGCGTTCAAGAGCTTCGATGCAGATGTCGACCGCTTCTTCGAAAGAGTCTGCCGTTTTTGTTGCTACCATGTCGTTCTCTTGCGGCACGATGACTTTCATTGTCACTTCCTTGTTCATGGCCGTTTCGGGCTTTACAACTCGGAGGTTGACATCGACGGATGCAATGTTCACATTGTGACGAGCGAGGCGTTCAGCCTTTTTATTTATAAAGCTTACTAACTTTTCGGCGATGTCGAAATGGATTGCTTGAATTCTTACGATCATGGTTCTGATCCTT
>CAYQEN010000031.1:0-21642 GCA_964416545.1 uncultured Bacteroides sp. | reverse complement strand
TTACACGCTTTCCAGGCGTGCCTCTTCAGCCACTCGAGCACCGCTCCTTGCGTTGACAAAGTTACGATTTTTTGACGTGATGACAAATTATTTCGTAACATTTTCAATAATGCGTGGAATGAGCTTATTGCACATTTGGTGTGGAATCAGGTGGTTTTGGTTATTGTACCGGTGAATTCGATGAGGCGTAGGGGATGGATGAGGATAAAGCGGATGCGGTGTTCGTGGGGGTGGATGTTGCAGGCGATGGGGATGGTAGTGGAGGTGAGTTGGGCGTTTTCGGGTCGATGGCCGTATTGAATTCGGTCGATGTGTATGTCATCGGGCTGAAAGTCGAATGTAAAGTGAGTATAGATGTTGTCGATGATGTCGTTCTGGGGGATGTGGAATGAGATGTCGCGGTCTGTGGCGTTGGCGGTGATACTGAGTTGGCAGGCAATGGATTTGATGTGCCTGTTGTTTTCGTAAATGTCGACGCGTTCTGCTTGAAAACAGAATGATTCGTAGACGTAGCTCATTACGGTTTTTGGGGAGTGGCTGAGTATGTTTTTGCCGGTTGTAAAGAGTGCTTTTTTGTTCATAGGGTCTTGGTGTGTGTTAAATGAATGTGTGTAGTTGTATGGAATGTGTCGCTCTCGATTTGTATCCGGTAGCAAATATACAAAATTTGAGGTTTCGTGTGTGCGTTTTATATAGAAATGTTGAATAATAAAAAACGCTGATTTTCGATAATCTTCGAAAATCAGCGTTTTTTGTTGTCTTACCAGGACTCGAACCTGGACAGGCAGAACCAAAAACTGCAGTGCTACCATTACACCATAAGACAATCCTTTTTGCCCAAAGCCGTAGCTCTAAAGCGGTGCAAAGTTAATGATTTGTTTTGACGCTTGCAAATATTTTAAGCGTTACTTTGCAATGAGGAGGTAGTAATTTTTCTTACCGCGCTGTACGAGAATGTATTTTCCGTCAAGTAACATGTCGGTAGATGCCGGTGCGTAGGGGTCGGAAATTTTTTCCTTGTTTACGCTAACTCCGCCGCCTTGTGTCATTTTGCGCATTTCACCTTTAGAGGGGAATACGGGTGCTTTGTCGGTGAGAAGGTCGGCGAGTTTGATGCCTGCTTCGATGTCGGTACGTTCGATTTCAAAGCGTGGTACGCCTTCCATTACTGCAAGCAGGGTGTCTTCGTCGATGCGACGAAGGATGTCGCCGGCTTTGTTGCTGAATAGGATTTGTGACGCTTCAACGGCTGCTTCGTAGTCCTGACGAGAGTGTACCATAACGGTAACTTCTTCGGCGAGTCGCTTCTGCAGGGGGCGCAATCCGGGGTCGGCTTTTTGCTGTTCGACGAGAGCTTCAACTTCTTCACGGCTGAGTTCGGTGAAGATTTTGATGTATTTTTCGGCGTCGGCATCGCTGACGTTGAGCCAGAATTGGTAGAATTTGTAGGGGGAGGTGTAGCGAGGATCGAGCCATACGTTGCCACTTTCGGTTTTGCCAAATTTGCCTCCGTCAGCTTTTGTGATGAGGGGGCATGTGAGGGCGTATGCTTCGCCTCCGAGGGTGCGGCGAATTAGTTCTGTGCCTGTGGTGATGTTACCCCACTGGTCGGAACCTCCGAGCTGCAGTTTGCAGTTTTTCTCGCGATAGAGGTTGAGGAAGTCGTAGCCTTGTACGAGCTGGTATGAAAATTCGGTGAATGACATACCTTGCTGGCTTTCTCCTGAAAGGCGCTTTTTAACGGAATCTTTTGCCATCATGTAGTTTACAGTGATGTGCTTGCCGACGTCGCGGATGAATTCGAGGAATGAGAAATTTTTCATCCAGTCGTAGTTGTTGACCATTTCGGCGGCGTTTGGAGCATTGCTTTCGAAGTCGAGAAACTTAGCAAGTTGCTGTTTGATAGCTTCTTGGTTGTGGCGAAGAGTTTCTTCATCAAGGAGCTTGCGTTCTTGGCTTTTGAGAGAGGGGTCGCCAATCATTCCAGTGGCACCGCCAACGAGGGCGATGGGCTTGTGGCCTGAGCGCTGGAAGTGCTTGAGTATCATAACTCCAACGAGGTGGCCGATGTGAAGGCTATCGGCAGTAGGGTCAATGCCGAGGTATGCTGTGGTCATTTCTCGTTTGAGCTGTTCATCGGTGCCGGGCATCATCTGGTGGATCATGCCACGCCATGTAAGTTCTTCTATAAAGTCCATCGGTTTATTACGTTTTGTTTTGTGCAAAGGTAATGATTCTTTCTGATATGTGGCGGATTTTATGTTTAGGAAACTTTATCGTGAGTGATGGCGGTGTCGGCTTATACTACGGTATATTTCGCCGAGTAGGATGATGGGGGCTGTGCATAGGAGTATTGTACACCATTCGGTGATGCTGAGCGGAGATACGTTGAAGAAGTCGCCACCGAATGTTGCGATTAGTATCTGTCCGAATAGTATAACTCCTGATATAGCAATGAATTCACTGCATTTCGATAGGTTGAATGCTGATGCTGTAGACCCGTAAGAGCGAGCGTTGAAGAGATTCCACCATTGCAGTATGACGAAAATGGTGAAGAAGAGGGAGTGCTCGAAGTCGTTAAGTCCTTTGTAGCCAGTAAGATGCGGACTAAAGATATCGGTAATCGTGTCGATGGTGGCGTGTTCCATAATGTAAAGCAGTCCAATCATGATGATTGCAAAGAAAATACCGATGCTTGCAATGACGGACTTCATCGAGGAGTTGAGAATGAAATCCGTGCGTTTGCGTGGTTTGTCGTTCATTACGGAGCGGGAGGGGGGAAGGGAAGCGAGCGCCATAGCTGCAAATGTGTCCATTACGAGATTTACCCAGAGCATTTGAGTAACTGTGAGTGGAGCTTCCGTGCCCATGAAAGATCCTGCAAGAACGGTGAGGCATGCTGCTACGTTGACGGTAAGCTGGAACAGAAGAAAACGCTGAATATTGCGGAATAGAGAGCGACCCCACATTACGGCATTTGTGATACCGGAGAATGAGTTGTTGACGATGGTGATGTCGCTTGCTTCTTTTGCAACGGATGTTCCATCGCCCATGGATAGACCTACGTGGGCGGCTTTAAGTGCGGGAGCGTCGTTTGTACCATCGCCTGTTACGGCAACGACTTCGCCTTCGCGTTGCAGAGCTTCGACAAGGCGTTTTTTGTCCATAGGACGTGCGCGAGCAATAATTTTCAATTCTTTGGCTCGGTGTTGCAGTTCTTCGTCGGTCATGGCCTCAATGTCGCGACCTGTGGTGATAGCAGTGTCGGTGTCGGCGTCGGTCCAAAGTCCGATGCGACGTCCGATTTCGCGAGCGGTGGCAGGAGTGTCGCCAGTGACAATCTTGATGTTAATACCTGCATTGATACATTCGCGTATAGCTTCGGGGACGTCGTCGCGCACGGGGTCGGAGATGGCCACGATGCCGAGGAATGTGAGAGAGTCGGCTTCGAGAGAGCCGTTTTCAATTTTTGCCGGAGATGTCTGTATGGCAAAGCCGAGAGTACGCATGGCCATAGACTGATATTCTTTGAGCTTCGATTCGATTTGCTCGCGAGTGAGCGAGCCAGCAATATTTTTGCAACGGTCGAGTAGAATTTCAGGCGCGCCCTTGACAAACGTAATCTCGTTGGTAGAGCCTGTAGGGCGGTATATAGTGGCCATGAATTTTCGTTCAGTGGAGAACGGGAGCTGAGCTACGATTTTGGCTTCGCGCAGTGTTTCGATGCGCGGAGCTGATTGGTCGGCATCCATCCATAGAAGGAGTGCTCCTTCGGTAGGATTGCCAACAACTGAGGGGCGCGAGCCACTGCGGTCGATGTTGGCGGTAGAGTTCATGGCGATGCCTTGCCAAAGTTGCTCCATGTCAGCGTGAGACATAGATCCAAGCAGAGAGTCGGCAACTTCCATGCGGTTGGCCGTGAGAGTGCCGGTCTTGTCGGTGCAGATAGTTGTGACGGCACCCATAGTTTCACAAGCGTGCATACGGCGTACGAGATTGCCGGTGCGGAGCATGCGACGCATACTATAAGCGAGGCTAAGGGTGACAGCCATCGGGAGTCCTTCAGGAACAGCTACGACAACAAGGGTGACTGCAAGCATGATGGACTGGAGAGTATATGCGATAAATTCCATCCAATTCCAGTCGGCACCACTATTTTGGAGCGTAAACATCAGTAGGCGTCCGAAAATGACACAACTGCCAATAATATAGCTTGTGATAGAAACAAAGTGTCCGAGTCGGTCGAGCTGTTCGTTTAGCGGAGTCTTGACAGAGTTGTCAATCTGTGCAGCTTCAAAGACTTTGCCGTTTTCGGTGGCGTCGCCAACAGCAGTTACTTCGGCAATGCCGTGGCCTTCCATGACTTTGGTGCCACGCATAACCATGTCGGAGGGGAACGTGTCGTCGGGGTTGAAGTTGGCAGGGTCGGTTGTCTTATGGCAAATAGGTTCGCCGGTGAGAGTCGACTCGTCAATGCTGAGAGTCATGGCTTCGAGCAGATGCGCATCGGCCGGAATCTCCTCGCCAGCTTCAAAAACAATAATGTCGCCAACAACAACATCGCATCGAGGAATGGTGCATGGATTTGATGAGCGAATTACCTGAACCGGTTCTTCGTCGTTGACTTTGTTTAGTATAGCAAATTCCTTTTCGGCCTTGTATTCAAAGATAAATGATAGTCCTGTAGCCAAAATGATGGCGATGAAAATGCCAACAGGTTCGATGAAAACCGAAGTGCCGAGAGCCAAGTAGAAATATTCGTAGAACGAAATACCAACAGACATCACACCAGCTATGAGCAAGATGATGATGAGAGGGTCGGAGAACTTTTTCAAAAACTGGCGAAACAGTGATTCGCGAGCAGGAGGAGTAAGTACGTTACGGCCATATTTGGCGCGACTTTCAGAAACTTGTTGAGGGGTAAGTCCCGTGAATTTTGTATTTTGTGTCATGATAGTGCAAAGTTACAACAAGATTGTTTAATTTTTATGAAATTTATGTGCTGTGATAATTCGGTATGATATATTGGTCTAATTGACGTATCTTTGCAAAATGTTTCAAAAACTTATACAATATTCAATCCGTCATAAAGCAGTAGTAGGACTGCTTACGCTTGTTCTAATAGTATGGGGCGCATTTTCGTTGTCGCAACTACCATTTGACTCCACCCCCGATATAACGACGAATCAGGTGCAGGTGATAACAACCGCGCCGTCGCTCGGAGCTCAGGAAGTGGAGCAGTATGTAACAACTCCGCTTGAACTGTCGTTGGCAAATATTCCGCGTGTAGAAGAACGCAGAAGCATAAGCCGTAGCGGACTGTCGGTGATAACCCTCGTTTTTGACGATGGGGCAGATACTTATTGGGCTCGCGAACAGGTGAATCAAGCACTGAAAGAAGCCGAAGAGGAGCTTCCATCGGAAAAAGTGAACGTGGGTATGGCACCGATAACGACCGGCTTGGGCGAAATCTATCACTACACGGTGAGAGCCAAAGAGGGTTATGGCGATAAGTATTCGCTGTCGGATCTGCGAACGATTCAAGACTGGGTGGTGCGCAAGCAACTGTCGGGAACGGAAGGTGTGGCCGAAGTGAGCGGTTGGGGCGGATTTGTGAAAGAGTACGAGGTAGCCGTGAATAACGAGCGGCTGAATGCTTTCGGAATAACATTAGCCGAGCTTTTTGATGCGCTTGGACGTAACAACGAAAATACCGGTGGCAGCTATATCGAAAAAAACAGTAACAGCTACTTCATCCGCGGCATAGGCGTGGTGAATACGCTTGAAGATATACGAAGAATACATGTGAAGTCGACCGTAGAGGGTGTGCCTGTGACGGTGGGCGATGTGGCCGAAGTGAGACTCGGCAGTGCGACCCGCTATGGCGCGGTGACTCGCAACGGCGAGGGCGAAGTGGTGGCCGGTATAACGCTAATGCTGAAAGGCGACAACTTCCAAAAAGTGATAGCCAACGTGAAGGAACGAATAGATCGAATACAGCATTCGCTTCCCGAAGGTATAGTAATAGAGCCGTTTATAGACCGTACGCAGCTCGTGGACAGAGTGGAGCGCACTATAGAAAAAAATCTGCTGGAAGGTGGTATAATCGTGGTGCTGATATTGGTGCTGTTTTTGGGAAATCTTCGTGCAGGTCTTGTGGTGGCTTCTGTGATACCGCTTTCGATGCTTTTTGCATTCGGAATGATGCGAACATTCGGTATAAGCGGCAATCTGATGAGCTTGGGAGCTATAGACTTCGGACTTATAGTGGACGGCGCGGTAATCATAGTGGAAGCTGTGTGTCGACATATCGCCTCGAATACATCGAAATACGGAGGTCGTAAACTGACATCGGCAGAGATGGATGAAGAAGTGTATGAGTCGGCGTCGCGCATCAGAAAGAGTGCGGCATTCGGTGAAATCATAATAATGATAGTGTATCTGCCACTGTTGTCGCTCGGCGGAATTGAGGGTAAGATGTTTCGTCCGATGGCAATGACGATATTTTTTGCAATACTCGGTGCATTCATATTGTCGCTTACATACGTCCCGGCAGCGAGTGCAATATTCTTGAGCAAGAAGAGCGTGCATAAACCAAACATCTCAGACCGAATGATGGCAAAGATACATCAATGGTATGTGCCAGTGCTCAAATACTGCCTTGACCGCCGAAAGGTATTGTTGTCGCTGATGGTGGGTGTATTCGGGCTTAGTCTGTGGGTGTTTACCACGCTTGGAGGAGAGTTTATTCCGAGTCTTGATGAGGGAGATTTTGCGGCAGAAATCAGTATGGCGCAGGGTACATCGCTGAGTCAAATGGTGCAAAGTACGTCGATGGCCGAAAAGGTGCTGAAAGAGCAATTTCCGGAGGTGAAACAGGCAGTGACACGTATAGGTTCGGCAGAAATACCGACTGACCCGATGCCAGTGGAACGTGCAGATATGTTGATTTCGCTAAAGCCAAAGAGCGAGTGGACATCGGCCAAAACAAAGGATGAGCTGATGGCTAAAATGGAAGAAGCGTTGGCTGTGATACCGGGAATGCGTGCAGAAATGACGCAACCGATACAGATGCGCAATAATGAGCTTATAACCGGTATAAAACAGGATGTTGCCGTGAAGATATACGGTGATGATCTCGGAGTGCTGACTGAGGCAGCGGCAAAAGTGGCTTCGTTGATAAGGGGGGTAGAAGGAGTGCAAGATCCTGTGGTTGAGAAAGTTCGTGGTTTGCCACAGATACAGGTGGAGTATGACCGAGCAAGAATGGCTGCAATGGGCGTGGATATAGCGTCGGCCAACGATGTATTGTCAACCGCCTTTGCCGGCAAAGTGGCAGGCAGCGTGTTTGAAGGAGAGCAGAAGTATGATATGGTGGTTCGCCTTGCCGGGAATCTGCGCAATGATATAGAAGCTGTGCGTAATTTGTATGTGCCTACGGCAACCGGCGGAGCAGTGCCACTTGAGGCAATAGCCGATGTGGAATATCGCGACGCACCATCGCAGATATCCCATGACGACGGACAGCGCCGCATATATGTGGGATTTAATATTCGCGGTAGAGATGTGCAGGGTGCAGTAGAAGAAATACAAGAAATACTCGAAAAAGAGTTTAAGCTGCCAGCAGGATATTACTATACATACGGAGGTCAATTTCAACATTTAGAGGAGGCGGCAAAACGTCTGTCGATAGCTGTTCCGCTGGCGTTGGTGCTGATATTGGTGTTGCTGTATGCAACATTGAGAAGCGTGCGCGAGACACTGTTTGTGTTTTCAGCCGTGCCGTTGTCGCTGATAGGAGGTATATTTGCCTTGTGGCTTCGCGATATGCCGTTCAGTATATCGGCCGGCGTGGGATTTATAGCATTGTTTGGCGTAGCTGTGCTTAATGGTATAGTGCTCGTGGGACAGTTTAACGCATTTGAACGAGAAGGGATGTCAAATATACGCGAGCGAGTGCTGAAGGGGAGTGAACTCCGTCTGCGTCCCGTGATAATGACAGCACTTGTGGCATCGCTTGGATTTTTGCCGATGGCGCTGTCGCATGGTGACGGTGCAGAGGTGCAAAGACCACTTGCAACGGTGGTGATTGGGGGACTATTGACAGCCACAATATTGACACTTGTGGTGCTCCCCGCTATTTATGAGATATTTACGAAAGAAAGAAAAGGATGATAAAACAATGTCTTTGTGCGATTGCGACAATCGTAGTGATGAGTAATGCAAATTTTGCATTTGGAGAAACGAGAAGATTGACGCTAAAGGAATGTATTGAAGAATCGGAAAATCATAATCTGTCAATCAAGGCAGCAAGATTGTCGGCTGAAAAAGCCGAGCTTATGCGCGGAACGGTGCTCGACCTGCCTCGAACAGGAGTGGCACTTACTCAGGAGAGTACGTCGGGCGGAAGTCCGGATAACGGTATCACAGTGAGTCAGGAATTTGACTTTCCGACGCTCTATGTGGCACGTCATAAAAGCCTCAAAGCAGAGTCGGCATTTGAACGCTCGAATTACAATGTGGCGCGAGCTGAAGTGGTGAAAGAAATATCCGATTGCTATTATCAGTTACTGCATGCGCAAGCCGTAGTGGCAGTTAGAGAAAAGCAGGATTCGGTGTTGGCCGACTATAAAAAAGTGATGGACGAAAAGTATCGACAGGGTGAAACAAGCAGACTGAATCAGATACAAGCATCGAAGCTTTACGAAGAGAATCGTATGGAACTACGTGCGGCACGTGATGCGCGAGATGTTTTGGCCCTCGATATGCAGCGACTGCTGAATACAGAGGATGAAGTGGTGCCGAGTGAGTCGGCAACGTCGGTGATAGAATTTGCAAATCCTGAGTCGGAGCTATATTTCGCATCAACACCTCAAGGAGAGTCGGCCACGGCAAGAGTGGCACTCGGAGAAAAGAATCTGAGTGTTGCCAAGCAGAATTTTCTGCCCGGATTCAGCGTTGCTGCCACAAATAAACTTTTGATAAAGGGATTTAATCCATATGACGTGGAACGCGAGCCGTTTAAGGGAAATTTTGTAAAATTTGAAGTCGGTGTGACATTGCCAATATTTTTCGGTGCTGAGCGTGCCCGTCTGCGGTCGGCTCGCAAGGATGTGGAGATGGCACGAGTGATGAGAGTGGAGGCAGAGCAGACGGCAACGAAAGAGTATCGTGCAGCTCTGTCGGCATATAACACAGCATACAGAAATCTGAACTATTATCGCAGCGAAGCTCTCGGTCAGGCAGATGAAATAGAACGTCTGGCTAAAGTGTCGTATGAGCTCGGTGAGATAGAGTATGTGGATATGATTGAAAATATGCAGTCGGCAATAGACATAAGATTGCGATATGCAGACGCAGTGAAAGAATATAATTTGTCAGTAATCAAACTCAATTATCTGCAAGGTAAATTATGAGAAAAATGAAGATATCGGCCATCGCGGCTGTGGTGGCTTGTTTGTCAGCAGCTTGTTCCGGAGGAGCGGCATCAGGCGACGGTCATGTAGACGATGCGCACAGCGGTCATGGACATGAACACGCAGAGGGCGAAACAAACGAAGTGGAAGTGACGGCGGCGCAAATGAAGGCCGCAGGAATCACTCTCGGCGTAATGGAGCAAAGAGAACTCGGAAGCAGTCTTCATGCAGCCGGAGTGCTTGCCGTAGACCCATCCGGACGCGCTGAAATAGCACCGATGGAGTCTGGACAGGTGACGAAGATAAATGTAGTAGAAGGAATGAATGTGAGCCGAGGAGCTGTGGTGGCAGAAGTGTCGTCGGCTGCTATAATCGAGCTTCAAGCATCGTATAGAGAGGCTGTAGACCAAGAAACACTCGCAAGAAAGGAGTATAACCGTCAGAAGGCTTTGAATGATAACGGAGCCGGAATACAGAGGAATCTTGAACAGGCTCAGAGTATGCTCGCTGTGGCCGAAATCCGCGCGAAAAGTTTGGCAGACCGCATTCGTCAGGCCGGAGCAGAGCCGTCGGTGTCGGGAGCAATAAAGGCTGAGATGGCGGTGAAAAGCCATGTGGCGGGTACCGTGACCAAGATATACGCATCGACAGGAAGCTATGCGGATGTGCAAACTCCGATAATGGCTGTGGTGAATCCGGCGGCAGTATATGCGTCGCTGAAGGTGTTTGAAAAAGATTTGCCACAGGTAAAAGTGGGGCAGTCGGTAGATATGCGACTAACGAATATGCCAGAAGTGGAGGTGGAAGGCGTAGTGACCGAGGTGGGTCGCGCAATAGATCAGCAGACTCGTGCTGTGGATGTGCGTGTGCGCATAACGGCTTGTAACGGAGCTGAATTGATGCCGGGAATGGCGGTGTCTGCGTCGCTCAATCTCGGAACTGAAATGCTTGACGCACTGCCCGATGCTGCGATAGCTACGATAGGAACGCATAAATATATATTTGTGCTCGAACATCAGAATGGTGATGATTATCATTTCGATCGCGTGGAAGTGGCTGTCGGTGTCGGTGATATGGGATATACATCTGTCGTGCCGCAAAGAAAACTCGAAGCCGATGCGAAAATCGTGACTTCCGGAGCATTTTATCTCGGCTCAATGACGGCAGATCACGGCGAACATTCACATTGATTTTTTCCTAACTGTCGGAAAAAAACGTAAATTTGCAATATAATAACTGATAAAAATATACCCTACCATGAATAATGTAGTAGATCGCTTCCTTAATTATGTGAAGTTTGACACTCAGAGCGATGAACTTACTAATCTAACACCGTCGACCCCCGGACAGATGATATTTGCAGAGCATCTGAAAGAGGAACTCGAAGCGTTGGGTCTTGAAAATATTACGCTTGACGAAAACGGATACCTGATGGCAACACTGCCGGCAAATACCGATAAGAAGGGCGTGCCAACCGTGGGATTTATTGCCCATCTCGATACATCACCCGACATGAGTGGCCGTCATGTGCAGCCTCGAATCGTGAAAGAGTATGACGGAAATGATATTACTCTTAATGCTGAAAATAATATTGTATTGTCGCCGTCGGATTTTCCTGAGCTTCTTCGCTACAAGGGACAGGATTTGATAGTGACAGATGGAAATACTCTGCTTGGTGCTGATGACAAGGCCGGAATAGCAGAAATTATTGCCGCTGTGGAATATCTGTTGAAGCATCCCGAAATAAAGCACGGCGATGTGCGAGTAGCATTTAATCCGGATGAGGAAATCGGTCTCGGTGCTCATAAATTTGATGTTGAGCAGTTTGGCGCTGATTGGGCTTATACAATGGACGGTGGTGAAATCGGCGAACTTGAATATGAAAATTTCAATGCCGCAGTGGCAAAGGTGACAATCAAGGGGCGTAACGTTCATCCCGGATATGCCAAGCACAAGATGGTGAACTCGATTCGCATAGCAAACCAGTTTGCAATCATGCTACCGCGCTGGGAAACACCCGAGCATACCGAAGGTTATGAGGGATTCTATCACTTGATTTCGATAGAAGGAAGCGTGGAGGAGACCACTATGACCTATATAATCCGCGACCATGACCGCGACCGCTTTGAACGTCGCAAGAAGGAATTCGAGCATCTTACCCGCAAGATAAATCATGAGTATCCCGGAGTGGCATCGCTCGAAATAAAAGACCAGTACTACAATATGCGCGAGAAAATCGAGCCGGTGAAGTATGTGGTAGATATAGCGGAAGAGGCAATGCGCCTGTCGGATGTGACTCCGAAAGTGGTGCCAATTCGCGGTGGTACAGATGGAGCACAGCTTTCGTTTAAGGGTCTTCCGTGTCCAAATATCTTTGCCGGAGGATTGAACTTCCACGGTCGCTTTGAGTTTGTTCCCATTTCCTCGATGGAAAAAGCAGCTCAGGTGATTGTAGAAATCGTGAAACTCGTAGAGCAAAAAGGATAAGTAATTGAAAGAGAAAACACTTATAGTGGTAACCGGTGCGACCGGTTCGGGTAAGACGGATCTTGCAATCCGTCTTGCCTGTCACTTTCAGTGTCATATTATATCGGCCGACTCACGCCAAATATATCGAGATATTCCGATAGGGACGTGCGCTCCGACTAAAGAACAACTTGCGGCAGTGCCTCATCATTTCGTCGGGACTCTGCCGCTTGATGCGTATTATAGTGCCGCATGTTTTGAGTCGGATGTAATGGCACTTCTTCCTAAACTTTGGGAGGAGAGCGACGTGGCTGTAATGTGTGGCGGTTCGATGATGTATGTTGATGCTGTGACACGCGGAATAGACGACCTACCCACGATATCGGAAAAGGTGCGTGAAGAGGTGTATGGCATCTACAATAGGGATGGCGTGGAGCGAATACGCGAAATGCTATCGGAGATGGATCCGGAGTATATGTCGGAGGTTGATGCATCGAATCCTAAGCGGTTGATACACGCTGTAGAGATAATAATGGAATCGGGACGTAAGTATTCGGAGCTTCGCACCGGCGAGGTGAAAGAACGACCGTTCAGAATAGTGCCGATAGCAATCGGAATGCCTCGTGAAGAACTGTTTGAGCGAATAAATCGCCGAGTAGATGCCATGATGGCTGCCGGATTTGAACAGGAGGCACGGAATGTGTATCATTTGCGCAATCTAAATTCGCTAAATACGGTGGGATTTAAGGAGATGTTTGCCATGTTTGACGGCGAGATGTCACGAGAAACCGCTGTGGCTCGTATAGGAAAAAATACGCGAGTGTATGCGAAAAAACAATTGACATGGCTGAAGAAAAGGCCAGAGTATAATGTCTTACCAGCGGCATCGGCGTTTGATGTTGCACTAAAATTGATTTAAGATTATGTCATATAGCGGAACCGTTTTGTCGGGCGAGCGAATAGGGTGGATAGACACACTGCGTGTGCTCGCATGTTTGATGGTGGTATTTTCTCATTGCTGCGATGGCTTCGTGGCACAATTTGATTCAAATTATACCACATTTCTAACCGGAGTGTTTGCCGGAAGTCTGTTCAGACCAAGTGTGCCACTATTTGTGATGATGACCGGTGTGTTATTGTTGCCCGGCAGAGCCGATGAAAGTATGGCATCGTTTTATCGTCGCAGAGTCGGACGATTGATAACGCCGTTGGTGTTTTGGTCGCTTGCTTTGCCGATAGTGGCTTATCTGTATTTTACCGGAGTCGGAGCCGGCTCCACCAATCCGTCAGTAGATATGGCTGCATATACGAGTGACGGACTCGTAAACAGATTGTGGTCGTGGGTGCTGAACTTTAATTTCGATACAACTCCGCTATGGTATCTGTATATGCTCATCGGTTTGTATCTGATAATGCCGGTAGTGGGAGCATGGCTTAGACAAGCGCATGAAAAAGATATACGTACTTTTTTGTATGTGTGGGGTTTAACATTGCTTGCTCCGTATATCAAACTACTTGCCCCGACTATTGGATATCTCGGCAATTATGGAAATATGGACATATTCGGAGGATGCGACTGGAATGCTTACACAATGGTGCACTATGTGTCGGGATTTATAGGATATATAGTGCTTGCGTATTATCTGAAAACATATCCGATAGAGTGGTCGCCCAGGAAGATGATGTATATATTCGTGCCGATGTTTACGATAGGTTATGCTATCACTTCCGTTGGTTTTGTGACAATTCAGGAGTATCACCCCGGAGATTATGCCTATCTTGAAGTGATATGGCTATTTACAGGCATAAATGTATTTATGATGACGATGCCCGTATTTGTTGTGATGCAAAGATTTTGTGGCAAAGTGCGTGGTTGGATGTCGAAACTTGCCGGATTGACATTCGGAATTTACCTCAGTCACTTCTTCTTTGTGATGGTAGGCTATGATTTGTTTAATGTCGACGGGTTGCCCGTTGTGTTGAGAATATTGTTTACCGGATGTACGGTATTTGCTGTATCGGCATTGCTTACATGGTTGCTATCGCTGAATAAATTAACGTCGAAATTAGTGAAATGATGAAATACGGAAGAATATTGTTGGCGGCAGTTTGCTTTGCAGCGGCGTCGCTGAGTATTAATGCCACATCGATAGACGTGATACCTAAGCCGTCGAACGTAAAAGTGATGGATGGTGGCGCGTTTATGGTTAACAGTCTGACAACCGTGTATATAGATGCACCAAAGGCAGATAAAAAACATTTGTCAGCATTTATCGCAGATGCCATGCCATGGGTGAAGGTGTCGCGCAAGAAGTCGGCTAATCAAATCAAGCTGTTGACTGTCAAAAATATAGATGGTGTAAGTTCGAGCGAAGGTTACAATCTTGAAGTAACGCGTGACGGTGGTGCCGTGGTGAAAGCGACATCGGGAGCTGGACTCTTCTATGGATTGCAAACAGTAATCCAGATGCTTGACGATAACGGCGGAACACAACTGCCTGCAGTGTCGGTGAGTGATGCTCCGCGATTCGGTTACCGCGGAATGATGATTGACGTGAGCCGTAACTTCCGCAGCAAAGAGTTTATCAAAAAACAGCTCGATGCAATGGCGCGACTGAAGCTTAATAAATTTCACTTCCATTTGACCGATGGTGCGGGGTGGCGACTGCAAATAGACCGCTATCCGAGATTGACCGAGTATGCCGCATGGCGTAAGGGTGCGACATGGAAAGAATGGGTAGCCGGCGGACATCAGTTTGCCGAGCATACATCTCCAGAAGCCCATGGCGGATACTATACAAAAGATGATATCCGCGCTATACTGAAGTATGCTGCCGACAGATATATAACCGTAATTCCCGAAATAGAGATGCCGTCGCACTCGGAAGAGGTGACAGCCGCATATCCGGAGCTGTCGTGCACGCACAACCCGAAGGGAGAGTCGGACTTCTGCCCCGGAAATGAAAAGACATTTGAATTTTTGCAGAATGTGCTGGATGAGGTGATTGAATTGTTCCCATCGTCGTATATCAATATCGGCGGCGACGAGGCTCCGAAACATACGTGGCGTACATGTGAACTATGTGCCGCAAGAATGGAATCGGAGGGATTGAAAAGTGTGGAAGAACTTCAGAGCTATCTCGTGCATCGCATAGAAAAGTATCTCAACTCCAAAGGTCGCAATCTGATAGGTTGGGACGAGATAATGGAAGGTGGGCTTGCTCCAAATGCCGCAATCGTGTCGTGGCGCGGAATGGACGGTGGAATTAAGGCCGCAAATCAGGGTCATATGGCTGTGATGGCTCCCGGAAGATATTGCTACTTTGACGGATATCAGGATGCTCCGGCTACACAGCCCGAGGCGATAGGCGGATATCTGCCATTGAGTTTGATGTATAGTTTCGACCCAGCACCAGATTCGCTCGGACGAGCAGTGACAGACTATATAGCCGGTCTTGAAGGTACACTATTTACAGAGTATATTGCGACAGACAGCCATGCAGAGTATATGCTCTATCCGCGAATGACGGCACTGGCTGAGGTTGGATGGACACCTCAAAATCTGCGTGGAGACTATAAAGATTTCCATCGCCGAGCATTGAAAGTGAACGACCGCATGAAGAAGGCCGGATATAATGTGTTTGACTTGGCAAACGAAGTGGGGAACCGCAAAGAGAGCCTCGAACCGATAGAGCATCTCGGTCGAAACAAAAAGATAGACTACAAGATAAATTGGTGGCGCAACTATCCGGCAAACGGCGATATGACGCTTGTGGACGGACTGCGTGGCGGATGGAACTACAATGACTTCCGTTGGCAGGGATTTGCCGGCAGTGGTGACGAAAGAATGGATCTTGTGGTAGACCTTGAAAAGAATTGCGACATAACAAGTATAAGCGCAGACTTTATGCAGTTGATAGGTCCAGGCGTGTGGATGCCATCGAAAGTGGTGATATCAGTGTCGGAAGATGGTAAAGAGTTTACGACACTCACCACAATCGACCATAAGCAGGAAGAAACTGTGGGAGTATCGTTTAAGAAATATTCTTGGGAAGGCAAGGCTACAGCACGCTACGTGCGCTATCAGGCTTGGGCTGAACAGGGAGTGCTCTTTACAGATGAAATAGTAATAAAGTAAGTCGTAAGAGAAGTTACGACTTACCAATCATATTCAAGAAGGCATCTTCATCGATGATGGGGATGCCTAATTTTTGCGCTTTTTCGAGCTTAGAAGGACCCATATTAGCACCGGCAAGAATATAGTCGGTCTTCTTGCTGATTGATCCGGAATTTTTACCGCCGTTTTGTTCGATGAGTTCTTTGTATTCATCGCGAGAATGAAGATTGAAGACACCGCTTATGACGATAGTCTTGCCGGCGAGGAGGTCGGTGCGCGAAGAATTGTCGATATCGGCACTCATTTTTAAGCCGGCAGCTCTCAGACGTTCGATGATAACACGATTGTCGGGGTTGGCAAAATATTCAATTACGCTGTCGGCAATGCGGGGCCCGATGTCCTCAATGGCAGTCAGTTCGTCGGCAGTCATGCTCATCAGATGGTCTATATCGCCACAGCTACGAGCAAGTTTTTTGGAGACTGTCTCGCCGACGTAGGGGATAGAGAGAGCGTAGATTACGCGCTCAAAAGGTATATTGCGCGATTCGGCTAGCCCCTGCATGATACGCTCGGCAGCGCGGTCGCCAAATCGGTCGAGCGAGCTTAGCATTTCGGGCTTCAAATCATAGAGATCGGCAATGTTTTTTACCAAACCTTCGTTGTAGAGCAATTCGGCAGTTTCTTCACCTATGCCATCGATGTTCATCATTCGTCGGCCGACGAAATGTTCGATGCGCCCGGTAATCTGTGGGGCACAGCCGTACTTGTTTGGACACATCCAAGAGGCTTCGCCCTCAATGCGGATGAGCGGTGTGCCACAGCAAGGGCAGTGGGTGACGAACTCAATGGGGCGACTATCGGCTTGTCGCGCCGAAGTGTCAACACCGGTAATCTTAGGGATTATTTCGCCGCCCTTTTCGACGTAGAGCATATCGTTGTCGTGAATGTCGAGCGAGCGAACAATGTCGGCATTATGTAGGGATGCACGCTTAACGATAGTGCCTGAGAGAAGTACCGGTTCGAGGTTGGCGACAGGGGTAACGATGCCCATTCGTCCGACTTCGAAAGAAACGAAACGGAGGCGCGTGAGAGCACGTTCGGCTTGGAACTTGTAGGCAATAGCCCATCGTGGCGACTTGGCAGTAAAGCCGAGATTGAGCTGCTGCTGGAGGTTGTTGACTTTGAATACGAGTCCGTCTGTGGCTACGGGGAGCTGCTTGCGCTCAGTGTCCCAATGGCGAATGTAACTGTCGACTTCATCAATGCCGTGGAGTAGAGTCATGGCATCGCTGACTTTGAATCCCCACTTGCGTGCAGCCATCATGTTGTCGTAGTGGTTGTCGAAGGGGAGTTCATCGCCGAGCAGGTAGTAGAAATAAGCGTCGAGTCCGCGTCGCGCAACTTCGGCTGAGTTTTGCAACTTGAGAGTGCCAGAAGCTGCATTGCGCGGATTGGCAAAGAGCGGTTCTTCGTTGTATTCGCGCTCGGCATTGAGACGGTCGAAGTCTTTCCAGGGTAGCACAATTTCACCACGAATCTCAAACTTGTCAGGCCATCCTGATCCTTCGAGACGCAGTGGAATGCTACGAATGGTGATGATATTGTCGGTGACGACATCGCCTTTTTCGCCGTCGCCACGAGTGACAGCTCGGACAAGTCGCCCCCCCTCGTAGTGGAGGGATATAGAAGTGCCGTCGAACTTCATTTCGCCAACGATTTCAAACTCTTGTCCCATCAGAGAGTCGCTGCAACGGCTTACGAATTCGCTTACTTCGTCGATATTATAAGTGTTGCCGAGCGAGAGCATGCGACGTTGATGATACCACTGCTCAAATCCTTTAGTGAGGTCGCTTCCGACACGGCGAGTTGGCGACAAAGGATCGTCGAACTCCGGATGTTCGGCTTCAAGGATTTCGAGTTGTTTCATTGTTTCGTCGAATTCCTTGTCGGAAACAGTAGGGGCGTTGAGAACGTAGTATTCGTGATTCCAGCGGTCAAGAGTCCGTCGGAGATTGTCTATTTGCTGTCTGATGGATTCCATGTAAGGGTGATCTTTTTCTAAGACAAATATATTGCATAATGGGAATATGATAATTTGTTTAACAAAATTTAATTGCGAGTGGTGGAGAAATTGCCAGAGAAAAGGGGGCGATATTAGCGGCGGATAAGTATTTTTGTCGTTTGATAAAATAATGCGACTATGAAATTTTTTGCGATAATAGCATTTGCAATTGCGCTGACGGCCTGCGGCTCGTCGAAAGCCAAAACAGAACAGGCAGAAAAGAGCGAGAGCGTGACGACGTATGCTCCCGTGGCTGAATTTGACAGCGAGAGGGCATACAGCTATATAGAAACTCAAGTGGGATTTGGTCCGCGTGTGCCCGGAACAGAGGGGCATAAGCGGTGTGCAGAGTATATAGAAAGCCAATTTAGAAAATTCGGTGCCGATTCGATAATCGTGCAGGAGGGAACAATGACAGCTTTTAATGGCGATGTGCTTCCGGTGAAAAATATTATGGCAATGTATTATCCAAATGCGAGGAGAAGGATACTGCTCGTGGCGCACTATGATACACGTCCGTGGGCTGATAACGAAACCGACGAAAATAAGCGCAAGCAGCCTATCCCCGGAGCAAATGACGGTGCAAGCGGAGTTGGCGTACTGTTGGAGATAGCGCGTAAGCTTAACGCCTTGTCGCCGAAGGTGGGCGTTGATATTCTAATGGTGGATGCTGAGGACTACGGCGATGGCGAAAGTGCTGGTAATACGGAAGATACGTGGTGTTTGGGCACACAGATGTGGGGGCGCGAAATGCCGTATGGAGCTGATATAGTGCGTCCTAGCTATGGAATAGTGCTTGATATGGTAGGTGGGGAGGATGCGGTGTTTTATCGCGAACATACTTCGGAACTTGCGGCGCGCGGAGTGAATGATCGTATATGGGGAATGGCAGCATCGTCGCCTTACGCTTCAAAATTCATTAATCGTGTGGCCGGGTATATAGTGGACGACCATTTGTATGTGAACCGAGTGGGCATACCATGTGTGGATATTGTGGAGTGTAATAATGCTATAACCGGTGCATTTCCTCCGACGTGGCATACGCATTCGGACGACCTACAATATATAGACAAGTCGACGCTGAAAGCTGTAGGGCAGGTGGTGCTCGACGTGATATATAGCGAGGATGAAGAATAAAATGCACGTTTAGAGTGGCAATGCGCAGGAATAGTGGCAAATTGTCTAAAAAAATACTTATATTTGCAACATTATGACTATCGATAATATTCAAGACGAAATAATAGACGAATTTTCGGAAGTTGACGACTGGATGGATCGCTATGCCATGATTATCGATCTTGGTAACGCTCTTCCGGCAATAGACACAAAATATAAAACACCTGAACATCTGATAGAAGGGTGTCAGAGTCGTGTGTGGCTGAACGCCGAGGAACGCGACGGTAAGGTGTTTTTTACAGCTGATTCTGACGCAATAATCGTGCGCGGAATCATAGCCCTGCTGATAAAGGTGCTGAACGGACACACTCCTCGCGAAATATTGGATGCCGATCTGTATTTTATAGGTAAAATAGGCTTGGCGGAAAATCTGTCGCCAACGCGCAGCAACGGATTGCTGGCGATGGTGAAGCAGATGCGACTGTATGCAGTGGCATTTGACGCGATAGATCATAAAAACTGATATTAAGTCAACATTGTGCTTATATTAATTCCTTAAATAACACCATCCAAAATGTTTAAAAATCACCCCGCGGGTCTGTATGTGCTGTCGCTTGCCAATACCGGTGAGCGTTTCGGCTATTACACGATGCTCGCAATTTTCTTGCTTTTCTTACAAGCAAAGTTCGGATTCGATTCCACAGTGTCAGGTCAGATCTATGCAGGATTCCTTGCACTGGTTTATTTTATGCCGTTGGTAGGCGGTTGGCTCGCTGACAAATGGAGCTTCTCCAAGTGTGTAGTGGCCGGTATCGCTGTGATGTTTGTGGGCTATCTCATTATGGCTATTCCTACTGAGATTCGCTCAACGTCGTCGTTGGTAATTCTTTGTGGCGCACTTGCCTTGATTGCTATCGGTACGGGATTGTTTAAAGGTAACCTTCAGGTAATGGTGGGCGACCTTTATAACTCGTCGAAGTATGAGGGTCAGCGCGATGCCGCATTCTCATTGTTCTACATGGCTATCAATATCGGCTCAATGTTTGCGCCGATGGCAGCAACAGCAATGTGTAATATGGCTCTTAATGCAAAGGGATTCAGCTATGTGGCTGATCTGCCTGCTGCATGTAACGCATTCCTCGATGGCGCCGGCAATGGTGCCGAACTGACAAAGTTTGCCGCTGAAGGCGGTATGACCGTCGGTGCGGATATCGCAGCTTTTGCCACAAGCTATATCGACACTTTGTCGACCGGCTATAGCTATGCTTTTGCCGTGGCTTGCGCTTCGCTGATTGTGAGCTTCTTGATTTATTTTGCAGGTCGTGGAACTTATGCACATCTTCTTGCCGATAAGAAGGCTGGCGCAAAGGCTTCGGTGGCTCAGGACGGTCCGGAACTGACCAAAGAGCAGACCAAGCAGCGCGTTGTGGCTCTGTTCCTTGTGTTTGCTGTGGTAATCTTCTTCTGGATGGTATTCCATCAGAATGGTGCTACACTGACTGAGTTTGCCAAGAGCTGCACTTCGCCTGAGGCTTCGGGCTGGACTCGTATCGGATTTAACGTATGGTCGTTGCTCCTTGTAGCTGTCGGTGTGTACGCGTTGTTTAACTTGTTTCAGTCGAAAGGCACTACAAGCCGCACAATTTCGGTGGTAATTCTTGCTGCCGTAGGTGCAGGTCTGTATTATTTCTATAATACTACTCCCGATCCTGTGACCGGTATTCAGCCTCAGCAGTATCAGCAGTTTAATCCGTTCTATGTGGTGGCTTTGACTCCCGTATCGCTCGCTATATTCAGCTGGCTCGCGAAGAAGAAGAAAGAGCCGTCGGCACCGCGCAAAATCGGCTACGGTATGATAATGGCTGCTGTGGCTTATGCGCTGATGATGGTAGGTTCGTTTGGTATTGTTGGTACTCAGGCAAGCGTGTCGCCTAACTGGCTTATCTCGACTTATCTGCTTCTGACTTTTGCAGAGCTTCTTCTTTCGCCGATGGGCATTTCGTTTGTCAGCAAGGTGGCTCCTCCGAAGTTGAAGGGTTCGATGATGGGTGGCTGGTTTGCCGCTACTGCAATCGGTAACTATTTGGTTTCGATACCTATGCTTCTTTGGGGAAATCTCCCTGTATGGCTCATTTGGGGTATCTTGATCGTGATATGCCTTGTTTCGGCTCTGTTTATCTTCTCTGTGATGAAGAAACTCGAAGCTGCGACAGCATAATAGAATATTGTAAATAATGAACGCCCGAATCGGAAAGACCGGTTCGGGCGTTTTTTTTTGTTGATGTAGGAAATAGAAATTAGTTTCAGAAAGCAGATAAAAAGGGTAGAAGATATGCTATAATCCAACCCTTAATTTATTACATTGGCTTTATCATTGATTCTATGAATGATATTTCATCTTCCGATAGGCCGTATTTGGTATATAGTTGTTGGTCGATTTCGGGAATACTCTTACTCCAATCAAT
>CAYQEN010000030.1:0-22748 GCA_964416545.1 uncultured Bacteroides sp. | reverse complement strand
CAATGACTTAAAAGTATGTTTTATAACATGTTTTTAACTTCTATTAACTAAACACCACTCTATCTTTACCCTATTTTTATTCCGGAAAAGCCCATAAATGCCAGCGCCAACAGTCCCGCACATATTAAGGCTATAGGAACACCCCTCATCGGTTTTGGCACATCCACAAGCGTAAGTTGCTCTCTAACACCGGCAAACAACACCAACGCAAGCATAAAACCCAACGCCGTCGACACCGCATAAGTAATCGACATCGCCAAATTCAGCTCTTTCTGAACCACAAGTATCGCCACGCCAAGCACGGCACAATTAGTCGTAATCAGTGGCAAAAACACCCCTAACGCCTGATACAGAGCCGGCGCGACCTTCTTCATAGCAATTTCGAGCATCTGCACAAGCGACGCTATCACGAGTATAAATGCAATCGTCTGCATATACTCCACCCCGAGCGGCACCAACACATAATATTGCAACAGCCACGTTGCGCTGGTCGAAAAAAACATCACAAAAGTCACGGCAGCACCCATACCCACCGCCGACGACAGCTTTTTCGACACTCCAATAAAGGGGCAAATACCCAAAAATTGAGCAAATACTATATTATTGACAAAAATTGCCGTTATTATCACCGATATATAAGCTAACATGACTTTTCTTCTGAACGGATATAATTAAACAAAGCTATCAGCAGACCCAATACGAAAAACGCGCCGGGAGCAAGAACAAACACGAGCGAACCATAAGTTTCGGGATAAACTTCCACTCCGAACACCTTGCCAACGCCGAGCAACTCGCGCACCGACCCAAGCAACGTCAGAGCAACAGCAAAACCAAGCCCGATACCGAGTCCGTCGAAGCACGAATCCACGACGCCATGACGCGACGCAAACGCTTCGGCTCGGCCGAGCAAAATACAATTCACCACTATCAGCGGGATAAAAATACCCAACACAGCATCCAGCGACGGCAGATAAGCCTTCATAAACATCTGGAGAAGCGAAACAAACGTAGCGATTACCACCACGTAAGCCGGAATTCTCACCGATTTCGGCACAAATCTCTTCAGAGCAGCTATCGACATATTACTACAAACGAGCACACACATCGTAGCCAACCCCATACTTAATCCCGTCGACGCGCTACCGGTAGTTCCGAGTGTCGGACACATACCCAGCAACAACACGAAAGTCGGATTTTCCGCAACAAGTCCGTTTATAAATATCTTAAGTCTGTTTTTCATTCCTCGCATCATTGTTTTGAGTCCTTATATATAGCGAATGCGTCAGCCGCACGCCTTAGAGCGCCAAGAAATGCACGCGATGTTATCGTCGCCGCTGTTATTCCGTCCACCTCGCCACCATCTTTCGCCACGAATGCCTTCTGCCGCGAGGGGTCAATACCTAAGACTGAGCGATTACCCTCTTCCGAGCGAAACCACGTATCCATTTTCGCTCCGAGCCCTGGAGTTTCAGCATGCGACAGCACAGCATACCCGGTCACACAACCCTCTGCATCAAAGCCAAACATCACGTCTATTCTCCCCGAGAACCCCTCGTCAGAATAGCTTTTCACTGCCGCACCAACAAGGTTATCTCCGTTCATTGCCGGATAAACCACCATTGGCACACCCTCAACATCCACTTCTACAGCCGATGCCGAAGGGTCGTTTGTAAATTCCGGCACCACACTCTCTATAGCTTCCACCTCACTCCTACGCGCAGCCTCCTCAATTGGTTCGAGCGTAATATTGTGTATCAATCCGAGCAGCAGTCCTGCTATCAGCGTAAATCCGCCGAGCGAAACCACCATTCCCGCCAGCGATTCTTTTCCTATCTTCATCGCGCGTTGCTCCTTTCCCCGAAACGCTTCGGTTTAAACCATCTATTTATTAGTGGAGTCGCGCCATTCATTAGCAATATTGCAAACGAAACACCCTCCGGATATGCACCCCAAAGACGTATCACCATCGTCACCACTCCAATTCCTATGCCATATACTATCATACCGCTGTGCGTCATTGGCGATGTCACATAATCTGTAGCCATAAAAATAGCTCCGAGCAGCAATCCGCCCGACAGCAATTCCACACCTACCGGTGCACCGACAGCCAACGAAAACAGAGCCACCGTCGCCAATATCGACACCGGTATATGCCATGTTATCACGCGAGCCGCTATCAAATATACGCCACCTACTATCAGTGCCAACGCTCCGACTTCGCCGAGCGAGCCGCCGCCAAATCCAAGCAGTGCGTCCTGCATATTCACATCCAACGCACCCATCTCGCCAAGCTTCATTGCCCCAAGCACGGTTGCTCCGGTAACGGCGTCGGTATACGCCCCAAAACTGTTTGTTGGCAATGGCCACGATGTCATCTGCATCGGGAATGACAATAGCAGAAACACACGCCCCACTAATGCTGGGTTAAAAATATTACACCCCAAGCCGCCAAACGACATTTTCCCGATACCTATCGCCACGAGAGCTCCGATCAGCACAATCCACCACGGCAGATTACTCGGCAGATTCATTGCCAATAACAATCCCGTCAGCAGTGCCGACCCATTCATCAGCGTACACTCTCTTCCGAGCATCCACCGATTTATGACATACTCAAAAAACATACACCCTGCCACCGACACAGCAGTAACAGCAATTGCACCGAGGCCGAACACCCACACCCCGACTGCCAACGCGGGCAAAAGAGCCGCCACCACTCTCCACATCAATCCGGCTGTTGTCGACGAGCCATGCACATGTGGCGGAAGCGATATTGTAAATTTCTGTTGCATATACTGATTCTTATTTCTTTTTTTGTGCTTTTATGCGCAACCCGTTTTTTCCATAGCGAATGTAGTCTACTAGCGGTCGGCTCGACGGACAAACATAGCTGCACGATCCGCACTCTATGCAATCGAGTATCGACTCTTCTTTCGCGCGGTCGAGTTCTCCCTGTCGCGCCAATGCGCTGATAAGATACGGTTCAAGCCCCATCGGGCAAGCTTCTATACAGCGACCGCATCGCACGCACACTTCTTCGCGGCGACGTCTGCTCACTTCTTCCGACAGCATCACCACTCCCGAATTTCCTTTTTCTATAGGAGCATCGAGCGTCACTGCCGTGCGACCCATCATCGGACCTCCGATTATCAATTTTCCGGTATCTTCGGGCACACCTCCGGCAGCTTCCACAAGCTCAGCCAGCGACATTCCTATGCAGACGCGAAAATTTCCTCCACCCGATATTTCGTTACCGCTCACAGTCACCACACGTTCCACCAACGGCTTTCCGTAGCGCACTGCCTCATGTATTGCAAAACATGTAGCCACATTTGCCACAGCCACGCCTACCGACGAAGGCAATGACCCCGACTGTATTTCTCGTCCGGTCACGGCCTTTATCAGTTGCTTTTCGCCTCCTTGAGGATACTTTGTTGCGAGTCGTGCCACCTCCACCGATTCCAAGACAGCATTCTCTAATGCGGAGATTGCTTCAGGCTTATTCATTTCCACGCCTATTATACAGCGTTTCGCACCGCAAGCACGCATGGCAATGCGCGCTCCGTCCACTATCTGACGCGCCGACTCTCTCATCAGAGCATCATCGTTGGTAAGATATGGTTCACACTCTGCACCATTCACCACCAGCGTATCTATCTTTGCATCGCGAGGAGGCGTCAGCTTCACTGCCGTAGGGAATGTCGCACCACCAAGGCCGACAATTCCTGCCTCGGCTATTATCTCTCTGATATCCGATGCCGACAACATTGCCACTGCCTCATCGTCGCGAATTATCGGCATTTCTTTATTTGGCGCATTCTCGGTAGCCTCCACCACTATCGCTTCGGTCATTTTTCCCGACCATGCCATCACTGCGCCCACCGTCTTCACCACACCGGCTATCGGCGTATGTAGCGATGCCGACACTACTCCGTTACTTTTAGCCACGAGTTGCCAACGTTCTACCCTGTCGCCTGCTTTCACCACCGCCACCGACGGTGCGCCGATATGCTGGCTCAGCGGTAGCACCACCTTTCGCGGTGCATCGAGCGTCACTATAGGCTCTCCGGCGGTCACCTTTGATTGCGGAGGATGTATTCCGCCTTTATTAAATGTAAATATCATTTTTCAGTCCTTATTTCTATCCGACACCTCGCTCTCTGCCCGTCTCGGCATATTCGTCACATGAATAGCACCAACCGGACATACGGCAACGCATTTTCTACACGCCTTACATTTCGACGCATCTATATATGCCACGTTTCCATTCACCGCAATAGCACCAAACGGACATACCGACACACATTTCGAACATCCGATGCAAGCGTTTGCACACTTCTGTCGTGCCACACCTCCTTTATCGCGACTCGAACATGCCACCCACACGCGCAATCCGCGAGGGCCTTTGCTACGTAGCTCTATCAATCCGCGAGGGCAAGCCGTTGCACAAACTCCGCAGCCGGTACATTTATCAGAGTCCACAGCCGGTAGACCACTGTTTTCATCAATATATATTGCGCCAAAACGACATGCACTCACACAGTCTCCACATCCAAGACACCCGTAACTGCAACTCATCGCACCAATGCCGGTAATATTTACCACCGAGCATTGCGCCACACCGTCATACCGAGCCACCTCTTTCCGCGCTTCTCGACAACCGTTACACTTCAGTTGCGCCACCTTCGCCTCTGCATCAGTCGACGCAAGCCCCACAATCGAAGCTATCTTTTTCATCGCCTCTGCTCCGGCGCCGGGACAATTCAGTCCGTCAAGCGTCTCTGCTCCGGCACATTTTACCGCAAAGTCGTGACATCCGCTACATCCGCAGCCTCCGCAATTCGCTCCGGGAAGCAATGCCTCTACCTCGGCTATACGCGGATCCTCTTCCACGCGAAACCAACGCGACACAAAATAAAGCAATAACGCGCCTACGGCACCTACTATGCCGAGCACCAATGCCGGCACCATAAATGTTGTCATAGTTTCTCTATTTTCCAGCCATAAGTCGAAGTCAATCTGCCTCGACACATATATAATCCTACAAAATATATCACTCCGACCAATAGCACTGATAGCGCAACAATACCATCAGAGCCCGACAACATCCACGACAGAGCTGCCGCCAACAGCGAAAATCCCACCGGAGCCATCAGCAACAACGCAATCGCACGCCAGCGGAGCGACTCTGGAGCCGACAGCTTCACTCTTTCACCTTTTGCAAACCGCGATGCATCGGTCACAGCCATCGTTAGCTCGCCGGACTCTCCTTGCGAGCACATTTTCGACACAGCGCAACCGCCACACGCATCTCCGCAACCATCCATCACAAACGTCACATTTCCGCCGTTCACACTGCCAACGGTCGCCGTATATTCTATCTTATTTTTCATATATTATGACCATGTACACATTAATATATTATACAAAATTAAGATAATACTCACGATTTATCAAATTATTTTTCCTTCCACTGAATTTCGACTATAAAACACACCGATTCTCGCAAAGTTTCATGAAATAAAGTGCCTCTCAATCACAAAAAACACTATCTTTACCACCACCATGGCTACACACAACATATTAGGACGTTGGGGCGAAAAATTAGCTCGCGAACACCTGCTTCGGCAGGGGTACACTATCGTTGACTCCAACGTCAAAATAGGTCACAACGAAATCGACTTCATCGCCACATTCCGCAACCGCATAATATTTGTCGAAGTAAAAACACGATCCGACGATTTCGCCGATCCGCTTGATGCTATCGACTCTAAAAAAATCATTCGGCTATGTCGTGCTGCCGATGCTTACATTCAAGCCTACAACATACCTCACGACCCGCAATTCGACGTTATAATAATAATTGGCAACCCATTAGCCACTGACACGACACCCAAAATCACTCATATTCCCGACGCATTCCGACCACCACTCTCAAAATTTTAGAATTTTTTTGTCGAAAATTTTGCAGATTTCTGAAATCATTGTAATTTTGTAACGATTTCAAAATAAGATATGATTACGACAGACTCTAACACTACCGCAATCGCCACGCTTACCTCTTCGGGCATACGGCCATCAGCACAGCGAATAGCCATTCTGCGCTATCTGATGGAACACCGCACCCACCCGACCGTAGACGAAATCTTTCGTGCGCTCCACCCCATCTACCCCACTCTGTCGCGCACTACTGTCTACAACACTCTCCACCTGCTTGTCGAAGGCGGTACTACCATGTGTCTTGACATCGAAAGCGGAAACGCCAGATACGATTACGCTCCAGAAGGCCCTCACGCACATTTTTTATGCACCGGATGCCACAAGATAATCGACATTTTTTCATCTCCCGTTCCGCACCCCTCTCTACTCGAAGGCTATAAAATCGACAGCACATACATCTACTACAAAGGTGTATGTCCTGACTGCCTCAACAAAACAAACGACTAAATTTCAATAATCAATAAGTTAATAACTATCTAAAACCTAAAAATCATGACTAAGAAATTCATTTGCGTTGTATGTGGTTACGTTCACGAAGGCGAACACGCTCCCGAAAAATGTCCCCTTTGCAATGCTCCCGCAAGCAAGTTCAGAGAACTCGATGAAACTGCTGAACTCGAATTTGTCACCGAACACGAAGTTGGTATCGCTAAAGGCACCGACGACGAAATGATAAAAGACCTCACCACTCACTTCAACGGCGAATGCAGCGAAGTTGGCATGTATCTCGCTATGTCACGTCAGGCTGACCGCGAAGGCTACCCCGAAATCGCCGAAGCGTTCAAGCGCTACGCTTTCGAAGAAGCCGAACACGCTGCTAAGTTTGCCGAACTTCTTGGCGAATGCGTTTGGGACACTAAGACCAACCTCGAAAAGCGCATGGCTGCCGAAGCTGGTGCCAACGCCGACAAGATGCGCATTGCTCGTCGTGCTAAAGAACTCAACCTCGACGCTATCCACGACACCGTTCACGAAATGGCTAAGGACGAAGCTCGCCACGGACAGGGCTTCCAGGGTCTGTACAACCGCTACTTCAAGAAATAATAACCCATCCAACACTACATATTCAGCCGGAGGTCGGATTACAATCTGCACCTCCGGCTTTTATTATCCCCACTTTTTCAACATCCGCCCACTGCAAGCTACCGATTTTTCATTAAATTTGTGACTAAATGAAAAATCAAACTCTCAATTTTCTATTCATGAACAAATCCGTCAACAGCATCATTGCCACGCTACTGATTCTACTGTTTGCAGCTCCGGTAGCGATAGCTCAAAACTACGCAAAGAAATTGCGCAACGCCAAAGGAATTGAAGTCATCTACCAAAGTTCTTTCAAAGGCAAAGTTTCACCCGGCAAGACCATCATGACCGTATGCGGCAATCAGGTTTCAATCAACCCGCTACGCCCCGGACAGACAAAACCGGAAAAAGTCACCGAGCCGCGCAAACATGCCGTAATCGAATCTTTCGTCGACTACGCAAATCACGAATCTCTCAACCGTGCCCTTCTGCCCAACGGTTCTGTTATCTCTTCAGCAAGTCCTTTCACCTTCGGCAAAGGGATGTCTGAAGTGCGCAAAGAAAAATTCCTCGGACTTGACTGCACAGTCATGCGCGCAATCATCAATTCAAACACAATCGACATTTGGTACACCACCGCCATCCCATTCCTCGGCACTCCTCAACCCGGAGTTGGCGTTCCTGAAGGTCTTGTACTGAAAATCGTACGCAATGGCGACTCTGTACAGGAAGCCACTGAACTTAAGGCGCTTAAGACAACTCCCGACCTCTTCCCAACTTCATGGGGCGAAAAAATGGACGCCGCTGATTTTCAATACACTATCCGACAGAGCGGAGTCATCACAATACCCGTATTCGACCAACAGCGCATCAACTTCTCGGGAGCCAAAATCCCCGACCAACTCACCGACGGCGAAATCTACAATGTCGGTGGAGGCTCAATCATACTCAAGCGCGTCAAACTCCCCGACTCTGCCGAAGTTGCTCAGCGCGACGTATTCGCTGAAGTAGTTCAATACTCCGACGGCGATGCATACGACCGCACCGGCTCAATCTTCATGATTCCAACCGACAAGAAGCAATCTTTCATTGATGCCATCCGCGAACTCAAATCCGTCCCCGCATTCCACTCTGGCGACACAGACTACCACGGACTCGTTTCCACTCCCGACTACAACGTCCCCCTCGAACTCATGCGCTTCTTCACTGGATTCGGCGTACGAGCATACAATCACACAAAAGTCAAAGGTCAGGAATGGGTCGACTCCGTTCTATACAAAACCGAAATCACAAGTCTGTCCGATCACCTCAGCGGAGAGCAGTGGATTGGTGCCTATATCGGCAACTGGGATGCCAAAGGACACCGCCTCTCATTAAAAATTCAGTATTATCCTACAGGTGAGCAAGTTAAGTTCACTTCACTCCCCCTCTTCAACACCGTCAACTACCTCGAGCAGGCCGGACAACCCTACCCCATATTTATGCTCAACGACTCGCTGACCGCCGAATTCACTCTCGATCAGCCGGTTAAAGGTGCATACCTATACTACACCACCACAGGCCACGGCGGATGGGGTGGCGGCGACGAGTTCAACCGCAAGCCAAACACCATCTACCTCGACGATCAGAAAGTCATCACTTTCGTACCGTGGCGCGACGACTGTGGCACATACCGCAACTGGAACCCCTGCTCTGGCAATTTCTCTAACGGACTCAGCTCATCCGACCTCAGCCGCTCCAACTGGTGCCCAGCTACAGTCACCAATCCCGAATACATCTACCTCGGCGACATCCCAGCAGGAAAGCACACTATCAAAGTGAAAATTCCGCAAGGCGCGCCCGAAGGTGGTAGCAACAGCTACTGGTGTATTGCCGGCACTCTTCTCTACCGCAACTAATACAACCATCTGATTCTCATCCATGGGTTTCGACTTCTTTATATAGTCGAAACCCATTTTTTTATAACCTTCCTATCACTAAAAATAATTATTCAACAAAACAACTAAATTAATAGCCAAAAACACCATCTTTTTCTTACATTTGCACATAGGGTCGCTCAACGACTTAAACCAAACATTAACAACCATCTTAAACACATTTTTCACTCTATCATGGTACAGCGATTTATTCTCAACGAAGTATCCTATTTTGGCCCCGGTGCCCGCAAGCAACTACCAGAAGTCGTAACACGACTCGGAAAGCAGAAAGCATTCGTAGTCACCGACCCGGGACTCATTAAATTCGGAGTTGCCGGAAAAGTCACTGAAGTGCTCGACCAGGCATCCATCTGCTACGAAGTTTTCAGCGACGTTAAGCCAAACCCAACTGTTACCAACGTTAAAAACGGCATTGAAGCCTACAAAGCATCAGGTGCCGACTTTATCATAGCCATCGGTGGTGGCTCCGCCATCGACACAGCCAAAGGCATCGGCATCGTTGTAAACAACCCCGAATTTGCCGACATCGTTTCCCTCGAAGGATGCGCCCCGACAAAACACAAAAGCGTACCCATCGTAGCACTCCCCACCACCGCCGGCACAGCTGCCGAAACCACCATCAACTACGTCATCATCGACGAAGAAAAACAGAAAAAGATGGTATGCGTCGACCCCAACGACATCCCCGCGGTAGCCATTATCGACGCCGAACTCATGTATAGCCTTCCGGCAAGCCTCACCGCTGCCACTGGCATGGACGCACTCACACACGCAATCGAAGGCTACATAACCAAAGGAGCTTGGGAAATGTCCGATATGTTCGAAATCGAAGCCGTACGCATGATTGCTCGCGACCTCCCCACCGCCGTAGCCGAACCCACAAACGCCGAAGCTCGCAACGGCATGGCTGTAGCCCAATACGTTGCCGGTATGGCATTCTCCAACGTCGGACTCGGACTCGTTCACGGCATGGCACACCCGATGGGATCTCTATTCGACATTCCCCACGGCGTAGCCAACGCTCTTCTTCTCCCAACCATCATGGAGTTCAACATGCCCGCATGTATTGCAAAATACCCTGCCATCGCAAAAGCTATGGGTGTCGACACCACCGGTATGACTGCCGAACAAGCCTCTCAGGCAGCAGTCGATGCTGTTAAAGCCCTATCTATCAAAGTCGGCATCCCGCAACACCTCAGCGAACTCGGCATCAAAGAATCCGACATTCCTGCACTCGCCGAACAAGCCATCACCGACGTTTGCACCCCTGGCAATCCACGCGAAGTAACTATCGACGACATTATTACCCTCTACAAAAAAGTACTCTGATTATTTCATTCTCAACACATACTCAAAGGGTCTCGCTAAAAGTGAGACCCTTTTTATTTCAATCGGTATACAACATTTCAGTTTTTTGTGTATCTTTGCACGGTTTTCACGATAGAAATCTTGCAAACCACCTCATGTTTTATTGCACTAAACATTCTATCGCATGCGACACAACACGCCGGCTGTCCTGATACTTGAGGACGGCACACGATTCGAAGGAAAGTCTTTTGGCTACGAAACCTCCACTTCTGGAGAGGTTGTTTTCAACACCGCCATGACCGGATATCCTGAAAGTCTTACCGACCCGTCATACGAGGGTCAGATTCTCATTACCACTTATCCCATTCTCGGAAACTACGGCGTAGCTCCAAGCCGCAGCAAAAACGATGTCAGCGAATTTTATGAGAGCGAACACATCCACTGTCGCGCAATCGTCGCACAGGACTACTCGTTTGAACACTCTCACTGGCTGGCCGACCGCTCGCTCGCTCAGTGGCTACAAGAAGAAAAGATTCCAGGAATCTATGGCATCGACACACGCGCTCTCACAAAGCACCTGCGTGAAAAAGGCTCTATGCTCGGCAAAATCATCGTAGGAGATTGCGGCGACGTCCCCTTCTACAATCCCAACACCGAAAACCTCGTAGCAAAAACAAGCTGCACAGAAGTTGAAACTCACGGCGACGGAGAAAAGACCGTCATCCTCATCGACTGCGGTGTAAAGCACAACATCATCCGTTGCCTCACTCGTCGCGGCGTCAAAGTTGTTCGCGTTCCCTGGAACTACGACTTCACCACAATCCCTTACGACGGAGTATTCATCTCAAACGGCCCCGGCAACCCCGACATGGCTGAAGAAACCGTTGTCAACATCCGCAAAGCATTCGAAATTGGCAAGCCCATCTGCGGTATCTGCATGGGCAACCAGCTTCTTTCTAAAGCCGCCGGTGCAAAAATCTACAAACTTAAATACGGCCACCGCAGCCACAACCAGCCCGTGCGTCGCGTAGGCACAACAAAATGCTACGTCACCTCTCAAAACCACGGTTTCGCTGTCGACGCCACCACACTCCCCGAAGATTGGGAACCTCTCTTCGTCAACATGAACGACGGCACAAACGAAGGTATCCGCCACAAATCAAAACCCTTCTTCTCGGCTCAGTTCCACCCCGAAGCTTGCAGCGGACCGCTGGACACCGAATCCTTCTTCGACGAGTTTATCAATTTGCTTTAACCCTCCTTCCATCAAAACGATATGAACCGAAATCCGAACATCCACAAAGTGCTTCTTCTGGGCAGCGGTGCCCTCAAGATTGGAGAAGCAGGCGAATTTGACTACTCAGGCTCTCAGGCTCTGAAAGCAATGAAAGAGGAGGGTATCTCCACGGTGCTCATCAACCCGAACATCGCTACCGTACAGACCTCTGAAGGATTTGCCGACAAAATATACTTCCTCCCCGTCACCCCATTTTTCGTTGAGAAAGTCATCGAAAAAGAACGTCCCGACGGCATCCTCCTTGCTTTCGGCGGACAGACCGCACTCAACTGCGGCGTTCAGCTCAAAGAATCAGGTGTACTCGACAAATACGGCGTTCAAGTACTCGGCACTCCCGTGAGCGCTATCATGGCTACAGAAGACCGCGAGCTCTTCGTTGAAAAACTCGACGAAATCGAAATCAACACAATCAAGAGCGAAGCTGTCAACACCGTTGCCGATGCTCTCTCTGCGGCCGCAAAACTCGGCTATCCCGTCATCGTTCGCGCCGCATACGCTCTTGGCGGTCTCGGTAGCGGATTCTGCGACAACGAAGAAGAACTCGTTGCGCTCTGCGAAAAATCTCTCGCTTTCTCTCCGCAGGTACTCGTTGAGAAGTCACTCAAAGGCTGGAAAGAAATCGAATTTGAAGTTGTTCGCGACCGCTTCGACAACTGCATCACTGTCTGCAACATGGAAAACTTCGACCCCCTCGGCATCCACACCGGCGAAAGTATCGTTGTTGCTCCCACGCAGACTCTCACAAACGAAGACGTTCAATACCTTCGCAATCTTGCCATCAAGATTGTTCGCCATATCGGCATCGTCGGCGAATGTAACGTTCAGTACGCCTACGACCCCGAATCGATGGACTACCGCGTCATCGAAGTCAACGCTCGTCTGAGCCGTTCTTCAGCTCTCGCTTCAAAAGCCACCGGCTATCCCCTGGCTTTCGTTGCTGCCAAACTCGGACTCGGTTATGGTCTGTTCGACCTCAAAAACTCTGTCACAAAAGAAACTACTGCATTCTTCGAACCCTCCATCGACTACATCGTCTGCAAGATACCTCGTTGGGACCTCGGAAAATTCCACGGCGTACGTCGCGAAATCGGTTCTTCGATGAAGTCTGTAGGCGAAGTTATGTCTATCGGACGTACCTTCGAAGAAGCTATGCAGAAAGGTCTCCGCATGATTGGTCAAGGCATGCACGGTTTCACCGGCAACCACGACATGAAGATTGACGACATCGACCAAGCTCTTGCTCAGCCCACCGATAAGCGCATCTTCGTCATCGCACAGGCTCTCAAGGAAGGATACAGCGTTGAGCGAATCCACGAGCTCACTAAGATTGACCGCTGGTTCCTCTACCACCTGCAAAACATCATCAATACTTCCGACGAACTCAAAGCCACAGAAGGCGGCATAAACAATATCGACCACGCTCTGCTCCGCAAAGCTAAGGAACAAGGTTTCTCCGACTTCCAGATTGCTCGCGAAGTTCTCAAAGAACAGATGACCGACCCCGAAAAGTCGCTCCTCGAAGTTCGCGCACTCCGCAAGAGCCTCGGCATTCTTCCCGTCGTTAAGCAAATCGACACGCTTGCTGCCGAATATCCCGCTAAGACCAACTACCTCTACCTCACATACAACGGCTCTGAACACGACATCGCATACGAACACGACAACCGTTCTATCGTCGTTCTCGGTTCTGGCGCATATCGCATCGGTAGCTCAGTAGAATTCGACTGGTGTTCTGTCAACGCCCTCCTTACTGTCAAGAAAGAAGGATGGCGCTCAGTGATGATTAACTACAACCCCGAAACCGTATCGACCGACTACGACATGTGCGATCGTCTTTACTTCGACGAACTCACATTCGAGCGCGTTATGGACATCCTCGACCTCGAAACACCCCACGGCGTAATTCTTTCTGTAGGTGGTCAGATTCCTAACAACCTCGCTACACGTCTCGACAAGGAAAAGGTAAACATCCTCGGAACATCTGCTCAGTGCATCGACAACGCCGAAGATCGCAACAAATTCTCGGCCATGCTCGACCGCCTCGGCATCGACCAGCCTCGTTGGAGCGAACTCACCAGCTTCGAAGACATCAATAAGTTCATCGATCAGGTTGGATTCCCCGTTCTCGTACGTCCCAGCTACGTGCTCTCAGGCGCAGCTATGAACGTATGCTCTAACACCGACGAGCTCCACCGCTTCCTCCGCCTTGCTGCAAACGTTTCGAAGCAACACCCCGTAGTTGTTTCCGAATTCATTCAGGAAGCTAAGGAAATCGAAATGGACGCTGTGGCTCAAAACGGCGAAATCATCGTCTACGCCATCTCCGAACACATCGAATTTGCAGGTGTTCACTCTGGCGACGCTACAATCCAGTTCCCCCCGCAGAAGCTCTATGTTGAAACAATGCGCCGCATCAAGAAGGTTGGTTCTCAGATTGCCAAAGCTCTCCAGATTTCAGGCCCCTTCAACATTCAGTTCCTTGCCAAAAACAACGACATCAAGGTTATTGAATGTAACCTCCGCGCTTCGCGTAGCTTCCCATTCGTATCGAAAGTACTGAAGATCAATTTCATCGACATCGCAACGAAGATTATGCTCGGACTCCCCGTCGAAAAGCCCGCCAAGAGCGCATTCGACCTCGACTACGTTGGCATCAAAGCTTCTCAGTTCAGCTTCTCGCGTCTGCAAGGTGCCGACCCTGTTCTCGGTGTCGACATGTCCTCTACCGGCGAAGTTGGCTGTATTGGCAACGACACAGACGAAGCCATCCTCAAGTCAATGCTTTCAGTCGGACAGCGCATTCCGCAGAAGAGCGTGCTTCTCTCTACTGGTACTCCGAAACAGAAAGCCAACATGCTCGAAGCTGCTCATCAGCTCAACAACAACGGCTTCAAGATTTACGCCACCGGAGGCACTCACCGTTTCCTCAACGACAACGGCATCCCTGCTATCCGTGTTTACTGGCCAAGCGAAGCCGATATGCAACCGCAGGCGCTTCAGCTTCTCCACGAGAAGGAAATCGACATGGTGGTAAACGTTCCCAAAAACCTTACCCCCACAGAGCTCGGCAACGGCCACAAGATTCGTCGCGCCGCCATCGACCTCAACATTCCCCTGCTGACCAACGCTCGTCTTGCTTCGGCATTCATCCGCGCGTTCACAACACTCAAGCCCGACGACATCGAAATTAAGGCTTGGGATGAATATTAATAACACCTCCATCACACTCGGGGCTCTTTCCGCGCAAGCGGCAAAGAGCCTCGAATGTATTTATGACCACCGAGAAGCGCGCGCAATGGTGCGCATTATATTTGAAGAACTCGGTGGCTACACTACCACCGACCTTATCGTACGCGCCGACGTTGAAGCTACCCCTTACCTCGTCCGCAAAGTCGATGAAACCGTACGCCGACTGCTCGACGGAGAGCCCCTACAATACATTCTCGGCTCCGCCCGCTTCTACGGACTAAACCTTCGCGTCACACCGGCCACGCTCATCCCACGTCCTGAAACAGCCGAACTCGTCGACATGATCGTCCGCGATGCCGACAATCGTGCCGACCTCCACGTGCTCGACATATGCACCGGATCCGGATGTATAGCCATTGCACTGGCTCGCCACCTCCGCTTCCCCATCGTCGAAGCCACCGACATAAGTGCCGACGCAATTGGGGTGGGGGTCGCGAACTCACGTAACTTAAAGACAACCATAGAGTTCCGGTGTGAAGACATACTTTCCACCCCTCTCCCCCTTTCACCACGGTTCGACATCATCGTAAGCAACCCTCCATACATTGCCGACTTTGAAAAAAAAGACATGGCCGACAATGTATTGCTACACGAACCTGCCACAGCACTCTTCGTCCCCGACGAAGATCCTCTTCTCTTCTACCGTGCCATCGCCCGCTATGCCAAATCTGCTCTAAAGCCGGGAGGCACACTCTGGTTTGAAATCAACCCTCTTTTCGCCTCCGAGCTATCGCAAATGCTCGCCGACAAAGGCTATACCGATATCAGCATCACCCGCGATATGCAAGGCAAGCAACGCTTCGCCCGCGCCACCTCTCCTGCACAATGAAAAAGCCCCTGACTCCGTCTGAAGCCACCGAGCGTCTCGAAGTGCTCTGCGTACGAGCCGAGCAATCCACTGCCGACATGCGTCGCAAACTCGCACTCTGGGGCATTTCCTCCTCCGTAGCCAACGAAATCATCGACTCTCTCACAGCCCGAGGCTTCATCGACGACCTTCGCTTCGCTCGTGCCTACGTCCGCGACAAATACCGATTCTCCGCATGGGGAACAGCAAAAATCCGCGCCGGACTATATGCCAAGCGCATCTCTGCCTCAGACATCGACGAAGCCTTACACGAAATCGATGCCCGGCAATACGCCTCGATAGCATTCTCAGCCATCAACACGCGACTTCGCACCATCGACCGCACAGATCTGCACTCCTGTCGCCAGAAGCTGCTACGCTTCGGCCTTTCGCGAGGCTACGAAACATCTCTCATCCTACGCATACTTAACAGCCGCAGTCTATGGAAAGACTGAAATCCTGGTGTCGCGCCGCACTCGCCGTCATCTACCCTCGCGTATGCGAAGTATGCGGACGAGCACTCGTAGAAGGCGAAGATATGATATGTCTCAGTTGCTCTGTCGACCTGCCTCGCACCCACATATGCTCTGACGCTGACGCCAACGAAGTGTTGCGCCGCGTAGCTTCCACCACCCCTCTCTTTCGTGGAGCCTCATACTTCTACTACCATAAGAACTCCCCCTACGCCCGACTCATACAGCGAGCCAAATACAACGGACGTCCCGACATCGACCGGCACCTTGCCCGACGCTTTGCCCTCGAAATTCTCCCCTCCGGATTTTTCAACGGCATCGACGCCATTGTCCCTGTCCCCATACATTTCCTTAAGCGACTTTCGCGAGGCTACAACCAGTCTTACCACATAGCTCTCGGACTCTCCGATGCCACAGGCATCACCGTAAGCCAATGCCTCAAAGCCCGACGTCCCCACGCCTCTCAGACACGCCTTTCCCCATTCGACCGTTGGCGCAATACCCGCCACACATTCAGCGCAGTCTCAGGCATAAATCCGAGCCACGTACTCATTGTCGACGACGTACTCACCACAGGAGCCACCCTCACAGCCTGCACCCAAGCCATCCACGCCGCCTACCCCAACACACGCATCAGCATACTCACACTCGCCCTCGCGGCCCACTCCTGACCTTTTTTTCGCGACGGCGGCATACGCGCATCAACCCTCTTTCACAATCATCACTCATTTCGTTTAAAAAAAGCGAGCTACCCGACACTACACGTGCCGGATAGCTCTTCCAACCGGGTCTTTCGACCCTTCACCTTATTTAACTAACAATCTGTCAATACTATTTTTTTACAGATTACCATTATTAATCATCCCAACCGGGGTTCTGAGTCAGAGCCGGGTTAAGTACGATTTGCTGCTTGGGGATAGGATAGAGGAAACGCTTATCGTTCTTCGACCATGCGCGACCGTTAGTCTGTGCATTGATACCCAGATTGTAAGGAGCGATATACTGCTTACCATCCACAGTTTCAGTATGACCGAAGTCAAAGTTAGCCTGACCCGAGCGTTCTGAGTATTCAGCCTGCATTTCGCTGCTAACGTGCAGACCGAGATAAGTCAACGGATTTTCGAGCAGCTTCATTGCATTCCAGCGCTTCAAGTCGTCCATACGGAAACCTTCGTGAGCAAGCTCTACGCGACGTTCACGACGGATTTCATAAAGGAGGGGGGAGACGGAATATCCGTAATCAACTGGTTTAGCGTCGATTGCGGGATTTGCAGTCAGGTGAGCCATACCAACGCGGTCGCGGAGCAAGTTGACGGTTGCGTCGAGCACAGCCTGGGTGCAAGTTCCGAGTTCGGCGTGAGCCTCAGCATTGATAAGCAGAGCTTCAGCGTAGCGATAGATAAACCAGTTGAAGTTTGTATTGCGAGCGTTCATCTGAGTATAGTCAGAGCTAAAGAACTTCGTGCTGGGGAAGCCTGTTACGCCACCGGTGCTCTGCACGCGGCTCGGCCATGCCCAGAGTGAAACTGAGCCTGAAGCATTAAGCAGATAAACCTTGTGGTCATTCACGATAGTCTGATACATACGCGGGTCGCGGTTTGCCATCATCTTTTCGTAAGTACCATCGCCAAGATAGCCAGAGCCTTCGTTGTGGATAGGAGTACCGTCAGCCATCAGATAGCTGTCGGCGAAGTCGTAGCTATAGCCGAGCTGGTTGCCACCTTCCTGACGACCGATTTCATTGTAGATTTCCTGATCGCGGTCATAGTAGCGACCCATCACACATTCCTTATTGTTAGAAATGTCGGGCTGGATAAACTGGTTTGAATAGTAACAAGGATAGATCTCCACGGTAAGAGATTTCTCTTCACCGGCAGGATTAGTGTAAGTCACTGTAACTTCATCGCCGGTGAAAGTACCGGTGGGGTTAGAGCCCTTAACGATGCTGTAAGCAGCCGAGCTGTTCATCACGGCAGCCGACATATCGCGAGCCAGAGTCAGAAGCTTGTTGGCATCGTAGCCGTAGCTTTCGCCTTCGTTATGATACTTCATATAAGTACCGTAGTAGAGAGCCACGCGAGCCAGCTGCTGACGAGCGGCATCTTTGTGCAGACGTTCGCCGAATGTACCCCAGCTCTTTTCGGGGAGCCATTCGATAGCAAACTGAAGGTCTTCGATTATCTTGCCCAGCACGAAGTTGCGCGGGTCGCGAGCCTTATACAGTTCGTCGTAAGAGTCGGTCTGAAGATTCTGGTCATACCAGGGCACATCGCCGAAGGTTCTGATTTTTCCGTAGTAGTCGAGGGCACGCATGAAGCGGGCTTCGGCTGCATAGCGGTTCTTTTCGGCCTGTGAGCAAGAAGCCTGCTCATAGTGTGTCATGAAATAGTTGCAACTGCGGATAAAGCCCCAGTCCCAACCGGAAGCGTTGCTCACGGTTATCTGGTTGAACAGGTAGCTGCTCGGTGATGCCGGAACCATATTATCACTCTCAGAGTCGCCGGTCGACGATGCGCCGGGGAGGCTCGTGAGCAGAGTGTTGCAATACAACTCAAGGTCGGATGCAGTATGCCAATAGCTCTGGTCGGTAAACGAATCCATAGGGCTAAGGTCGGTATAGTCGCACGACTGGAGAAGTCCGCCGCAGACCAATGCTGCCGATGCTATATATTTAAGTTTCATCTTATTTGTTTTTCGTGTTGGTTAACTACTTATTAGAGTGTGAGGTTCAGACCCACCGAGAACTTCTTCTGAAGAGGATAAGTCATGTTGCCGAGAGTTTCAGGATCAGCCCACTTCTTCATCGGGGTGATAGTCAGGAGGTTTTCACCCTGAACATACACGCGAAGCTTCTGGAAGCCGATCTTGTTGATAAGGCTCTTAGGCAGGCTGTAGCCGAATGTCAAGCTCTTCAGACGAGCATAAGCTGCATTCTGCAAGAAGTAGCTTGATGCCCAGCGGCTTGCACCGTTGGTACCGTTGTTGAGCGACAGACGCGGGAAGTATGCGCCGGTATTTTCGGGAGTCCAGTAGTTGCCTACGGTATGCTCCTGAGGCACGCTCCATTCGTCGCTGAACGGGAAGAATTCGTTGCTACTCGACCAGTAGTCGCGCTTGCCTGTACCCTGCCAGAACATATCGAAGTCGAAGTTGTTCCAAGATGCGCCTACGGTAAGACCGAAGGTGTAGCGAGGAGTATTGTTACCGATGATAGTGTAGTCACCGTGGTCATCGAGTGTATAGTTACCATAGTCGATGCGACCGCTACCGTCGAGGTCTTCATAGCGAGTCATACCGGGCTGCCAGTTGCCACCCCAGAGATACTTCTGCGAAGCTGCGTTAGCAATTTCTTCTTCGCTCTGGAAAAGGCCGTTTGATTCGAAGCCCCAGATTTCACCGATTTTGCGACCTACATAGTAGTTGCCGATCGAACCGGTAGGATTGGTAAACTTAGTGATTTCGGCAGTATAGTCAGCCAAAGTACCGCGAACGTAGTAGTTCAAACCGATAGAGTTGATGCGGTCGTTCCAAGAGATAGCAAGTTCCCAACCGGTAGTGCGGAGGTCAGCGGCATTTTCGCTGGGCACGCTTGTACCGAGAACCGAAGGAAGTGCCTGGCCGGCAGTCAGCATACCCTTAGTGTCGCGCTGATACCAGTCGAATTCGGCGGTAAGACGATTCTTCAGGAATGCAGCATCAAAACCGAGGTCAAGCTGGTCTACCTTTTCCCATGTCAGTGTCGAGCTTACAAGACCCGGAGCCGATACGCCTACGGGGCGAGTGCCATCGAGAATCATACCGATTTTAGAGTTCACGCCGTAAGAAGCGAGGTAGGGGAAGTTTGAGCTGACAGCCTGGTTACCAAGACGACCGTAAGAAGCGCGGACCTTGAAGTTGTTCCACCATTCACGCATCGGTTCCCAGAACTTTTCTTCCGACATACGCCAGCCGATTGAACCCGAGGGGAAGAAACCGTAGCGGTCGCCTTTCGGGAACTTCGACGAACCGTCGTAGCGGGCTACGAGTTCGAGAAGATACTTACCCTGATAGTCATAGTTGATACGACCGAACCAGCTGTTGATCGACCACTGTGTTGCGCTCGAACCTACCGAAGGAGTACCGGTAGCGAAGCCCAGCATGTAGCTGTCGTCGGTCATGATATTCGGACGATAAGCGTAGAACGAGCCGTTCACCTTCTTTTCCTGGTTGTAACCGCTCATCACCTTAAAGTTATGGCCTTCGCCGAGAGTCCATTCATACTGTGCGAATGCGTTGAATGCCTGATAGTAGTCATTCGAGTTGTCCTGCTCGTTGTATGTCGGACGGCTTGTCCAAGGATAGTAGTCGAGTTCCTGACCGTCGATACCATACTCCATGAAACGCTGCTGGTGATACTGCACATTGTAGCTGTAAACGTTCCAAGTATAGTCTGTCTGAATCAAAAGGTTCTTGATCGGAGTGATCTGAGCCATACCGGTGATCCAGAGGTCATTGCTACGATAGCGAGAGTTACCGCCTTCGGCAGCCACGGCTATCGGGTTGGTAAAGTTGCCCTGACCGCCCCAGTTGCCATCGGGGTGCTTAACAGGCATAAACGGACGAAGGTCGTTCTTAAACGAACCCGACATCGACGACACGCCTGAGTTGCCCGAACCGGTCGGGTGCTGCTGTGTAACGTATGCGTTGCTCATCTTCGCGCCTACCTTCAACCAGTTTGTGAGCTGAGTGTCGATATTAAGGTTGGCGTTGAAGCGCTGATACTTTTCGTCGGCGCCTTCACGGTTGGTGCCCTGGTCGGTCATCGCAAACGATGCGTAGTACGACGACTTGCCTGTACCGCCCGAGATGCTCATGTTGTACATCTGGTTGAACGAAGTCTTATACAGAGCATCCCACCAGTCTGTATTGCCGCAGTAAGTATACTTACCCTGAGCAGCGTCGTTTGAACCTTCATAGATAAATACGGGCGAATTAGTGCGACCGAAGTAGTAATCTTCGACGTGCTGCGAAATCACATCATCGAAATAGTTACGACCGTTGTCGTTCTGCATTGCCGTATTCATCATGGTCAGATAAGCGTAAGAGTCGGCCTTATGGAAATCCATAGCGGCATTCGACCAATATCCGCTTGCTCCGAAGTTGATGACAGGCTTTTCATTTACTTTACCTTTCTTGGTAGTAATCAAGATAACACCGTAAGCAGCACGCGCACCATAGATAGCAGCCGAAGCAGCATCCTTAAGCACGGTTACGCTCTCGATATCATCGGGGTTAACCAAGTTCGGGTCCATCTGCACGTTGTCTACCAGCACCAGAGGGCTGCCGCCGTTGAGCGAAGTAGTACCACGCACGTTGAAGCTCGAAGTCGAACCGGGAGCACCGCCATTCGACGACGAAATGATAAGGTTACCGATCTTACCCTGAAGACCCTGACCGATGTTGGTGATAGGACGGTCAGCAAGCACGTCGCCGCTCACTGAAGCGACTGCACCGGTAAGATTCACCTTCTTTTGAGTACCATAACCCACTACTACCACTTCATCGAGAATATTCGTATCCTCCTTCATGGTGATAGTGAGAGGCGAGCCGTTCCAAGTCACCTCTACAGGCTGACAGCCTATCGAAGTCACACGAATCACCGACCCGGGTTTAACACCTGACAGCGAGAATTGGCCGTCGATATTTGTAGCAACACCTTTCGATGTGCCCTTCACGAATACAGAAGCACCGATTACGGGTTCGCCTTCTGCATCCAACACTGTTCCTGTACAAGCGCCTGCGGGAGCAGTCGTGCCTGTACTCTGCTGTGCATACGCCACCTGATAGCCGCCTCCGGCTGTCAGTAGACAAGCAAGCATCACTTTTGCTAACTGTTTTGGCATAAAATTTGGTTATTGATACAGATTTAAGAAATAGGAGCAACCGTTCTGCTTTCAGGCATCTGTTTCAATGTCTTTAAACATTGGCATACTCCTGTTAATTAAAAATATGTTTGTTTTTCTTTCTTGATTGGGTATGAATACTCTATTTTGTTAACAAAAACACTTCAAATATATCCAAGTTCAATCAGAAAAACAAAACATTTTTTAACCACCCCCCCCTGATTTTAATAAACATTAACGTGGGCGCAAATTTTCCACACCCCCGCTATTGCTAATTTTCGAGAAAAACACTACTTTTGCTACGCACATTGCCATTGAAGCATCAATTCAAAACGGGGCTGACCGGTTTTGACAGCGTGTAGAAGTGGTATGTAAGCATGCAGAGCAATGATGCCTACGCTCTTTAATATGGGACATCGCAGTTTTAAATGGCGAAAATAACTACGCTCTTGCTGCCTAATCGAAGTACAGTAGATTACGCTTAATCTCCGCGACAGTCGCAGAGACAAGACATCGCCCGATTGTCCTTTTTCCGAGACCAATCGATCAGGCGGTGCTGATAAATCGGAAATAGGGAGCCGGCCGCCTCGCGAAGCCCCCGAAACTTTAGAGGATAAGGCGGCGATTGGTTGTTTCTTGCCTGTCGCCACACGAAAACCAAGAAGAAACTAAGCATGTAGAAAGCATATTAGTTCCACGTTTGGACGAGGGTTCGAATCCCTCCAGCTCCAC
>CAYQEN010000029.1:0-23712 GCA_964416545.1 uncultured Bacteroides sp. | reverse complement strand
TCTCTTCTAAAGAGAAGTACAGCAACAATCCGATTCATGAAATTAACAACACGCCATATTCTATCGCTTATCTTTCTGATTTGCACACACATATCCAATGCACAGCAACAGTCGGCCGACTTCAGATTTGACTTTCGTGTCAATCATACCGACATAGACCTGCGCCTGGGACGCAACACTATGCGCATGCAGGAAATGTGCGATTTTCTGCACAACCTCCGAAATGACTCTACACTCTCCATCATAAGCGTCACATATTTCGGAGCCGCATCGCCCGAAGGCAACGCCACTATCAACCGCAAGCTCGCACAATCACGCATTGCAGCCATTCGCAACGCTGTCGATCGCCACATATATATACCCGACTCGCTCATTTCCAGCAACGACTCCTATATCCCGTGGGAAACGCTCTACGAACTCGTAGCCGAGTCAGATATTTCTCACCGCGACACGATACTTACCATACTGCGCGAGCCACAAATCGAGCATCGCATCGCTGCACTCCGCCACCTCAACAACGGTGCCGTATGGCGTCAACTCAACCAACGCTTCTTCCATCACATGCGCAATGCCGGAGCCATATTCATCACATACCGAAAAGCTCCACTTCCCAAATCCGAGCCAAAGCCTGATACTAAATCTAAAGTCGACACCATTCCGGCAACAAAGATACTTCCCATAGCAAAACCCATCGAAAAGCCGGCTCCACAACCCATCGAAGCGCCCGACACATTGACAACACCTCTCGTCGATACCCCTCGACGCTTCCTTCTGAAAACCAATGCTCTCGGTTGGGGAATAGCCATAGCCAACATAGCCGCCGAAATCGACTTTGCACCACATTGGTCTGCAACATTGCCCATCTACTGGTCGGCATGGAACTACTTCAAATCCACTCTGAAGTTCCGCACTCTCGCCTTTCAGCCCGAAGTTCGCTACTGGTTTTCCGACAGTGGCAACGGATGGTTTGCCGGTGCCCACCTCGGACTGGCATGGTATAATTTTGCCACCGACGGCACATATCGCACCCAAGACCACGACCGCCACACCCCGGCCTACGGAGGCGGCATCTCTGCAGGCTATCGACTCCCCGTCGGCCGGCGCTGGCTCATGGAATTTTCTCTTGGTGCCGGCATCTACGCCCTCCACTACGACAAATTCCGCAACGAACCTAACGGACTGTTGGTACGCACCGACAAGAAGACATACTTCGGCATCGACCAAGCTGCCGTAACCATAGCCTACACCTTCGACCTTAACAAATAAATGATAACGCCACATTCTATTACAATAATAGCATCCGCACTGCTCAGTCTCCTGCTCCTTGTGGGATGTGATGTCCATGAGCTACCCTCTGCGTCGCCCACGGCTCCGCTGTGTCTGAATCTCAGATTCTCCACCGACATGACTATGACCGAGCACCCCATCGACGCAAGCCGCACCGACGTTCAACCCTCCGCAGCGCTTACCCACGGCGAAATGCGCTACATAGTTCGTCTTTACGACCAAAACACCAAGTCGAAATCGAAAGCCTCCGACACCGACATGGTAGGCGAATACATATTCACTCGCAATATAGCCGACGGCTACGACGCTCAATTTCTTATCGACGTAGCTCCGGGCACATACTCCGTAATGGTCTGGGCTGACATCTCCGACGAGGCCGGAAAAGCTCCGCGCTTCTACAACGCCGACCTCTTCTCCGCCATAACCCTCCTCCCCGACCACGAAGGCAGCACCGACTACCGCGACGCATTCCGTGGCTCGACCGACATTACCGTCACTACCGACATTATCGAGCAATCACCCTCGACAGTCGAGATAGCAATGGAGCGACCGATGGCAAAATTTGAGTTTGTCACTACCGACATCGAAGAATTCATCGAGCGCGAAATAAATGCAGCACTCTCACGTGGTGAAATCAATCTAAACGACATAACCCCGGAAAACTCCCTCATCGACATCGAGCAATACGACGTCGTATTCTACTACACCGGATTTATGCCAAGCACCTACAATTTATTTACCGACAAGCCTATCGACTCCACCATTGGCACCACATTCCACGGACGCATCACTCGCTTCAACAACTCTGAAGCCTCTATCGGATTCGACTATGTATTTGTCAATGGTAGCGAAACATACGTCACCATTCAGATTGCCATTTTCGACAGAAACGGACGACAACTTTCGCTCAGCAACCCCACCAAAGTTCCGCTACGACGCAACAACCACACCGTCATGAAAGGTCGATTCCTTATGCAAAGCGCACACGGAGGAGTCAGCATCGACCCATCTTTCGGCGGCAACTTCAACATCGCCATATAAATTAAGAAATAATCACTAATCATATCTAATGAACAGCTTAATAATTAAAACCGAAAACTCATGAACAAGAAGTTATTCTTAGGAATGTTTGCCGCATCAGCTACTATGCTGGCAACATCTTGTTCGAGCGACGACATCCTCGAACAGAACTCAGGAGAAATGGCTCAGGTAACATTCGCCATCAACACCGAAGGTGCCACAGCCTCTCGTGCCATAAACGACGGTACGACTGTCAACAAGCTCTACTATCGTGTATTCGACGAAAACGGAGCCATCATTGCCGGACAGCCTCTCAGCACCGAAAACATTGTCAACAAACAAGCTACCGTAACCGTATCTCTCGCCAAAGGCAAGAAATACGACATCGCTTTCTTCGCTCAAAAAGATGGTGTCTACACCGTTAGCGAAAACATGGTAGTTGACATGAACTATGAGACAACCAACAACAACGAAAATCGCGATGCCTTCTTCGCCAACCTCGACGACTTCGTTGCTGTCGACGGCGTTACAAATACCGTAACTCTTCACCGTCCGTTTGCGCAACTCAACGTTGGTACTAAAGACTTCGACGCAGCTGCCAATGCCGGTGTTGCCATCGCCAAATCTTCTGTTACCATCTCCGGTGTTGCCACAACGCTCGACGTTCTCACCGGTGAAGTTAGCGGTGAAACCAACGTTACTTACTCTCTGTCGACTATCCCCTCCGAAGTTCTCACCATCGAAGGCAACGACTACAAATGGCTCTCTATGTGCTACATTCTCCCCACAGAGACTACTCATAGCACACTCGTAAACACTACTTTCACTTTCACCGACGGTACTCACGAGATTACTCTCTCGAAAGAAAACGTTCCCGTTCAGCGCAATTTCCGCACAAACCTTCTTGGCAAAGTGCTCACAAACAGCGCAGAATTTGACGTTATCATCGACGAAAACTTCCAGGGTGCATTCAACGAAAACAATGGCAACATCGAAACAAAAGCCACTTTCAACGAAGCCACCAACTCTTGGGAAGTAGCAAACGCCGAACAGTGGAACTCGATCCGCTACAGCGCCGGTCAGAACATCACCCTCACTGCCGACATCGACTTCGCCGGAAATGTTGCTAAGCCTATCTACAGTTTCAATGGCACTTTCGATGGCAACAACCACTCTATGAGCAACTATAAGACCACTACAACAGCTTCAGGCGCATCAAGCGGTCTGTTCTCAGGCGACAACATTCATAACAAAACCATCGTTATTAAAAATCTCACCATCAAGAACGCAACAGTCGATTGTCCTCTCGACAATCCTGCCAACGCTCACGGCTGGGCAGGCGCTATCTTCGGTGATATTTCAGCCACAAATGCCAATGTCACCATCGAAGGTGTAACTATCGACGGTTCTTCCATTAAGGGTGTTCAGGGCGTAGGCAGCCTCGTTGGCTTCCTCGCTGCAAATAGCACTTTGACCGTTAAAAACACAAAGGTTATCAACAACAACCTAAGCAACTACGAAGTTGCAAACGAATCAGGCTTCGTTTGCGGTCTTGTTGGTAAAATTGCCGGCACACTCAACATCTCTGACGGCGTTGAACTTTCCAACAACACTATCGTTGGTCGCTATGCCAACACAAACAAGCGCGGCGCACGCTCAATCAACGAAGTTGCTGCTACTGCCAGCACCACTGCCGGCACTATCAACGGCACTGTAGCCACTAAGGCAAACAACAATGTTGTTAAAGCTGTAATCGGTGCTACAATCATCAGCAATAAGGAAGAACTTCTCGCCTTTGCCCAAATAGCAAACAGCACAAACGCAGCTCTTGCCGCCGACATCGACCTCGCAGGCATCAATTGGACTCCTATCTGCAATAACGGAACCAATGACTTCTATGGCATATTCGACGGCAATGGCAAAACTATCTCAAACCTCACCATTGATACTCGCAATTCTTCTACCTCAGCAGCAAGTGCCGGCTTCATCGGCTGGTTGGGCAACACCGGTGTTGTTCGTGACCTCATTATCGACAACGCATCTATCAAAGGTTCTCACTACGTTGGTGCTGTAGTAGGCTATATCGAAGGCGGAAAAGTAGACAACTGCACAGTGAAAAACTCAACCATCTCTTGCACATACAACACCATCGTTGGCGATGACGGCGATAAGTGCGGTGGCATCGCAGGATATATGCACAACACAGGCATCACTAATTGCACCGTTAGCAACACCAACATCGATGCTGTTCGCGATGCAGGTCAAATCCTCGGTTGCAAAGCTGCCGGAACACTCAGCGGCAACAAGGCTGAAAACGTTACCGTTTCTGCCAACGACTCTGCCAATGGAACAAGCTCAGCAGACAAGAAAGGTCAAAACATCAAAAACGAAGAAGTTGGCCGTACTAATTAAAAGAACTACCGTGACTGGTATTTTTTAGCAGGCTCATTCTCTTCTCCCTCATCTTTCAGCACCCCACCGAAAGGCAAGCCTTTCGGTGGGGTGTTTTTTCAGCATCATAGTGGGCACAAATAAAGCGGTAGCACAAGCCTTCTGTCTTGTGCTACCGCTAATTCGTTTCTCCCTCCGGATTATTCTGCTGCCAGAGGCGACGGCGCTACGTATGTGCGCTGTGCAAGCTCCTGATCGAGCATATAAAGACCCATACCGTCATTGCCTATCAGCGAAAACTTGTCGATAAGCGTGCGGGCATTATCTTCTTCTTCCACCTGTTCGCTGACAAACCATGCCAGACGATCGCGAGTAGCATAATCGTGCTCCGACTCGGCTATGGCAAACACACCGTTGATAAGCGAAGTCACCTTCAGCTCATGTTCGAGCGTAGCCTTGAATGCGTCGAGAGGCGAAGCCCACGTTGTAGGCACTTCTGCAATTGCACCGAGCACCACGCGACCACCACGCTGATTTACATAATTCATAAATATCTTCGCGTGAGCAAGCTCCTCCTGATACTGGATATAAAACCAATTTGCTATACCCTGACGACCTTCGGCCTGAAAGTGCATCGACATCGATAGATAAAGATAAGCCGACCAAAATTCGGCATTAATCTGCGCATTGAGCGCATCCTGGATTTTATTGCTGAGCATTATTCTATGGATTTAAGATATACAAAAATAGTCATTCTTCGCTTTCTTCCAAAGCTCCGAATGACTATTTAACAGTATTGCTTACCGGAAGGTTTAATCAACCAAATCCAGCGGGATTGCTACGAGTTTCAGCTTGGCATTTTCGATAAATCCGGTAATCGCTTCGCGCACGCGACCTTCGGGAAGGTCGGCATTTATGCGACGCAAAGCGTTGAACACCGAAGTGCCACACTGATACACATGGCGATATGCCTTTGCAGCGTCATCGATTTCCTCCTCGCTGAATCCATGCTTGCGCATCACCACGGCGTTTACACCAAAGTAAGTTGCCGGATTGTGCGCCATGATTACGTAAGGAGGTACATTACCGCTGATTCGGCATCCGCCTTTCACCAGCACCCAATCACCTACCACCGACTTCTCGTGGAGTATCACTCCCGATGAAAGGATGGTGCACTCGCCTACTACAGTATCGCCGGCGATCGTAACGCCGTTTCCGACTACCGTTTTACCCTTGATAACCGAGTCGTGACCGATATGCGACTCTGCCATAATAAAGCTGTCGCTACCGATGCGTGTTCCGCCCTCTGAGCGGATACCGCGGTTGATTATCACGTGCTCACGTATCACATTATTATCGCCGATATAGCAATAAGAGGGTTCGCCGTGCCAACGGAAATCCTGGGGATCGGCTCCGATTATAGAGCCTTGATACACCTTATTATTCTTTCCCATACGGGTTCCTGACACGATGCTTACGTAAGGCATTATTTCACAGCCGTCGCCGATTTCGACATTGGCATCGATAAACGCAAACGGATGTATCTTGACATTCTCGCCGATTTTGGCAGAAGGGTCAACATGTGCTAATGGGCTAATCATGGTCTGTTGTATTTAAGAGGGTTTATATTTAACGGCCTCCTCCGAGTGCCTGATAGAGATTGATTGTTGCAGCGGCCTGGCTGTTACGGCTTGCCAGCATTCCCATCTGAGCATTGAGCAGATTGCTCTGTGCGCTCAACACTTCAAGATAGGTTGTGCCATACGAACCCAAAGATAGTAAAGTTTGGGTAATTTCCACCGAACTTTTCAAACTTTCAACCTGCTTTGAGAGCATATCATACTTTTCACCGGCCTTATCGTGGAGAGTGATAGCATTGCTCACTTCAGCCGAAGCATTCATCAGCGCATACTCGAAATTGTTGAGCGCCTGCTGCTGCTGAATCTTGGCAGCCTTAAGATTGGAGATATTCATACCGCGAGAGAACAGCGGAGCTGTCAGCGTTCCGGCAAGCGAAGCGAAAAACTTACCAGGATTGATTACAGCCGAACCGAGCGAGTTTGAGAAACCGCCTGCAGCCGTAATGTTAATACCGGGATAGAATGCTGCGCGAGCCGAAGCCGTAGCATAGTATGCAGCGGCAAGCGAATACTCAGCGGCACGCACGTCAGGACGCGATGCGAGTTCACGCATAGGCACACCCTCACGATATATTGCCGGGAGCATCAGTGTTGCATCCGGACTTACCGCGAATTTCTGAGGCATCACGTTCAGCAGGAGCGACATCGTATTATTAAGTTCATGAAGGCTTACTTCGAGGTCGGAAATCGAAGCGAGAATACCATAATATTGCGCTTCTGACTGAGTCACAGCATCTTCATGCGCTTTTCCCCCTTCCTTCAAATCCTTCATAGTCTGTACGGTCTCAGCCCAAGTTTCGGCTGTTTCGCGGCTCAAATTCAGCTGACCTTCAACCATAGCTATTGTATAGTAAACATTAGCAACAGCCGAAATTATCTGAGAACGAGCAGCTTGAGCATATTCCTGACTCTGAAGCACAGCAGCCTGAGCACCACGCTTTGAGTTAAGAAGCTTACCGAAAACGTCTACTTCCCAGCTTACCTGCATAGGCAGAGTATAAGTGGCAACCTGGTCAAAGCCCTCGATTTTTCCAAGCTGACCGGTAGGAGCGAGAGCCACCGAAGGAAGATAGCTCAATTTTGCGCCCTGCAAGCGAGCCTGCGCTATCTGCACATTGAGCTGTGCATTGCGAAGGTTTGTATTGCTCATAAGAGCCTGAGCTATAAGGTCGGCAAGGACAGGATCTGTAAACACTTCCTGCCACTGCAAATTGCCGAACGCTGCGCTATCGGGAGCCGTTTTAAGAGCCTCGGCATACTCGCGGGTCAGAGCCGTATCCTCGGGAGTATGATATTTCTTGTAGATGTTGCAGCTGCCGAGCATCGATGTGCTCAGCAGTGCAACTGCAACATTCAAGAGTATTTTTGAAGATTTCATATATTCTTGATTATTCTTGAAAACGTTATTAACGTGAATACTGCTCGATTTCGCTTTCTACACCGCCATTATCGGTATCGGCCCACTTGAGCGGAGTGAATTTTTCCTGAATCATCTGGAATGCCACGAAGAGTGCCGGCACAAGGAAGATCTGGAATATCATACCGATAAGCATACCGCCTACCGAACCGGTACCGAGTGCCTGGTTACCGTTTGCACCTACACCACTCGCAAACATCATAGGCAACAGACCGATGATAAGAGCGAACGAGGTCATCAGAAGAGGACGCAGACGAGATGCGGCAGCGTCTACAGCAGCATTGACGATTGACATACCGTTCTTACGACGGTCGAGCGCAAATTCCACGATAAGAATTGCATTCTTCGCCAGAAGACCGATAAGCATAATCAGCGCAATCTGCAAGTAGATGTTGTTTGAGATTCCGTAGAAGCCGGCAAAGATAAACGAACCCATAAGACCGAAAGGTATCGAAAGAATAACGGCAAACGGAAGCAGGTAACTTTCATACTGAGCCGACAGAAGCAGATATACGAAGAGCAGACACAATCCGAAAATCATTGCTGTCATATTGCCCGACGAACCGGCTTCTTCACGGGTCATACCCGAATACTCATAACCGTAACCCTGCGGGAGAGTCTGCTTAGCCACACGGTCGATAGCGGCAAGAGCGTCACCCGACGAGTAGCCGGGAGCAGGCTGACCGGATACAGAGATACTCTGGAACATATTGAATCGGTTCAAAAGGTCAGGACCATAAACACGCTTCAGAGTTATGAAGTTGGAAATCGGTGCCATTTCGCCACCGTTGCGCACCTTGATATTCTGAAGAGTTTCGGGCGACACACGTGATTCGGGAGTAGCCTGCATCATTACGCGATACAGTTTACCGAAACGGTTGAAGTTCGAAACATACATACCGCCGTAGTAACCCTGAAGGGTTGAGAGAATGGTTTCGGGCGACAGACCGGCCTGTTTAGCCTTAGCGACATCGACGTCCACCATATACTGCGGGAAAGTAGGATTAAACGTAGTGTAAGCCATCTGAATTTCGGGCTGTGCATTAAGAGCACCGAGGAAGCCCATCACCACCTGATAGAAGTCATTGATATCACCACCGGTCTTATCCTGCATCTTCAGTTCGAAACCGTTGGTCATCGAATAACCCGAAATCATCGGCGGTGCGAAAATCATCACACGACCGTCCTTAATAGCACGACCTGTCAAACCGTAGAGCTGCTGAATGATAGCGTCAGAGCTTTCCTCCTTGCTACGCTCGCTCCAGTTTTTAAGTCTTAAGATAAAAGTACCGTAGGTAGCACCCTGACCGGCAATGAAGCTATAACCGTTAATCATCGTACGGCTTTCGATTGCGGGAACCGTTGCCAACAGCGAGTCTACCTTTGCAAGAGTTTCGCCGGTACGCTCCTGCGATGTACCCGGAGGCATGTCGATCATAGCGAATATTGTACCGGTATCTTCATTAGGCACAAGGGCGGTAGGAGTGATGCTCATAAGCCATACAAGAGCGGCAAACGAAGCAGCGACAATAGCGAATGTTGTCACCTTGTGACGCACAAAGAACGATACGCCCTTACGATATTTCACGAGCTGAGCCTCGTAAGTCACGTTAAACCATTCATGGAAACGCTTCACAAAGTTTTTCTTCTTATTTCCGTGACCTTCACCTTCTTCGTGAGGTTTAAGGAACACGGCGCAAAGAGCAGGCGACAAGGTAAGCGCGTTGATTGCAGAGAAGGCGATGGCGATAGCCATTGTGATACCAAACTGCTGATAGAACGTACCTGATGTGCCGGGCATAAACGACACGGGGATAAACACAAGCATCATTACAAGAGTAATCGAAACAAGTGCACCACCGATTTCATTCATCGCGTCGATTGATGCCTTACGAGCGCTCTTATAACCTACGTCGAGCTTAGCGTGAACCGCCTCGACCACCACAATCGCGTCATCGACCACAATCGCAATCGCAAGCACAAGAGCCGACAGGGTGATAAGGTTGATTGAGAAGCCGATAAGCTTCATCACGAAGAACGTACCGATAAGAGCCACAGGAATGGCAATTGCCGGAATGATGGTAGAACGCAAGTCCTGAAGGAAGATATAAACCACGAAGAACACCAGGATAAATGCCTCGATAAGAGTCTGAATCACGTGGTGAATCGACGCATAGAGAAAGTCGTTGTTGTTCATCGGGATTGCGACATTCAGACCATCAGGAAGTTCTTCTTTCACCTCATCGATATAGGCAAGACAGTCGTTAATAATCTGAGTCGCGTTTGAACCTGCTGTCTGGAACACGATTGCCATAACGGCTGGGCGTCCGTTCTGAGCTCCGTGAAAGCCATAAGACACACGACCGAGTTCAACTTCAGCCACGTCTTTCAAGCGAAGCACTTCACCATTGGCATTCGCACGGATTACGATATTTTCGAATTCTTCAGGCTGAACAAGACGTCCGCGATACTTCATCACATACTGGAATGTCTGGTCGCCCTGTTCTCCGAATGCACCGGGAGCAGCTTCGATATTCTGCTCAGCCAGAGCCATCGAAATATCGGTAGGCATCAAGCCATACTGAGCCATAACTTCCGGACGAAGCCAGATTCGCATCGAGTAGTCTGCACCCATCACCATCACGTCGCCGACACCCTGGATACGCTGCATCTGCGGAACGACATTGATTTTAAGGTAGTTTTCGACAAACTCCTCATTATATCTGTCATCCTCGGCATAAAGCGATACACCTACGAGCATCGAAGTCTGACGCTTCTGAGTAAGCACACCCACGCGGGTAACTTCGGCAGGAAGAAGGCTCTGAGCCTTTGCCACACGGTTCTGCACGTCTACGGCAGCCATGTCTGGGTCGAAGCCCTGTTCGAAATAAACGTTGATGGTAGCCGAGCCGGTATTGGTGGCTGTCGACTCCATGTAGGTCATGCCCTGAGCACCGTTGATTGATTCTTCAAGAGGTGCGATTACAGAGTTAAGCACGGCCTGCGCGCTGGCACCCTGATAGGTTGTTGTCACCGAAATTGTTGGCGGCGCAATATCAGGATACTGGGTAATCGGCAATGAGAAGAGACCGATAAGACCCAACAGCACAATGAATATTGATATAACCGTCGATAGCACCGGACGGTTAATAAATGTATCGAGTTTCATTTGTGAATTATTACTCTATTGGATTGGTTGATGTAATCAGTTCCCTATATTACTTGCCGGCGGCCTGCTGCTGGGCAGCTTCTGCCTGCTGGGCACGTGCGGCGGCATCCACCGGAGTGATTACCATTCCGTCCTTAACGATGGTTCCGACACCTTCCACTGCGATACGATCGCCTGCCTTCAAACCTGAAGTCACAACGAAGTTCTTACCATCGCTATATTCAGCTACAGTGATAGGAGCAGAAGCCACCTTGTTTGAATCGTTCACTACATATACGAAACGACGATCCTGAAGTTCGTAAGTAGCCTTCTGAGGGATTACGATAACATTTTCCGACATGTTGGGGATTATAACATTGCCGGTGCTACCGCTACGAAGCATTCCCGAAGGATTGTCGAAGAGCGCACGTACGCTTGCTGCTCCGGTTGTAACATTGATAACACCCGATACGGTTGCCACCTTACCTGACGAAGGATAGACTGTACCATCCGACAGACGAAGCTGAACTGCGGGCATCGAGTCGATTGCGGCTGCCACGCTGCGCGAACCGCCGTGTGTCAGTTCCAGAACTTCTTTCTCTGTGAGCGAGAAATATGCGTAAACCTGCGAATTGTCTGAAATTGTAGTCAGAGGCTGAACCGACGAAGGTGACACAAGCGAACCTTCACGGCTGGGGATAGAACCTACAACGCCGTTTGAGGGGGCGGTAACTACGGTATAAGCAAGATTTTTGCGAGCATTGGTCAATGCTGCCTCAGCCTGAACGAGTGCCGACTGTGCATTAGTAAGGTCGTTCTGCGAAAGCTGATATTCAAACTGGCTGATAATATTCTTCTCAAAAAGCTGACGTTTTGTATCGGCTGTCATCTTCGCTGTATTTACAGCGGTCTGAGCCGAGCGAACAGCGGCCGATGCCTGATCTACGGCTGCCTGAAATTGCACCTGGTCGATGGTAAAGAGGGTCTGACCCTTCACTACACGCTGACCTTCATCTACATGTACTTTGGTGATAAATCCGCTCACCTGAGGACGGATTTCAATGTCTGTTTTACCCTTAATCTGAGCGGGATAGCTGCTTTCCGATGCAGAGTTACCCAAGCTGAGGGTCATAGTCGCGATTTCGGGAGCCATAGCCTGATGCTGCTGCTCCTTGCCGCATGAGCTGAATATCAGCGATGTACCTACTGTCAATAAGGTTGCGGCTGTAAGGACTTTTACGTTCATACTTCTTTTAATCTATTTTTACCTGTTTGTACTGTGTTCTAATCTGTTTGGATACAATTTTTCGAGTGCAAAATTACTCAAGAGATTTCGCATAATATATGACAATTATCATACTTGTATTCTATTTTAGTATAGTTTAACTTTTACAAAACAAAAAAGCGCCCCTGCGGGCGCTTTCAATGTATTACATAGGGATTTATTACTTCTGAATTACTTCAAAAATCGTTGCTGTTCCGTTGAGCGAGCAGCGCACAGCGCCATCCACCAACGATGCCGAACTGTAAAGTCCGTCGAATGTCGATGTCGACACTACTTTTCCCTTCTTATCATACTGTGTAAGCGTCAGCGGACACTTCATATCGCCGGCAAGCACGATGATTGTTTTTGCGCCCTGCTTGCAGTCGAATGCCAATTCGCCACAGCTCTTCACGCTCGTTGTCGGATTGCGGTCGAATGCTTTCAGCGCTGCATCTACATCCGATGCCGACAGGTTCAGACCGAGACGCTCTGCCGTGAATGGATTGACATTGAATGTACGGATAGCAGCCCAATTCTGCTTGGCTGAAGGCAGACGCTTCAAGCGCACATAGCGGGCATCTACCGGCTTTCCTACCCAATCGATGTCGTAAGTATTGCGGAGGCTGTCGGTAAGAGCTGTCCAGCTCTTGCCATCGGCCGATGCTTCGAGCACCACGTGTTCAAAATAGTCCACATCATCCACCGAGTTACGTCCCTGACGGATGTTTACTTGGTCAACAGGCACCACTTCGCCTAAGTCGATACCGATCCACGAATCCGGACGCTGAGCAGCTGCCGAAGTATAGTGGGTTGTAGTATCGTTGTCGAGCATAAGTTTCGACTGAATAGTGCGTATATTGGCAAACGAACTTACACCGTGATAGATGGCCGGCACTCGTCCCGACACCTTCGTAAAGTAGTCATAGAGCATATCGTCCATAGCCTTTTCGCAGAAGGGCTGAAGTTTCAGCGTACCGATTTTGTGGGCATTATACGCTTCGCGCTCTGCTTCGGTCATCACATTTTCAAGATACTTACACCAGAATGTCGAATCATTGCCGACCTCATAAGTCTTGATTAGATCGAGGGTGCGAAGTCCGCGCTGTCCGAGCTTGCCAAATTCTACAAGCCACGGCTTGATTTCCTTGAGCAGCTGTGCATTGTCACATCCTGCTTCTATCTGTGCAGGTGTTTCGGCAACCTTTGCAAAGTCGGCACGCAGAGCGTCAAACTGAGCTGTGGTATATTTGTTATACGGGAATGTCACTGTTTCCCACGATTCGTCGCGACGATAACCGGTTTCGGTATCGGCCGAGTGGATGGCAAATGTACGATAAGCATCTGCCGCACCGGGCATCATGTACTTCAATCCGCGTTCCCAGTTGTCTATTGCATTGTATGCTTTCTGATTCCACGCATAGTCAGCCACACCGTAGAGTGCTAATTTCGACGCTTCGCCATGCTCCATGGGGTTGCTTTCGATACCTGCCACTTCTGCCGATGTCAGCGACTGATCGAGTCCATAGGTCGGACCCTGGAGTATTATATGACGGCAATAGTCGGTCACAGGGAAGTTCCACCAGAAGAGTGCCGGACGTTTGATACGCGAGTTGACAAACTCCATAGTTTCGGGAGTAAGGTCACTGCACACTACCGCTCCGGTCCAAAATACTTCTGCTTTCGGATTGAGTTCCTGACCGTAGATTGCTAACTGACCGGTAGGCTTCGGACTTGCCCATAGCTGAGAGTAGTCAGTCGGACAAATCATCAGATTGGTCACATCGCCTTTCTTATCCACGAAGTCGCGAGTCAAGTCGTTGAGCAATGCGGCCTGACGGTGTGAGTCTGTGCCGATTCCCGAAATATCGTCGAAGAATATGGCAAACGAACGCACGCCGAGGTCATACATCATATCAAATTTGTTGACAAGGCTGTCATAATCTTCCTTAGTCCAGCGAATATCCTTTCCCGGGTGAATTGCCCATACAAAGTTCACGCGATTGCGCTTGCACGCTTCTACGAGTTCTTTGATTTTTGCTGCTTGATCTGCTGGATATGGAAGTCGCCAATAGGGAGAGCTGTGATACGGATCGTCTTTCGGGCCAAAGATATAATCGTTCATCTTATTGCGACCATAAAAGTCAATAAGCGACAATCTCACTTCGTGCGACCACGGAGTGCCATAGAATCCCTCTACCACACCGCGATAAGGAAGGTCGGGCCAGTCGTTTATCGACATCATTGGCAATTCTGCGCCACCCTTTGCCACTTCGCTGCCAAGTATTTGGCGCAAAGTTTCGAGTCCGTAGAATGCTCCACGTTCGTCAAAACCGATTATTTTCACATCTTTCTGACCGATTTCCAGCGAATATGCTCCGCTAATGCTCTTCACTCCGGCTTTTTTAGCCTCTTTCGCGCCGAAGTCGATAGTCAGTTTCAAGCCTTTGGCATCCTGTTTCAGAAATCCGAGGTCGCCGGCAAATGCTTTTTTCTTGTCTTCTACCTTAAATCCGCCGGTAGCATTCAGCGAGCCATTATAAGGACGCTCTACCACATGGGGGGTAGGATTAATTACAAGCCCTTTGTGGTCTACCTTATGACCGGGCACTTTGTTATACTCCTGTATTTCGCCTCGCTGCGATGTCAAGTCAAACTCGTCGGCATACGCTGCACCTGGCATCGCCACCAATGCGGCTGCCGCCAGACCGAAGCTCTTCAGAATGTTCTTGCAAACCTTCATAAATTACGTAGGGGTTTAATTGATAGTTGTATTATAATCACAAAGATACTACAAAACCGCAACAAACAAAACACGAGGCACACTGTTTTGTATGCCTCGTGTCGCGTTATTTTGCTATTATGACGTATCTGTCTACAGTCAGAATTTCAGGGTATTCAGCTTTTTGTCAACAATCATCTTGTCGATGACATTAAATTTCACTGCCGAGCGTTTTAGCATCTTGAAGTGTATTTTAAAGAGAACTTCTGTACCGCTCACGGCTTTGCGGTCACCGATATTCACAAATGTAGGATAGAGTGCCTTCTGCCCAGATGTGTGCAGACGGTCGTAAGTAAGATTCTCCATTCCTGCCACTGCTACAGGCTCGATGCCGACAAACTGCCATACACTCTGATCGTAAGGTATTGCCATCGAAATAGCGTTTACCGACTTCATATCACTGCCTTTCACAGTCACTGTCACTGTGTCGCCGGGGGCGAAACGTCCCTTGCTTACCTCAACGTCTATCGTTCCGGCAAGAGGCTCGGCATAATCATCCGGTGCTACACCTCCATCAAGGCGAGTCGCAACAGTTGAAATATCGTAAGCATCTATCAGACCGTTTCGATTTATATCGCCGTTGCTGATATAGCCTTCGAAGTCCGAATCTCCTGCGCGCAGGCCGGTATAGTTGGTATACGATGTCAAGTCATTTGCGTCTATCTTTCCGTCGTTGTTAATATCACCGGGAAGGTAGCTCTCTGTGCCGGGCACTTTGAACACATAGATTTCGCGACCGGAGCCGAAGTTTCCAACACTCTTCGACACCGACATCTTCACGTAGCGAGCCTGCGGACGGTTGGCAAACACAAAATCCTTGTCATCGCTGCTATGCTTCCATACGAAAGAATCTGCCACAGTCCAATGCTCTTTATCGAGACTATACGACATGGTTCCGGCAAGAATTGTTCCGTTTCCGGCATCCTTACGGGGCAGATAGAGCAACTTATCAAGTGTATTGACACTCTGAAGATCCATAACTACATCAAACGTTTCTACGCGCTTGCTGTAATGTGAGTGGAATATATCGCCGGCTTCGGCAAAGTCAAACATTCTACTAACCTCAAATCCGGGCTGTGCTTCGACTGTCGACTCCGCACGAATATCGCGAATAGCAAATTCAAGAGGATTAGTCTTTGTGCGAGCTTCCACAGATGTCCATTCCGATGCTCCGTCGGCATTCACGGCACGCACCTTAAATCCGTATGCAGTGTCGGGAGTGAGGTCGGTATAGAGAAGACTGTCGGCACGGATTCCGGTGTAGAGCATTCCGTCAAATTCTATTTCATAGAAGTCTGCATTTGCCACAGGCTGCCAAGAGGGAGCAAGTGTATATGCCTCGGTCGATTCAGGCTTCACAGATGCTACTGGTGCTGTAAGCGAGCCATGTTTTTTCAGGCGTGTATTGACTGGATTCAGAGCAAACCCCTTCACCTCAAGCTCCACGGCATTACGGCTCACGTCGGTCGATGCGACCTTCACCATGAGTTGCGGATTCTTCATTATCGCTACCGATGCAAATTCCGACCCTTCGGTGGCAAATTTATTGAGATTCGGGGCAGCATTATAGTAGTAAACATTCTCGCCGGCCTCAAAATCCGCATCTGTCTCTACTTCAGTGAGTTTAACCTTTTCTCCCCCCACCCTCACAACAACCGACTTCGGCTGCTGCGATACATTCACTATCATTTCGGTCGATTTCATCGGCTCATAGCCGTAAAAGCCTCCGTTATCGGGATTTATGCGAATATTCAGCACACCCTTTGCATTGACGTCCGAAGTAATTTTCGTTGTCACTGCGCTACCACCGAGATATTCTTGCGTAGTTCCATCGTCGTCATACTGCACCATTTCAGAGCTGCCCGACGGATAAAACTCGTATATACGCTTTTTGCTGTCCACCTGCGAAGGATTATTTGCAGGATTATTCATCGGAATTATTGCACCGGCCTTAACAAACACTGGCAGTTTCCAAAGCGGAGCGTCGAAACTGTTTATCACGCATCCTCCTTCATAGCTTTCGCCCGAGAAGTAATCAAACCACAATCCTTCGGGTAGATAAATACCATTACGAATATCATTTCCAAGCGAATCGGCAGCCGTATTCTGATATATTGGAGCTACCAACAGACTCGGACCATAGAGGAACTGATAGCGAGTAGCCGCACTATGGGTATAATTGTTCGGCGACGACAAGAACATTGCTCGCATCATCGGCAGTCCGGTCACAGCTTCATTTGCGTAGGTATAAGCATACGGCATAAGCTGCGACTTGAGCTTCAGATACATTCTGTTGATTGAAGTCACAGGCTCACCGAGAGCATGGGGATACTTTTCATTCGAACCCCAACCGTCCATATTGAGTTGCATCGGAGTAAACGTCTTCCACTGGAAGTCGCGAGTATTTATCACGGCATCTCTACCGCCGAATATTCCGTCCATATCCGAAGACACATTGGGCTGACCTGATAGCCCCGAACCTATATAAGTCGGGATATGAAAGCGTATATACTCCCACTCACCACCGGTCTGGTCGCCGCTCCACACTCCGGCATATCGCTGTGTGCCTGCCCAGCCGTCGAGCGAGATGATAAACGGACGAGCATTGCTACCATAATAAGGCATTATTTCGCCAACGTCGGCCACTCCGTTAAGACCAAACGAATAGCCGGCGCCCACCCAAGCCACGTCGGTCTTGAGCACACGCACTCCGGCATCGCGCACTTCCTTCACAATATCACGCTGAAGCAACGCACTCACACCCTCCTTCGGATGCAAGTCGCTCTGCGTCCATAGTCCGATTTCCACACCGTGCTTACGGGCATAATCGCCAAAATCTTTCAGATTCTGTATATTTCCATCGAGGGTTTCGGTCTGTCCGTAGCCGGCTCCATATCCGTCATTAGGCAGCACCCAACCGAGTGGCATATCATTTGCGGCATATCGGTCGATTACAGCACGTGCCGAAAACTGATAATTATCTTTTTCACCGTTTAGCGACTCTTTTATACCGCCATTATCGCGCTGACTTTCACGATAACGCTTACCATCCTCAAAGAGTATTCCCTTCGGATCTTCTTTCCAATAGTCGCGGTTGTACGCATTAAGATGCCCCTGATAAAATCCGAATTTCGGCAGAAGCACAGGATTTCCTGTCAGTTGATAGAAGTCTGCCAACAGCGCAGCCGGTGTACTATCAACCATCACAAACGCATCGAGATAGTCGGTTTCATGACTAAGATTTACACATCCGGGGGTAGTCGATCCGAAATCATAAATACCTTTTCCAAAGGTATGAAACATCACGCCATACCCCTCGGTCGACCAATAGAAAGGCGTCGGAGATGCCACACCGCCATCAGTCCAGCTATTTTGGTTCTCGATAGCTATCTGCTTGCCTTTGTGGGAGAAACGTCCATTCTGCACCCCTCCCCCATAAAAGAACTCTCCGGCGCGCTCTGCGAGCGACATCGAAGCCACACCCTTTTCAAATTTAATCGGTGCTATTTCTTTTATTACGGTTTTACCTGAGCGACGATCTACCACTGTCATAAGTCCCGTTGACCTACACCAGCTTACTTCCACGTCTTCGGTCGACACCGATACTCGGTCGGCTCCATCGGCCACGTTCAGCACACCAACACCTTTACGTGGGCTGTCGACGAGTATCTGAGCCGGCGGGGTCGCTACCGGATTGCGCACTATTCCGCCCTTATCGTCACGGAAGAGACGAAAAATATTATTACCGTAGAAGTCCGCCGTCAGCCTGTTTCCATTGCTGTAAGTAAGCTCCACCGTTGTCGGATTGATTTTGCGAATCGAAGTTATCGACGCCCTGCTGTCGACGGTTGCTTCAGCAGCCACGGCACTGTGTGGCATTGCGCCTGCCGGAATAGCCACTGCCACCGAAGCGGCCGCTATGCAGACAGGTGCGAGAATGTTTCGTAGCATAAATGTTATATAATTGGTTATAATTTTATCAATTGTTTATTTTCAGGCTCATGCCCTTCAATTTGCGATAAAGATCAAGAGCATACACATCGGTCATGCCCGACACATAGTCTACTACGGCTTGAATCTTCTCATACAATCCTGTAGCATACACGTCATACTGTTGCGGCACTTTCGACAATAGCAATCGCGAATAGTTACGGTCTGGATAACACACTGCATGAACGAGTCGCTCCATCAAAAATGTTATGATACTCGTACCGGCAAGTTCGATATCCACAACGTCGCTTGCGCAATAAATCTTATTCCACGATAGTTCGTTGCATCGGCTGTAACCATCACGCTCGCGAGCCGAAATATGGTCGAGCAGCGCACCGCTGAAATCGCCGGTCAATATAGCGTCCTCATTTTCTACAAAAGCACGCACACAAGCCGACACAAGCGTACCTATCACACTGGAGCGCAGATAGCATATCTTCTCGTTAGCATCATCGACACGACTCATCACATCGCATATTCGCGCCACCCTCTCCGGCTCGAAAAATCCGAGCATAAGTTCTATCACCTGCTCCGTCGATAAGATTCCGAGTTTATGGGCATCTTCAATGTCCATCACCTCGTAGCATATATCATCGGCGGCCTCAACAAGATACACCAACGGATGACGCGCATAGCGCAATTCTCCGTTTTCGCCCGGACGCGGCAGCAACCCGAGTTCATCGGCCACCTTACGGAAATCATCCTTTTCAGAAGTGAAAAATCCGAATTTCGGACGTTTGCCGGCAAGCGTCGACTCATATGGATACTTCACTATCGAAGCAAGAGTGCTATATGTCATGGCAAATCCGCCGGGACGACGACCATTAAACCTATGCGTCAATAGTCGAAAAGCGTTAGCATTACCGTCAAATCGCGTAAAATCAGCCCATTGACTGGCTGTCAGTTCGTCTCGAAGCCTCACGCCCTCCCCTTCGCTGAAAAACGAAGAAATGGCACGCTCTCCCGAATGCCCAAACGGAGGATTTCCGAGATCATGAGCCAGACACGCTGCTGCCACAATTTCACCCAAAGCATCAAGCTTGCTCACCCACGGCTCAGAAGCATAACGTGCTTTAAGCTCCTGCGCTGATTCAGACGCTATAGAACGCCCTACACAGGCCACTTCAATACTATGAGTCAACCTATTGTGTACGAATATACTGCCGGGCAGAGGAAACACCTGCGTCTTATTCTGCAAGCGACGAAAAGGCGATGAAAACACCAGTCGGTCATAATCTCGCTGGAAATCACTGCGATACCCATGCTTGGTATCGTGATAATCCTCAAGGCCGAATCGCTTATCGCTTATCAGCCGTTGCCATGTCATTCTATCGCCCATGATATACTGATTTACTACACAAATATAGACATTATCAACAGAATATCACACCCTAAAGAAAAAAAATGGGAGCCGCCTATTGGCGACTCCCACTGCGTTTATTCAGGAATTAGTGATTCCTTATTTAGGCAAATTACCTGTTTCAGGATCTACACCCCACTGCTGCTGAGCAAGGCGGCGGTAATTGTTGTAACGCCACTTAGCATTTTCCTTAGCGGCTGCGAAGAGTTCGGCAGCTTCGCCGGGATACTGCTTGAGCACTGATGCGTAGCGCACTTCACCCTTAAGGAAGTCTTCAAACTTATCCCAATCGGGTTCCTTGCTATCGAGAGAGAACGGATTCTTTCCTTCCTGCTCGAGAGCGGGGTTGTAGCGCCACAGGTGCCAGTAACCACAAGCCACTGCGTTTGCTTCTTCCTGCTGCGACTTACCCATACCGGCACGGATACCGTGATTGATACATGGAGCGTAAGCGATAACGATTGAAGGTCCGTCATAAGCTTCTGCTTCGCGGATAGCCTTCAGGGTCTGGTTCTGGTCAGCACCCATAGCCACCTGTGCTACATAAACATAGCCGTAGGTCGATGCGATAAGACCGAGGTCTTTCTTACGGATGCGCTTACCTGAAGCAGCAAACTTAGCGATTGCGCCGAGCGGAGTAGCCTTCGAAGCCTGACCACCGGTGTTAGAGTAAACTTCGGTATCGACTACGAGTACATTTACGTTCTTACCGGAAGCGAGTACGTGGTCAAGACCGCCGAAGCCTATGTCGTATGCAGCACCGTCACCGGCAATAATCCACTGTGAACGCTTAACAATGAAGCCCTTCAGAGCTACGATAGCCTTGCAAGCGTCGCAACCGCAAGCCTCGCAGAGAGGAATGAGCTTATCGGCAACTTCGCGAGTGATAACAGCATCTTCGCTATTGTCGAGCCACTGCTGTGCGAGAGCCTTGATTTCAGCTGAGCACTTCGGACATTCGATAGCACCGCGCATCTTATCGGCTACACGAGCACGCATCTTTTCAGTAGCGATAGTCATACCGAGACCGAATTCTGCGAAGTCTTCGAAGAGTGAGTTACCCCATGCCGGACCGTGACCGTTAACGTCGGTGGTGTACGGAGTCGAGGGAACTGAACCAGAGTAGATTGACGAGCAACCGGTTGCATTAGCCACCATTTCGTGGTCACCGAAGAGCTGGCTGATAAGCTTAACATACGGAGTTTCGCCGCAACCTGAGCATGCGCCTGAGAATTCGAAGTAAGGCTTAGCAAACTGGCTGTTCTTAACGTTGCTCTTGATATCTACGAGGTGCTGCTTGGTCGCAACTTCCTTAACACAGTATTCCCATTCGTTCTGAACGTTGAGCTGAGTTTCGAGAGGCTTCATAACGAGAGCCTTCACGCCCTTCTTGCCCGGACATACGTCAACACAGTTGCCACAACCGAGACAGTCGAGAACGTCAACCGACTGGATGAAGCGCATTCCGTCAAACGACTTGCCGATAGCAGGAAGAGTAGCTTCTTCTGCAAAAGGAGCGGCAGCCACTTCCTTCGCATCGAGTACGAACGGACGGATAGCAGCGTGAGGACATACATAAGCACACTTGTTACACTGTATGCAGTTTTCGGCATCCCATTCGGGAACGAATGCTGCTACACCGCGCTTTTCATAAGCGGCAGTACCCTGCGGCCATACGCCATTGGCGATATCAGCAAAGTCGCTAACCTTAAGAAGGTCGCCGTCCTGTGCGTTGATCGGACGAACAATCTTGTTGATAAATTCAGGATCGTCGTTAGCTGCGGGAGCTTCGGGAGCGAGGTTGCTCCATGCCGGATCGATGTCGAGTTTCTTATATTCGCCACCACGGTCAACAGCTGCATAGTTCTTGTCCACAACGTCCTGACCCTTCTTACCATAGCTCTTCACGATGAACTTCTTCATCTGTTCAACAGCGAGGTCTACAGGGATAACTTCAGTGATGCGGAAGAATGCGCTCTGAAGGATGGTGTTGGTACGGTTGCCGAGACCGATTTCCTGAGCTATCTTAGTAGCGTTGATATAGTAAACGGTGATATTGTGGTCAGCGAAATACTTCTTCACCTTAGCGGGAAGGTTCTTAGCAAGTTCCTCGCCCTCCCAGATAGTGTTGAGCAGGAATGTGCCACCGTCGCGCAGACCGCGAGTCACGTCATACATATGGAGATATGCCTGAACGTGGCAAGCTACAAAGTTAGGAGTAGTTACCAGGTAAGTAGAGCGGATAGGTTCGTCACCGAAACGGAGGTGCGAGCAAGTGAAGCCACCCGACTTCTTCGAGTCGTATGCGAAGTATGCCTGGCAATATTTCGGAGTATTTTCACCGATAATCTTAACCGAGTTCTTGTTAGCACCTACAGTACCGTCAGCACCGAGGCCGTAGAACTTAGCTTCATATGTGCTTTCACCGCAGAGTGCGATTTCCTCTACCGGGGGAAGCGAAAGGAAGGTAACGTCATCAACGATACCTACAGTGAATTTGTCCTTAGGTTCGGGAAGTGCAAGGTTATCGAATACGCCGATCATGTGAGCCGGAGTAGTATCCTTCGAAGCAAGGCCGAAGCGACCAGAAACGATCTTCGGAGCATTTTCCTTACCTACGAAGCATTCTGCAACGTCGAGATACAGAGGTTCACCGTTTGCACCGGGTTCCTTAGTACGGTCGAGCACTGCGATGCGCTTAACAGTAGAGGGAATAGCTGCGAGAAGGTGCTTAGCCGAGAACGGACGATAGAGGTGTACCGATACAAGACCAACCTTTTCACCCTTCGATACGAGGTGGTCAACAGCTTCCTGAGCTGCCTGTGTACCCGAACCCATAGCGATGATTACGCGTTCTGCGTCAGCAGCGCCATAGTAGTTGAAGAGGTGATATTCGCGGCCGGTGATTTCGCTGATTTTAGCCATGTAGCTTTCAACGATTTCGGGAACGGCTTCGTAGTATTTGTTGCAAGCTTCACGATGCTGGAAGAATACGTCTGAGTTTTCTGCCAGACCGCGTGCGATAGGAGCTTCGGGAGTAAGTGCACGTGAACGGAAATCTGCAATTGCATCGTAGTCTACGAGGGGTTCGATTTCGTCCTGTTCGATCATTTCGATCTTCTGAATTTCGTGCGAGGTGCGGAAGCCGTCGAAGAAGTTCAAGAACGGTACGCGGCTCTTGAGAGTAGAAAGGTGAGCTACTGCCGAGAGATCCATAACTTCCTGTACTGAGCCTTCGCAGAGCATAGCGAAACCAGTCTGACGGCATGCCATCACGTCCTGGTGGTCACCGAAGATGCTCAGTGCGTGCGAAGCGATAGTACGAGCCGATACGTGGAATACGCAAGGCAGGAGTTCGCCGGCAATCTTGTACATATTGGGAATCATCAGCAGAAGACCCTGTGAAGCGGTGTAGG
>CAYQEN010000028.1:0-26132 GCA_964416545.1 uncultured Bacteroides sp. | reverse complement strand
AATTTAAATCATGACCAAAACTACTCCCAACTATTATTCAATAAATCCGAGGTCAAATTACTACAAACAAAACAGTCGCCACAATTAGTGGCGACTGCAATTAAGTTACGCTATATTGTATTTAATTTTTTTCATCAGTAGTAGTGTCACTATCGTTGAAGCTCATCACCTGTCCGGATCCGCGATATAATTTAATGGGCTCCTCAAGTTCGAGAGCCAATACTGTGATTTCAGGATCACGCACATCTGCTGGAACATTGATATAATACGCACCAGGAACTTCGCTCCACGAAATATCGTTGTAGTGATTCCAATCGAGCGTCCGCTCTGTACCAACAACTCTCACATTTTTCAATCGACTCTTCAGACCTTTTACTTCAATAGTTTTGTTGGGTGTATAAGGAAGATAAACATAGAGAATATCACCCGGCATATTCAGTGAAGTGTACCCCTGCACATGCCCTGCCGGAATGCCGGCGCGAGTTTCATAAATAGCTTCTTCGTGTTTTTTAGTCCATCTGCCGAATTCTTTAAGAATTGCTACCTGCTCTTCGGGAATTGTTCCGTCGGCTTTAGGTCCTATATCAAGGAGCAGATTACCACCAAGGCTGATACAATCGACAAACATTTTAAGTAATGTATTAGCACTCTTATAGTCTGTGTCAGCTATACGATAACCCCACGAATTATTCATTGTCATACAAGTCTCCCACCACTTCGAATTTGGGCGAACTACAGGAACACCAAGCTCCGGAGTATCATAATCACCATGACCTTGAATACGAGAATTGATTATTACATTTGGATTGAATTTGCGCAAAAGAGCTACAACGTCTGCCGCCTTCCATTCTTCGGCAGAGTGTTCCCAGTCGCCATCAAACCAATATAAATCCGGATTCCACGTTGAACTTAACTCTGTAAGCTGAGCATTGTTAAAGTCTAAGAAATGCTGCCAAAGTTTTGGATTGTCAGCAATTTTATACTTAACGGGACCGGCACGATATATATCGGTATAGTCCTTTCGAGGCCAATCAATCAGCGAGAAATAAAATCCTAATTTTAGCCCCTGTTTTCTAACAGCTTCTGCAAACGGAGCAATAAGATCACGCTTTGCAGGCGATGATTTAACAGCACTCACATCACCGGCTTTTGTATTCCAAAGCGCGAAACCATCATGATGCTTCGTTGTAATCACAGTGTATTTAGCTCCGCTATCCTTAATAAGTTGAGCCCAATATTCAGGATCATAATTTGCAGCTGTAAATGACTTCGATTGAGCCATGTAATCATCCAGCGAAATATGACCATTATGGAAAGCCCAACTTTCAGATGTTTCACCCTTTGAGTAAATACCCCAATGAATGAAGATTCCAAGTTTTGCTTTAGAAAACCATTCCATACGTTTGGCTTTCACTTCGGCAGTTTCCTGAGCAACTGCGTTTAAGCCGTTCAACGACATTGCTACCAACAAAGTTGATACTAATAATTTTTTTAGACGCATAAAAAATTAGCTTTGCATTATATACGCAAAGCTAACAAATATCAAGGAGATTTCCTAATGCGAATTTGCTAATTGATATTAATCCTAAAACTCGCTCGAAAAGTGGAATCGGATTTTCGGGAAGTCGCTCTGAGCCATCTGCAGAACATAGTTTGAATCTGCCAAGAACACATCACGACCTTCACGATCGACAGCCATAAACTGATGTTTACGTTTCTTGAATGCGGCGAGAGCATCTGCATCATCGCTCTCGATCCAACATGCCTTATACAGCGAAATCGGTTCCCAGCGACACTGCGCTCCATATTCATGAAGCAAACGATACTGTATTACTTCAAACTGAAGTTGACCAACTGTGCCGATGAGTTTACGACCATTAAACTGATTAACAAACAGTTGAGCTACGCCCTCATCCATAAGCTGCTGAACACCCTTATCAAGTTGCTTAGACTTCATAGGATCCGTGTTTTCGATATACTTGAATAGCTCGGGAGAGAAACTTGGTAATCCCTTGAAATGAAGCGTTTCACCTGAAGTAATAGTATCTCCGATTTTAAAGTTACCGGTATCAGGAATACCAATGATATCTCCAGGGTAAGCTTCGTCGACGATATTCTTTTTCTGTGCCATAAAAGCTGTAGGCGCAGCAAACTTCAGAGTCTTAGCTGTTCGCATATGCTTATACGGCGCATTGCGCTCAAATTTGCCAGAACAAATCTTTACAAATGCAATACATGAGCGATGGTTCGGATCCATATTCGCATGAATCTTAAACACAAATCCTGAGAATGCCTCTTCCTCCGGCTTAATTTCTCTCTCCTCGGCCACAATCGGCTTAGGCGACGGTGCTATCTGGACAAAACAATCGAGTAGCTCCTTAACACCAAATGTATTAAGTGCAGAGCCAAAGAACACAGGAGCAAGACCACCGGCAAGATACTCGTTAACGTCGAATTCAGGATATACACCTTCGATTAATTCAAGGTCTTCGCGCAATTTTGCAGCGTCGGTATCTCCGACAGCCTCATCAATACGAGAATCGTTTATGTCGTCGATTTCTACACGCTCCGACACTTTTTGCTTATTCGGAGTAAACAAGTCGAGCGACTGCTCGTAGATGTTATACACACCCTTAAACTTTGCTCCAATATTAATAGGCCAACTCAATGGACGTACACCGATTTTGAGTTCAGCCTCAAGCTCGTCGAGTATTTCAAATGGATCGCGACCCTCACGGTCGAGTTTGTTTACAAAAATAATCACTGGAGTGTTTCGCATACGACACACTTCCATAAGCTTGCGTGTCTGCTGCTCCACACCTTTTGCCACATCGACTACAATGATTACACTATCAACAGCCGTCAGTGTTCGATATGTATCTTCAGCAAAATCCTGGTGGCCTGGAGTATCAAGGATATTTATTTTGTATTTTCCATATTCAAAACCCATCACAGATGTTGCCACTGAGATACCACGCTGTTTTTCAATTTCCATCCAGTCACTCGTGGCAGTCTTTTTGATCTTGTTCGATTTTACTGCACCAGCGATATGGATAGCACCACCGAAGAGCAGTAACTTTTCGGTTAAGGTGGTTTTACCTGCGTCAGGATGAGAGATGATGGCAAATGTGCGCCTACGCGCTATTTCGTCGTTAAGCTGTTGTGACATATTGTTTTATTATCTTTTGTCGACTTTGCGGTTCATACATTTCGACAGGCTTTCTTCCCAATGCGGGATTTCGATGCCATAAGTCTTTTTAATAGAAGTTTTATCAAGCACCGCGTACGGTGGACGCAATGCAGCTGTGGGATAGTCCTCTGTAGTTACCGGTACTACCTTACAATCTGTAATTCCGGCAATACGGAGTATTGCCTTAGCGAAATCATACTTACTCGCTACGCCTTCATTAGTATAATGATAAATGCCCGGCACCCACTGACGAGCTTTAAGCATTGTATACAGCGTTTCTGCAAGATCAGTAGCGTACGTTGGAGTTCCAATTTGGTCGCTAACTACACGTATCTCGTTCTGCGACGAAGCAAGTTCAAGAATTGTATTTACAAAATTGTCCCCTTCTGGAGCATAGAGCCATGACGTGCGAACTATCACAGCGTCAGGACAGAGTGACAGCAACACCATTTCGCCTTTACGCTTAGACGTACCGAAATGCGAAAGTGGATTAACCTTGTCGCTCTCATGATACGGACGACTGGCTCGGCCATCGAAAACAAAGTCAGTAGAAATGTGGATTACTTTTATTCCCATTCGCGAAGCTACTCCAGCAAGGCTTCTAACAGCTTCTGCATTTATGCGATAGCATAAAGTCTGATCCTGCTCAGCCTGATCAACAGCAGTATATGCCGCGCAGTTTACGATATGCGTAAACTCACCCTCAGCAATGAATTTTTCCACTGCTGCAATATCGCAAATATCAAGTTCGTCCGAATCGACATATACAGTCGCACCGGGTTCTTTATTCTCAAGCACCTTACGCAGCTCTTTTCCAAGCTGACTGCCGGAGCCGGTCACAAGTATTTTCATAAAAATATGTTTCGGTGTGCAAAAATACGAAATATAATTGACGTTTTGAAATGTCGGTTCATTAACCTACCTTTGTAAGTGAATATGGACGTAAAAATTGAACCATCGTGGAAATCTCATTTGGCAACCGAATGGGATAAGCCTTATTTTAGCAACCTCACAGAGTTTGTGAGACGTGAATATGCCGCCGGTACGGTCTACCCCCCCGGTTCAAAGATATTTGCCGCATTCGACTCATGCCCATTTGATGACGTAAAGGTAGTCATAATTGGACAGGATCCATATCACGGAGTCGGACAAGCAAATGGGCTTAGTTTTTCTGTCAATCTAGGTGTCGCTATTCCTCGTTCTCTAATAAATATTTTCAAGGAAATTCATGATGACACAGGAGCGCCCATTCCTACTAATGGCGACTTATCTCGATGGGCACAACAAGGTGTACTCATGCTCAATGCAACACTTACTGTGAGAGCTGGACAAGCTGGGTCTCATCAAGGTCACGGTTGGGAAGAATTTACTGACGAAGTAATAGCACGTCTATCCGCGGAACGCGAGCACCTCGTATTTATTCTTTGGGGTAGCTATGCAGCAAAAAAAGGAGCTCAAATTGATTCGACAAAACACCTCATACTTCGATCGGCACATCCATCGCCATTGAGTGCATCGCGTGGTTTTTTTGGCAACCACCACTTTTCTCGCGCTAATGACTATCTCATATCTCATAATAAAACACCTATTAAATGGTAAACGAAAACGCATTAGAATCTCGCATAGCTGAGTCTCGCGAGCTACACAAATCGGGCTACAACTGCTGCCAGTGTGTATTGATGGCATTCCCTGAGCTACATGGGCTGACTAATCAGCAGGCAGCTGCAATTTCTGTCGGAGCCGGAGGTGGTGTCGGTGGACAAGGCGAGGTATGCGGAGTGGTCTCAGCCATGACAATGCTCACAGGGTTGAAGTATTGGAAATCTCCGGCAGACAAAGCAGAGGTATACCGTCGTGTCAGAGAATTATCCGACATATTCAAAACTCGCCACGGCTCTCTTTTATGTCGCGAACTTAAATGTGGCAAAACTCCGTGCCAAGAGCTCATTGTCAATGGGGTCGAGATCTTCGCGAACTACATAGAGAATGCGAAATAATCTTATATCTGTATTTCTATTTTTTTCATCTCTCGCAGCATCTGCTACGGGGATACATATTTATGCCCCAACATTCAGAACCGTACAGACTTATCAACTTGGATCCACTCGCCCCACCCCCCTTCTCACTCTTGGCTCTAACGACCGATTCTCGATTTGCTTTGACGAGCTCGCTGATACCCACCGCCACTTACGCTACGAAGTAATACATTGCGATGCGTCAGGTATTCCTGACGGATTTCCTCAAAACAGATACATCAACGGAATAAACGAAGCGAATATTGATACTTGGCAACATTCGGTGGCTACAACAATTCCGTACATACACTACACTGCCACAGTCCCGTCTTATGATATTCGCCTTGTGGTATCTGGCAACTATATTGTAAGGGTTTACGATGAGGAGAATTACGACATAACACTTCTTGAAATACCATTTCAAGTAAGCGAAAACAATGCAAATATCAATGCTTCCGTTTCCGGAGTTACAGATATTGATTACAATCGGTCGCATCAGCAACTTAAAATAGACGTAACTCTTTGCGAGCCTCCTACATCGACATCGGAAATCATTGTCAAAGTATCCAAAAATTGCGAATACAATCAGCATACACTCGATTCGCCTGATATTATTGAAGGTTCAAAATTTACATATCTACATTCTCCTGAATTGATATTCCCGGCAGGAAATGAATATCGACGCTTTGAAATTGTGTCGTTGCAATATCCGGGGCTGAATGTATCCGAAAATCTGAGTTATGCCGGCAAGCACATTGCACGACTCACGACCGATTCTCGTCGCACTAATTACTGCTACGATAAAACCCAAAATGGACGCTTTACAGTCCGCGGAACAGATATTGCTGATTCAAACATTGAGGCTGACTACATATTTACTGAGTTTAATCTCAACATTCCATATAATAAAGAGATTAAAATTGTAGGAGCTCTAACTCTCGATGGAAATACTCCGGAATCTTCCATGCAGTACGACTTCGAAACTCAGGCATATCGCACAACTCTATTGCTGAAACAAGGCTCTTACAACTATCTCTACTCCGATTCTTCTGCGAATGCACAAAACGAAGTAGAGGGAGACTTCTATCAAACTTCAAATGAATATCATATATCCGTCTACCATCGGTCTCCGTTGCTACTATACGACCGACTGTTAGGCTCATATACAGTATCATCAACAAAAAAATGAACACTCAAGACGAAGAAACATATATGTTGCAAATTAAAGACGCACTCGTATCGCTCGATTTAGCCGAGCGCCACTTCCTATGTGATCTCGACAAATGTCTTGGCGAATGCTGTATCGAAGGCGATGCAGGAGCTCCAATCACAGAAGATGAGTATGAAAAGCTGAAACAGTTGGTGCCGGAAGTAAAACATTTGTTATTACCTGCAGCTCTGCGCCGTATTGAAGAGGCCGGAGTAGGATATGTTGACGAAGAAGGCGACCTTGTCACTCAGATTGTTGACGGTCGCAATTGTGTATTCACGACTTATGGGCCTGGTGGTAAATGTCTTTGCGCACTCGAATGTGCATGGCGCGAAGGTAAGACTGATTTTAGAAAGCCTATTTCGTGTTATTTATATCCTCTGCGACTCACCGAATACCCCGAATTTACTGCAGTCAATTATCATCGCTGGAAAATTTGCCGATGCGCAGAGATACTCGGGCGTGCGAAAAATGTCCGTCTGTATCAATTCATGAAAGACCCTCTGATTGCTCGCTTCGGACAAGAATGGTATGACGAACTTTGTGAAGCCTGTGAAGCTTATCTCTCCGAGTATCCAGGTAAATAAAACGAGCGAAGCCGGATACCAAGTACCACTCCCCGAGCAAACAGATATACGCCAAAAGCAATCCATAGAGCATGATTGCCCAACGATGGCGTAAGACTTAAGTTAATAGCAAAAAACATTATGGCAGCCACAATCATGGATTGAAACATTGGACGTACGCGAGAAGTGCCAATAGCAACACCATCAAACACAAATGCCATAAACCCTACAATAGGAATTATAGCAGCCCAACACATATATTTTACGGCGTTGGCAACAATGTTTGCATCATTACTAAGTATAAATAGTAGCTTATCGCCAACAACGAAATATATCACAGAAAACACTCCTGACATCACACATCCGATGATCAGGAGTGTTTTTATTGTTGATCTGAGTTTTGCTTTTTCGTGTGCACCTTCAAAATATCCGCACATTGCTTCACCTGCAAATGCAAATCCATCCATGAAGAAAGAGAATCCGGTAAACAATTGCAACAGCAACGAATTCACGGCAAGCATCATATCGCCCTGCCTAGCTCCGGTACGCGTAAACCACATTGTCACAGCAACGAGGCAAAGTGTTCGCAAAAATATATATCCGTTTATTTTGAAAAACTGCTTTAGTTTCGATGCAACAACTATTGTACGAATGGACAGAGGGCGCAAACCAAATTTACGATATGCAGCAATCAATAACAACAAAAAGCTTATCCACTGGGCACACAGAGTACCGGTAGCGATGCCCCTCACCCCTTGTCCGAATGCAAATACAAGTGTTGCACTAAACACAATGTTGAAGATATTGGTTGCTATTGATACTATCATGGCAATTCGGGTGTTCTGCATCCCCAAAAGCCATCCTGTAAGAGCGTACGTACCCAATACCGCAGGAGAGCCATAAACGCAAATGCCAAAATATATTTGCACGAGCATAGTAGTAGCTTCATCAGGCGACATTATCCACAACATTATATCATAAATTGGCTTTTGAAAAATAATGAATATCGTACCTAAGCCAAAAGCCATCATCATGGCTTGAAAAAAGATAAGGCGACACTCATTCGTGTCGCCCTGTCCTTTTGCCTGAGCAGTCAGGCCACTTGACCCCATGCGTAAAAATCCGCAGAGCCAATAAATAAGATTAAAGATAGTTCCGCCAAGCGCTACTGCTGCAATAATTGTTGCACCACCCACGCGCCCTGCTATCGCCAAATCAGCCATAGACAATAAAGGCGTGGTGATATTCGTAACAATAGCAGGCAACGAGAGTGATAATATCTGTCGTAGCAGTGAGCCGCGAATCATTTATTTAGTTTTTGAGTTTACCAACTCTCATGCTATCCCAGATCAGATATGCTATGAGCAGAACATACACAGCTAAGCCAAGACCCTGATTAAGCGACTCAGACATTTCAACTGTAAACGAGCCACCAATAAAGCGTGTCAGAGCTGCAAACACTCCGAAGAGCGCACCACCGGCAATGAGGCCTGATGAAATGAGTGTTCCTCTATCACGACGAGCTTCATTAACAACTTTGTCTTTCGAGCGAGTTGACACATACCAGGCAATGATACCACCAACAAGAAGCGGAGCATTGAGATCCATAGGGATAAACATACCCAAACAGAAAGCAAGCGCGGGAACACCGAGCCAATTCAGTAACAGTGCAAGTACGGCACCACACAGATATAAAATCCAAGGGGTATCACCGCCCATCATAATCGGCTCAATTACTTTTGCCATTGCATTGGCCTGAGGGGCAACAAGAGCATCAGGTCCTGTAAAACCATACACTTTATCCAGAAGAAGTATCACTCCGCCAACGGTCGCAGCCGAAACAAGTGTACCAAGAAATTTCCAAGTTTCTTGTTTACGAGGAGTTGTGCCGAGCCAGTAACCAATTTTAAGGTCTGTAACAAACCCACCGGCCATAGATAAAGCCGTGCAGACAACACCACCGATAATCATCGATGCCACAATGCCGGAAGTGCCACTGATTCCAATACCTACAAATATTGCCGATGCAATTATAAGTGTCATCAGAGTCATTCCGCTTACAGGATTAGAGCCAACAATTGCTATCGCATTTGCAGCCACAGTAGTAAACAAGAATGCTATAACTGTTACAACAATCCAAGCAACTAAGGCCTGCCAGAAATTATGGAGCACACCAATCCAGAAGAACCCTAATACGGCAATAAGGGCAATCACGATAAAGAACACAACGTGCTTCATCGAAATATCGGTTTGCCATCGAATAGTTTTGCTCTTCTCGGCTCCTCCTTTAAACTCACGACCAGCCAAACCAGCAGCTTGTACAATGATACCCCATGATTTAATGATACCTATAACGCCGGCCATAGCGATACCGCCAATACCAACGAGGCGAGCATAATCGCTGAATATTTGATTTGCCGACATCGCAGTAAGCTCTGCCGAGCCATATGCTCCAAGCAGCGGAAGGATAACCCACCACACAAAAGCTGAACCGGCAAATATTACAAATGAATATTTTAAACCTACTATATATCCAAGGCCAAGCAAAGCAGCACCGGTGTTACAGCTGAACACAACCTTTGCTTTTTCAGCAATCGTACTACCCCATGAAGTAGCAGCAGTTGTAATGTTTTCTGCCCATACGCCAAACGTAGCTACTACATAGTCATAGATACCACCAATCAGAGCTGCTACAACAAGTGTTTTAGCCTGACCGCCATTATCTGAAGACTTTGCCTGACCACTTATAAGCACTTGAGTTGTAGCTGTAGCCTCCGGGAACGGATACTTTCCGTGCATATCCTTAACAAAATACTTGCGGAACGGAATAAAAAACAAAATACCCAATACGCCACCAAACAGCGAGCTAAGGAATATTTCAAGAAAATTTACCGTAATTTCCGGATATGCGCCTTTAAGAATATACAGCGCCGGCAATGTAAATATTGCTCCAGCGACAATCACACCTGAGCACGCGCCAATAGACTGAATTATCACATTTTGGCCAAGCGGATTATTCTTTTTCAATGCACCTGATAGCCCTACCGCAATTATTGCAATAGGAATGGCGGCTTCAAACACCTGTCCAACTCTCAATCCAAGATAAGCAGCGGCAGCGCTGAAAATAACAGCCAAAATTAGACCGACAGAAACAGAATACGGTGTCACCTCAGCGTAATCACGCTCGGGATGCATCACCGGACGATACGACTCATCCGAGGCAAGTTCGCGAAACGCATTTTCCGGCAATTCAGTCGGATCCGCATCGCAGTAAATTTCCTTACTGTCTAAAGGAATTTTCGAATCATTTTTCATAAGTGAATGTGTATATATGGTATATAATTTTGTTCACGACTACTATCGAGAAAGAATTTCGCAATAATCTACGTATATCTCAGTTATATTGCGTTTTATCGCATTTCTATCCTCCCACACCCGAGTTCGAATTTTCCCCTCGATGTAGAGTTTCATTCCCTTTCTAATATACTTTTCTGCGTATTCAGCATAACGATCCCACATCACAACATTATGCCACTCAGTACGTTCCGGCAAACTCTCTCCAGCAGCATTTTTTAAGCCACGTTCAGATGTAGCCAACGAAAACTCTGCACGCGGCCGTGTTTCGACGTACCTAATAGCAGGATCTTTCCCTACATTTCCTAAAAGGATAACTTTATTAACTGACATGAACGCAAATATAGCAAAAATTATACTAAATATCACTATTTTATTCTAAGGCAAAGCTTGCAAAATCTATTTTGTAACATTGGTAGAAATTCAGTACATTTGCCATATAATATCTAAATTCCTTATTTGTATTATGGCAACAAAACCGTTTAAATATCAGGAAATGTTTCCGATGTCGAAAGACACCACTGAGTACTACCATCTCACATCTGATTATGTAAAAGTAGAAAATTGGGGTGGCCACGAAGTTCTTGTGGTAGATCCAGAAGCTCTTACAGTCCTCACGAATCAGGCTACCCACGACAATGCCTTCATGTTGCGTCGCGAACACAATGAAATGGTGGCTAAAATTCTCCACGATCCAGAAGCAAGCGAAAACGACAAGTTTGTAGCCTTAACCATGCTTCGCAACGCTGAAGTTGCAGCAAAAGGACAGCTCCCCTTCTGTCAAGATACAGGCACTGCTATCGTTATCGGCAAAAAAGGTCAGAATGTTTACACCGGCGGTAGCGATGAAGAACATATTTCGAAAGGCGTATACAAAACATACACCGAAAACAACCTTCGCTATTCGCAGAACGCACCGTTGAATATGTATGATGAGGTAAATACCGGTTGCAACCTCCCTGCTCAAATCGACCTCTATGCTGTAGATGGAGATGAATACAAGTTCCTATTCGTTGCTAAAGGTGGCGGTTCTGCCAATAAAACATATCTCTATCAAGAAACAAAAGCTCTTATCAACCCCAAGACCTTGATTCCTTTCCTTGTTGAAAAGATGAAAACTCTTGGAACCGCAGCTTGTCCCCCATATCATATTGCAATCGTCATTGGTGGCACATCTGCTGAAATGAACCTTGCTACAGTTAAGAAGGCATCGGTAAAATACTACGACAACCTCCCAACTGAAGGTAACGAACTCGGCCATGCCTTCCGTGACGTAGAGCTCGAAAAGCAGCTTCTTGAGGAGACTCGCAAAATTGGTCTTGGCGCACAGTTCGGTGGCAAATACTTCGCTCACGATATACGCGTCATCCGCCTTCCCCGTCACGGAGCTTCATGCCCCGTTGGTCTTGGTGTAAGTTGCTCAGCCGACCGTAATGTTAAGGCAAAAATCAATCGAGATGGTCTTTGGATTGAAAAGCTCGACAGCAATCCTGGCGAACTTATTCCTGAAGAATACCGCAAACAAGGCGAAGGTAACGTAGTGAAAATTGACCTCAATCGTCCGATGAATGAAGTTCTTGCTGAGCTTGATAAGTATCCTGTTTCAACTCGTCTTTCACTCAAAGGCACCATAATTGTTGGTCGTGACATTGCACACGCTAAGATTAAGGAACGTCTTGATCGTGGCGAACCTATGCCCCAGTATCTTAAGGATCATCCCATCTATTACGCAGGTCCCGCCAAAACGCCTGAAGGAATGCCTTCCGGCTCATTTGGCCCCACAACTGCCGGTCGTATGGACTCTTACGTAGATCAATTCCAAGCAGCAGGAGGTTCGATGATTATGATAGCTAAGGGAAACCGCAGCAAACAGGTAACAGATGCATGCCACAAACATGGCGGATTTTATCTCGGCTCTATTGGTGGTCCTGCTGCTATTCTCGCTCAAAATAGCATCAAAAAAGTTGAACTCCTTGAATACCCCGAACTCGGCATGGAGGCAATATGGAAAATCGAAGTTGAAGACTTCCCTGCATTCATCCTCGTCGACAACAAGGGTAACGACTTCTTCACTCAGATTGCAGAAAAATGCAAAGGCTGCGCAATTAATAAGTAACTTTTCATCGCTTGATGATATCACGCACCAGCAGCTCCGGTCTATGCCGGAGCTGCTTTCTTATTTATACAAACAGATAGCGTCGGATTTTTTACGAAAGATTATATGCTGTGATAGAAATTAGCTAAATTTGTGCAAAAATAAACACATGAATATAGCTATTGTCGGTTCCGGTTACGTAGGACTTGTCTCTGGCGCTTGTTTCGCCGAAGTAGGTATCAACGTGACGTGTGTAGACGTCGATTCAAACAAAATTGCAGGACTGCAACAAGGAAAGATTCCCATATACGAACCTGGTCTTGACGTATTAGTTAAGCGCAACCAATCAGAAGGTAGACTCAAATTTACCACCGACCTTGCCTCGTGTATAGATGACGTTGAAGTCGTATTTTGCGCAGTTGGAACTCCCCCAGACGAAGACGGCAGTGCTGACCTTAAATATGTTCGCGAAGTTGCTCGTCAATTTGGCACCCTTATTAACAACTATGCCATATTTGTTACTAAGAGCACTGTCCCTGTTGGTACATCAAAAATTGTAAAAGAAGTAATTAGCAATGAACTTCGTCTCCGCGGTGTAGACATACCATTTGAAGTTGCTTCTAATCCGGAGTTCTTAAAGGAGGGCGCTGCAATAAAAGACTTTATGTCTCCTGACCGAGTTGTAATAGGTATAGAAAGTGACCGAGCGCGCAAAGTAATGGAGCGTCTCTATCGCCCATTCCTTCTCAATAATTTTCGCGTAATATTCATGGATATCGCGTCGGCTGAAATGACTAAATATGCAGCTAATTCGATGCTCGCCACCCGCATATCATTTATGAATGATATTGCAAACCTGTGTGAACTCGTTGGAGCAGACGTTAATATGGTACGCAAGGGCATAGGTTCTGATGCTCGAATCGGAACAAAGTTTCTGTATCCCGGTTGTGGCTATGGCGGCTCATGCTTTCCTAAAGATGTCAAAGCTCTTGCTCGTACAGCTCGCGATCACGGCTATTCTATGAAAGTAATTGAGGCCGTAGAAGAAGTTAATCAAGAGCAAAAAAGTATCGTTTACCGAAAATTGCGACAAACTCTTGGCTCTCTTGCGGGTAAACGAATTGCGCTATGGGGGCTTGCTTTTAAACCGGAAACAGACGATATGCGCGAAGCCCCTGCTCTCATAGTCATTGAAAAGCTCATTGGAGATGGAGCAAGTGTCGTAGTTTACGATCCAGTTGCCATGGATGAATGTCGCAGACGCGTCGGCGACCGCATACGCTACGCCAAAGATATGTACGATGCAGCCGTCGATGCCGATGCCATAGCTCTGCTTACAGAATGGAAGCAATTTAGAGTTCCCTCGTGGCGTGTATTGTCAAAAACAATGCGCGGTCGTCTTATTGTTGACGGCCGAAATATATATGACGCATCCGAACTCGAAGAAGAAGGTTTCGAATACCGATGCATCGGACGATAATAATCTCAGACAATATGACCGAATGGATTAAGCTTTCACTCCCCCACAAAGGTGGTAGTGAAATGAAATGGATTGAGGAAGCCTATCGCGACGACTGGTTCGTTCCCCTTGGTCCGCATGTAGATAATTTTGAAAATACCATTTCCGAATTTCTCAGTTCAGAGAAACCGGTAGTAGCCGTAAGCGCTGGCACCGCTGCTATTCACCTCGGACTCGTTATGCTTGGTGTTGGCAAAGGCGATGAAGTAATATGCCAATCTCTTACCTTCTCTGCATCAGCAAATCCTATAACATATCAGGGGGCATCTCCGGTATTTGTCGATAGTGAAGCTGATACATGGAATATTGATCCGATAGAACTCGAAAAAGCTATCATCGATCGAAAACGCATTACAGGTAAATACCCCAAAGCCATCATTGTAGTCGACCTATACGGTATGCCGGCAAAGCTCAACGAAATCATCGCTATTGCTAATAAATACGACATTCCGGTTCTCGAAGATGCAGCAGAAGCATTTGGCTCGGAATATATGGGCAAAAAATGTGGTACACAAACCCAATATGGCACTCTCAGCTTTAATGGAAACAAAATTATTACTACTTCAGGAGGCGGTGCTATCGTATGCCCAAACGAAGAGGCGGCGGCAAGAGTGAAATTTTTAGCGACACAGGCTCGTGAAAATCGCCCATACTACTACCATACCGTTACCGGCTACAATTACCGACTATCAAATATTAGCGCTGCAATCGGACTTGGACAAATGGACAACATAGATTTTCGCTTGGCTCGTCGGCGTCGTATCCACGAAATTTACCTTAAAGAGCTTGGTTCTACTGGTATTATTTCTATACTTGACAATCCCACATCCGACTTTAATTCTAACTTTTGGCTTACCACAGCCATTATTAGCGACAAAGCGAAGCTTTCTCCCGATCAACTAAGAGTTGCACTAATGGATAAGCATATCGAAACGCGACTTCTATGGCGTCCGATGCACATGCAACCAATATTTGCCGATGCGCCATACTACGGATCAAATAGTGTGAGTGAATCTCTATTTAATAGAGGTTTATGCCTTCCGAGTGGCTCGTCACTCACTGACGAACAAATATTCACAGTCTGTCGCGAAATTAAGCAGCTACTACTCTAAAAGAAACAATACAAATATGTGCGTCCTACACTGATACATGTATGGGGCGCACATTGTATATGAATGCTAATAAAACAATGTAGAGGGTGCGTCATTAAAGACGCACCCTCTACATTTCTCAGCTAAAAATAATTCTATTATTTTCCTGCGATGGATTCGCTTACTGTGAGACGAGCACGACCTTTAGCACGACGGCGTGCAAGCACTTTGCGACCATTTGCTGTCGCCATTCTTTCACGAAAACCATGCTTATTTACTCTCTTACGGTTAGAGGGTTGAAATGTTCTTTTCATTGCCTTTGTTATTTTGTTTCGTTTGTATTCGGATTTTCGAAGTGCAAATTTATGTATTTTTTCTGACTTTTACAATTCAAACCGCTATTTTTTTACACTCCGATTCAAAAAACTTCACTTTTCACGCTAAGAAGCTTCGGATTTTCCATCTTTACACTCTTAGATAATTTCTTCACAACCTCGCTATACGAATGGCGGATGAGAGACTTAACGAATTCGTCTCCAAGACAACCATACAAATCTACTTGATTCCAATACTTTTTATTCCAGTGCCAAGCACCATCAATTTCAGAATATCGTTCACGCAATTCTAATGCAACACAATGGTCACACTTTAATGTGAGCCACTGAGGATGCTCTAAATCTATGCATGCAAATATTTTATTCGCCACTCTAAACACAAGCGTACTTTCGTCAAATGGGAAATCCTCAACTACTCCTGGCAACGACAAACAATATTCGCGAACAACCTCAATATCCATAATCACATATGGTTATTATCAATTAATAATGAGCATATTAATTTTCGTTCAAGCGACGCCGTTCGAAAAATTTGCGAGTAGCTAAAAGGCATAGTATCGTCCCAATACATTGCATAATAGCAACAATGCAAAAGACTGCACTAAAACCAGCTTTCTCAGCCACAAAGCCTCCGATTAATATACCAAAACCCATACCCAAATCCCACGATATAAGTATTGAAGAATTCGCAGTTCCTCGCTGATCATGCCTAGCAACTTTGATAAACATATTCAGAAATGCCGGATACATTTGTCCATTACCAAGTCCTATCAGCAATGCAGACAAATAGTAACTCCATGGAGTCATTACGAAAGCAAATATACTATAGCCGATAAGTGATAGTACTACCCCGACAGACGCATTTCTGGTCATGCGCCCCTTGCGCAAACTTTTTGAACCGAACAAGCGAGAAATAACCAAGCCTGATGAAAGAAGCATAAAGAACAATCCTGTTCCATCAGTAATATGAAGTTGCTCCCTTCCGTAAATTGCCACGTAATTGCTCATTACACCCCAACAAAGTCCGAAGAAACAAATATTAATAGCTAAAAGCCATGCTCTACCGAGGAAAAAATGATCAAGACTGAGCTTGGGTTTCCCCTCTACTTTTACTCGATGCGGTAGTCGCACAGTGGTTGAGCACCAAAATCCGGTCAAAGCAATGACAAGCGACATCCAAAAGAGCAGCATGAAATTATCAAAGGTGTGGTACAAATATAAACCAATACTTGGAGCTATTGCCATTGCAATATTATTGCTCAAACCGTAGTACCCTACCCCTTCATTACGACGCTCCGATGGTAGTACATCTATTGCAGCTGTACTGTTTACGACAGTTGTCGCGCCAAATGGGATGCCGTGTAATGTACGCACAATTGCAAACATAAGTAATGTGCCGGCTCCAATGTATCCAGTAAAGCATATAAAAAACACAAAGAAGCATACAGTAAGCACACGTTTTCGATCAAAAGTATCTACTATAAATCCACTAAACGGGCGCACAAGTAGCGTCGCAACAACGTAACCAGAAAGGACAAGCCCAATAGTATCTTTATCGGCATGAAATTTATCATCAAGATAGAGCGGAAGAAGCGGCGTAAGAAGATAAAAGGCGAAAAAGAGCAAAAAATTACACGTCATCACCTTTATATACTCACTATTCCAAAGCTTTTTCGATTTACCATGTTGCGCGTTCATACTCAAACTAAGTTTTAATACTGCAAATAGATAAACGGCACAATGTCACTTGAACGTACTTGAATAATAAGAAGTATCACTACCGCCACAATAAATGCTTGCACAAGTATCGGAAGCAGATGAAACCGAGCTTTCAATCTATCGTTCCACCTGGACGGCAAAAAGTGCATTATATAACCGAACAGAATCGCCAAAACAATCATCATATACCCCTCAATAAATTGTGGAGCAACGTCAACATGAAAATTTGAGTATATTTGCGTAGTCATATCTCTTACCGCATCAAGCGAGCGAGCACGGAAGAACATAAAACTAATAGCAACGAGATTGAATGTAACAAACACATTGAATACTACACGCCATCTACTTTTGCGCTGCTTTTCACTTAGTCCTGGCAACACGGATTTCAACATCTTATGTCCCACTAAGAACAGACCTTGAAGCCCACCCCAGATTATATACATCCAAGATGCGCCATGCCACAATCCTCCGATTAGCATTGTACTCATCAGATTGAAATGATGACGAATAACCCCACAGCGATTACCACCCATTGGAATATAAACATAGTCACGCAACCATGACGACAGCGATATGTGCCAACGATGCCAAAACTCAGTCGGACTTTGTGACTTAAACGGCGAACGGAAGTTGTCAAGGAACCTATAGCCCATCAGCAATGCTAATCCAATAGCCATATCTGAGTAGCCAGAAAAGTCGCAATAAAGCTGTATCGTAAAACCGTAGATTCCCACTAAATTTTCAAATCCACTATATAGCGCCGGATTGTCGAATACACGATCAACAAAGTTCTGACTAATATAATCTGCGACAACAACTTTCTTTATTAATCCGCACATTATTAGAACGAGACCCTCACTCACCATAGTTTTCGAGGCCACCTTATTGGCCACCACCTGTGGAAGCATGTCCTTTGCTCTTACGACAGGACCGGCGAGGAGGGGGGGGAAGAATGTCAAATAACATGTGTAAACCAGAAAGTTACGGCACGCTGACATCTTGCCACGATATATATCAACAATATAGCTAATAGATCGAAATGTAAAGAACGATATACCCGCAGGTAGTATGATATCAAGTGTATCAAACTTCACGGCTGAAAAATTGGCTATCGTATCCAAAATCAAATTAAGATACTTGAAGTAAACCAACATCCCGACATTGACCGATACATTGATAAATACTATAAATCTACGCCAAAACGAGCCTGAAGAACGATCGAGGAGCAAACCGAGTATATAATCGCTCACGCATACTCCAAGCAGAATAAGACAATATTCAGCCGATGATTTATAATAGAAATAAAGCGAAAACAGTATTACAAAAATAAACTTCGCCGTTTTCCATCGACGGAGCAACTGATATATGGCAAAAAAGCCTGAGAATAACAGCAGAAATAATCCTGTATTAAAGAGTAGTGGATTTGTGGCATCAAACTTTAATAGTTCAACGACAGAATCAAAATCCACATATTCTTGAAGCATATCAATGTATTTATTCATTTCGAGAGTGCTCCCATTAGAGCCTTATAGAGCATATATCCTTGTAGACGATATCCTTTTGATGTATGATGAACGCGGTCGCGACCAAACAGCCCTTCCCCTATCCATTTTGTCGAAGCACCGGTTCCTCCTGCCACATCATACCAATCGTAGACAGCAATTTTATGTTCACGACCATAGGTGATGAGAGATTCGCGAATACTCGCGACATTGGGATTCGCAGCATAGCCGGATGACACTTTTCGTTTCTCAGTTACGGTTTTCATCTGTGTTTTGTAACGAACAAGTTTCCCTTTTTGATTCCGCACCGGAACCTTCACCTTCTTACGAACTTTTTTGTTGACTGTCTTATAAGCTTGGCGCTGACACTCCATTGGAGTAACAATTAGCAATGGAATTCCCGGATTAGCAGTTCGGATATTATTTACCAACTTATCAACGCCATCCATAAATGCCTTTGCATTGAATCGGCCAAACGATTCATTTGTCCCGAGAGAAATAATTATCAAATCGGGCTGAAGCGGATTAATTCCTTGTCCTACTGTTCCGATATTATTATATGTGGCAAATGTTGCTCCGTTATTTCCTATAGTATGATAGAAAACACCTGGACGATTTCCCGACAGCGACGCACCAAAAAATGTCAAATCGCCCTCAGTTTCAAATTTAATAGTAACTGAAGTCGTTTTTTTCATCAAATCAAGATGCGTGTAATCTTTTGAGTAATTCGGCTTAAACGAAATACTTTTTCCCGTCGCATCCTTAACGCCAGTAACATTTATACGACCATTATGAAATACCGTAATTGAAGAGAATGGGTTATAATCCAAATCTTCACGAGTTGCAATTGTGATTTCGCTTGATCTATTGGACGGGCGAATAGAAGTTCCGGTAAACCCCATCGTATGAGGCCATGGACCTCGCATTAATTTGGCAGGAATCCAACTACGGGTACTGGTTATCGTATAGTCTGACGGCTGATTTGTGCCAGTCATTTTCAATGGTACTACAAGTCCACGTCCAGCATTACCGAAATCATACTGCATAAACTCCCTAACCGTTCCAGACGATATATCAGCCTGAAGATGACTATCTCCGATATGAACTATAGAAAACGGATTACGACGTGCATTTGATAGAGCTTTAGCCACCCGCGACCAATCGGCTCCATTCATCTGAATAAAATTCCGACTGCTATTAATAAACTTAGGCACAACAATACCCGAATCGTCATCGGTAATTTCGATAACCGGATTTTCTCGCACCTCCAACTGATCATCATCAACCTCTTGCGCTACGCTATCTTCCGCAGATACTTGCTCCAGATTATTTGATGCCCGAAGTTTTGGAGCAATCAAAGTTACTGAAGCAAGCGACAATATGCAAATACTCCTTAATTTCATCTGCTAAGATTTCTATTAATGGCAGTGACCAAGCGAGTAGCAAGCTCTTTACCGCCCTTATGTGTCAGATGTACATAGTCTTTATTAGCCCAACCATTTGATGCCCACATTACTATAGCATCTTCACCGCCCATAGCCTCGCGAGTATCCCAAAAAAGAGAATGTGTGCGTCGAGCGACTTCTCGCTGGGCGTCGACCATATACGTTGCTGTCGGCATCGAATGCACTGCGCTACCTTTCTTTTCGCCACGGTCACCGACTCCCATAATCAGTATATCGGCATTCGGATAGCACTCACGCATATGTTTCACTACACCCATCATACGCTTTGTATATACAGAATAATTCTTCTGCGATGAGCTCATGGCATTGATACCAAACTCAAGAACTATAAGGTCGTAATCTACAAATTTTGCCATCTGGCGACTAAGCTCCGGATTAACCTTAGCAAGCGAAATACCAGAATATCCTCGCGACGACATACAATCTACACTGATACCCTTTTCATTGTCTAGCCACACACCCAAACCAATTATCGATGATGAAGACGATGATACAGCAAACTCTTTCGTAGCACCTTTAATCTGAAGACATTGAACATCATCAGAAGCAGCTAACGTGTGCGATTCCCACTCGCCTTCGGCCTTAATTTTTACGGTGCCGCCTTTCGGTGCTATAAATAAAAACTGTGATACCGTCCACATATCAGCATTAGCCAATGAGGATGTCCCCTTATACGTAGCTACAGCTTCGCTTGTAGGAGTGAAATAGTGCTCAGAAATATTCATATAAGTTGTATCAGCACCTTTACTTGCAGCTCGAGCTTTCCACCCGCCACCTCCCTGTCGAACACTACGACGAAATCCGGGAAACTCAGTAAATAGATTCATATAACCAACACCAGAACCACCGTGAGCCGTTTGCAACTGAGCTCTAAGATCTTGTGTGAAAATATCTCCCTCGATGTAACTGTCGCCAAGCACGGCAACACGAGCAAGACGTCCTGCTGCAAGTGCTTCACGAAGTTTATGAAGTCCACGCTGGCTCAGTGTATAGTCTTCTACCTGCACGATACCATCAACACGTGCAGGCTGGATATCAATCAAAATTGAATCATTATTAATATCAATACTATCAGCAATACCATTTTTCATAGCATCAGCCAACTCAGGATCAACATTTTCCGGTGCATTTCCAACTCGTGATGTATCAGAGCCAACCCAACTGGGCAATACATCACTAAGAAGATTAAAATCCTTGATTTTACCACCAGACCATCGAGCCAATGGTAAATATGAGACTCCGACAACCATTGCCAAAGCCACAAATAAGATGATTAACGCTCTAAGCCCTCCACGATATTTGGGCTTAGGAGTTTCCTCAACATCAATTTCTTCGTTTTCTTGCTGATTGTCGTTTTCTTCTATCATATCAAATTCTTAAAGTCAATTTTGTTTTATTGTCAGCGATGTATCTCCAAGTATTTCGGTTAAACAGTCACTATCAACCCCTAATATTGCGCCATAGAGCGAAGCTGCTTTTGCCGCAGTTTCTTTCCATTCGTCGGCAGGTACAGAATATCGTGTAATGCCACCACCCACATATATATTATATCTATAATTGTCGGCATCTGAATCTATCTTTTCTGCCAATGCACAACGCAAATTTACATAAGAGCGTACACGATCGCCGTCTTTCGTGGCCACACAGCCTCCATAGCAGTGTCTCGGATGCGTTTCATATCTGCTAAGCAGATACAAGGCATCATCTACAGGATACCCAAGCAAAGCAGGTGTCGGGCTAAGCGACTTAATCAACGCTCCGGCTCGAACATGGCCACATGCTTCAACAATATGAGTTAAATGACATACTTTTCCAAACACAATATCCTCAGCATCATTGATAGCCGGAGACAGCCCTGCATCACAAAATTTCTCTGCGATATAACCGAGAACAAACGAATGTTCATCCGTATTCTTGTCATCCCACTCTTCCGACACTTCCTGCTCGCGAGTGCCGGCAAGCACCATGCTTTTAGCAGTATTACCATCATAGTCGAGTAGCAATTCTGGCGAAGCCAAAAGCCACAAACCAGATTCGAGAGTATAGAATATAGCTCTAAATGTTGAGGGATGTAGCGCAAAATAATCCGCTGCAACTTCAATCGGATGCCGCACAGATTTTTCGCTTATCAAACGCGAAATCACTACCTTACCCTTCGTTCTCTTTAGATTCGACACTACCTCATGCACCTGCGCAAGGTAATGGATGAAAGGGGTAGAGATTTTTAGTGTATGAACGTCGGCAGACGCTTTTTCTCTCTCAAAATTATTGAGTAACAACACATCCTCTGCCGACATTTGATTGTCTATTCTAATCAAATCTTCATCCGTACCGAAAAAGCTATAATAAAAGCCATCGGCAGCATCCGGAGCATCAATATCTGCAACTCCCGGTTCACTCCATGGAGACGCGCAGAAATGATATTCGCTTTCCGACGGAAACGAGTAAAGAGCAAATGGGATTCCGAGATCAATACATTTTCTTGCTGCTCGAAATTCTACAGATGATATCATACAAGGTCTCCTATCAGCTCAAACGGCATAGCCTCCATTATCTTCACTATGCAAAATTCACCTCTTTTCAGCTCCCGGCTCTTCTTTATCAACACTTCCGGATCTACTTCCGGAGAGTCAAACTGCGAACGGCCAACATAATAGTCATCTTCTTCTCGATCGACTACTACTTTTAGTTCCGCCCCCACTTTCGACTGCTGTATTTCGTTGGATATTTCCTCCTGGACAGCCATCAGTCTATCAAGTCGCGACTGCTTTACTTCTTCATCTATCGAATCTTCAAGGTGTTTTGCGGCATAAGTCCCCTCCTCTTCACAGTAAGCAAAGGCGCCCATGCGCTCAAAACGTTGCTCTTTGACAAATTCAACAAGTTCAGCAAAAGCATCGTCATCCTCACCCGGGAATCCGGTCATGAGTGTTGTGCGAATATGTATTCCGGGGACTTTTTCGCGAATTGTGCGAAGAAGTTCGCGAGTCTGCTCGCCACTGATATGGCGGCGCATATTTGTCAGCACTGTATCAGACACATGCTGAAGAGCCAAATCGATATATTTGCAAACATTGTCACGTCGAGCCATAACATCAAGCAAATCCATCGGAAAATCGGATGGGTAGAGATAGTGTAAGCGAATCCACTCCACACCTTTCACATCAGCCAATTTATCAACAAGTTCAGCGAGTGCTTGACGACCATAAATATCCTTTCCGTAGCTCGACAAATCTTGCGCTATAACATTAAGTTCCTTTACACCCCTCGACACAAGCATCTCTACTTCCTCAACAAGACTCTCAATTGTGCGTGAGCGATGACGACCAGTAATAAGAGGTATGGCACAAAAAGCACAAAAACGGTCGCACCCTTCCGAGACTTTGAGATATGCGTGATGCTTAGGCGTAGTAATAACCCTGTCGTAGGGAGAGGAGGCCGGATAACGGCGAGATAAGTCAACAGCCATTTTCACCCAGTCTGTTTTGCCGTACCAATGGTCAACTTCCGGGATTTCAGCCGTCAACTCACTAAGGTAGCGTTCTGACAAGCATCCCATTACAATGAGACATCCGATGCGTCCTTCGCGCTTTGCCTCGCTCCATGAGAGTATTGCATCTATCGACTCCTCCTTAGCGTCGCCGATAAATCCGCACGTATTGATTACAACTATATCATGACGATCGCTATCCGACTCGTGAGACACTTCAAATCCCACGTCGGAAAGCATTCGCATCAGCCGCTCAGAGTCAACGAGATTTTTCGAACAACCGAGCGATACAATATTAACTTTTCTGGTTGGCATGAATTAATTAGCCGAAAAGCGATTCGATAAATTCTTTTTTATGGAACACTTGTAAATCTTCGATACCTTCGCCGAGGCCGATATACTTGACAGGAATCTTAAACTGATCACTGATTCCAATCACGACACCACCTTTTGCTGTACCGTCGAGCTTTGTGATGGCCAACTCATTGACTTGTGTTGCAGCCACAAACTCGCGAGCCTGCACAAACGCATTCTGTCCGGTACTACCGTCAAGCACCAACAACACCTCATGAGGAGCATCGGGCACAACTTTTTGCATCACCTTGCGTATCTTTGTCAATTCATCCATCAGCCCCTTCTTATTGTGTAGGCGACCTGCCGTATCGATTATTGCAACATCTATATCGTTAGCCACTGCACTCTGAAGCGTATCGAAAGCCACCGACGCAGGATCAGAACCGAGCTTCTGCTTCACGACCGGTACACCGGCACGTTCGCCCCACACTTCAAGCTGATCAATAGCCGCAGCGCGGAATGTATCGGCCGCACCAAGTATCACCTTATTGCCGGCCTTCTTAAATTGCGCAGCCATCTTTCCTATAGTCGTAGTTTTACCAGCGCCATTCACACCCACCACCATTATCACATGAGGGCTGTGACCTTCAGGCACAGTAAAATCATCGAGCGACGACTCATTGTCGTTTTCAGCAAGCATCTCGGTAATTTCCTCCACCAGCATTTGGTTGAGCTCATCCGTTCCTACATATTTATCGCGAGCTACACGAGCCTGCAACCTTTCAATAATGCGCAAAGTCGTATCGATACCTACATCCGACGTCAAGAAAATCTCTTCAAGATTATCAAGAAAATCTTCGTCGATAGTTTTTCGACCCGCAAGCGCACGCGCTATTTTGCTAAACACGCCCTGTTTGGTTTTTTCAAGACCTTTGTCGAGCGTCTCTTTTTTCTGCTTCGAGAATAATTTATTAAAGAATCCCATGCTTAATTCTGTCGGGGTTAGAGATGCAAAGTTACGTAATTTTTCCGACACCAACACTATCGGTGCGAATATAGCACAACACCAATATTTGTCCGCAATCAGAGTTTAACATAAAATCTTATTTTAATGGCAACAGCAACCATCAACTACCGACCTGCAACACAAGCAGACAAGCCGGGCTCAATTTTCTACCAGATCACCCACAATCGCATGTCACGTCGCATCCCTACTGACTATCACATTATGCCCAGCGAATGGGACGACACCACAAAAAGCATCATTATAACATCGGGCGACCGGAAGGAAATACTTCAACAAATCGTTCACAGCACCACAGACGAATTACACAAACTCAGAACTATCATCGCGAATCGTGCTGAGGCAGACCAACCTCTGTCAATTGACGATATCGTGCGTGATTTCCACATTATTACATCGCCCGGACAAACATTCTTCCTCTTCATCGAGGGGCTGATCAATCGCATGCATCAGCTTGGTCGCCACCGCTCAGCAGAGACCTATACATCAGCCCTGCTGAGTTTTCGTCGCTTCCGCAACGACTGCGATATATACCCAAGCGAAATCACTACAGAAATTATCGAGACCTACGAATCATTCCTCAAAGATAGCGGCGTATGTCCTAATAGCTCATCATTTTATATGCGCATTTTGCGTGCGGCATACAATCGCGCAGTAGACCGCGGACTCACCCAACAGCGCACTCCATTCCGCCATGTTTATACGGGGGTGGAGAAAACAGCTAAGCGCGCCATAACTATCTGTGCCATACGCAGAATCAGAACACTTACGCTTCTTCAGGGCTCTACAACCGACTTTGCTCGCGACATGTTCATGTTTTCGTTTTATACTCGCGGAATGTCGTTTGTCGACATGGCCTATCTGCGCAAAAAAGACCTCTCAAACGGCATAATCACCTACCGCCGGCGGAAGACCAACCAACAACTTTTAATCAAGTGGGAACAGTGTATGCAGGAGATTGTTGACAAGCATCCAACCGATCCAAACTCGCCCTATTTGCTCCCAATCATCAATCCGACTCTTGGCAACGAGCGTATGCAATACTTAGTGCGCGGGCACAATATCAATCGTCGACTAAAAACTATAGGCGCGCAGGTTGGTCTTACACTTCCGCTCACCATGTATGTGGCTCGACACGCTTGGGCAAGCATTGCCCGCAGCAACAATATCCCACTATCAGTTATAAGTGAAGGAATGGGACATGATTCGGAATCGACCACGCGCATCTATCTTGCCACTCTCGACAACATAGCCGTAGACCG
>CAYQEN010000027.1:0-28386 GCA_964416545.1 uncultured Bacteroides sp. | reverse complement strand
ACCTGTAACCTTCTGATCCGTAGTCAGATGCTCTATTCAGTTGAGCTAGGGAGCCATTTTGGTTGCATCCGCTATTTCGCGTTTGCGAGTGCAAAGATAAGCCATATTTTTCATTCCACAAAGTTTTTCTCAAAAAAAATCTCACAAAATAAAAAAAACAGGCTTTTTCTACGTTTTTAGCCGCCATCAAGTAGCTCCTATAATTGTTTTATCAATGTAAAAGGCGTATATTTGCGGTAGCGGCTGTACACAAGCTACCGACCGCACCACATACTTCAAACAAAATTAAAAATCAATATTTTCACACAAATGAACAACAACGACGAACAGCTCAAAGCCATAATCGCCAAAGCCAACAATTGGCTGGGTGACGCTTACGACGAGGAAACTCGCACCGAAGTAAAACGTATGCTCGACGCCGAAGACCCCACCGACCTCATCGACGCCTTCTACAAAGACCTCGAATTTGGCACCGGCGGACTCCGTGGCATCATGGGTGCCGGCTCAAACAGAATGAACATCTACACCGTTGGTGCTGCCACACAAGGTCTCGCCAACTACCTCAAAGAAGCATTCTCTGACCTTCCCGAAATCTCGGTAGTCGTAGGACACGACGTGCGCAACAACAGCCGCAAATTTGCCGAATGCGTAGCCGACATATTCTCAGCCAACGGCATCAAAGTATACCTCTTCGACTCGTTCCGTCCCACTCCCGAACTTTCATTCGCCATTCGCCACCTCGGTTGCCAGAGCGGCGTAAACATCACCGCATCTCACAACCCCAAAGAATACAACGGCTACAAAGCATATTGGGCCGACGGCGCTCAGATCATCGCCCCCCACGATGTCAACATCATCAACCACGTCAACCGCATCAAAGGCGTTGAAGACATCAAATTCCACGGCGACAAATCAAAAATCGAAATTATCGGCACAAAAGTCGATACCGACTTCCTCGCAGCCATCAAAGGTCTTCAGCTAAGCCCCGAAGCCGTAGAGCGCAACAAAGACATGAAAATTGTCTACACTCCCATCCACGGCACAGGTATCAACCTCATCCCCGCATCGCTGAAAAACTACGGATTTGAAAACATCATCCACGTTCCCGAGCAAGACATCACCGACGGCAACTTCCCGACCGTAGCTTCGCCCAACCCCGAAGTACCATCTGCAATGGCTATGGCCATCGCTAAGGCTAAGGAAACCGGTGCCGAACTCGTAATGGCTTCCGACCCCGACGCCGACCGCGTAGGATGCGTCATTCGCGACGACAAGGGTGAATACGTCCTCCTCAACGGCAACCAAATTGTCATGATTCTCCTAAACTACATCATGACTCGCAACGCCGAACTCGGACGTCTTACCGGCAACGAATACATCGTCAAGACCATCGTCACAACCGAAACCATCAAATCGATTGCCGACAAAAACAACATCACGATGTACGACTGCTACACCGGATTCAAATGGATTGCTGCTGTCATTCGCGACCACGAAGACACAGCTCGCTACCTCGGTGGTGGTGAAGAAAGCTTCGGATTCCTTGCCGAAGACTTTGCTCGCGACAAAGACGCCGTTTCTGCCGTTTCACTCCTCGCCGAAGCTGCTGCTTGGGCAAAGGAAAAAGGCATGAACTTCATGCAGATGCTCCAGGACATCTACATCAAATACGGATTCTCACACGAAGAAGGCATCTCAGTAGTACGCACCGGCAAGAAAGGAGCTGAAGAAATTCAGGCCATGATGAAAAACTTCCGCGAAAATCCCCCGAAAGAAATCGGCGGAAGCCCTGTCACCATCATCAAAGACTACGAAGCTCTGACAGTCACCGATGTCACCACTGGCAACGCCGAAAAGATGGACATGTCCACCACATCCAACGTCCTTCAGTACTTCACTGCCGACGGTACTAAAATCTCGGTTCGCCCTTCAGGCACAGAGCCAAAAATCAAATTCTACATCGAAGTTAGGGGCACTATGACCTCCGCTGCCGAATACGCCGGAGCCATCAGCGCTGCCGAAGCCAAGACAGCAATTGTCAAGGCCGACCTCGGCATCGCATAATCCCCCGACAACAACTACATTACAAACAACGAGGCCGCTCCCTTATGGAAGCGGCCTCCTCTTTTTATCTGATATCTATAGATTATTCTGCCGTATTTTTAACTACGAGGTTAGTCACGCGGCTATTAAACTCGCCGGCCTGAGCAAGCGGGAACACAAGCGTGCGCACATCGGCCATCTTCTTGTCGTTCTCATACTTCGCCCAACGAATATTCATATCGTCCACCAATTTTCCGTCTACAAACAGCTTGGTAGTCTTATTATTGCCGGTAATTTTTACATGACACTTCTTGCCGGGCACCACATTGAAGCGGAACTGATTCAGCTTATCCTCACGGCTGTAACCCATATTTCCACTGATCGGATCTGCCATCCACACTGTTGCCGAAGGCGATTCAAAAAGCACCGTACCCTTCTTTTCAGCAGCACATTCAAGGTCAAACTCCACCGTGTAATCATAGCCAATCTCTTCGAGTGGCAACTTCTCACCCGGAGCTACCACGGCAGCCTTATACACCACACCGTTTTCACCCTTATGACGACCGAGATAATTCACGCCCGGAGCTTCACTGAGCGATTTGCTCTTCTGAGCAAACTCTTCAAAAGGCATAGTGGTATTCTTACCTTCCCAATTTTTCGATGCCATTGTGGGGAGTGCCGACATAATGCGATGGTGAATATCCTTCACGGTTATGCCGTTATTAGGATGGTCATTCCACACTGCAAATGCACCGCCCATAAGCTGCGGATTCTTCGGATCTATTTCCACATTGCCTATCACCTCTGGAGCCCAATTATTGTAGAGAAACTCATTATTCAGATAGTCATAGTAATATCCCGCTCCGGGCACAATGTAGACATATCCGTCAGGAATACTTACCACACGATAACCCGCATCGAGCATATCTTGAGGCTGAGCATATCCGTTATACCACAAATACATCTCTACACCCTCAGCCTTCACCGGTTGCTTACCTTTTGCGTGAGTCAACGCGCCCCACACCACCGGCTGCTTGCCGGCAGCCTCCGTACGGCGGATATAGCGGTCTGTCAAGTAGCGGAATTTTTCCACCACTGCCGAGTCGCGGTTTGAATATTCATCCGTACCGATATGGAATCGTTTGCCAATAAACACCGGATTTTCACCGCCGATATATTCATCCACCAAGCTATCGAGGAAATTATAAGTAGCTGGCTTCATCAGGTCAAGATGGTCTCGGCCATACATATCATCCGTACTGCCGATTTCCGGACGATAGCGGGTAAAAGCAAGCGAGTGAGCCGGAAAATCGATTTCAGGCACGATTTCCACTCCCTTTTCCATTGCATACTTCTGAAAATCGCGGAATTCCTGCTTCGTATAAGAACCATCGCGTGCTGTCAATCCGGGGAAATAATCGCTTTCCAAGCGGAATGCAGCCTGAGTCTTATCCCAATCGTTATCGAAATAATACTTAAATCCATTATCATTCAGATGCACGTGCAGCACATTCATCTTATAGTAAGCAAGCACATCTACCAGCTTATACAGATAATCCATCGGGATATACTTACGACCACAGTCGAGCATAAATCCACGGAAGCTATAGTCTGGATAATCCGTTATTTTTCCCTGGGGCAGCTCTGCCGAAGCCTCACTCATTTGAAGCAGCGTGCGGGTAGCCCATCGTGCGCCTTCCACCGTTGGAGCGACAACCTTCACACCGCTGGCAGTCACATCTATTTCATACCCCTCAGCGCCAAGAGTCTTACTCTTGCGAAGCTCAATGGATATTGTGCCCTTACCGGCCTTTCCCTTTGTCGACGCAAGATTCACGCCAAACATCTTTGCATAATCAGCCGCAAATTGGTCGGCAACACCCTTCAGAGCATCGCCCGAATACACTACCTTGGTTGCCGATGTCGGGGTAAAAGTGCCGTCTGCACCTTTCCATTGCCGAAGTTCCGGAACAACGAAAGGCTTGGGATTGACTGCTTCTGCCACCATCGAACCCGAAACCAACGCTCCGGATGCGAGGAGAATAGTTGCAATGTTTTTTAATGTCATGGTTTGTTTGTGATATTAAAGATTAGTCTAAATGGTATAATATTACAAAGATAGCATTCACCCTCCACATATGCAAAACCTGCACAAACTCGGCATAATCCCGAAGTCAGTGCAGGTTTTTACATTATATACGATGTGAGATGAATCTGTTTATTTACGGCTTGTTCTCTTCTTTTTGCTCTTTGAGGAAGCTGTAGCTTTTTTCTTCGATTTTTTCGATTTCTTTGCTACCTTACTCTTCTTATATTTAGTCTTTGCAGGGCCGTACTTCTGACTCTTGTCATACGATACCTTGTTAAACGTAAACACATCCTTGTGTGGCACGCCATGCTCCACATCAATTATAGCCTCTGGATTCACGGCAAGCCCGAGGAATCGGGTCTCAAAATGAAGATGAGGTCCTGTACTGCGTCCCGTATTTCCACCGAGTGCTATCGGCTCTCCGGCTCTCACCTCCTGATTCGGTTTCACAAGGAAACGCGACAAGTGTCCATACACGGTTTCAAGACCATTATCGTGGCGTATCACTACATAATATCCGTAACCCTTACGTTCATACTTCGTCAGACGCACCTTTCCGTCAAATGCAGCTACAATCGTATCACCTACGTTCAGATTTATATCTACACCGCGATGCATTCTGCCGAAACGCGGACGCCAGCCATACGACGAAGTTTTAACACCTTGTATCGGCATCACAAAACTGCTCACATCGATATCCTTATGCGACGGAATTGTCATGCCGACATAAGCATTCACCGACTGGCTGCTCCAATTATAGCCAAACACTTCATCTTCTTGAAGTGCTTCGCGTTTCAAAAGGTCTGATTCAATTTTCTTTTCCGAAATCTTTTTGAGGTCGGCAACTGCCGGACGCTGATGTGAGAGGAGCGATTCATGTTGACGGGTATGAGATGCCGGAAGTCGATACTGAGCCATTGCTCCTACCGAAAGGAGACCGGCCACTACCATTGTCAATAAAATCGTTGTTTGTTTTTTGAAATTCATATCTGGCAATATGGGAGGGAGGAACGAAAATTCCGCTTACCGACTCTGTTTTGTCGACTTTACAATTATTGCGGAAGTTTTCTCCATGATATTGAGGTAATTCTATTTAATTTTCCAATTTGATATATGCCAAAGTTAGAAATTTAAGCCCAAAGAGCCAAAATGTTACTAAAACAAAAACATTTTTTCGACATTTTTAGACACCCATCAAAAACATAATCAATTGATTCACAACAAATCACCACCTAATGTTAAGTTTCCAAAAAAGTTGTATAGAGGTGTTTTATGAGATTTTGATTGTTAATTCAGCGTTAATTATTGTATTCAAACCGCCGTATTTTTTAACTTATCATACTCCAGTCTATCGTTTTCGAAAATATAGCGCGCATCTCAGCTCTAAGTAGCGAATATGCCGGCGAAGCCATCGCCGGATCTCGGTCAAGCAATGCTTCCGCCTCTCTTCGCGCCAGCGATATTATCTGCCCGTCCGTCGCCAGATTTGCTATTTTCAAATCCACAGCCATACCACTCTGCAATGTTCCTTCTAGATCGCCGGGGCCTCGCATCTTCAAGTCTGCCTCTGCCACCACAAAGCCATCAGTCGTCGAGGTCATTATCTCAAGTCGCTTCCGTGTATCGGCCGATATATTTCGTCGCGACATTAATACGCAGTAGCTCTGGTCTGCACCTCTACCTACTCGCCCGCGCAACTGATGTAGCTGCGACAGCCCGAATCGCTCGGCGTTTTCTATCACCATAATAGTGGCATTAGGCACATTCACACCTACTTCGATTACAGTTGTTGCCACCAATATATCGGCTTTATGCGACGCAAACCGCTCCATCTGTACATCTTTCTCCGCCGGCTTCATCTTTCCGTGAACATAAGCCACACTAAAGCCGCGAAACGTATCGCATATCTGCTCATACCCCTCTTCGAGACTGCGCATATCCACCTTCTCATTTTCCTTTATTAGCGGATACACAATATACACCTGCCTACCCTGCTTGAGCTGACGCGTTATCGAGCGATACACATCGAGTCGCTTGTCGTCATAGCGAAGTATTGTTGTCACGGGCTTTCTACCCGGTGGTAATTCATCGATTACCGATACATCCAAATCTCCATACACTGTCATCGCCAATGTACGCGGTATTGGAGTTGCTGTCATCACCAAGATATGCGGCGGCACCACATTTTTAGCCCAAAGTTTCGCTCTCTGCGCCACTCCAAACCTATGCTGCTCATCTATCACCACATACCCAAGATTCTTAAACTGCACCTTCTCTTCTATCACCGCATGTGTCCCAACAAGTATATGCAGCGACCCGTCAAGAAGCTGTTTGTGTATCACCTCTCGCTGCTTCGCCGGTGTCGAACCGGTTAGCAGTTTTACATTTATACCTATCTGAGCCACAAGCTCGCTCAGTGTCGCATAGTGTTGCGTAGCCAATATTTCCGTCGGTGCCATCAGACACGCCTGCGTACCGTTACCCACGGCTATCAACATCGTCATCAGCGCCACGAGTGTCTTTCCGCTACCGACATCGCCTTGAAGCAACCTATTCATCTGGCGACCGGAATTCATATCTGCGCGTATCTCTTTTATCACTCTCTTCTGCGCCCCGGTCAGCGGAAACGGCAGACAAGTATCATAAAACGAGCGAAAATAATCTCCTACAAGAGGCATCCTTATTCCACCGACATTCGACACTCGCCGACGCGCATAGCGCAATATATTCAGTTCGAGATAAAACAGCTCCTCAAATTTCAATCTGAATCGAGCACGCTGAAGCACATCCACATTCGCCGGAAAATGAATCGCATACAGAGCCTCTTTGCGACTCATCATCTTCAATCTATCCCTGATTTCTGCTGGTATTGGGTCTGCCGGTTCGGCTCTATGACTCTCAAACAGAGTCTTTACATAGCCATAAAACGTGCGCGACGACACTCCCCGGTTTCTCAGCGTCTCTGTCAACGGATACACTCCGCGCAGTCCTTTTTCGGCCGCGGCTTTTTCCGCGCTGTCTATTTCGGGATGCACCATACTCCAGTGCCCGTTAAATTCCGTCGGCTTGCCAAACAACACATACTCCACCCCCGTCCGATAATTCTCTTTCATCCACTTTATTCTGCGAAACCACACCACTTCCAGTGTTTTTGTTCCATCAGAAAACAGCCCTACCAAGCGAGTTTTTGCTCCCTCCCCCTGCTCTGTGAATGTAACAAATCGTCCCCTCACCTGCACCATCGGCATCTCGGCGCGAAACGAGTCTATCGTATAAAAACGCGAACGATCTACGTAATGCGTTGGAAAATAAAACAACAGATCGGCACAAGTATGAATCCCCGACTCCTTAGCCAATAGTTTCGCTCGGGTCGGGCCCACTCCTTTTAGATAGGTTATGTCGGATGCTCGCAATCGATCCATCGTTTCCCGCTTTAGCTAAGATACATTTCAGCTATTTTGTCATCACCCGGATTTGTCACCTTTATATTTTGCGGATCTCCATCTACGAGTTCGAGATCTGTAAATCCTGCGGCTTCCATCACCGAAGCATCGTCGGTGAAGCTACTCTGATACGGTCGCGAATAGGCATCACGAAGCAGTCCGGCGCGAAACACTTGTGGAGTCTGCACCGCGCGATACGTTGAGCGATCCACAGCTTTCGACCCTTCTTCCGTCACTACACGAAGCGAATCCGTCACCGCCACCACCGGAAGAGCACCCTGATGTCCGCGTTCAAGTGCTTCTGCAACACTGCGTCCTATCTCAGGGCTCAACACCGGACGAGCCGCATCATGCACTGCCACATACGACGCATCGGCAGGCACCGCCTCAAGTGCCTTTTTCACCGACTCCCAGCGAGTCGCTCCTCCCTCTACCACTATCGGCGACACATAGCCAAACTCGCGGCACACCTCGTCCCACAAGTCCATAAACGACGAGTGCATCGCTATTACGATGCCACTTCCGGGAAACGCGCGACGCACACTGCTTATCGTATGCATCAGCATCGGCTTGCCTCCTATGCGGCAAAACTGCTTTGGCAAAGCACCGGCGAAACGCGAACCCGTTCCGCCGGCCACTATGATAGTCCACAATGTTCCTGTCATTTGCTTCCTTTTAGTATTTTGTCATACCTGTTTTTATCCGTAATCAGGCGCAAAGCTTCCTGATACACAGGATTCATTTCATTATATATCTGATAGTAAATATCATCCTTGTAGATATCGCGACCTACGAGAGCTTTAATCGCTGTTGTCAATGGGATTTTGCTCGTTTCGAGTTGTTCACTGTTCGGTTCTACACCCTCTGCCTTTCCGGCTTCGGCAAGACCTTCGAGCATATCTCCCGACACCTTAAACTTCTTGATAAAATCATCCGCCGTCGGATACTGCGCTGTAAGCATCGCGCGATTATCATCCACATACTTGGTCACATACTTTATCAGCGCACCCTTAGCCACAATATCGCGATAATAAGGGCTGTAACCGGTCGTATCCACCGCCACAAATACGTCAGGCGTAATACCACCGCCACCAAACACCGGACGGTGATTGCGCAACGTGTAGTACAATTCATCTGCATTATTGTGAATACTGTCGGCATTCTGCATTTCGCCCGATTCATAGCGATGAAGCATATCGAGATAATAATTATCATCATCGCCATCCGTATAGGGCTTCTGTATCGAGCGCCCCGACGGCGTGTAATAGCGCGACACGGTCAGGCGTATCATCGAGCCGTCAGGCATCGGGAACGGTCGCTGCACAAGACCCTTACCAAAGGTTCTGCGACCGACTATCAGTCCACGGTCGTGGTCTTGAATTGCTCCCGACAATATTTCGCTCGACGATGCCGAATACTGATTCACCATCACCACCACTCGGCCGTTTTTCATCGAGCCGTCTTTATGCGAGCGATAGTATGCCGGACTCATATTTCTGCCTTTCGTAAATACCAGCAGGTCGTTTTTCTTCAAAAACATTTCAGCCATATCGGTAGCTGCGCTCATATATCCGCCACCATTATCTTCGAGGTCGATTATCAAATCCTCCATTCCCTGCTTCGAAAGTTTCTTTATGGCTTCAGCCACTTCTTCCGGCGTGCTTTCAGCAAATCGTGAGATTCTCACATACCCCACACCGGGAGCGGCCATATACGACGCATCAACGCTGTAAATAGGTATATCATCGCGTGTTACGTTAAATTCTATAGGTTCCGCCACTCCCCTCCTCACAACTGTCAGCTTCACCTCAGAGCCTTTCGGACCACGAAGATGCTTCATCACGTCATTTGTGCGCATTTTTTTGCCGGCAAGCACCGTATCATTAGCTGCTATTATGCGATCGCCGGCCAGAATACCCACTCGTTCCGAAGGGCCTCCGGCCACGGTCTGTATCACATACACCGTATCCGTAGCCATATTAAACTGTATGCCGATTCCGCTAAAATTTCCCTGAAGCGGCTCGTTCAGCTCGCGTGTTTCCTCCGGAGTCGAATATGCCGAATGCGGATCAAGCGTCTTAAGCATTGCCACGATAGCCTCTTCCACAAGCTTATCCGAGCTTACCGTATCTACGTAAAAGGTTTCTATCACCTTCTCTGCAAACTGCAACTTCTGAGTCGGTGTAAAGTGCTGTGCCCGAGCAACGGCACCAACACATATCAAAGCAAAAATGAGTACGTACTTTTTCATTTTTCTATTATAGTTTCATTTCAAGGGAGAAAACGCGACACATCATAGCCGTACGATGCCAATTCGCGCACAACGCTCGAACTTACCGAGGCCAATTCCGGACGTGTGAACAACACCACCGTTTCTATGCCGGCTATCGAATTGTTTACATCGGCAAGATTGCGTTCATATTCATAGTCTGCCATGCTTCTCACTCCGCGGAGTATAAATTGCGCGCCCACCTTTTTGGCGGCATCTACCGTCAATCCGCTCCACTCCATTACTTCAACGCGCTCCATTCCGCCAACCGCGTCCGCCACTTGGCGCACACGCTCGGCATATTCCGAGGCCGGCTTAGAGGCATTGATACCAAGCACTACAACCACCTTATCAAACATCGCCAACCCCCTCTTCAACATGTCCAAATGTCCAAGCGTAAACGGATTGAACGACCCGGGGAATATGGCTACACGCTTTCCGTCCATATCATCATGATATTTGGGTATCATCTTCAACAACAAGATTTTCTATAATGAAGTTCTGACGCTCAGTCGAATTTTTACCCATATAAAAGCGTAGAAGTTCCGACACTCCGTCCTCCTTATGCAGCGACACTTTATCAGCTCGCATATCTTCACCGATAAATCCGCTGAACTCATCCGGCGATATTTCACCAAGACCTTTGAATCGGGTGATTTCAGCATTCGAACCGAGTTTTTCTATTGCCGACACGCGCTCTTCATCGCTGTAACAATAGTATATCTCTTCATCGCCGCTACTCTTTCGTCCTGTACGCTTTGCAGTCTTCTTATTTCTCACTCTGAACAGCGGAGTCTGCAAGATATACACGTGCCCCTTCTTTATCAGGTCGGGGAAAAATTGCAAGAAAAAAGTCAACAGAAGCATACGGATATGCATTCCGTCCACGTCGGCATCCGTAGCGATTATCACTTTGTTATATCGCAGATTATCTATACTATCTTCGATATTCAGTGCGGCCTGCAGCAGATTAAACTCATCATTCTCATAAACCATCTTTTTGGTCTTGCCGTAAGTATTTTTTGGCTTTCCGCGTAGCGAGAACACCGCCTGTGTTTCCACATTGCGAATCTTCGTTATCGAACCGGCCGCTGAGTCACCCTCGGTAATAAATATCGACGACTGCAACTTCTTTTCCTCATCTCCGCGAACATCATTGAGATGCACGCGACAATCGAGCAATTTCTTATTATGTACATTCAGCTTCTTAGCCTGCTCGCGAGCCTTTTTCGTCACGCCGGCCATAGCCTTGCGCTCGCGCTCGCTATCCTGTATCTTTCGCAGCATAACATCTGCCGTCGATGGTTCTCTGTGAAGATAGTCATCAAGCTCTTTCTTCAAGAAATCGCCTACAAATTTTGCTACTGTTGGGCCATCAGGACCTATATCGCGCGACCCGAGTTTGGTCTTCGTTTGCGACTCAAACACCGGCTCTTCCACCCTCACGGAAATCGCTGCCACCATCCCGTTACGAATATCGGCATACTCAAAATTTCCCTTTCCGTAAAAGTCTTTTATCGTTCGCGACACCGACTCCTTAAATGCCGACAGATGCGTACCGCCCTGCGTAGTATGCTGTCCGTTCACAAACGAGTAATACTCCTCGCCATACTGCTGAGCGTGAGTTATCGCTACCTCTATATCATCTCCCTTCAGATGGATTATCGGATATAGCGGCTCGCCGGTCATCGTATCGCGAAGCAAATCGAGCAATCCATTGCGCGACACATATCGCTTCCCGTTAAATACCACTGCTAGCCCCGTATTGAGGTAGGTATAATTCTTTATGAGTGGCACTATGAACTCATCGCGGTAATGATAGTCGCGAAACAGTGTGCCATCAGGCGTAAACTTGACAAACGTACCATTCGGCTCATCCGTTTCCACCACATCGGTTTCACTCACGAGATTTCCGGCACTGAATCGAGCCTCCTTCATTGCGCCATCGCGCACACTGCGGATTATAAATTCTGTCGACAGCGCGTTCACCGCCTTTATACCGACGCCGTTCAGACCCACCGACTTCTTAAATGCCTTGCTGTCATACTTACCGCCGGTATTCATACGCGACGATGCCTCGACGAGCTTTCCCAGCGGAATACCGCGGCCATAGTCGCGCACCGACACAGAATTTTCAGCCACGTCAACCACGAGTTGCTTACCAAATCCCATCATATACTCATCGATAGAATTGTCAAGCACCTCTTTCAACAGCACATAGATACCATCATCAGAATTAGAGCCATCACCGAGTTTACCGATATACATACCGGGACGTCTACGAATATGCTCATTCCATTCAAGCGTCTTGATATCGTCCTCGATATATTCTGCTGTTCCGCTGCTCTGCTGTATGTCGTCAAGATTAAAGTCGCTCATAATAGTCTATTTAACTTGCAAATATACAAAAATAACACAACAATTCCGACTCTACCCGCCGGATTAGCCGAAAACAAAAGTAGGCCTCGCAAAAAATTGCGAGGCCTACCGTTATACTGTTTATGTTGCTATTTCAGCGTTATATTACGGCTGAGTGAAGATTACAACACGGTTCCAGTTGTTTTCGCCGTAAGGCTGAGCATCGCTACCGTAAGCACGGATAGTGAGACGGCTTGCGTCGATACCGTAGTCCTTAGTCAGCATATCAACAACAGCCTGTGAACGACGCTGTGAGAGCTGCATGTTGTAGTTTGCAGTACCGGTTTCCTTGTCAGCGTAGCCGTCAACGAGAACCTTAGCTTCGGGGTTAGCCTTCATCCACTGAGCTACGTTGTAAACGTTAACCTGCTCCATAGAAGAGATAACCGAAGAGTTGATTTTGAAGCGAACGGCCGAAAGAATCGGAGTTGTAGTTGCAACGGGCGCAGTTACTTCGGGGCAAGGAAGCTGAGCTTCTGCAGCAGCGAGAGCAGCGGCAGTAGTAGCGAGTTCGCCACGGAGACCGTTAACCTGGCTGTTGAGCTGGTCGATCTTAGCAAGGTATTCGCAAGGATTGTAAGAGTTGAACTTGCGACCACCGAATGTTACGCTAACACCACCGATTGCAGAAAGGTTAGTTTCGATAGGATCACCTGATACGATGTTATTGAAGTTGTCACCGTAGAACTGAGCGCGAGCTTCAGCGAAGAGGTCAACATACTTGCTCACACGGAAACGGAACTGGATACCTGCAGATACGGGAAGAGTCCATTCGCGAGTCTTGAGGTGACCATTTTCCATAGGAATCGAAGGAGCAACTCCGTGGAAGTCCCAAGTGTAAGTTCCACCGATACCGGCATAAGGAATGATGCTGAATGTACGTTCAGTGTTTACGCCCCAGATTGAAGACGACAGATCCCACATAAGGTCTGCGTTGAGGTTTGCCATCTGAGCGCTGTTTGTCTTGATGTAGTCATAGTGAAGCTTACCATAGTATGCGCTGAAGCGGAATCCGAGGTAGGGGCTGAACCAGTGACCAACGCCGAGGTTGTAAACAGCAGTGAAGTGACGCTTTGCATCTTTTTCCATGTAGTAATCTACGAAAGGAAGTGACGCGCCTACACCGGCTTGTACATACCAGTTGTCACGCCAAGAAGATGTGTAGTGAGTCTTGCACTCTACGTTGTTTACAGCTACAGCTGTTTCGTTAACTACGGCAACTTCTTGTGCATTTGCTGAATTAACTGAAAGAAGCATGCTTCCACAGCCTACAATTGCAAAAAGTAAATTAGTTTTCATCTCTCGTAATTATTTATGAAACAATTTTGTTTGTTATTTTCATATGTTTTTTCCGAAGCCAACCTCTTCGGCTGCCCGCCATCGGATAATTTACTGACGATAAACGTCCGCCTATTATGGATGGTTCGACAAAGTTAGCGTTTTTTTTTATTTTTTTCTCAATTCAATATAAAAAGTCGCACATTCCCACATTTTTTATGCAATAATCCATCCCTTCCCATCGTCCACACCTCTATATATATTTTGTCCTCTTAATGAAAATGGCTACCTTTGTGAAAAATCATCTACTTTGGAATCCAGCAGATACAAAAAAATAGCCGTGCTCGGCAGCACAGGCTCGATAGGAACACAAACTCTCGACATCATATCGGCCTACCCAAATCTTTTCCGAGCCGAAGTCTTAGTGGCCGGACGCAATGTCTCAATGCTCATTGAGCAGTGCAAGATACACCGCCCTTCAATTGCCATCATTGCCGACAAAAGTCGCTACGCCGAATTGCGCGATGCGCTTTCGCCTCTCGGTATCGAAACAGCATGCGGAGCTGACGCCATTGCCGAAGCGGTCACTCGTCCCGAAATCGACACCGTTCTCACTGCCACCGTTGGCTACAGCGGGCTCCTCCCCACCATCAGTGCCATACGTGCCGGCAAGGACATCGCCTTAGCCAACAAAGAGACCCTCGTCGTTGCAGGTGCATTGGTCAAAAAATTACTCAAAGAGTCAAAATCGCGAATCATTCCGGTCGACTCCGAACACTCGGCTATCTTCCAATGCCTCGTCGGCGAAGACCCTGCCACAGTCAATCGACTCATCATCACAGCTTCCGGAGGCCCTTTCCGAACATTCTCTGCCGACCGTCTCAACTCCGTCACCGTAGCCGACGCCCTCAACCATCCCAACTGGTCTATGGGCTCAAAAATCACCATCGATTCAGCTACGATGCTCAACAAGGCTTTTGAAATCATCGAAGCTCGCTGGCTGTTCGACATCGAGCCACGACGCATTGAAGCCGTCGTCCACCCCCAGTCGATAGTTCACTCTATGGTCGAATTTTCCGACGGTGCTGTCAAAGCTCAACTCGGTCTCCCCGACATGCACCTACCAATTCGCTACGCTCTCGGCGATGCAACTCGTCTGGCCACAACCGACACTCCGATGCGACTGTCCGACTACGCCGCTCTCTCTTTCGAGCGTCCCGACACCGACAAATTCCCGTGCCTCAACCTCGCATACCGCGCTCTGGAAGAGGGTGGCACAACCGCTTGCGCCATCAATGCCGCCAACGAAATTGCCGTCGAGGCTTTCCTCAAGGAACGTATTTCATTCCTCGACATCTACCGCACAATTGTCAACACCCTCGAAAAGGTCGAATTCATTCCCGACCCACAGCTCGACGACTATGTAAATATCAACGACGCCGCTCGTCGCATTGCGTCGCAACTCATTAATACAACGTCTATTTAATGGAAACATTTCTCATCAAAGCCGCACAACTCATCGTGGCTCTGGCCATTCTTGTGGTTATCCACGAGTTTGGTCACTATATAATGGCTCGCATTTTCGGCATTAAAGTCGAAAAGTTCTACCTCTTTTTCAATCCATGGTTCTCGCTGGCTAAGTGGAAACCGAAGAAAGGCAAAGCCTCTTTCGACAAGCACGGAAACGAACGTGCCACTTGGCGCGACACCGAATACGGCATCGGATGGCTGCCTCTCGGTGGCTATGTCAAAATTGCCGGAATGATCGACGAATCTATGGACAAAGAGCAGCTCGCCAAACCGGCCGAACCGTGGGAATTTCGCGCAAAACCGGCATACCAGCGTCTGCTCGTCATGATTGGTGGCGTTCTATTCAACTTCATCCTTGCACTCATCATCTACGCAGGCATAGCATTCTGTTGGGGCACCAAATACATCGAACTCGAAAAGGCTGTCGAAGGAATGGACTTCACCCCCACCGCCCTCAAAGCCGGTTTCAAAAACGGTGATATACCCCTCCTTGCCGATGGAAAGAAGCTCGATGCATCAAAAACCGACTTCATGCTCGATATCGTTGAGGCTAAGACCGTTACCGTACTTCGCGACCACCACCCCATCAACATCGATATCCCCGAAAACTTTATCCTGCAACTCAACGACGAAGGATTCATGACCTACCGCATTCCGGTCTACATCCACCGAGTTCAAGGGGGAAGCGCAGCTTCCGAAGCCGGATTTGCCGAAGGCGACCACATCATAGCAGTCGACACGGTTGCCACTCCGTCATTCTCTGAACTCACCCCGGCTCTTCAGGCTTACGCAGGCAAATCCGCCGACATCACCATCGAGCGCGACGGTCGCCAAATGACCATCCGCGCCGACATTCCCGAAAGCGGACGTCTCGGATTTCAGCTCAAACCGATTACCGACGTCTACCCCACTACCACTATCAAGTATAGCCTATGGGAGTCTATACCCAAAGGATGGGAACTCGGCACCACTACACTGACCAACTACGTCGGTTCTATGAAATACGTCTTCACAAAAGAAGGCGCAAAAAGTCTTGGCGGATTCGGCACTTTAGGCAATATGTTCCCGAGCCGTTGGAGTTGGCTCTCATTTTGGGAAATCACAGCCTTTCTGTCTGTGGCTCTTGCCTTTATGAACATTCTCCCCATCCCCGCCCTCGACGGTGGTCACGTTCTCTTCCTTATCTGGGAAGTCATCACTCGTCGCAAGCCCAACGAGAAGGTCATGGAATATGCTCAAGTTGCAGGCATGATTTTCCTGCTTCTCCTATTGGTTTACGTCAATGGCAACGACATTGTAAGAGGATTCTTAAAATAATATGAACTATAAGGAAATTACATTGCGCCGTGGCAAGGAAGAATCGCTCAAGCGATTCCATCCGTGGGTATTTTCAGGCGCCATAGCTTCGCTCCCCGACGACATTGAAGAGGGCGAAACAGTAAAGGTCACTGCTGCCGACGGCACTCCCCTCGGTATTGGCCACTATCAGATTGGCAGCATTGCTGTCCGAATGCTCTCTAACGTCACTGAGGAAATCAACGACACTTTCTATGCCGAGCGACTATCTTCGGCCTTCAATCTGCGTCGTTCTCTCGGACTGATTCGCGACGACAACAATGCTTACCGACTTGTTCATGGCGAAGGCGATTTCCTCCCCGGACTCATCGTCGACGTCTACGGACACACTGCCGTCATGCAGGCTCACTCTCCGGGCATGCACTTCGCGCGCAACATCATTGCTCGTCAGCTCACACAGCTCCCCGAGGCTGGAATCAACGCCGTATACTACAAATCGGAAACCACCCTCCCCTTCAAAGCCCAACTCGACCCGCAAAACGACTATATAATAGGCAGTGCCGACACTGACGAAGCTCTCGAAAACGGATTAAAATTCCATGTCGATTGGCTAAAGGGACAGAAGACCGGCTTCTTCGTCGACCAGCGCGACAATCGTGCGCTCCTGCGCTCTTTTGCTGCCGGACGTCGCGTACTCAACATGTTCTGCTACACCGGTGGCTTCTCTGTCTACGCGCTCGATGGCAATGCCACCGAAGTTCATTCAGTCGACAGCTCGGCAAAAGCAATTAAGCTCACCGAAGACAACGTCGCTCTCAACTTTGCCGGCGACTCTCGCCACAAAGCTTTCGCCGTAGACGCGTTTAAGTTCCTTTCCGACATGGAGAGCGGTCGCTACGACCTCGTCATCCTCGACCCTCCGGCATTTGCAAAACATCGCAGTGCCATCAAAAATGCGCTCCGCGGCTACCAGCGTCTCAACGCCAAAGCCATGGAAAAAATGCCAAAAGGCAGCATCCTGTTCACATTCTCATGCTCACAAGCCGTCAGTCGCGAGCAATTCCGATTGGCAGTATTCTCTGCTGCGGCTCAGACCGGACGCAAGGTGCGTATCCTTCATCAGCTCACTCAACCGGCCGACCATCCCGTCAACATATACCATCCCGAAGGTGAGTATCTGAAAGGTCTTGTTCTATACATCGAATAAATCCATCCTAATATGTCTATACTCAAAAGTGCCTCTATCGGTGCTATTCTTACACTGACACTATCCACATCCGTCATGGCTAACGACCAAAAGCCCTTTAATTATGTTGTCGACCGCTTTGCCGACATCGAAGTTTTGCGATACAAAGTGCCCGGATTCGAAAATCTGAGCCTCAATCAGAAGAAACTTGTCTACTATCTGACAGAAGCTGCTATTTCCGGTCGCGACATAATATGGGATCAAAACAACAAATACAATCTCGACATTCGCCAACTCCTCGAAAACGTATATACTTCATATTCTGGCAATCGTAGCAGTAGCGAATTCAAAGCTTTTGAAAAATATCTGAAGCAGATTTGGTTTGGCAACGGCATCCACCACCACTACTCTATGGATAAGTTCTCTCCCGAATTTTCCGAGAGCTTCCTGAAATCTGAGATTGCCAAATTACCCGCCGACAAGAAACCCGCCGACGAAGCTACGCTGTTGAAAGTCATTTTCAACCCCGCTTTCATGGCTAAGCGCGTCAATCAGGCCGAAGGTGCCGACCTCATCACTTCATCCGCCAACAACCTCTACGAAGGTGTCACTCAGGACGAAGTCGAGGCTTACTACAACGCAATTAAGGACACTACCGACGTCACTCCCGTTTCACACGGCCTTAACACTCGCGTAGTTAAAGTCAACGGAAAAGTCACTGAACAAGTATATAAGGTAGGCGGATTTTACAGCGCAGCCATTTCGCGCATTGTCAACCTCCTCGGCAAAGCGCGCGACGTTGCCGAAAATCCCGCTCAAGCTGCCGTTATCGACAAACTCATCGAGTTCTATCTCACTGGTTCGCTCAAAGCATTCGACGACTACTCTATTCTTTGGGTCAACGACACCAACTCGCAAGTCGACTTCATAAACGGTTTTATCGAAAGCTACGGCGACCCTCTTGGAATGACCGGAGCTTTCGAATCTATCGTCAACTTCAAAAACATCGAAGCATCTCACCGCACTGAGATTATTAGCAACAATGCACAGTGGTTCGAAAGCAATTCGCCTGTCGACCCTCGCTTCCGCAAAGATGAAGTGAAAGGTGTCACTGCCAAAGTCATCACTGCTGCCATCCTTGCTGGCGACGCTTACCCCGCTACGCCGATTGGCATAAACCTCCCCAACGCCAACTGGATTCGTGCCGCCCACGGCTCTAAGTCAGTCACTATCGAAAACATCACTCAAGCCTACGACGAAGCATCTCATGGCAACGGTTTCAACGAAGAATTCGTTCCCGACGCTTCTATGCGCGAACTGATGGACAAATACCTCTTCATCACCGACAATCTCCACACCGACCTTCACGAATGCCTGGGTCACGCCTCCGGACGCATTCTCCCGGGTGTCGATCCCGATGCTCTCAAAGCCCACGGTTCTACTCTCGAAGAAGCTCGTGCCGACCTTTTTGCTCTCTACTATCTGGCCGACCCGAAGCTCATCGAGCTCGGACTGCTCGACAGTGCCGACGCCTACAAAGCTCAGTACTACAAATACATCCTCAACGGCCTCATGACTCAGTTGATGCGCATCGAGCCGGGCAAAGATGTCGAAGAAGCCCACATGCGAAATCGCAAGCTCATTTCTGAATGGGCACTCGAAAAAGGTACTGACGAAAAGGTCATCGAATACTACACCGAAGGTGGCAAGACATACATCCGAATCAACGACTACAACCGTCTGCGCGAACTCTTCGGCCAGCTCCTCGGCGAAATTCAGCGCATCAAGAGCGAAGGCGACTACGAAGCCGGACGCGACCTCGTTGAGAAATATGCCGTGCGTGTCGACCAAAACATCCACAAAGAAATTCTCGAACGCTACTCTCACCTCAACATCGCACCTTACAAAGGCTTTGTCAACCCCGTCTACATTCCGGTTAAAAACAACAAGGGCGAAATTATCGACATCACCGTCCGCTACGACGAAGACTATATCCCCCAAATGCTTCGCTACTCTCGCGACTACTCTCCCCTCACCAAATAATTTCCGACCCACACATTTCCCCATACACGAAGGGCTGACACCACGTCAGCCCTTCTTTATTTCCAATAGCATCAACTTCATACGAATCTTCCACGGTAGCCCGCACCGCCACAACCGAGCCACAGCTATGGCTCTACGCCGGCGCTCTCTATCGTCGCAATGCAATGCCAGCGATATCATATATCCGATTCTGCGATTCATTTCTACACGTATTCGCTCGCAATCCACACCATAATGCTGTGCTACCACGATTGAGCAATGTGCCACTCCGGCAGCAAAATCAAACATCTTGTTATGGTTGCTACTATTTGATATCGACCCATCATGAATCGAATAGCGAAGCCCTACAATAGGCGTCCGCTCCACACTCCCGTTAGCCACAAGCTCTGCCATTATCGGCAGGTCTTCCAGACCGAATTCCGTATTTCCTACCACACCGGGCTTTGTAGCAACAGCGCGACGCACCACATCGGCTCGATACAGCATTGCCGACAGACATATCTGCATCGGAGAGCGATAGAGTTCATCTATTTTTGTCACTCTCTCCGCCTTTACTATCTGCTTCTGCCCCGTATACGTATTATCCCACTCCACATCGCAGCACACTGCCGACACTCTTTCATCATCTTCGAGCTGTCTCACTTGACGTTCAAGTCGACTTTCATCAAGCCAGCAATCATCTCCGGCACAGTCACTTATATACTTTCCGCGACACTCCCCCAAACAATCAAAAAAATTCCTCACCACCCCCTTATTCGGTTCCGTAGGCATAAGCCTGATTATCTGAGGATTGCGACGCGCATACTCTTCGCATATCCGTCGAGTCGCATCTGTCGAAGCATCCTCCCCCACTACTATTTCAAACGGCACCGACGTGCGCTGCATCAGCAGACTGTCAAAAGCTCTGCCGATGGAATCCTCCTGATTATAAGTCAGCAATATTATTGAAACGAGTGGCTTCACGACCAAAATTCCTTTCGCAGTTTCTCGGCATCATAACGTTCTTGCCATCTTCTGAGCGCACCTTGACGAAGCACACCCATGCGCACGTCGCTGTCAATATAAGGAGCCAGACCGTAAACAAACTCCTCTTCCGTCGGAGCGTTCGACAAAAGGATTCCGCAACTGTCATCTATCGTTTCGCTCACTCCACGACACTCTTTTCCTATCACCGGCACGCCATAAGCCATCGCCTCACATAGCGACACAGGATTTCCACCCTCTGAATCGCTCAATAGCATCACCCAATCAATCGGCTCTGCCGCATATATTTTATGCACGTCTGCATTAGCGAGTTCTCCACGGAAGTCAACCGAAAATTTCTTCGGATTAGGCCCTCTGTCACAATACATTCTGAGCGTCTCGGCAAAAATTCCTCCCCCTACATACACCCACCTTACTTGCATATCAGGACGCGATATAGCCAGCGAACGTAGCATATCCACTGTCTGCATCAATCCTTTACCCTCTACGGCTCTCGATACTGTGAGAAACGTCAACGCCCCATCAGCACGACAATGGCTCTGCGCTGTCACATCTCTACCGCCATATTTCACACACCCCAATATTGCTGTTTCAATCTTCGCCGATGCCGATGGATATTCCGACACCATATACTCTCTACCGGCCTCACTGGCTGTAAAAATCCGCAACACCTTATCAACCATCTGTTTACGCAATTTCCTCCCCCTCCAAGTATACATATCGTGTCCGTGCATTCGCGTAATCCACTCATATTCAGACAAAAACGACACTCCTCCGGCAGCTATATCAAACCAAAACGTATATAGTAGCGTATTTTCGGGCGTCAACTTCTCTTCCCTCAGCCATCGCTTCAGGGCATAACTAAAAGTCACTGCCGAAAGTATAAACGTCAAATCCGTATAGCGACATTTCAGCGACAACGAGCACAAAAAACGCGTAGATAGCATATATTTCACCCTGTGCCACGGAGTTTTCCATTCCTTGCAATTAATCCACCACTCGCTTACTTCAACACCCGAAGGCATATCCGATATTACCTCCTCAGAGAGCCTGCACGTTGGTACTATCACCACTCTGTCAAACTTCTCTGCAAGTAGCTTCAGCTCTGGCTCTACAAACGCGCCCTCACTCACCCCTCCATAAGGGAATGAGTCGGTAAAAACCACTATATTCCGTTTTTTCACTTTCATTATTTTCAATCTAACGAAATTACAATTATTTTCGCGTTATGAACCCATCTTCCACCGAAAATATTCCGTTGATTACAGTCGTCGTTCCTGTATTCAACCGCATCGAGTTGCTCCCTCGCACACTCCGATCTGTAAAAGCGCAATCTCTACGTCCGCTACGACTCGTTATCGTCGACAATGGCTCTACCGCCGACTGCATAAATCTGCTTACTGACTGGAAACGCGAAAACGAAACAGACGATTTCATCATCGACCTTATCTCTGCAACCAAGCAAGGTGCTGCTGCGGCTCGCAATGCCGGACTCGATACCGCCACAAGCGAATACGTATGCTTCTTCGACTCTGACGATGAAATGCGTCCCAACCACTTGAGCCGCATAGCCGACGAGTTGCGTCGATGCCCATCGACCGACCTGCTCCACTTTGACATCGGCATTCTCGACCCCGATGGATGGCTCGAAATAAAGACAAACGACGACAGCGATTTGATGCGCGCACACCTCTTCCACGGAATTTTTTCCACCGCTCGCTACGTTGTACGTACCACCATTGCCAAATCTGCCGGTGGCTGGAATGAAGATCTATCCCTCTGGGACGACCTCGAATTTGGCACCCGACTGCTACTGCAAAACCCCGCCATAGGCAAACTCCACGGCGAGCCTACCGCCATCATCCACGCCGATTATTCCGACGAATCCATCTCCGGCACTACATTCTCTGCGCGCCAAGGCGAAGGTGAAAAGACACTCTCCGCTATCGAACACCTCCTACCCTCCTCTATCCACAAAAAATGGATTGACTGCCGACGCGCAATCCTCGCCGCCCACTATCGTCGCGAAGACCACAAAGACTTGGCGCACGCCCTACTTCACCCCACCCTACAAAAAAGCGGCATAGCCGACGCTCTCAAATTGCGTTCAGTCTACACCGCTGTATGGATTGCAGGACGGGGAGGTGCCTTCATCGGCTCTCTCCTCTATCGCCCACCTAAGGTAAAGTCACCGAAAAATACGGATTAGGAGTATGCTGGCTTCGTATGATTTCCACCATCTTTTTCACGATTTTGGGATTCTTCGAAGCCACATTATTATCCTCATGAATATCCTTCTTAAGATTGTAAAGTTCGGGAACACCCTTCTTCACCACCATCTTCCAGTCGCCCATACGCAGACCCATCTGATTGGTTTCATTAAATTCCCAATAGAGGAACTCATGTTTCTTCTGCCCCGACTTTCCGAGAAGCACCGGAGCAAATGAAATACCATCGAAATAGTCCACCTCTTTCGACTTATTCGTATATCGGTTCTGGAAGTCAGCCACCCCGGCTATATCACAGAACGTAGGCATAACGTCATAAAACGCAAGCTGATGGTCACACACACTGCCGGCTTTCACCTTGCCTGGCCAGCGCACAATAAATGGCACTCTTATGCCTCCCTCATGGCATGAACGCTTCAAGCCCTTCAGCTTTCCGTCACGACCAAAGAATGTGGGATCTGCGCCCCCCTCCTCATGAGGGCCGTTATCGCTCGTAAATACAACAATCGTATTTTCATCCAGACCCTTCTCCTTCAACTTATCAAGCACCTCGCCAACATAAGTATCCAGACGGGTAATCATCGCTGCAAACTGCGCATGCGTGTGCGTCACTGGATTATAGCGCGACCAATAATTTCCCGCAAACGTACTGTCGGGATTAAATTTCGAATAATAATGCTGCAATATCGAATCCTCTGGCTGCACAAGCTCGGCATGAGGAAGCGTATAGGTAAACACTCCGAAAAACGGCTGATTGTCACTCTGCTTATCGAGCCACTCCATAGCCTTCTGATGAATCAAATCGGCCGAATACTGACTACGATTCGTATAACCCTCGCCATACATCGGATGCTTGATATTCTCCTCCATCACCACTCTCACCGTTGCAGTATCGCCAAGCGATTTACTATAGCGATTCAAGAAATTAGGATAATAGAGATGCGCCTGAAACTGGCAGATATAGCCATAAAACTCATCAATACCGCGTTTATCCGGAGTCGATACCGAACCCTCATAACCGCCGGCCCACTTTCCAAACATACCGGTCGTATAGCCATTATCCTTCATAATCTCAGGCAGTATCACATGCTCCGGATCATACGGATGCTGACCAACTACTGAATAGTCCTCATTCTCTCCATATTTCACCATCGGGACATTGCGCCAATACTCCTTATTGCCCCTCACCTCACAGTGACCGCTATGCTGACCGGTCATCAGCGAAGCCCTCGACGGAGCACTCACTGGACTGCCGGCATACGCTTGAGTAAAACGCATACCCTCGCCGGCCATTCCATCGATACGCGGGGTCGAAATAAACGGTTGACCATAGCAACCCAAATCGCCATACCCCATATCATCACACATAATATAAATAATATTAGGGCGAGCCGGAGTTGCAGCCAACGCCGAAGCGGCAGCAGCGGCCAAAGCGCTACCTAAAGCTAAGTTTCTCTTCATACTCAATAGTTTTTTACAAATATAATATTTTTACCCCTCACACCAAAACAGCCACGCGCACTATACTAAATTAAGTTAACAAACTCACCAATTCCATAACATACGTTAACACCAACTCCATTTCAGCCACATTAATTTAATTAATGCCACGAATCTGGCTAACTTTGCCATTCAAACATGGAACCATGCCCAATATACTAACTCATCTCGTAAGCACGCAAACTGCCAAATACGGCTCGCGCGAAGCTTTTAGTGCCCCCGTCAACGGGGTATGGAAACCTACTACATGGATCGAATTCAAAGACAAAGTTGAAGCTGCTTCAAAAGCTCTCTTCGCGTGCGGACTCGAAGAATGTAGCAACATCGCCATATTCTCCGACAACCGCCCCGAAGTCCTGATTACCGACTTTGCTGCCTACGCTCTCAGGGCTGTTCCCATATCCATCTACTCCACAAGCTCGCAAGACCAAGTAGAATATATCGTCAACGACTCCGGAGCATCAATACTTTTCGTTGGCAACACCACACAATACGAAATTGCTCTTCGCGCACGTAAAAACTGCCCTTCGATACGCGCCATCGTCACATTCGAAGACATTTTGCCCCAAAGCACCGACGATACAATGACATTCGACGCTTTCCTTGCCATTGGAAGAAGCCAATCACAGGAAGTCGCTGATAAAGTGAATGTTATCACATTTCGCGCCACCCCCACCGACATTGCCACAATTATCTACACTTCTGGCACCACCGGTGAGCCAAAAGGAGCCGTACTCCCCCACTCTTGCTTCGACTTCGCACTCGAAGCACACTACCGCCGTCTAACAACCATCACCGACGACGACACATCGCTTTGCTTTCTCCCTCTCAGCCACATATTTGAAAAAGCGTGGACATACTTCTGCCTATACCGAGGCATAAAAGTATCCGTCAACTTAGACCCGCACGCCATACAGCAGTCCCTCATCGAGCGACGCCCGTCATGTATGTGCGCCGTACCGCGCTTTTGGGAGAAAGTCTACACCGCCATCCAGGAAAAGCTCGGTAAAATGCAAGGCATTAAAAAGATTCTTGCTAACGCTGCTATAAGTACCGGACGCAAACGCAACCTCGAATACGTACGTCTTGGTCGCAAAGTTCCGCGCCTGCTCGAACTTCGCTATCAATTCTTCTACAAACACGTATTCCTCCCCCTGCAAAAAGTAATCGGAGTCGAAAACGGCAACATATTCCCCACCGCCGGCGCACCACTCTCTACCGGCATCGCCGAATTCTTCCAAAGTTGTGGCATCAACGTAATGATAGGCTACGGACTCTCCGAAACAACAGCCACCGTATGCTGCTTCCCCTACCCGGGCTACGAAATCGGCACTGTCGGAACAACTCTTCCAGGCGTCGAAATCAAAATCGGTGACAACAGCGAAATCCTCGTCAAAGGTCTCTCCGTCATGCGTGGCTACTACAACAAACCGCAAGCCACAGCCGAAGCATTCACACCCGATGGATGGTTCCACACCGGTGATGCCGGCATCATAAACGAAAATGGCGCACTATCCATCACCGATCGAATCAAAGACCTGTTCAAAACATCAAACGGCAAATACATCGCTCCTCAGGCTCTTGAAAGCCGACTCGGCGAAGACCCATATATCGAACAAATTGCCACAATAGGCGACCAACGCAAATTCGTCAGCGCACTCATCGTTCCGGCATTTGGAATGCTCAAAGACTATGCACAAAAACACGACATAGCCTACAACTGCAACGACGACCTCGTATGCAATCCCGAAATACGCGCCATGATTGCTGAGCGCATCGAAAGCCTCCAACGCGACTTTGCAGCATACGAACGCATCAAAAAATTCACCCTCCTCCCCAAACCATTCTCAATGGAATCGGGTGAGCTTACAAATACCCTCAAAATCAAGCGCCCCGTCATCAACAAACACTACGCTGCCCAAATCGACGAAATGTACAGCTAAGCCAACACAATCGACACATTGCTCTCACAGTGTGTCCTTACAATTATAACGAGCGGCGAGCACCGGACACCAAGTCCTTGCTCGCCGCTCGTCGTATTCCTCCATTACCATTGCCACATCATTCAAGCCCCCACTCCAAACAACACAAAGACAGGCAGACATCACGCACTAAAACAATAAAGCTCCGACCTCACGGTCGGAGCTTTACCAAAATTATAGTAGAATAAGACTGGATTAGTCCTGATTGAGATTTACACGCTTGAACGCTACTGCGGCAAGACCCTTCTGAGTCTTATCGAGGAACTGTCCAACAGAAATCTTAGCGTCCTGCACGAATTCCTGCTCCATGAGGCAGCTTTCCTTGAAGAACTTATTAAGACGACCGTTAGCGATATTCTGAATCATCTGCTCGGGAAGGTTAGCAGCCTTAGCTTCAGCAGCTTCCTTCATGATAGCACGACCCTTTTCAGCATCTTCAGCTGTGATCCAGCCCTTAGAGATGTTAGATTCGATGTGCTCTTCCGAGTCAAAGTGATTGGGGTTAAGACCGGCCTTGCTGAGAGCTGCGTCCACAGCCTTCTTCACCATTTCCTGCTTGGTCTTTTCGATAGCTACGCTGATTTCAGAATCGATAGTTGCCTGGGGAACATCTTCGCGAGATACAGCAACGGGGTTCATCGATGCAATCTGCATGCAGATTTCGCGACCAACACCTGCGTCTACGCTCTCCATGTTGAAGCCAACTACAGCAGCAAGCTTATTGTTGAAGTGGTTGTAAGCTGCGGTTGAGGGAGCTTCAACAACTTCAAATGCACCGATTTCGTTCTTTTCGCCGGTCTTACCGCTTTCCTCTGTGATAAGGTCAGCGATAGTCTGGCCGTCAACAACGAACGACTTAAGCTCTTCGATTGTCTTGATGCGATTGTCAACAGTGATATCGATAAGCTTCTGTGCAAGGGCGATAAAGCCTGCATTCTTTGCTACGAAGTCAGTTTCGCAGTTCAGAGCCACAATTGCAGCGAAGTTGCCTGCGCTCTTTGCGAGCACACAACCTTCAGCGGCATTGCGGTCTTCACGCTTTGCAGCTACTGCCTGACCCTTCTTGCGGAGAATTTCAACAGCGGCGTCGATGTCACCGTTAGTTTCCGCGAGAGCCTTTTTGCAGTCCATCAAGCCTGCGCTGGTAAGATTGCGAAGCTTGGTGATGTCTGCCATTGATACTGCCATAATATTATGATAGCGTTAATGGGTTAATACTTATTTTTAATTATTCTGCGGCGGGAGCTTCAGCAGCTTCTTCAGCAACGGGTGCTTCAGTTGCTTCCTTGCGGCTCACGCGACGGCGTTCACGACGGGGAGCAGCTTCTTCACCTGCTTCCTTGTTGTCCACCTTTTCCACCTTACGTTCTTCGAGACCTTCAGCGATTGCAGAGCATACAGTGTCGAGGATAAGCTCGATTGACTTAGATGCGTCGTCGTTAGCAGGGATAACGAAATCTACGTTGTTAGGATCTGAGTTGGTGTCAACCATTGCGAACACGGGAATACCGAGACGGTTTGCCTCAGCTACGGCGATACGTTCCTTCAGTACGTCTACTACGAACAGAGCCGAAGGAAGACGGTTAAGATCAGCGATTGAACCGAGAGTCTTCTCAAGTTTAGCACGCTGACGTGTGATCTGAAGTTTTTCGCGCTTTGAAAGATTGTCGAAAGTGCCGTCCTTCGTCATTTTGTCGATGGCGGTCATTTTCTTCACAGCCTTGCGGATAGTGGGGAAGTTGGTAAGCATACCGCCCGGCCAACGTTCAATCACGTAAGGCATGTTTACAGACTGTGCCTTGTCAGCTACAACCTGCTTGGCCTGTTTTTTAGTAGCTACGAAAAGCACCTTCTTGCCTGACTTGGCGATGCTCTTCAGTGCTGCTGCTGCCTCTTCAACCTTAGCGGCTGTTTTGTAGAGGTCTATGATGTGGATACCGTTGCGCTCCATAAAAATATACGGAGCCATAGCAGGATTCCATTTTCTTTTAAGGTGACCGAAATGGCAACCTGCTTCTAAAAGTTGTTCAAATGTAGGAGTTGACATTGAATAATAAGTTTGTTTACGTTCTTCTGATTTTCAACTGTGCGGTAGGG
>CAYQEN010000026.1:0-28649 GCA_964416545.1 uncultured Bacteroides sp. | reverse complement strand
TACTCAAAGTACAAATTTCAATGTATGGGGAATGCCATTTTTTACAGAAAGTGAACGCCACATATTTAATATTGCAATGCAACAATCACTGGAAATATAGGCTCAAAGTTTTAATTACAAGAAAAATGGAAAGGCGAGATTTTTCATCTCGCCTTTCTTTGTCTTTTTGAAAAAGAAGATATTTTGCGGAATCTCGTATATAACTGTCTAAATTGTTATTCTGAAGGGATGGCAAGACGATTAAGAATGCCATTGAGATGAGCAAGAATGATGCCGTAGTTTGTGACTGGGACTCCTGAGTTTATGGCTTTAGAAACTCTTGACATTACGTGGCGACGAGTAAACATACAACCTCCACAGAGAATCACGAGATCATATTCGCTAAGATCGTCCGGATAGTCAGCTCCGCCAACAATGTCGATTTTAAGATTTTGTCCAATGACTCGTCGAAGTAATCGAGGTAGTTTTACGCGACCAATGTCTTCAGTTTGTGGTGCGTGAGTGCAGGCTTCTGCAATCAGAACTTTTGATTGCTCATTTAGAGAATTGACAGCGTCAGCTCCTTTTAAGAATACTTTTAAGTCGCCTTTGTAACCAGCCATTAAGACTGAAAATGATGTCAAAGGGACTTCGGATGGTAGAATGTCGTTTACTTCTTTGAATACCTGCGAGTCGGTAATAACGATATCGGGATATTCTTTCAAAGAATTGAGTGTTGCACTTAGTTGCGACGGGACACAGCAAATGGCTTGACATCCGCGGGCAAGAAGTTCGCGGATTGTTAGCGATTGAGGAAGTATCAGTCTGCCTTTTGGTGCTTGTGGGTCTTGAGGCATGACGAGCAGTGCAGTTTGACCTGCTTGTATGAGATTGCCCAAGAGGTTTTCCGGTTCGTCTTTCAGTATGGCAGATATGCGCTTGCGGAGCAAGTCGATGCCGTAGTTTGTTGTAGAGTCTACGGTTATTATTTCAAGTCCGATAAATTTAGATAGTAATCGTGCTTCTTCTGCCGGATTTGAACAAAGGTCAGCCTTTGTCATAACCCCGAGCATGCTAACGTTCAGACGCTTTAATTCGTCGGCTATTGTGCGGGCTTCGGATATTTCGCCGGAATTGACTACAAGAAGAATTAAATCAGCTTGAATAAGCTCTTTACGTGCAATCGCGACTCTCTGCTCTCCAAGCTCACTTGTGTCATTGAGCCCTGGAGTGTCAATGATTTTGCATGCCCCAACATCGGCAATCTCGATAGATTTGCGAACCGGGTCGGTGGTAGTTCCTACTGTGTCAGACGTTATGGCTACACTCTGTCCACAAATGGCATTGAGTAATGATGATTTGCCACTATTGCATGCACCAGCAATAGCTATGGTGGGTCGTTGCGATGTCGGAGTGCTGTTCATTGTCGAGTTGTTAGAATCTGAAATCGCGTTGTCCGGAGGCAATGTCGGCCAGTCGCTTAATTGTTATTTCTTTGATGCGCTGCGAACCAATGTCCGCCAGACCGCGTTTAATCGCTATTATGCCTTTAGCCTTTACTTCAGGAGATGCGTAGTCTTCGAGGTATTCAGAAAGAGTGAGCAACGCATTCGGTGTGCAGCAATCGGCGATTTTACCGCTTTTAAGTAGTTGCATAAAACGGTCTCCGGTGCGACCTTCACGGTAGCAGGCTGTGCAGAAACTTGGTATATGATCAGAGTCAAGCAACCAACCAACAATCTCGTCAAGAGTGCGACGGTCGCTAATGTCGAATTGGGCAGAATCTTCATCGTGTGCACTGTCAGTATAAGCACCGACACCGGTACGGCTTCCGCCACTGATTTGAGAAACTCCGAGGGGTAATACTCGTGCTCTTACTTTAGGACTTTCACGAGTTGATATAATCAAACCGGTGTATGGTACGGCTACGCGCAGTACTGCAACGATACGACAGAAAAGGTCGTCGCTGATAGCGTCGGGGAAGTCAGAAGCCTCTATGTCGTCAGCCGGGCATAAGCGAGGTACGCTGATGGTATGTGGGCCAACTCCGTGTGCTGCTTCGAGATGCTCGGCGTGCATAAGCAGACCACAAAAGTCGTAGCGGTATGTATTTAGACCGTATAGCACTCCCAATCCGACATCGTCAAGTCCGCCTGCCATTGCACGATCCATAGCTTCAGTATGGTAAGCGTAATCGCTCTTAGGGCCTGTAGGGTGAAGACGCTCGTAGTTTTCGCGATGATATGTTTCTTGAAACAGAATGTATGTACCTACACCGGCATCGTGAAGACGGCGGTATGATTCGATATCTGTTGCTGCAATATTTACATTTACACGACGTATAGCACCATTGCGGTGACGCAGAGAATAAATCGTTTCGATAGATTCCAAAATATAATCGAGCGGATTCATTATTGGGTGTTCACCAGTTTCAATGGCAAGCCGCTTGTGTCCCATGTCTTGTAGGGCAGTGACTTCTCGGCGGATCTCCTCCTGGGTGAGTTTGCGTCGAGTAATATGTGTGTTTTTACCGTGGTATGGGCAGTAGACGCATCCATTTACGCAATAGTTGGATAGATAAAGAGGAGCGAACATAACGATGCGGTTGCCATAAAAACGGTGCTTGATTTTTGCGGCAAGTTTTGCTGTGGCTTCAATTACTTCAGGAAGGTCGCATTCAAGTAGAGTGAGTGCTTCGCGGTGACTAAGACCTTGCATTGATGCTCCCTTGTCAAGGATTTTTTCGATGAGAGGGAGATTATGGCGGTTTTGACGTGCATATTCTATTGATTCAAGGATTTCTCCATGATCAATAAATTCTGTAGCAATAAATGAATGCGGATTGTACATTAGTTTTTGTTTGTTTTAAAGTCACCTCGACTAAAGTCGAGTTCAAATCCTGCTGATTCGACTATCTTTGATAGTTCTGTAAGCCCTTCTGCCGATTCTGCCCCCCATGCCGCCTTATTATCATAGAGCTGATAGTTGTTGCGACAGGCGGATGGTGAGATATTTGGCATCAAGACATTCGCACCAGCCATCAGTCCTAATTCGCGTCCATGTGGATGTATTGTAGCAAGAGCTGTGGTAGATGGAATATTTGCATGCGGAAGCATAATACGAATTATAGAGATGAGTCGAATTGTCAAGTTGGCACTGCCTGCCGAGCAAGAGGCGAGGGGGGTGGCATGGTGAGGAATGAAAGGGCCAATGCCTACCATTTGTGGCTGCAATTCCTGAATAAATGCGAGATCAGCGCATAGCGATTCTATGGATTGACCAGGAGAGCCAATCATCATACCTGTGCCTGTTTGAAAGCCGATATTTTTGAGGTCGCGTAAGCATTGCATACGCTTGTCTAATGACATTTGTGACGGATGCAACTGCTCATAATGAGATGGCAATGCTGTTTCGTGACGCAATAAATAGCGCGAAGCTCCAGCTGCAGCCCATCGCTCGTATGTGTGGCGATCTCGTTCACCAAGCGACAATGTTACAGCACTATCCGGCATTTCAGTATGAATAGATTTAATGGCACGCTCTATCATGAAATCGTCTGCAGGCCATTCGCCTCCTTGAAGTACGAATGTGCGAAATCCGATGTGGTGCGCATTGCGACAAGATTCAACGATTTCGTCTTCGGAAAGTCGGTATCGCAACAATTCGCCATTGTCAGCCCGTATGCCGCAATATAAACAGTTGTTACGACATTGATTCCCGATTTCAAGTAGTCCTCTCACGAATACACGACGACCGTGTATGTCGTCTGCAATTTCACGTGCGAGATGGGAAATGAGATTCCCTTTGTATTTGATAAGCAATGCAAACTCGCGGGCTGAAAGATACTGCCCGCGAGTAAGACATGAAATAATATTTTTAATGGAGGAGTCGGACATCAATATGTTTTATCGCGTCCAGCGAGCTCCTGCATTAATCGTTTGCGTCCAGCCATACCGACATTGTAGGTGCTTGGGCCGGTAATACATCCACCTTCGCAAGCCATGACTTCGATAAAGCAACCCGGTGCTTTGCCAGTCTTGGCGTATCCGGCAAGGATGCCAATGTTTTTCTTATTGAGGTCGGACACTTGGATTTGCTTATACTTTTCGGTGTCGAGTTTCAAATATGATTTAACGGCAGCTGCGACACCTCCAGCTTGAGCAAAGGCATGAGCTTCGCGTACGGCTTCAAATCCAGGGGCGTGTGGTTCGGCACTTTCAATGTCGATGCCATAGCCGTCGATTATCGAGGCAATTTCTTCAAAAGACAGAACGTAGTCGACCATTTCGTCCTTCTGTGCTTCGCGACGCTTAGCCAAACACGGACCAATGAATACTACGCGAGCATCGGGGTGTTGCTCTTTGACAATACGTGCAGTGTAATACATCGGAGAACCGGTTGAGCTGACATACTTTTTCATGGCCGGAATGTGCTTGTCGACAAGTTCAATGTAGCTCGGGCAGCAGGATGTGGTCATGAATGGCTGACCTTCTTCTAACTTTTCAAGAAGTTCAGCTCCTTCATGCTCTACTGTGGTCATTGCGCCTTGTGCAACTTCGACGACGTCTGAGAATCCGAGCTGACGAAGAGTTCCATATACTTTTTCGGCTGAAGACTGGAACTGGCCAAGAATTGAAGGTGCGACAATCGCTATAGTTTCACGACCTTGACGCATGCCTTCGAGAACGTCGAATACTTGCGAGATTTCGAAAATAGCGCCAAACGGACATGCATTAAGACACTTGCCACAATAGATACACTTTGATTCGTCGATGTGTTCTACTCCATCCTCATCCTTGCTAATAGCTTTGACCGGGCATGCTTCTTCGCAGGGAACGGGGATGTAGACAATAGCGTGGTATGGACAGCTACGATAGCAGATGCCACAGCTAATGCAAACATCGTGGTCGATAACAGCCTTGCCTGTGTCATGATTCACGTGGACAGCACCTTTGGGGCAACTGTGGACACATGTGCGTGCTACACAGCCACGGCAAAGATTGGATATTTCGTAATTGATGTGGACGCAAGCTGAGCATGCTTCATTGACCACACACATAATATTGTCTTTGGGACTACCTTCGGTGGCGCGTTTCAATGCTGAGGCTGCGTATTCCGAAAGTGGAGTCAGTTCGTCTGTTTCGTCGGTCATATCCAGACCAAGCAGAGGCAGAGCTTTGTATTTCCACATGGCGCGTTCATGGTGGACGCAGCATCGCATAGGATGTTTTGTGCTACGCGGACTTAAATCAATCGGCAGACGATCTATTTTTTCTATTAGGTTTTTATTTTTCCAATGTTTTACCATCTCGCTTAATAAGCGGTGGCGTACAATCATGATATTATTAGTAAAAGCCATAAAGAGGTAGTTTGCTATCGTTAATAGATGCAAATATAAGTATAATTATTGATACTTTTATTTTTTTTGAATAAAAGAGATTGATGCGTTGATTTTTTGCTAAAGAACGAATAAATATGGCGGATATATGTATGTTTGGGTTAAGGAAAATAAAAAAGTCGGAATATCTATTGCAGATATTCCGACTTTTATTGGATATAGTTGCATTAGCGAATGTTGGCAATGCTCATGATGTCGGCGAAGACGCCTGCTGCGGTGACTTCCGCTCCAGCGCCATAACCTTTGATAATCATGGGATATTCTTTATAACGCTCGGTGGTGAGTAATATTACATTGTTGCTGCCTTCGAGTGCATATAATGGATCTTCGTGACCAACCGCCTGTAGGCCTACTCTGCATGCTCCTTCGTCAAACGTGGCAACAAAGCGAAGTTTTTCGCCACGTTGCTCATGTTGAAGTCGAATTGTTTCAAAGGTTGCATCGTATTGTTCGACTTTATCAAAGAAACTTTCTACTGTGCCATCAAGAATGCCGTCGGGCAGGAAGCTGTCGATTGTGACATCTGGGAGACTTACGTCGTAGCCGGCTTCGCGTGCAAGTATAATCAACTTGCGTACTACGTCGGTTCCGCCTAAGTCGATGCGAGGATCCGGTTCACAATATCCTTCGTCCATAGCCATGCGGATGGCTTTGCTGAGAGGAATTTGTGAGCTTACGGTATTGAAAATATAGTTTAGTGATCCGGATAGAACAGCTTTGATACGAAGTATTTTATCGCCACTATTAATCAGGTTGTTTATCGTATTTATAATCGGTAATCCGGCGCCAACGTTTGTTTCAAATAGGAATTTTACATCCTTTTTACGAGCCATTTGCTTTAGAGCTTTGTAATGACTTAAATCGCCGGATGCTGCAATTTTATTTGCCGTTACGACATTGACGTTGCTTTTAAGGAGAGGTAGGTATAGTCCGGCGATAGCTGAACTTGCCGTACAATCTACAAAAACGGAATTGAATACGTTCATGTCCTGCACTCCGTGTTGAATGTCTTCGGGATTGGAATCTTTACCGAGTGAGTCCAATACAGAACGGTAGTTTTTGAGGTCAATGCCGTTGAGGTTGAAGTGCGATTTCTTGGAATTGGCAATGCCCACAACTTTAAGCTCCAGAGCTTTTTGCTGCAAAAGATTGTCGTGCTGAAGGGCCAGCTGCTGAAGCAAGTGACACCCAATGTTGCCAATTCCGACTATGAATAGGTTAAGCACCTGGGTGTCAGACAAGAAAAAACTATCGTGAATTACATTCAGTGCTTTTTTCTGGTCTTTGAGTTCTATAACAAACGATATGTTTGTTTCTGATGCACCTTGTGCACAGGCTTTTACATTGATACCATTGCGACCGAGGGTGTTGAATAAACGACCGGCAACTCCTGTGGCATGGCGCATATTCTCGCCAACGATAGCTACTGTTGCGAGATCGTGCTCCGACTGAATCGGATTCAACTCTCCGGTTTCGATTTCAGCTTCAAATTCTTTTTCAAGTGATTCAACTGCGCGAGCTGCATCTGAGTTTCGTACGGCAAATGATGTGGTGTTTTCACTTGATGCCTGAGATACAAGGAATACACTGATGCCATTTCGAGCGAGAGTGTTGAAAATGCGAGCATTGATGCCAATGACGCCGACCATGCAGAGTCCTGAAACGGTGATAAGGCATGTGTCGTTGATAGACGAGATGCCTTTAATCCACTTACCTTCAACCGGAGTTTTGCGCTCGTCGCTGATACAAGTGCCCGGAGCGGTGGGGTTAAAGGTGTTTTTAATATATATCGGAATATTTTTGTGAAATACCGGATAAATGGTTGGGGGATAAATGACCTTAGCACCGAAATTGCAAAGTTCCATTGCTTCGATAAACGAAAGATGGTCAATCACGTAAGTGTGCTCAATCACTCTGGGATCAGCAGTCATAAAGCCATCGACGTCAGTCCATATTTCCAAAGCTTCCGCATCCAGAGCAGCAGCGAGGATCGCAGCAGTGTAGTCGCTGCCACCGCGTCCAAGGTTTGTGATATCGCCGTTTGCATCCGATGAGATGAATCCCGGAACTACTGCTATTTTGAAGTCAGCATTGTCAAATGTGTCGTGAATGAGCTTCTGTGTCAGTTCGTTTTCGAGGACGTGCTTGTCAAACTGAGCTACAGTTTTGATGAAAGTTCTTGAATCGAATAGTGTGGCTTTGTCGATGATGCGACTAATCATGCAACTTGAAAGTCGTTCTCCATAGCTGACAATAATGTCGAGTGATCGAGGTGAAAGATCACGAATGAGACTTACGCCTCGGTATATGTTGCCAAGCTCTTCAAGTAGCGCACTTATAAGCAATTTGACTTCTGACTGAAAGCATTCAGGGACAAGACCTTCAATCACTACGCGATGACGACGTTGTATTTCTTCAAATCCTTCGAGATAACTTTCGTCGCCGGAGGCAGCCTTGCGTGCTGTTGCTATCAGTAAATCTGTAATACCCCCAAGAGCCGATACGACCATAATGATTGGCTCGGAATGGCTCTCTGCTATTTGCTTTACGTTGCGGAGACTTTCGACAGTACCTACCGAAGTCCCTCCGAATTTTAATACTTTCATTTTCTTCGATGGCGAATATTGCGAATGCAAATTTAATCGTTCTTTTCCTCTTTTTGTAATATTGATGGATATTATTTACGCCAGAATCCAGGAGTAAATAGCACAAGAACTGTGAATATTTCAAGACGTCCGGTGAGCATTAATGCCGATAATATCCATTTTCCGATATCCGGGATGCTTTGAAATTCACAGCCTATATCTGTAGTGCCGAGACCTAAACCGGTATTGCTAATGCAGGAGAATGCTGAGAAGAAAGAGTCGGATATTGGCAGGCCTACGGCAGTCAAAGCTATACCACCTGAGATGATAAGGATTACATAGATGCCGAGAAATGCGATAACTTTTGATACGATTTCGGGGGCTACCGTCTTGCCATTGATACGTACGCTGAACATGGTGCGAGGATGCAGACATCGGTACAATTCATTTTTGGAATTTATGAATAGGTATAGCAGTCTGTCTATTTTAGCACCTCCGCTTGTAGATCCGGCGCAAGCACCACAAAACATCAGAATGAAGAGTATAGCTAATGGGAATGCTCCCCATATTTCATAGTCGCACACGGAAAGTCCGGTAGAAGTTATGACTGATACAATCTGAAACATTGGGTCGATGGTCAGGGCAGAAAGGCTGTCGGCTTGACCACGTAAGCAGATTGTCACTACAAAAATTGCGTAAACTGTGAGAATAGTATAGATGTATGTCTTGAAAATGTCGTTTGTTAATGCCGATTTCCAGTCGCCAAGACCGGCTCGATACAAAAGTGAGAAGTTGATACCTCCAAGAAACATAAATACAGTAAGGACGATTTTTATGTAGCTTGAATTCCAATGAGCGATGCTATCATCGGCCGTGGAGAAACCTCCGGTAGATATTGCGGAAAAACCTTGACATATGCTTTCGTAGAAGGTCATTGGACCAAGCCACAGTAGTCCGATGAGTACTACTGTGAGAATAATATATACGCCCCACAATCCTTTGGCTGTTTGGCTGATGCGTGGGCGTATTTTGTCGTGGGTAATGCCTGTGACTTCTGCATTAAACATTTGCATACCACCGGAATGGTTGAGCATAGGCATTACCGCCAACGTGAATAGTATGATTCCCATGCCTCCGAGCCATTGCATTAGGCATCGCCAGATTAGGAGCCCTCGGCCTAATGATTCTACCGATGAAATCACAGATACACCGGTAGTAGTAAATCCGGACATGGATTCAAAAAAGGCGTCGCTTAGCGATAGGGGATTACTGCCAATCATGAACGGAATCATGCCGAAAAGCGAGAAAGCAATCCACACAAGAGCTGTGAGCAAAAATCCTTCCCGTTTGCCCATGTCTTTGCGACCGGAGGGGAGTCCAAATGTTAGTCCGGCACCAACAATAGAGGTAATACCGATGGATACAAGAAAGCTAATGAAATCAGTTTCGCCGTAGGCTACGCATGTTAGTAATGGGATGGTCATGAATGCACTTTCCATCATCAAGAGCCATCCGATGACTTTCATTACCATCAGAATGTTTACCCCATGCTTCATATAAATAGTTTTTCGATTTTGTGCATTGCTGTATTGAGGAAAAGTACGACGACATGGTCGCCAGGCTGTATGAGAGTATCTCCTCGTACGAGCATACCTTTGCCATTACGAATAAGACCGGCTATTGTCATATCTGTTGAGAGCTTTAGGTCTTTTACCATTGCTTTGGTGACTTTTGCTCCCTCACGGACTTCTATTTCTGCAACATCAGCATCGGCAAGAGCCATAAATTTAGAGGACTCAATGTCGGTATCGAGCATTACTTGGAATATGCGTCCTGATAGAAGTAGTTTTTTGTTTATTGTAGTACCGATATTGAGATTTTCGGCAAGCGCGATGAATTGCAGATCCTCAACTTCAGCAATAGTTTTCTTCACGCCATATTCTTTTGCGGTTAAGCACGTCAAGATATTCGTTTCAGAGCTGTCAGTCAAGGCTATGAATGCATCAACGTTGTCAATTCCTTCTTCTTGCAAGGTTTCAACGTCGCGTCCGTTTGCATGAACAATTTGGGCATTGGGGCACAAACCCATAAGCTCAATACATCTATCTCGGTTGCTTTCAATGATTTTAAGTTCAAAAGTGTCGTCAACTAGTGCCGCTAAACGTACGGCTATGTGGCTTCCTCCGAGTACGAGCAGATGGTGTAATTCGTGTTTTGTTTTACCACAAATATCTCGTAACTCATTTATATGATCTTTTGTTGTGGTGAAATATAGAATGTCGTTTGGATAGATGAAGTCGTCGCCTCGCGGAATGATAGTTTGACGATTTCGTTTTATTGCACTGACGTGGAAGAAATGTTCTTCCATTGATAGAGATTTAAGCTGTTTGCCGGATAAACGGGCGTTCTCTCTGATTTTTACGCCAACAACAAGTAGCTCTCCATCGTGAATTTCAAACCAAAATCTCACCCAGTTGCGCTTTAATGCTTTGATGATTTCTGCTGCCGCAAGAAATTCGGGATACATCATAGCGCTAACACCTTGCTGTTGAAAAAAATCGGAGTGCAGACTTTGCAGAAACTCGTAATTATCAATGCGAGCGATTGTTTTTTTTGCTCCGAAACTTTTTGCGATTGAGCAAGCAAGCAAATTGGATGTTTCTGACGGTGTTACTGCGATGAAGAGGTCGCAATCAGCTACGCCTGCTTGGCGAAGAACGCTGAACGATGTTGGTGAGCCACTAATCGTCAAAAGGTTGTAGTTGGCATCCAAAAAAGCAAGTCTGTCTTCTTTGGTGTCAACGATTGTTATGTCCTGCTCTTCGCGTGAAAGGAGTTTGCCCAAATGGCATCCAACTTCACCGGCTCCGGCAATGACTATCTTCATATTCAGTTAGAATTTGCGTTCACAATAGCTCGGTAGATGCTGTCAGCATCCATTCCGCATAAGGTATGGAGTTCGCTCACACTACCTTGTGGAACAAATTTGTCGGGTATTCCGATTCGTGTTACCCGATTATTAAGGTTGTGCTCGGTTAGCCATTCGATGACTGCCGATCCTAAGCCGCCTTTAATAGATGCATCTTCAACTGTAATGATGTGCTTGGCATTGGTTGCTGCTTCTCGCAATATGCTTTCATCGATAGGCTTTAGGAAAATCATGTCGTAGTGGGCTACACTGATACCTTCTGCTTCGGCACGAGCGATAGCATTTTGAACATTTTCAGCTAATGTTCCTATAGACAGAATAGCTACATCTTTACCATCTTTGAGTTTTTCACCTTTGCCAATAGTTAATTGTTTTGGTTCTGGCATAGACTCTGTGTAAAGACCTCGGCCACGGGGGTAGCGAATTGCCATAGTTTCCTTTCTGTCAGGAGATTGAGAAAGATGCAGCAAATCCCTTAAATAATGCTCGTCACGAGGCGCGCAGATGACCATTCCAGGTATTGAAGATAAGTATGCCAGATCAAGAGCACCATGATGAGTTGCCCCATCTTCGCCTACAATACCGGCGCGATCTATGCAGAATGTTACGGGTAGATTCTGTAATGCAACATCATTGACGATATGATCGTAGGCACGCTGTAGGAATGAAGAATAGATGGCAACATAAGGCATGAATCCGTCTTTTGCAAGACCACCGGCAAAAGTTACAGCATGTCCTTCTGATATGCCAACGTCGAATGTGCGCTCAGGGAATCGAGCCTGCATCATAGATATGGATGTGCCACTCGACATGGCTGCCGTAATTCCGACAATTTTGTCATTTTTTTCTGCAAGTTCAACAAGAGTTTTGCCGAAGACATCCTGATATTTGGGAGGGAGATTTTCACCTTCTTTTTCGCGGACACCGGTTGCGGGATTAAATCGTCCGGGAGCGTGCCAATTGGCAGGATCTTCTTCGGCCGGTTTGTAGCCCTTTCCTTTAATCGTGCGAATATGCAGAATACGAGGACCTTCAATGTCTTTTATGTCTTCTAGTACGCGAATGAGTGTCGGAAGATCATGACCATCGAAAGGTCCGAAATAGCGTATATTCAGGCCTTCGAAGAGGTTCTGTTCGTGATTGATAAGCGATTTTAGGCTATTGTTAAATCGCAAAATCCGATCCTTGTTTTTATCTGAAACAAGGTGTAATCGTCTCATCAAATGATACATCTTGTAGCGTACAGCATTGTAGCTCTTTGATGCAGTCATGTGGGCAAGATATCCATTGAGCGAACCAACGTTGTGGTCGATCGACATGTCGTTGTCGTTCAGAATGATGAGTAGATTGTTTCGCTGATTTGCAGCATTGTTTATGCCTTCAAAAGCTAATCCGCCACTGATTGAAGCGTCGCCAATTACAGCGACAACGTGACGCTTGGGCTCATCATGGTTGAGTGTGGCGGCGACAGCCATGCCAAGAGCGGCAGAAATTGAGTTTGACGCATGACCGGCACTGAATGTGTCGTACTTGCTTTCCTGTGGATTGGGGAATCCGCTGAGTCCGCCGAATTTTCTATTCGTATGGAATCTGTTTGCGCGACCTGTGAGCAATTTGTGACCGTAGGCTTGGTGACCTACGTCCCATACAATTCTATCGTATGGGGTATTAAATACATAGTGTAAAGCTACGGTTAATTCAACTGCGCCCATACTTGAAGCGAAGTGTCCCGGGTTGGTGCTCAAAGATTCTATGAGGAAATTTCTGATGTCGCAGCACAGCGCAGATAAACATGCCGGATTTAGGCTTCGAAGAGATTCCGGAGAGTCTACAACACTCAAAATAGGATATTTCTTCGCGTCTACTTCCTTAATGTTAGGATCCGCAGGTACGTCGATATAATTCATTTCTTGGTTTTTCTATACTTTTTATACAGCGGAACAAATACCACGATTCCAGACACTATAATCTCAAATAATATTAAGAGAGAAACAGGGCGGGTTGTGATAATGATGTAGCACAATGCAAGCCACAGTATTACGATGCACGAGAATCGGAATATTTCTGCTTTTGTCATTGTTGTATTGATGCTGTGTTTTTGTTACACTTGCGCGGTCGTAACTGACGGTTGTGTCAGATTCGACCGCGTAAAGTTAATGTAATTTTACGAAATTTTCGTCATTAAAGCTCTTCGGCAAACATTGGATCCCATGAAGGTAGTTTGACTGGCTTTTGTTTCAGTACTTCGAGAGTCTTCTTTGTGGCGTATTTTTTATCGACAACAAGTCGGAACATAAATTCATCAAACCATTCGTCGGTCATAATGAGATGACCATTGTTGGCTCCTTGTCCCCATGAGTTTTCTACCATCCATTTCACGGGCTTTCCGTCTTTGTCAATATCAACGGCCATGAGTGTCATGGCGTGGGATGATGCGCTTGAGAATGTGCGAATGCGCTCAGCCTTGTTCATTGGGAATGTTGTGCCAAAAAGTGAGCCATAGTCATAATTGTTAACGTCGAGAATGCCACGTTCGCGGTCAAAGCTCTGACCTACGTCGCAAGAAAAGTACATCATTGTGCTATCTTTAATTGATGCGATGGCCATTTTCTTGATTTCATCAATTGGTAGATTGACGTATGTCCAGTTTTTGCCGTCGTATGCTTGGCGGTCGTATTCAATTTCGTAAAGCTTAAAATACTCTCTTGTAGGGTCGTTCATCAGCATTACATAATCGTCTTTCAGATTGTTGCCGGCGTACTCATGATAGAATTCGAGGGGAGTGTATGTACGTCGGTCGATGATCTGACCTTTTGAATTTTTGCGTGTCCATTCAAATTCTGTGGGAGGGACACCAAATGACAATGCGAGCATTCGATACACGTCGGAAAGCATAGCTTCTTTACGAGCTTGAATGTCAGCATTCGAGCTTTTTGTAGCCTTCATTTTGCGCAGTTCGAGTCCAAACTCTTTGAGCTTAAGTCCAATGAGCTTGCTTATGCGAGAAGTGTTGTTGCTGCTATATGTTTCCGGCATGGCTGACGCAGGTACAATGCCGTATTTCATGATGTTGTCTGAAATACCTGTGTATTGCCCTCCATCGCTGAGGGGATTCTTAAACAGCCATTCCACAGACTTGTCTTCAATTGGCTTTTCGGCGGTATCGATAATTGCTTGTAAGAAAAGATTTGACTTTTCAAGTTGGTCGAAGAAGAAGTTGTAGTTCTGCGAAAGTTGCAGTTCTGCAAGGTCGTGCTCGGCCATCATTTGAGCTCTGAGTACGTTCAGACCTGTAAATAGCCAACATCTTCCGGATGATTTTTGGTTGGTGATACCTTTGCTATGTACTTTATGAGAAAAGTCGGTATTGAGATCGCGTAAATTATCGGCGTTTTGAGCCAACTCATTTATGTCGTTGCGACTCATTGCATTGCGAAGCGCACGGTCGGCAGGGGAATTGGTGTAAGAGGCTTTAAGTCGTTGCAATATTTCAGGCGAGATAGAGCCATCGTTGTTGTCACCACCCCAAAGAGTTGGGGCACATAATGCAGCTATAGCGAGTATGGTAAGAGATTTCTTCATAGTTAAGCATATTTATTTGTTTACGCAAATTTAGTAATATTCGGTGTTATCTCGCAATTTTGATGTAAATTTGTGGTCAAATGAATATACGATTACAATATACCGCAATAATATTGTTCCTTGCAGCCGGGGTGTCGTCGGCACTTGCCAAAGCTCCTGTTGTGGCTCCCTCTTATGCTTGGACTATGCTTCCGCCGCTTGGGCTTCACGAAACGGCTACGATTGATACTCTACTTATAGACTACAGCCAGAAGTTTATTCCATCGGCATTTTCGTCAGCATATGCCACTACGGGCAATTATGGCTCGGAGGGCATCAATATGATTTATTTCGACCGCAAAAAGTCGAGTGATTTCTTTTTTCATGACGCACTGAATCACTATCTGCCGGAAAAGGGAAATCATAAGTTCTATAATACTCGCATACCTATGACATTGGTGGATTATTCTACCGGTGGCGGGCGCGAGGCTACTCAAGATCGTTTGACTGCGGATTTTTCTGGCAATGTGAATGCTAAGTTGCAGTTTGGTGCGAATGTAGATTACATATATTCAAAAGGAAGCTATGCTAATCAGGCAGTGAAAAATCTTACGTGGGGTCTTTCAAGTTCGTACATGGGGGACCGGTTTGAGTATCAGACATACTACAATCATTTTAATAGTATTAATCAAGAGAGTGGCGGCATTACTGACGACCTCTGGATAACGGACCCAGCGGTATTGCAGGGCGGAACAACGACTGTAGATCCGAAAACAATACCGACAAATTTGTCGGATGCGTTTACTCGTCTTACCGGACAAGAATTTTTGTTCAACGGAAGATATAAGGTGGGCTATTGGCATACGGAGAAGGCTTCGCATAAAACAGAGTCTGATACGATAGATGTACGTACGTATATTCCTGTGTCAAGTTTTATTTGGACTCTAAATTTTAATCAGGGTCGTCATCGTTTCAAGCATAATCCAAGCAATGATGAAAATTCTTTTTGGGAGAATACGTATCTCTCAAATAATAAGACCGATGATAATACATCGTATTGGTCACTGAAGAACACGTTTGGTATTTCGCTTCTTGAAGGGTTTCACAAATATGCCAAGTTTGGACTTGCCGCGTATGTAATTCATGAAATGCGTCGCTACAACCAAACTCCTGATTCAATTTCATTTTCAGCCGACCGCCCCGAAACATTGTCGCCATATCCATATGAGTCAATCCTGGATGCTAAGTTGTCGGAAAATCTTATGTGGGCCGGAGGACAGCTTACAAAGCAGCGTGGCTCAATATTGCGCTATGATGCATCTGCTCATTTTGGCGTGACGGGAAGAGCTATCGGAGAAGTTCATGCATCAGGCAATGTGTCGACTCGATTTAAGTTGTTTGGCGATACTGTGTCGATAGCCGGTTATGGCTCGATTGATAATGAGTGTGCTCCGTTGCTATTGGAACAGTATGTATCGAATCACTTCATTTGGAAAAATGAGTTCGATAAGATACGTCGTGTGCGCTTTGGAGGAAAGCTTGATTTGCCGTTCTCCGGCACAAAACTGAATGTCGGAGCTGAGAATATTCAGAATATGGTGTATTTCAATGAGTCGTGTCTTCCGACTCAGCATTCGGGAAGTGTACAGGTATTTAGCGCAACGCTCGAACAAAAAATGAAAATGGGTATACTGAATTGGAATAACCGTGTGACATATCAGACAAGCTCAAATGAAAGCGTTTTGCCGCTTCCTAAATTGGCTGTTTATTCGAATCTGTTTATCTATTTTAAGGTTGCGCAGGTGCTCAGTGTGCAGCTTGGCGTGAATTGTGATTATTACACAAAATATTATGCTCCGGGCTATCAGCCTGCAACAATGAGTTTCTATAATCAGCGCGAAATGAAACTGGGTAACTATCCGTTTATGAATGCGTATGCCAATATGAAGTTGGATAAAGCAAGATTCTTTGTGCTGTTCTCGCATGTAAATCAAGGGATGACGGGGCGTGACTACTTTTCAATACCTCACTATCCGCTCAATCCCCGTCGATTCCAAATCGGTGTGTCTGTTGACTTCTCCAACTGATGAAAAGACAGACACAAAAACCGGCATCGCGTTTTGCGATTTATATTTTGGCTTTAGCCGGAGTCATAGCTATGATGGCTTCGCTGCGTACATGTAGTGAAAAATCACCATTTTCGGGGACTGTGTCGCGTCCATCAGGAGGTGATACTATAGATGTTGCTATCGAGTATTCTCCATTGTCGCTATATCGTTATGCCGATACATTAGGCGGATTCAACTATGATTTGCTTCGTATGATGGCTAACAATGGGAAGTTTACGTTTAAGTTTCATCCTGTTAATTCTGTGGCTTCTGCGCTGGAGGGACTTGATGCCGGACGGTATGATATAATAGTTGCAGATATTCCTGTGACGTCAGATTTTATGGCACGATATGAGTATTCCGAGCCGGTGTATCTTGATCGTCAAGTTTTGGTGCAGAAAGTTGATAGTCTGAATATGGTTTATGACCAATTGCAACTTGCCGGCCGTACGGTGGTCGTGCCTAAAAATTCACCTGCCATAGTGCGTCTTCGTAATTTAGCTAAGGAGATAGGAGATACAATCATCGTGAAGGAAGATAGTATATATGGTGCTGAACAGCTATTTATCCTTGCTGCTCTTGGGGAGATTCCTTTGGCTGTTGTAAATGAGCATGTGGCGCATAAACTTGCTTCCGATTATTCGAATGTGGATGTGTCAACTAAGATTTCGTTCACACAATTTCAATCTTGGCTTATGCGTAAAGCCGATTCTCTGTTTATTGATAGCGTCAATGCCGAATTGCGCATGATTAAATCTACGTTGGAGTATAGTGAACTAACCAATCGCTATTTCAATTAATGTCTTATAATAAAAGCGTCGCTACTTAGCAGCGACGCTTTTTGTGTTAGTATTTAGCTTGACTTATTTTACGATATTGACGGTTAGTTTTTCGTATGCTCGTTCGGCTTTTGCGCGTGCTTCTTCGACAGTATCGGCATGAGTAAGGATAACACCCATACGACGATGACCGTGAACCTCCGGTTTCCCGAAAATGCGTATCTGTACGTCAGGTTCCGCAAGTACTTTTTCAAGATTGTCCATTACGATTTCTGTTGCATCACCCTCAACAACGATGGCACGTGAAGCGGAGGGACCATAGAAACGAATGGAAGGGATTGGCAGACCAAGAAGAGCTCGGGTATGAAGGCCAAATTCGCTAATGTCCTGAGAAATCATTGTTACCATGCCTGTATCGTGGGGGCGCGGAGAAACTTCGCTGAAAATAACTTCATCATTTTTGACAAAAAGCTCTACTCCGAATATGCCGTAACCGCCGAGTGCATCGGTCACTTTCTTTGCAATCTCGCGAGCTTTTGTAATGGCATTGTCTGTCATAGGCTGTGGTTGCCAGGAATAGCGGTAATCGCCATCAACTTGCACATGGCCGATTGGTTCGCAATAGTTTGTTCCGTCAATGCTTCTCACTGTCAGCAGTGTGATTTCGTAGTCAAAATCCACAAAACCTTCAACAATAACGCGACCGGCACCTGCGCGACCACCTTCTTGCGCAATCTGCCACGATTTTTCGATGTCTGCATAGTCGCGAATGACACTCTGACCGTGACCACTTGAACTCATAATGGGTTTAACAACACAAGGTGTGCCGATTTCATTTACAGCCATTTTGAATTCTTCGAAGGTTGATGCAAAGCGGTAGGGAGAAGTCTTCACACCAAGCTCTTCCGCGGCCAATCGGCGAATACCTTCGCGGTTCATAGTCAGCCATGCCGCTTGTGCAGTGGGGGTAACATGAAAGCCTTCGGCTTCGAGCTTACGCAATTCGTCGGTAGCTATGGCCTCAACCTCAGGTATGATATGGTCGGGACGCTCTTCTTCTACTACTTTTCTGAGTTCAGCTGCATCAAGCATATTGAATACGCGGCTACGATGTGCAATCTGCATTGCCGGAGCATTTGCATAGCGGTCGCAGGCTACTACCTCGATGTTGTATCGCTGAAGTTCGATAGCGACTTCTTTTCCAAGCTCTCCGCTACCCAAAAGTAGCGCTTTTTGTCCTGACGGTGTCATCACCGATCCGATTTTTGCCATAACAATGAATTAGTTGGTTCTTTTGGCAAAGTTAGTGTTTTTGGACTGCATTTTATTACCTTTGCATCCTAAATTTCCGTATAAATGGTATCTACAAAAGCAAAAGGCTACTTTCTTGGTGCTGTAGCCGCGGTTTCTTATGGATTGAATCCTCTTTTTGCGTTGCCACTCTATGCCGATGGCATGGCCGCTGATTCTGTACTTTTTTGGCGATATCTTGTTGCTATTCCGCTAATGGCGTTGATGATAAAAATGCGTGGTCGTAGCTTTAAGGTGTCATGGAAGCAGATGAGTATTCTTGTTGTTCTTGGCCTTATTGTGGCGCTGTCGTCGCTGATGCTTTTTATGTCGTATAATTATATGGATGTCGGTATTGCTTCTACAATGCTTTTCGTTTATCCAATTATGGTTGCGCTGATTATGGCTCTCTTTTTTAAGGAGCGAGTGTCAAAGCCGACGATTGTTAGTATTATCATGGCTACCGGAGGTATTGGTTTGCTTTTTCAACCGTCGGAAGGTGCAGGTGCTGGCCTCAGTGTCATTGGTTCGATTATGGTGATGATTTCTGCGTTGAGTTACGCAATTTATATCGTTGCCGTAAATAAATCATCGCTTTGCAATGTGGCGACACTCGCGGTTACGTTTTATGTATTATTGTTTGGTTTACTGCTATTTGCCGGTCGTTTGATAAATGTTGGGCATATAGAAATGCCTTCTGCGGATAATTCTTATTTGTGGGGATGTGTTGCTGGATTGGCTATTTTCCCAACGGCAATTTCATTTGCTTCTACCACAGGCGCAATTCAGTATATTGGCTCGACTCCTACAGCTATTTTGGGAGCACTCGAACCGGTGACCGGTGTGGTTGTTGGTGTCGCTGTTTTTGGCGAGCAACTGACGGCATCATCGTTTTTCGGATTGCTTTTAATACTTGTTGCGGTAATTATGGTAATAGCAGGGCCAAAGTTGTCGGTTGTCTTGACTCATGTGCATAAGATGTTTCCCCGGTTACATCATCGTAGATGATGTTTGGTAAAAAATACGAACGCCACCCGAAAATTTTCGGGTGGCGTTTTGTGTGAGATAGAAACGACTCTTTTATAGTAAAGCTACTGAGCGTTTGATGAATTCGTTGAGGGCTTCACCGCGGAGCAGTCCATTGGCGAGAAGAGCCAAGTCGATTGAGTGACGAACGCGCGGATGTGCAATGGCAAACTCTTCTGTCAGTTTCTTTTCTTCAGCACGTTGTTGAGTTGTGCTTTCGTCGAGTTGCTCAATACGCTTGTTGTCTTCATCAGATGTCTTGCCATCCTTCGCTGCATCGCGAATAGCTTTAGTCTGATCGTTGTTTGATTTAATGGTTGCGAAAATAGGTTCGAGCTTTGGCATAAGTTCCTTGTCAGCTTTGTCAATGATTTGCTTGATGACGGCTTGCTCTACGTTGACTATCAAGTTGTAGCTGTCGGGAAGTTCGCCATAGAAGCTCATGCCGGGTTGCATGGCTGCCATCTCCTTCATTCGACGCATATATTCGTTCTGCGTTATCATGATGGGGTTGGATGATGGTGCGAGACTTTCAAACTCAACGAGGAATTCTGCTTTTTCTACTTTTGGCAGGCGAGAGCGGAATATGCCTGACAACATGTCACGTTGTTCAGATGTGAGTTCTACTGTTTTTTTATCTTCTTTCGGGATAAGATTTTCTACGGTATCGGAGTCAACTCTGACATAGCGAGATTTCTCAATTTTGTTTTCGAGCATACCAACGAAATGAGAATCAAGTTGTCCATCCATAACGAGTACGCTGTATCCCTTATCGGTAGCATCGTTGATGTATGTGAATTGATTGATCGGGTCGGTAGTATACAGATATACTACGTTGCCATCCTTATCTGTCTGGTTGCTTTCGATGAGAGTGCGATATTCTTCAAGGGTGAAGTGCTTTCCTTCTGTATCTTTTAGCAGGGCAAACTTCATTGCTGCATCGCAGAATTTTTGGTCGGAAAGCATACCGTATTCGATGAATATCTTGATGTCATCCCATTTTTTCTCGAAGTCGGCACGGTCGCTCTTGAATATTTCTTCCAGGCGAGATGCTACTTTTTTGGTAATATAACCTGATATTTTCTTTACGGCAGAGTCGCTTTGCAGATATGAGCGCGACACGTTGAGGGGAATGTCGGGGGAGTCAATGACACCTTGTAGAAGCATCATAAATTCAGGGACAACGCCTTCGACGGAGTCGGTTACATAAACTTGGTTACAATAGAGTTGGATGCGATTCTTTGTGATTTCAAAATTGTTTTTGATTTTAGGGAAGAACAGCACACCAGTAAGGGTGAAGGGGAAATCCACATTCAGGTGAATCCAGAATAAGGGATCTTCCTGTCCGGGATAGAGCTCGTGGTAGAAGTTCAGGTAGTCTTGATCTGTAAGCTCTGCCGGTTTTTTTGTCCATGCCGGTTCAATGTTGTTTACAACTTTGTCGCGGTCGGTATCAACATACTTACCATCTTTCCATTCCTGTTCTTTGCCTGACACGACAGGAACTGGCAAGAAACGACAATATTTTTTCAGAAGTGCATCAACTTCCGACTGTTCGAGGAATTTCTTGTTCTCTTCGTCGATGTGAAGAACAATGTCGGTACCACGTTGTGCCTTTTCAATCTTTTCCATCGAATATTCAGGCGAGCCATCGCACTCCCACTTCACCGCTTCAGCGCCATCTTTATATGAAAGAGAGCGTATTTCGACCTTGTTGGCAACCATGAATGCGGAGTAGAATCCAAGACCAAAGTGTCCAATTATAGCGTTTGCGTTGTCTTTATATTTGGCAAGGAACTCTTCGGCTCCTGAAAATGCAATCTGATTGATATACTTGTCGATATCATCTGATGTCATGCCGATGCCGTGGTCGCTGACGGTGAGTGTGCCTGCTTCTTTGTCGACGGTTACGGTGACGCGCATTTTGCCGAGTTCTCCCTTGTATTCTCCTACGGAAGAGAGAGTTTTTAATTTTTGGGTTGCGTCGATTGCGTTTGACACTAATTCACGAAGGAATATTTCGTGGTCGCTATAAAGAAATTTTTTGATTACCGGGAATATGTTCTCGGTTGTTACTCCGATAGTTCCTTTTTTATTGCTCATAGTTATGAATGGTTGAAATTTTATTCTGAATACTTTATAAACAAAAAAAGTGCCACAATGTTATTGTGACACTTTTTGCATTCGAAGTGTAAAATTTGTCAGTTGGCGGAAACCGGTTCGATTGTCATAGTCAGTTTCTCATCGCCATCATTGTATGTTACGTTAAGTGTGTCGCCTGGATTGAGTGCTGCATCAAGGATGAGTTCGGCCAACTCGTCTTCAAGATACTTCTGAATGGCACGTTTGAGCGGTCGTGCACCGTATTGAATGTCGTAACCTTTTTCGGCTACAAAATTCTTGGCGGCATCTGTAAGATTCAAATTATAGCCGAGTTGATTCATACGGTCATAGAAACCGGCAAGCTCAATGTCGATAATCTTGAATATTGCTTCTTTTGAAAGATGATCGAACATGATGATGTCGTCGATTCTGTTGAGAAACTCGGGAGCAAACGCTTTGTTCAAAGCTTTGCGAAGGACACTCTGTGCGTATGTCTTGTCGGTTGAAGCGGGGGTGGCAAATCCGACTCCAGAGCCAAAATCTTTCAGTTGGCGAGTGCCAATGTTTGATGTCATGATGATTATAGTGTTCTTGAAGTCAACCTTTCTACCGAGGCTGTCGGTAAGGCGACCTTCATCCATTACTTGAAGCAATAGATTGAACACATCAGGATGAGCCTTTTCGATTTCATCAAGCAGAATTACGGAATAGGGGCGACGACGCACTTTTTCCGTTAATTGTCCGCCCTCTTCGTAGCCTACGTATCCCGGAGGTGCTCCGACAAGACGAGATACAGTGAATTTTTCCATATATTCACTCATGTCTACTCTGATCAAAGTTTCCGATGAGTCGAAGAGGTATTCAGCCAATTTCTTTGCTAAATGGGTCTTGCCGACACCCGTTGGACCGAGGAACATAAATGTACCTATCGGTTTGTTTGGGTCTTTAAGTCCGATTCGATTGCGCTGAATTGCCTTGACAATTTTGTCGATGGCTTGGTCTTGCCCGATGATTTTTGATTTTAAGTCGGGTGACATTTCGCGTAAGCGATTTCCTTCGGCTTGAGCTACGCGCTGTACGGGTACACCTGTCATCATGGCTACAACTTCGGCCACTTTCTCTTCGTCAACAATTTCGCGACGACTTGCTAGAGTTTCTTCCCACTTCTTTTTTGCGTCGGCCAATTGAGCACGAAGTGTTTGTTCCATATCGCGGAATGATGCGGCTTTCTCAAAATCTTGATTGTGCGCAGCTTCGATTTTTTTTGCAGCAGTATCGTCAATTTCGACTTCGAGTTGCTCGATTTCGTGCGGAACAGAAATATTTATTACATGAGCTCTTGAACCGGCTTCATCCATAGCGTCGATAGCTTTATCGGGAAAGGTGCGGTCGCTCATATAGCGAGCTGTTAATTTAACACAAGCATCGATGGCTTCGGGGGTGTATGTTACATTGTGATGCTCCTCGTATTTATCCTTGATATTGTTGAGTATCACCACTGTTTCGTCCTCTGTTGTGGGCTCGACCATTACTTTTTGGAAGCGGCGTTCCAATGCGCCGTCCTTTTCTATATTTTTGCGGTATTCATCAAGGGTTGTAGCACCAATACATTGAACTTCACCACGCGCCAAAGCAGGTTTGAGCATATTTGCTGCGTCCATTGAACCTGAGGCGTTACCTGCGCCGACAATGGTGTGAAGTTCATCGATGAAGAGGATAATATCCTTATTCTTGGCTAATTCATCAAGAATGGCTTTAATACGCTCTTCAAATTGACCGCGATATTTAGTGCCGGCAACAATTGATGCCATGTCAAGAGAAATAACACGTTTGTCAAACAGTACGCGTGATACCTTTCTTTGTATGATTCTCAATGCCAAACCTTCGACGATAGCGGATTTTCCGACGCCAGGTTCGCCGATGAGTACTGGGTTGTTTTTTTTGCGTCGACTGAGAATTTGAGCAAGGCGTTCGATTTCCACGTCGCGACCTACGACGGGGTCAAGGCGATTCTCTTCAGCGGCGCGGGTCATGTCGTTGCCGAATTTATCGAGGGCAGGGGTGTCGGAATTCTTTCGAGAACCGGCACGCGGAGCCTGGCGCGACTGGTTTTGCTGTCGCTCCGATGATGGAGTGTTGTCGATTGTATCGTCGTCGTCATCCACATCGTCGAATGCAGCGCATGGTTCCGCTTGATTGTTAGATGGCGATTTTTCGTGAGTTATTTCTGATTTTAGCATACCTTGTAGAGCCTGTGAAAGTGAGGAGTAATCTACTTTTGCTTCGTGGAATATGTTGATGAACGATTCTTTCTGAAGTTCTGCACTATGGAAAATAGCCAAAAGTAAATGTTCCGGACATACTATGGCGCTTTTCAAAGCTCTTGCTTCGAGTGCGCTCAGATTTAGGACGCGTTCAGCATTCGAACCAATATAGACGGTGTCTGGAGCTTCTTGTGGAGCGTTTTCTTGTAGAGAATGAGCCAAACGTGAACATAATATTTCAGAAGGAGTGTCGCTAAGGCTGTCAATACAGTTTGCCGCTTTTGACTGTTTGTCTTCAAGCAGTAGCAATAGCATGTGTTCCGGGAGGATGAGGGGGGAATTTAGCTTTAGTGCTACTGCCGGACAGCGGTTTAGCATTGATTTGAGTTCTGGGGAAAAGTTTATTTCCTTCATGTATGGAGATGTTATATATTATCTATGTTGTTAGAACAAATGAGTAGCAATAAGCGTGCCAAATACACAAATTTAGCAAAATTGCGATGCTCCGGCAAGTGCTGCCAAAATAAGCTGAGGCTAATTAATGAAATTTAAATCGATTCGGGTTGAAAGTGGCGTATTATATCGGCTGATGATTTCCCGTATTCACGAAAAAACACTATCTTTGTGTGTTTTTAGACAATCTCTAAGATATAAATAAAAGACTGAAAGATGGAAGAAGATCGCATATTGAAGATCAACATCGAAAATGAAATGAAGTCGGCATATATCGACTATTCAATGTCGGTAATTGTGTCGCGAGCACTGCCTGATGTCCGTGATGGACTGAAGCCCGTGCATCGTCGTGTGCTTTTTGGCATGAACGAAATGGGCAACACCTCAGATCATCCTCATAAGAAATCGGCAAACTGCGTGGGTGAAGTGATGGGTAAATATCACCCTCACGGAGACTCTTCGATATATGGAACTGTAGTTCGTTTGGCTCAGGATTGGGCATTGCGTTATACGCTCGTGGATGGTCACGGAAACTTCGGCTCTGTCGATGGTGACGGCGCCGCTGCAATGCGTTACACCGAAGTTCGCCTTCAAAAGATTGGCGAGGAAATGCTCAGCGATATAAATAGTGATACTGTTGATTTTCAACCCAACTACGACAACTCGCGTCGCGAGCCGGTAGTTCTTCCTACACGATTCCCTAATCTGCTTGTGAATGGAGCTTCGGGTATTGCTGTCGGTATGGCTACAAATATTGCTCCGCACAACCTCACTGAATCGATTAATGCATCAATTGCGCTTCTCGAAGATCCTGAATTGACGGTAGAGGGCTTGATGCAGTATATTAAGGCTCCTGACTTTCCTACCGGCGGAACCATTTATGGATATGCCGGCGTGAAAGAGGCTTTCGAAACCGGTAGAGGTAGAATCATTATTCGAGCCAAAGCTGAAATTGAATCAGAGAGCAACCACGAAAATATTATCGTTACCGAGATACCTTATAACGTTAACAAGGCTCAGCTGATCTCTTATATTGCCGACCTTGTTAATGAAAAGAAGCTTGATGGCATCGCTGACATCAATGACGAAAGTAACTATAAAGGTATGCGCATCGTTATCAAGCTAAAGAGCGATGCTAATGCGAATGTAGTGCTCAATAAGCTTTATAAGATGACTCAGATGCAGGCTTCATTTAGCGTTAATAATGTAGCTCTGGTAAATGGTCGTCCGCGCACACTCAATCTTAAAGAGATACTTCAGGCATTCCTTGACCATCGTCACGATGTTGTGATTCGCCGCACTAATTTTGAGCTTCGTAAGGCACAGGAACGTGCACATATACTTGAAGGTCTTATTGTTGCTTCGCAGAATATTGACGAAGTAATCAGCATAATTCGAAACTCGGAGTCAACGGATGAAGCTAAGTCTGCATTGGCAGAGCGTTTCAACTTGTCGGATGCACAAACTACTGCTATCGTTGAAATGCGCCTTAAGCAGATTACCAAACTCGAACAGGGCAAGCTGCATGAAGCATACGAGGCTGTTATGGCAGAAATTGCACGTTTGGAGCTTATCCTCAATGACGATTCTGTATGCCGTGGCGTGATTCGAAGCGAACTTGAAGAAGTGCGTGACAAATACGGTGATGAGCGTCGCACAGATATCGACTATACTGCCGGTGAATTTAATGCAGAAGACTTCTATGCCGATGACGATATGATTATCACTATATCTCATCTGGGCTATATCAAGCGCACTCCGTTGGCTGAATTCCGCACTCAAAATCGCGGCGGTGTTGGCTCTAAGGGTAGTGATACTCGCGATGAAGACTTCATAGAATATATCTATACAGCTTCAATGCATAGCTATATGCTCTTCTTCACCAAGAAGGGTCGTTGCTATTGGCTTAAGGTGTACGAAATTCCTGAAGGGGCTAAAAATGCGAAGGGTCGTGCAATACAGAACCTGCTTAATATCGAACCCGATGATGCTGTAAATGCCTTTATCCGCATTAAGGGTCTTGATGATGCAGAATTTGTTCAGTCGCATAATTTGGTATTCTGCACTAAAAAGGGTGTCATTAAGAAAACTTCACTCGAAGCATATTCACGTCCGCGTGCAAATGGCGTTAATGCAATCATCATTCGTGAGGGTGACGAACTTATCGGTGTTGAACTTACCGATGGTAAGAGCGATGTGGTTATCGCAAATCGCAATGGACGTGCAATCCGATTCAATGAGGACAAGGTGCGCGAAATGGGTCGTGTGTCGACCGGCGTGCGCGGCATGACTCTCGATGATGATAACGATGAAGTTGTAGGCATGATATGTATGGAGCCGGATACAGCTAATAGCGTCCTCGTACTCTCTGAGAACGGTTATGGTAAGCGTACCCCGCTTGACGACGTTGTTACAAACGAAGATGGTACAACAGAGCGAGTTCCGGTATACCGTGTTACAAATCGTGGTGGCAAGGGAGTGAAGACAATGAATATCACCGATAAGACCGGCCTGCTCGTTGCTATCAAGAGCGTTAATGATGCTAACGATTTGATGATAATCAATAAGAGTGGTATCACTCTACGCATGAAGGTAGCCGATATTCGTGAACAAGGTCGTGCAACTCAAGGCGTTCGTGTTATCAATCTTGAAAAGCGCAACGATGTTATTGCTTCCGTATGTTGTGTAGATTCTGACCCTGAAGAGGTTGAAGAGGATAACACTTCTGCAGTAGATGAAGCTGACAACACAATTCAAACAACTGAATAATTAATAAATAACCAACAATACTTTCAATACCACAATGAAAAAGTCAATTATCTTAGGAGCTTGCTTGCTGACAGGTATGCTTGCAAATGCTCAGATGAGTGTAGTAAAGGATGTTGAGCGCAAACTCAAAGAATCAAAGCCCAACTATGTTGAAGCCCTCAAGGCTATTCAGCCGGCTCTCACCAACCCCGAAACGAGCAATCAGTATCTTCCTTGGTATCTTGCTGGTAAGGCCGCTTTCGGCATCTACGATGAAGCCTATAAGAAAGAAATGATTAGCGGTCAGCTCTCTAATGATGAGAAAAAGGCTGCCGGTCATGCTGCCATAGATGCTCATGGATATTATGAAAAAGCTATTGCTCTCCCCGACGAAAAGGGTAAGACTCCCAATAAGAAAGCCAAGGAAATGATTAAGTCGTTGGCTGAATCTTATAACGATATGTATCGTGCTGGTTTCTACATGATTCAGGCAGGAGATAACGAAGGCGCATACGATGCATGGGAAGTATATTGCAATCTTCCTTCAAGCGCCGTTCTTGGAGATAAGGCTCCCAAGTCAGCTCCTGATTCAATCATCGGTCAGACTAAGTTCTATCAGTCGCTTGCTGCATTCTATGCTAAGCAGCACGATAAATCAGTGAAAAAGGCAAACGATGCTATCGCTCTCAATTACTATGATATCGACTTATTCCGCGTAGGTCTTCAGGCATCACAGGAATTGGCTGACACTGCAGCTATGATTAAGTTTGCAGAACTCGGTAGCGAGAAATTCGGAAATCAGGAAATCGCATTTATTGGTACTCTGATTAACATCAATGTTGCTCGTGCTGATTATTCTGCTTGCCACACTCTTATCGGCAATGCTCTTGCAGGTGTTCCCGCAGACAGCGTTAAGTTCCGCAGTCAGCTGCTCAATGTAGAAGGTATCGTTTACGACCAGGAAGGTAACGATCCGAAAGCTATCGAATGCTTCGATCAGGCTATTGCTCTTGATCCCAACTTTGCTCGTGCTTACCTGATGAAGGGTAATACTATCTATGAAGCTGCTGTTAAAGCTGACGAAGCCAGTCAGGATGTTACTCTCTCGCCCGTTATCAAGGAAGAGTATCTCAAAGCAACCAAACTTTTCGAAAAGGCATACGAACTTGCTCCTGACGAAATGACTCAGCTTCCTCGCGTGCTTTACACCCTCTACTATCGTCTTGGTAAGGGTTACGAAGCAGATGCTGAAAAGTGGCAGAATATGTAATTTCTAAAGCATACAACCTTTTAAGCGCCTGAGCCTTTGGCTTTGGCGCTTTTTGTTATATCTTTGCATATAACAAAATATTATTTATAATGGCTGATAAGCTATATGTATTAAAAAATAAGGAGTGGCTACAAGCTAAGGCTACTGAGGCTGGCG
>CAYQEN010000025.1:0-28907 GCA_964416545.1 uncultured Bacteroides sp. | reverse complement strand
GGCAATCCATCGGAGGCTCGGCATCTCATGCGTTTTTTCAAAACCGCACCCGGACAATACGGCGAAGGCGACAAGTTTCTCGGCATCAAAGTTCCGACAACACGCACCATCATCAAAGAATTTCGCCACTCCGTCACTCTCAGCGACATTGAATATCTCACCTCATCTCAGTGGCACGAAATTCGTCTTGCCGGATTTCTACTGCTCATCGAAATTTACAATACAGCCACAAAACGCTCCGATTCCGAAGCCAAAAACATCGTCGACTACTACATATCTATTCTTCAGCGTGGAAACAACTGGGATCTCGTCGACCTCGTCGCCCCGAAAATTCTCGGCCACCGCCTGCTTCATCACCCCGAAGAAAGACAAATACTATACCGCTTGGCCGACATGGACGGTCACCTATGGCATCAACGCACTGCCATAGTTTCGTGCTGGACACTCATTCGCGACCACCAATACGGCGACGCCATTCGCCTATCCGAACGCTTGCTGAACCACCCTCACGACCTCATCCACAAAGCCTGCGGATGGATGCTTCGCGAAGTAGGCAAACGCGGAGGCGCAGACATACTCTTCTCATTTCTCGAAACATATGCCCCACAAATGCCACGAACCACGCTGCGCTACTCTATCGAAAAACTTTCCTCTGATGAGCGCAAACACTTCATGTCCATAAAATAACGCCTTTCGCAGACCAACCTCAAAACTAACAATTCAAACTTTTTAGACGTATAAACATTATTTTTTATCACAAAAATGCGGTCACATAGAAATAAATCGTTACATTTGCATCAGATAAATCCAATAATACCGCAATGACTGTATTTTACGCATATTATTATCGTTACTTTTATTTTATGCAGAATAAAAGAGGGATTTGATATGCCAAATATTGATACTGAAATTTGTGAAATAACGATAACAAACATACAAATCCCGATGCAACAAAGCCTCGGGATTTATTTTTACCACGACGATGAAACACAGAATAGCAATACAAGGAGTCGAAGGATGCTTCCACGACGCTGCAGCAAGAAGCTATTTCTCGTCGCACTCTCCCGGCGATACAGTAGAAACAATTCCATGCGACACATTTCCCATACTGTTCGACATGCTCGAATACGATGCTTCGCTTATCGGAATCGTTGCTATTGAAAACACGATAGCCGGTGCGCTCATGCAAAACCATGAACTACTACGCAAGAGTTCGCTCACAGTAGTCGGAGAACACAAAATGCGCATCTCTCACGTTCTGGCAGCACTTCCAGGGCAGTCTATCGACGACATTAGCGAAGTTCGAAGCCACCCGATGGCGCTCATGCAATGTGAACAATACCTGAGCCACCATCCCAACATGAAAATGGTCGAAGCCTTCGACACTGCCGGCAGTGCCCGCGACATTGCAACAAACCAAAGTACCGGACAGGCTGCCATTTGTGGGGAATACGCCGCAGAACTTTATGGTCTGAACATCCTCGACCGTGGCATCGAAACAAACAAGCGAAACTTCACGCGCTTCCTCATACTTGCCGATCCGCTGATTGCCATCGACCTGCGCCCGAAGCCCGACATGCTCGACAAAGCATCGATAGTTTTCACACTCCCCCACACCCACGGTGCTCTCTCCAAAGTCCTCACCATTTTATCGTTCTACGACATCAACCTATCTAAAATACAATCCACGCCTATCATCGGACGCGAGTGGGAATACCGCTTCTACGTCGACGTCACGTTCAACAGCTACGCTCGCTATCAGAAAGCCATCGACGCTGTTCGACCACTCATCACCGACTTCAAAACTCTTGGCGAATACACACAGTGCAAAAATGAAATCTGAAATCAACACAATATCTCCGGCTCGCAGAGTCGAAAACATCAGCGAATACTACTTCTCTAAGAAACTTGCCGAAGTAGCCAAGCTCAACGCTCAGGGACTCGACATTATATCTATGGCCATTGGAGGACCCGACCGTCCTCCTCACCGCGAGGTCATCGACACCCTCTGCGCCGAAGCATCTCGCCCCGACACCCACAGCTACCAGAACACCCGTAGCATCCCGCAGTTGCGCGAAGCCTACGCCTCATGGTATGCCACCACCTACGGTGTCCGACTAAATCCCGACTCGGAAATTCTTCCGCTCATCGGCTCAAAGGAAGGCATCATCCATGTAATGCTCACATTCCTCAACCCGGGCGACAAAGTTCTTGTTCCCGATCCCGGTTACCCCACCTACTCCTCAGCGGCAAAACTCGTAGAAGCACAGACTGTCACCTACAATTTATCCGCCGAAACGGGTTGGTATCCCGACTTCGATGCCCTCGAAGCCTCTGACCTCACCGGCATAAAAATGATGATTGTCAACTATCCGCACATGCCGACAGGCGCACCCGCACGCATCGACATTTTCGAACGCCTCGTCGACTTTGCCAAGCGCCACTCCATCGTGTTACTCCACGACAATCCCTATAGCTTCATTCTCAACGACACTCCCCTCAGCATCCTCCAAATTCCTGGTGCCAAAGACATCTGCATCGAGATGAACTCACTGAGCAAGAGTCACAACATGGCAGGATGGCGCGTAGCCATGCTCGCCTCAAACCCCACATTCGTTTCGTGGATTCTGAAAGTAAAATCCAATGTCGATTCCGGACAATTCAAGCCCGTAATGCTTGCTGCCGCAAAAGCCCTCACATTAGGCCATGAATGGTTTGAAGAACTAAACTCAGTCTACGCCTCTCGCCGCAAAATCGCCGAACAGATCATGACCGAACTCGGTTGCTCTTTCGACCCCTCTCAACGCGGACTATTCCTTTGGGGACGCATTCCCGAATCCGCTCCAAGTAGTGAAGCAGTTGCCGATAAAGTGCTCAACGAAGCACGTGTCTTCATCACACCCGGTTTTATTTTCGGTCACAACGGCGACCGCTACATCCGTCTTTCGCTCTGCGCCACTGAAGAAAATATGCTTCGCGCGCTCGACCGCATCAAATCAATGAACAATAAATAACAATCCCCCTCATATCCCCTACTGAAACTATGGACGATTTACAGCCGATTACCTTCGAAGGCATCGACCCCACAAAACCACTCTTCATAGCAGGCCCTTGCAGTGCCGAAACTGAAACTCAAGTTCTCGAAACCGCACAACAGCTCTCATCGCTTGGCATCAAAATTTTCCGTGCCGGCATCTGGAAGCCGCGTACAAAGCCAGGCGGATTTGAAGGCGTAGGCACTCCCGGACTCGAATGGCTCAAAAAAGTCAAAGAAACCACCGGCATGTACACAGCCACCGAAGTTGCCACCAAACAGCATGTCGAAGACGCACTCAACGCCGGTGTCGACCTCCTCTGGATTGGCGCGCGCACATCGGCCAACCCATTCGCCATGCAGGAAATCGCCGACACTCTCAAGAGCATGAATGCCGACGTCCCGGTTCTGGTAAAAAACCCCGTTAACCCCGACCTCGAATTGTGGGTTGGAGCACTACAGCGCATATACAACGCCGGCATACGCAAGCTCGGAGCCATCCACCGCGGATTCAGCACCTACGGCAAACACATCTACCGAAACATGCCTCAATGGCACATCCCTATCGAATTGCGTCTGCGCTTCCCATCAATGACCATCATTTGCGACCCCTCCCACATCGGTGGCCGTCGCGAACTCATAGCTCCTCTCTCACAGGAAGCATTCGACATGGGCTTCAACGGACTCATCGTCGAAAGCCACTGCGACCCCGACTGCGCATGGAGCGATGCTGCACAGCAAGTCACTCCTGAAATTCTCAACTTTATTCTCCACACTCTCGTGATTCGCAATTCAAAGCAATCCACCGAAAACCTCGCTCTACTCCGACAGCAGATCGACCGCATCGACAACGAGCTTCTCGAAGTTCTCGGACGTCGCATGCAGGTTTCGCGCGAAATCGGTCGTTACAAAAAAGAACATCGCATTCCCGTCGTACAAGCCGGACGATACAACGACGTAATCCGCACGCGCGTCGAAGCTGGTGTCGGAATGGACATGGCCGCCGACTTCCTCAAAACCGTATTGCTTGCCATTCACGACGAATCCGTACGTCAGCAAATCGAAATCATTAACGACCGAATGCAATAATTCAATATGAAGATACTTATTCTCGGAGCCGGCAAAATGGGGTCTTTCTTCACCGACCTCCTATCGTTCGACCACGAAGTTGCTGTCTACGACCCCGACAAAAAGCGTCTACGCTTCACCTTCAACGCCCAGCGTTTCTCTTCGCTCGACGAAGTCGACGAATTTGAACCGGAACTCATGATCAACGCCGCTACCGTCAGCCACACGCTCGACGCATTCAACGCCGTTCTCCCCCACCTTCCTCAGCGCTGCATTATATCCGACATTTCGTCCGTCAAAACCGGACTCCCCGAATTTTACGCACAAGCCGGACACCCGTTTGTTTCCACTCACCCAATGTTCGGACCCACGTTTGCCTCTCTTTCTAATTTGGCAAACGAAAACGCCATCATCATCAGCGAGGGCGACCATCTCGGACGAGTGTTCTTCCGCGACCTATACACCCGACTCGGACTGCACATCGAAGAATACACCTTCCGCGAGCACGACCGCACAGTGGCCTACTCTCTCTCCATACCCTTCGCCTCTACTCTCGTGTTTGCTTCAACGATGAAACACCAGGACGCACCGGGCACCACATTCAAACGCCACATGGCAATCGCCAAAGGACTGATGAGCGAAGACGACTTCCTGCTAAGCGAAATCCTCTTCAATCCCGACACCCCCGAACAGCTCGAAAAGATTAGCAACCAACTCGAAAAACTTCGCGACATAATCCGTCGTCGCGACTCGCACGACATGAAGCAATACCTCGATCAGGTTCGCGAAAACATCAAATAAAATCCTCCTAATTCATATCAAAATGTCCGACACATGCACACGTGTGACGGACATTTTTTATTTTCGCTTAAAGCAACTTCATCGCCGAAGCCGCCTCTACACACAGATTCTTATCCTCCGAAAATCCCATCTACCGTCCGAAAACTCTGGCATCGCCACATTTTTCTCTTGTCGCCTCATTTCCAAGCTCATACGCCACTCCTCTACATTAATAGGCTGATTCACGTATACCAAAAATGGCTGACACAATTCCGTGCCAGCCATTTTTTCATTATTTTATCTCCTCGCTACTATAAATCCTCTCCATTCGCTCTATTATATTCATTATCATAAAACATCGCTATATAATATTTACCATACTTTTCCGATATCATAAACCACACTGATCTTTTTGTCATATCTTCTATTAAATATTTCGTGATTAAATCTATCATCTTAGCTTTGACTTCATCTGTCTGATTACCTATTTCCTCCTGGGTGAAATTTGCCAACAACTCAGGAATAATTCGTTGAAAAACAGCAGCTGTATCCATCTCTGCACTCGACTTTTGATAAAACACAGCCTCATACCGTTTTTTATTTACTGTCATTTCATACGAAATATTTTCATCTTCAGATATCTCATTCTTTTCTTGTGCCGAAATATATTTAGGATTATTTTCAAACTGCCTGCAAAGTTGATTAAATCGTATTTTAATAGCTCCCTCATCTACAGAATTAACATCCGCCACCATTATACGACAAACCTTATCTTTATTTGTCGCAACATACACGTTAACTTGCTGGCCATTAAATTCTCCTGTCAAAACTTCTGGATTGCTTGGCACTGCCTTAAATCCTTTGCCTTTCAACTTGCGCAACATTTCCAACTTGCTACCATCTACAGGAATACCAAGAAACTTCGTCACATCCTGCTGTGCATAAGAAGCTACAACAGACATCAGAGCAACTACTATACATACTAACTTTTTCATGCCGATTATATTTTTAATTGGTTACACACTACTTATATTAAAAACTCACTTCTTGCCAAACAGCTTCACAAGTTTTTTATGCAATGCTCCGACTGCAAATTTTTTATCATCTTCCCCTGTCAGTCCGTATCCATGGCTTTTAACAACAGCCACAACTCGATCTGTTTTATAATCGTAAAATGTAACTACCAAATCAATAGCAGATCCTTCTGAAACATGAATATTAGGCGTAAGAATTCCATCATCCCCATCTCTCATCATCAACGCTTCTGATGATGACAATACAATTAATTTAGTTTCCGATATTTTATTCTCCGCAGCAAGCAATACATCATCCAACGATCTCGCACCGTTAGTCTTATTTCCAAAAACGACGTACTTATACTTACTTAAATCTACATTGCTTGACACAACTGACTTTCCCGAAGCACAAGACATCATCAGAGCCACAAAAAACAATGGCACCACTCGCTTAATAAATCTCATTTTCATGGTTTCTCCTCTCTTTATGCTCCCCAGTCCCAAAAGAGCCATCTATATAAACACAAAAGCGTGGAACTGCAATGCCACCACATCTGAATTGAAGGTCCTGAGAAAACCCATTAGCACGAATATGGTAATAGCAGCCCACGCGATACACGTGAGAACCACTATGCCATCCCTTGTGCTAATTTTGAAAGTTTCTCAGGTTTTCAATTCACAAGATAAGCATAACGCTTCTTTATCTTCTAATATGTCGTGGATTGGACGCGCCAACCCAATCGCAAAAATAATAAAAACTACGATAACTGCTCTTCCCAACTAAAATTTATTTTCAATCCGCAATTTCATACAAAAAAAAAGCAGGCTCCAAAAAGGAGCCTGCCCTACTATCATAATCGATTTTATTTACTTCTTGGCGGTAGGCAATACTTTCAGACTTCTGATTTCGCCCTTAAAGCCATTTATCGAATCACCGGCCACCTCAAGTGGGAATACCAGCGTTTCGTGCATATACATATTTTCCAATCGGCCATATTTCTCGTTATACACGCGGCGAGTTCTTCCCTTCAGACGGTCGGTCAGCTTACCATCGACATACAACGATGTTCCGCGCCAATCTCCCTCTACACGAATCTTAATCCACTTACCCACCGGAAGCACAGCTGCTGGGAAGGCAAATGTATATCCGTCGCGAGAGAACGCTAAACGACCGGTATTCTCCCAGTTACCATAAAATTTAGCATTCGGACTTTGGAATATCACACCCGAATTACTCTGCACCGAGTCTGCTTTGATTTCAAACTCTACAGCATAGGGATATCCGGCTTCCAGACGTCCGGTTGCCACAGTATTCTTACCTGTGAGCGTTACTGTCGTATCAGCAAAGATAGTCAGCGTATCGTCAAGAGCCTGATTGATGTCCACACCGGGAGCCTCCGGCATCACGTCACACAGTGCCTTAAATTGGTCATACGACACACTTTCGTTCTTTCCTCTCCACAGTTTTTCGCCCATCACCTGAACAGCAGGGAATGCTCGATAATGCACGTCCTTCTGCGAAATGCCGTTTCCACACACGTCGTTCCACACTGCAAACATCGCACCCTCCACTCCGGGTGTACCCTCGGGTATCACTTCCTTGTGGTTCATCATCCACGGAGTCCACGTTTCATAGAGATACTTTCCATCAAGAAATTCGCGATAATATCCTGCGCCGGGCACTATATACAGATTTCTGTCATTCGTATTTATCAACTTATAGCCATCTTCAAGCGACTTTACAGGGTCAACCCAATCATACGACCACGCATTCACGGTCACACCCTTAGCCAAGACCTCAGTTTCGCCTTTAAGCCAACGAAGACCGCCCCACATACGAGGAGTCTTACCATAGCTCATCACATATTTCAGATAGCGGTCGGTAAAATATCTATACTTTTCCGACTCCTTCTTATTATATTCGTCAGTGCCGATATGCACATCTTTGCCGATAAACACAGGCTCTTCACCACCGATATACTCATCGAGCAGAGAGTCAACAAACGTATAAGTATCAGGATTGTTAATATCCAGATGATCCATACCATATTCACGGCTGCCCAGATCCGGACGATAATGCACAAACGCCAGCGAATGCGCTGGTATATCCACTTCGGGAATAATATTTACACCACGCTCAGCGGCAAAACACTGAAGATCGATAAATTCCTGTTTCGTATAATGACCATCCTTAGCTGTCAGACCGGGGAAACGGTCGCTTTCGAGACGAAATGCAGCATAAGTCTTATCCCAATCATTGTCAAAAAACTGCGGAAAGCCGTTATCGTTCAGATGAACCTGGAATTCATTCATCTTATAGAATGAGAGGATTCTCACATAGTCGCGCAAGAAATCCATTGTAAAAAACTTACGACCTGCATCGAGCATAAATCCGCGCGAAGGGAAGTCAGGCCAGTCCACTGCGCTACCCTTGGCAAGCACACCTTCCGAAGTATGCACCATCTGGAGCAGAGTACGTGTACCCCACATCACGCCGGTCTGCGTTGGAGCTGTGATTGTAACATTCTTACCTACTTTCAGACGATAACTCTCCACACCATTCAGCGTGTCGGCCGGCTCAAGAGCCAAAGTCACTGTTGCCACACCCTTCTTATTAGTGCTCACTACCGAGTAGTCATACCCGAACATCGCCTTCAAATCCTCGGCAAGAATACGCGCTGTCGACACCAATGCGCTGTCGCCGCCTACCGAGATTGAACCCTTCGAAGGCATCTTAAACGAACCCTTCGATGAACACCACTCCTTGAGTGCCGGAACTACCTTTGGAACACTTCCGCTGGTTACTGAAGCGGCTGATGCCGCAAATGAGATAATCAAAGCCGCGAAGGCTGCTAACGTTTTTGTTTTCATACCGCAAATTTATGTTTTTTAGTCCAATTGACAGCTATTGCAATTTGCTTTTTCGTGATTATTATATAACTTTGTCGGCATAATGAGCGATGAAAAAACAAAGACGGCAGCCGTGGCAACCTTAACGCAATATATGTCACAACATAAATTGCGCAAGACCCCCGAACGCTTCGCCATTCTCGAAAAAGTAATGGACATGAACACCCACTTTTTCATCGACACTCTCTACTCCGCGCTCGAATCCGATGGCTACCATGTCAGCCGTGCCACCGTCTACAACACAATGGAGCTTCTCACCGATGCCGGATTAGTTCGCCGACACACCTTCGGCAACCAGCCCGCTCAATACGAAAAGACCACCGGCCCGGCAAACCACCATCATCTCGTATGCACCCACTGCGGAAAAGTGCGAGAAGTTAAAGACACCGAAATTGAGACCATGCTCGAATCGCGTCGCTACGGCAACTTCCATCCGATATATGCCGACCTATACATCTATGGCATCTGCTCGCGATGCTTCCGCCGACAAATGCGAATTCGAAAGAGCAATAAAATTCTTGAGTAAAACCAATATCAATCATACCAGAAATGAAAGTAGATGTACTTTTAGGCCTCCAATGGGGCGACGAAGGAAAAGGTAAAGTAGTTGACGTTCTCACTCCTCGCTACGACGTAGTAGCTCGCTTTCAGGGTGGCCCAAATGCCGGACACACCCTCGAATTTGAAGGCAAAAAATACGTTCTCCGTTCCATCCCCTCAGGCATTTTCCAACACGGACAGACAAACGTGATAGGCAACGGTGTTGTTCTCGACCCCGTCCTCTTCCGCAAAGAAGCCGAAGAACTTGAACGCTCCGGCATCGACCTCCGCTCCATCCTCAAAATATCCAAAAAAGCCCACCTCATCCTCCCCACCCACCGACTCCTCGACGCCGCCCTCGAAAAAGCTAAAGGCGACTCAAAAATCGGCACAACGGGAAAAGGCATTGGTCCCACATACACCGACAAGGTTAGCCGCAACGGTCTTCGTCTCGGCGACACCCTCCACGACTTCGAACGGAAGTATGCTGTCGCGAGAGACCGTCATCTTGCTCGCCTTAAGACACTTGGGGAAAATCCCGACCTCTCCACCCTCGAAAACGAATGGCTCGAAGCTATCGAATATATCAAGACCTACGATCTCATCGACAGCGAATTTTTCATCAACAACTGCCTCAAAAATGGCAAGAAAGTTCTCTGCGAAGGTGCTCAGGGCACTATGCTCGACATCGACTTCGGTTCGTATCCGTTTGTCACATCTTCAAACACCGTCACCGCCGGCGCATGCTCAGGCCTTGGTGTTGCCCCCAATCGCATCGGTGATGTATTCGGCATCTTCAAAGCATATTGCACTCGCGTAGGTAGCGGTCCTTTCCCCACCGAACTTTTCGACGAAACCGGAAAGCGCATCCGCGACCTCGGTCACGAATATGGTGCTGTCACCGGTCGCGAACGTCGTTGCGGTTGGATCGACCTCGTTGCTCTCAAATACGCCATCATGATTAACGGTGTCACAAAACTCATCATGATGAAGAGCGACGTACTCGACGACTTCGACGAAATCAAAGCCTGCACAGCCTACCGTGTCAATGGTGAAACCACCGAAAACTTCCCCTTCTCCATCGAAGACGGAACAATCGAACCTATATACACCTCCCTCCCCGGTTGGAAGACCGACATGACCGGCATGAAGAGCGAATCAGAATTCCCCGCTCAATTCAAAGCATACATCGAATTCCTGGAACGCGAACTTGAAACACCTATCGCCATCGTGTCTATAGGTCCCGACCGCGAACAAACCATCATACGATAAACACATACTTTTACAATCTCTAATCCATAAAAAACAACCCATCATGGCCAAAGTAAAACCTTTTAAGGGCATTCGTCCTCCGCGCGAGTTTGTCACCGAAGTTGCTTCACGTCCCTACGACGTGTTAAACTCCGATGAAGCTCGCGCCGAAGCCGACGGCAATCCTAAATCGCTATACCACATCATCAAACCCGAAATCGATTTCAGCCCCGAAGTCGACGAACACGATGCCTGCGTCTACGACAAAGCCATCGAAAACTTCAACATGTTTCAAGACAAGGGCTGGCTCGTGCAAGACCCCGAAGAGCACTACTACATATATGCTCAGACAATGGACGGTCGCACACAATATGGTATTGTCATTGCCGCCAACGTCGACGACTACATGAACGAGCGCATAAAAAAGCACGAACTCACTCGTCGCGACAAAGAAGAAGACCGCATGAAACACGTACGCATCAACAACGCCAACATTGAGCCGGTATTCTTCGCATTCCCCGACAACGAAACCCTTGAAAAAATCATAAAAGACGTCACCGCCGGTGAGCCCGAATACGACTTCACCGCGCCCGACGGATTTGGTCATCACTTTTGGGTTGTCAACGACAAAGAGCAAATCGCCACAATCACCGACGAATTTGCAAAGATTCCGTATCTGTATATCGCTGATGGACATCACCGCACGGCTGCTGCCGCTCTTGTAGGCAACGAAAAAGCAAAAGCCAACCCTAACCACCGTGGCGACGAGGAATACAACTACTTCCTTGCCGTGGCTTTCCCCGCTTCCCACCTCAAGATTATCGACTACAACCGTGTAGTGCGCGACCTCAATGGTCATACCCCTGAGCAATTTCTTGCTGCGCTCGACAAAGACTTCATCGTCGAAGACAAAGGCACAGAAATCTACCAGCCCCAATGCCTCCACAACTTCTCGCTCTATCTCGCAGGAAAATGGTACTCGCTCACACCTCGTGAAGGTCGCTACAACGACAACGACCCCATAGGCGTACTCGATGTCACCATTTCGAGCGACCTCATCCTCCGCGACATCCTCGGCATAACCGATCTCCGCTCCGACAAGCGTATCGACTTCGTCGGCGGCATTCGCGGATTAGGCGAACTAAAACACCGCGTCGACAGTGGAGAAATGGCTGTTGCATTGGCGCTCTACCCCGTAAGCATGAAACAACTCATCGACATTGCCGACACCGGCAATATCATGCCACCCAAAACCACCTGGTTCGAACCGAAACTTCGGTCGGGTCTGGTGATACACAAACTTGACTAATCCCTTAAATTCAGCGCGTCGCTCCATCATGGTAGCTGACGCGCTGAAAGTTTTAGGCAAATGCCACAAATCGAATTTACAACCCAAGAGTTTAAGACCTCTCCTTCTCAATATTTCGGCCTACACGCACGGCGGTGGCACTCCCGCTACTGGTGGACTATAGCCATTCCGGTCACAATACTCGCCATACTCTCTATTCTCGACATTCGTTGGCTGATGATCAACATTATGCTCTTCCTCATCGTCCGCCCTATTATTATCGGTGGCATCTACTTTTCATACACCCTCACTCCGTGGGCCACAAAAGTAATTCCACCAAAGTATGTTAGATTTGTCGAAGGCCGAAACATCACACTCCATTTTACGCCAAATGAATTTCACCCCGAGCCACCGGAGCCGAGCATCATTCAATGGAGCAGAATACGCAAAATATATATCCAATCAAAACTACTGGCTATAATTATCGATGACGACGAAAAAATACTCCCCATCCCCATCGATGCGATACCCGAAGACATCGACATTTTTCGCCTTACAAACAGCCAAACTATAAAGGAAAATATGTAAATTTGCATTTTCAACATCACATCACCATCCGTTATATAACGCTACACTGATTAGTATGGTAGTATTTTTTAAGAAAGGTGCATCAACAGTGATTGCCGTTGAAACCGACCACAAGTTTTCTGATATCGAAAAAGAAAAACTTTCGTGGCTCTTCGGTGGCGCCGCCCCCCTCACATCCACTTCAGTAAAAGGACAATTCGTTGGTCCTCGAAAGGAAATGACAACGCCTTGGAGCACTAATGCCGTAGAGATAACTCAAAACATGGGAATCGAAGGCATTACTCGTATCGAAGAATTCACCCGCGTTCGCGAAGGTGAAGCTCGATTCGACAAAATGCTTCAGCGCTCATACCCTGATGGTCTCAACAGTCGAGTATTCCACACAGACCGTCGTCCGGAGCCCATCGTCTACATTGACGATATTTCCGAATACAACAAAAAAGAAGGTCTGGCACTCAGCCCCGATGAGGAAAAATACCTCCGCGAGCTCGCTGAAAAACTTGGCCGTCCTCTCACCGACAGCGAAGTATTCGGTTTCTCTCAGGTTAACTCCGAACACTGCCGTCACAAAATCTTCAACGGAACATTTGTAATTGATGGCGAAGAAAAGCCCCTCTCGCTCTTCAAACTCATCAAAAAGACATCACAGGTCAACCCCAACGACCTCGTTTCTGCATACAAAGACAACGTAGCATTCGTAAAAGGTCCTCGCGTAGATCAATTCTATCCGCAAAACCCGGAAGGCCCCGGAATGTTCGATGTCAAAGAAATTGACACTGTAATTTCGCTCAAAGCTGAAACTCACAACTTCCCCACCACCGTTGAGCCCTTCAATGGTGCCGCAACTGGTACCGGTGGCGAAATTCGCGACCGACTCGGTGGAGGTAAAGCAAGTCTTCCTATTGCCGGCACAGCCGTCTACATGACATCATACCCCCGCATGAGCCCCGAACACAAATGGGAACTCATGATGAATCCTCGCGTATGGCTCTACCAGACTCCTGCCGACATCCTCATCAAAGCCTCTAACGGAGCATCCGACTTCGGCAACAAATTCGGACAGCCACTCATCTGCGGTTCACTCCTCACCTTCGAACACGATGAAAACGGCTGCATGTACGCCTACGACAAAGTCATCATGCTTGCCGGAGGTGTTGGATTCGCAGCTCGCAAAGACGCCCTCAAAGGCATCCCGACTCCGGGAGAAAAAGTCGTTGTTATGGGTGGCGACAACTACCGCATCGGCATGGGCGGTGGCGCAGTTTCTTCTGTTGAAACAGGACAGTACGACAACTCTATCGAGCTCAACGCCGTACAGCGTGCCAACCCCGAAATGCAGAAGCGCGTATCTAACGTAATTCGCGCACTGGCCGAAAGCGACAACAACCCCATCGTATCTATCCACGACCACGGCGCAGGCGGCCATCTCAACGCACTCAGCGAACTTGTTGAAGCAACCGGTGGACACATCGACCTCGATGCACTTCCCATCGGCGACAAAACCCTTTCGGCAAAAGAAATTGTCGGAAACGAAAGCCAGGAACGCATGGGTCTGGTAGTCGACGAAGAACATATCGACTACATCCGCAAAGTTGCCGACCGCGAACGCTCGCCTCTCTACGTCGTAGGACAGACCACAGCCGACGAACGCTTCGTATTCAAACGCAAAGACGGTGTTAAGCCCATAGACCTCGCACTCGCCGACATGTTTGGCAACTCACCGCGCACCGTAATGACAGACTCTACAGTCAACCGCACTTACGCCGACGCGCAGACCGATGCAGCCAACCTCGATGAATACATCCGTGGTGTCCTCTCGCTCGAAGCCGTTGCATGTAAAGACTGGCTTACAAACAAAGTCGACCGCTCAGTTACCGGTAAGGTTGCTCGTCAGCAATGTCAGGGTGAAATCCAGCTGCCTCTCAGCGACTGCGGAGTTGTAGCTCTCGACTACAACGGACGTGCCGGCATAGCCACATCTATCGGTCATGCACCCCAAGTAGCTCTTGCCGACTCTGCCAAAGGTTCTGTTATGGCAATTGCCGAGTCACTCACCAATATCGTTGGCGCACCTCTTAAAAAAGGACTCGCTTCCGTATCGCTCAGTGCCAACTGGATGTGGCCGTGCAAAAATGCCGGTGAAGACGCCGCTCTCTACCGCGCCGTAGAAGCTTGTAGCGACTTCGCTTGCGCACTCGGCATCAACATCCCGACAGGCAAAGACAGCCTCTCGATGACACAAAAATACGGCAACGACAAAGTATACGCCCCCGGCACTGTCATTATCTCGGCTGCCGGCGAAGTATCCGATGTAAAACGCACCGTCAGCCCCGTGGCTCGTCGCACTAAATCGGCCTTCTACTACATCGACTTCTCGTCCGACGCTCTACGTCTCGGCGGTTCTGCTCTTGCCCAGAGCCTCAACAAAATCGGCTCTGACGCACCAACAGTCACCAACCCCGAACAGTTCGTCAAGACATTCAACGCCATACAGCGCCTCGTTAAGCGCGGCTCAATCCTCGCTGCACACGACATTTCTGCCGGTGGTCTGCTCACCACTCTGCTCGAAATGACCTTTGCCAACACCAACGGCGGTATCGCCCTCAACACCGAAGCCTTCGTAGCAGGCGGTGAAAGCGACATTGTGAAGATTCTCTTCGCTGAAAACCCCGCAATGGTAATCCAAATTGCCGAAGGTAAGCGCGAAGCCGCCGAACGTGCACTCGCTGAAGCCGGAGTCAAATTCATGAATATCGGTTCTCCGATTGCCGAACGCACCATCAGCCTCAGCCACAACGGTACAACCCACACATTCGACATCGACGCCCTTCGCGACGTTTGGTTCCGCACTTCATACCTGCTCGACTGCGAACAGAGCGGCAAAGAATGCGCCACCGCTCGATTCGAAAACTACAAGAAGCAGCCCATTCGCTACCGCCTGCCGGCCGGATTCAAAGGCTCACTCGAATCACGCGGACTTGTACGCGGACGCCACGAAAAATCAGGCATCCGCGCTGCCATCATCCGCGAAAAGGGCGTAAACGGCGACCGTGAAATGGCCTACTCGCTCTACCTTGCAGGATTCGACGTCAAAGACGTACACATGACCGACCTCATGAGCGGACGCGAAACACTCGAAGATGTCAACATGATTGTCTTCTGCGGTGGTTTCTCCAACTCCGACGTACTCGGTTCGGCAAAAGGATGGGCTGGCGGATTCCTTTGGAACGACAAAGCAAAAGCCGCACTCGAAAACTTCTACAAACGCCCGGACACACTTTCTCTCGGCGTCTGCAACGGCTGTCAGCTCATGATGGAGCTCAACCTCGTCAACCCCGACCATGCCAAAAAGGCCACGATGGAACACAACATCAGCCACAAGTTCGAGTCGCAGTTTATCGGTGTAACCATCCCCGAAAACAACTCTGTAATGTTCGGCTCACTTGCCGGGCTTAAAACAGGCATTTGGGTTGCCCACGGTGAAGGACGCTTCAAGCTCCCCATGTCGATGGACAACTACAACGTAGTCCTCAAATACAACTACTCAGCCTACCCCGGCAATCCAAATGGTTCGAGAGCCGCTGTTGCCGGACTTTGTTCTGCCGACGGTCGACATCTTGCAATGATGCCACACCTTGAACGCGCCATTTTCCCCTGGCAATGCGCATACTACCCCGAAGCTCACCGCAACGACGATGTTACTCCGTGGATCGACGCATTTGTCAACGCCCGAAAGTGGATCGAACAAAACAAGCAACAAAATAACTAACCTACTCACATGGACGGGAGTCGACTAAAGTCAAACAGACTACAGTCAGGCTCCCGTTCAACTTTTTGATTATAAAATCAAACTTCTAACCAACACTACTTCTTATGGGAGGATTCTTCGGCATTGCAGCCAAAAAGCCATGTATCGACCGCCTCTTTTATGGCGTTGACTACAACAGCCACATGGGCACAAAACGTGCCGGCATAGCCACTTGCCACAACGGCATCTTCGGACGCTCGATTCACAACATCGAAAACTCATACTTCCGCACAAAATTCGAAAGCGAACTCGGAAAATTCAGCGGAAACACAGGCATCGGAGTCATCAGCGACACCGACGCTCAGCCGATTATCGTCAACTGCCACCTCGGTAAATTCGCCATCGTCACAGTCGGACGAATCAACAACATCGAGCGACTCGAAAAAGACCTACTCGCCAAAGGCCATCACTTCTGCGAACACAGCTACGACCTGCTGAACCCAACAGAAATGATAGCCGCGCTAATATGCGAGGGCACCGACTTCGTTTCCGGCATCGAAAACGTCTATCGACGCGTCAAAGGCTCATGCTCAATGCTCCTCCTATTCGATGGTAAAATCATTGCCGCTCGCGACCGCCTCGGACGCACACCTATTATATTAGGGCAAAGCGACGACGGCTACGCCGCAGCATCCGAATCTTGCGCATTCCCCAACCTCGGATTCGACATCTGCTACAACGTCGGACCGGGTGAAATCGTCGAATTTACAGCCGACGGCATCCATCAGCTTCGCAAACCCGAAGAAGACATGCAAATATGTGCATTCCTCTGGACATACTACGGCTACCCCGTATGCGAATACGAAGGACGCAACGTCGACGAAATGCGCTACGCCTCCGGACTCGCCATGGGCAAAGAAGACGACACAGAAGTCGACTTCGTTGGAGCCGTACCCGACTCAGGCATCGGCATGGCTCTCGGATATGCCGAAGGCAAAGGAATACCCTACAAACGCGGCATCGTAAAATACACCCCGACATGGCCTCGCAGCTTTACCCCAAGCTCTCAAGAGCGTCGCGAACTCGTAGCTAAAATGAAGCTCATACCCAATAAAGCAATGCTCAAAGACAAACGCGTAATGTTCTGCGACGACTCAATCGTTCGAGGCACACAGCTTCGCGACAACGTTGACGACCTCTACGAATCCGGAGCCAAAGAAGTCCACATTCGCATCAGCTGTCCCCCACTTATCCACTCTTGCAAATACCTCAACTTCAGCTCCTCGAAAGGCGACCTCGAACTAATCACCCGCCGTATCATAGCCGAGCTCGAAGGCGACCCGAACGCAAACCTCGACAAATATTCAACAACTGGCAGCCCGGAATACAACCGTCTCGTCGAAGAAATTCGCAAACGACTCGGACTGACATCACTCCGCTTCAGCTCCATCGAAAACGTCGTAGAGTCTATTGGACTCCCCAAATGCAAAATCTGCACACACTGCTTCGATGGAACAGGACGCGACTAAAAAATTTAGGTCACAGCGCAATAACACCCCCTTAAACCTCCTTTAAGGTTCTTAATTTGCAACTTAAACCCAAATTTTTTACCTTTGCTCGCCAATACAAACAGATAATTAGTAATTTAATAATATCAGTATGAGTCTAAACATCATCGTGCTTGCCAAGCAGGTGCCCGACACTCGCAACGTGGGCAAAGATGCAATGAAAGAAGACGGCACCATCAACCGTGCTGCCCTCCCTGCCATCTTCAACCCTGAAGACCTCAACGCACTTGAGCAGGCACTCCGCCTGAAAGACGCCAATCCCGGCTCGACAGTTACACTGCTCACTATGGGACTGCCACGCGCTTCTGAAATCATTCGCGAAGCCATGTTCCGTGGTGCCGACGGTGGCATCGTACTTACCGACCGCACTCTCGGTGGTGCCGACACTCTGGCTACTTCATATTCTCTCGCTCAAGCTGTTAAAAAATTCGGCAACTACGATATAATTCTCGGTGGTCGTCAAGCCATCGACGGCGACACCGCTCAAGTTGGTCCCCAGATTGCCGAAAAGCTCGGCATTCCGCAGGTAACTTACGCCGAAGAAATTCTCGAACTCAAAGACGGACACGTCATCGTTAAGCGTCGTCTTGAAAACGGTGTCGAAACCGTTAAAGCGCCCCTCCCTTGCGTCGTTACAGTCAACGGCTCCGCCGCCGACTGCCGTCCTCGCAATGCCGTGCGTCTTCAGAAATACAAACACGCCGCTTCTTCAACCGAAAAAGCATCGAAGAGCCCCGAAATTCAGCAGCTCCTCGAATCGCGTCCCTACCTCAACATCCCTGAATGGAGCGCCGCATTCGTTGAAGCCGACCCCGAACAAATCGGTTTGGCAGGATCACCCACAAAGGTTAAAGCTATCGAAAACGTAGTATTCACTGCCAAAGAAAGCCTCCGACTCGAAAACGACGACGAACAAATCGAAAACTTAACCAAGGAATTGATAGCCAATCATACAATCGGCTGATACAAATCCGTCTAAAAATACTTCAAAAGCATTATCATGTCAGATAAGAACAATTTAATAGTATATTGCGAGTACGAGGACGGCAAAATCGCCGACGTTAGCCTCGAACTCCTCACCAAAGGACGCGAACTCGCCAACACCCTCGGCGTCAACCTTGAAGCAATCGTTATTGGCAGCGAACTCGCCGACATCGAAAAACAGATAGAGCCCTACGGAGCAGACGTCGTTTACAAAGTCGACGACCGTCGCCTGTACCCCTACACTTCAAATCCCCACGCGGCAATAATCATAAACCTCTTCCGCGAAATACAGCCGCAGATATGCCTCATGGGTGCAACATGTATCGGTCGCGACCTCGGTCCTCGCGTTTCGTCTTGCCTTCACAGCGGACTCACCGCCGACTGCACATCACTCGAAATCGGCCCTCACACCGACCCCAAAACAGGCAAAAGCTACGACGAACTCCTCTATCAGATTCGTCCCGCATTCGGTGGCAACATCGTTGCTACAATCGTCAACCCCGAATGTCGTCCTCAGATGGCCACAGTGCGCGAAGGTGTCATGAAAAAGCAGATTTTCAATGCCGACCACAAAGCACAAGTCATCAACCTCGATCCCGACAAATACGTTAAGCCCGAAGACTTCGTTGTTGAAATCATCGACCGACACATCGAAAAGTCGAAAATAAACATCAAAAACTCTCCCATCATCGTAGCCGGTGGCTACGGCGTAGGTAGCAAAGAAAACTTCGACCTCCTCTTCGAACTTGCCAACACACTCGGTGGCGAAGTAGGTGCTTCTCGTGCTGCTGTCGACGCCGGATTCACCGAACACGACCGTCAGATCGGACAGACCGGCGTCACCGTACGCCCCAAACTCTACATCGCTTGCGGTATCTCCGGACAGATTCAGCACATTGCCGGCATGCAGGAAAGCTCGATTATCATTTCTATCAACAATGATCCCGAAGCTCCCATCAACACCATCGCCGACTACGTTATCACCGGCAACATCGAAGACGTTATTCCCAAGCTCATCAAATACTACAAAAAGAACTCAAAATAATTCTTTTCATCATTTGATAGCATAGGATCGTTCTCTTCGGAGAACGAAAAATCTAAAATTAAACATAAATTGCAATGGCAAACTTTTATAACGACAATCCCGATCTGAAGCATCACCTCAATCACCCATTGATGCAAAAGATCGTCGAACTCAAAGAACGCAACTTCGCTGATGCCGAAAAGTTCGACTACGCACCCATGAACTTCGAGGACGCTATGGACTCATACGACAAAGTTCTCGAAATCGTAGGTGAAATCTGCGGTGGCAAAATCGCCGAAAATGCAGAATCAGTCGACCACGAAGGTCCCCACGTTGTTGACGGACACGTTCAGTACGCTGCCGGCACCGCCGAAAACCTCGAACTCTGCCGCAAAGCCGGACTCATGGGTATGGCAATGCCCCGCCGTCTTGGTGGTCTGAACTTCCCCATCACTCCCTACATGATGGCAGCCGACATCGTTAGCCGTGCCGACACCGGATTTGAAAACCTCTGGGGTCTGCAAGACTGCGCCGAAACAATCTACGAATTTGCCGATGAAGACCAAAAGAGCCGCTTCATCCCCCGCGTTTGCAACGGCGAAACAATGTCAATGGACCTCACCGAGCCCGACGCAGGTTCCGACCTTCAGTCAGTAATGCTCAAAGCCACCGAACAGCCCGACGGCACATGGCGTCTTAACGGTGTAAAACGCTTCATCACCAACGGCGACAGCGACATCCACCTCGTCCTCGCACGTTCTGAAGAAGGCACAAAAGACGGACGTGGCCTATCAATGTTCATCTACGACAAGCGCGATGGTGGCGTAACTGTACGTCGCATCGAAAACAAAATGGGTATCAAAGGCTCACCCACCTGCGAACTCGTCTATAAAAATGCCAAAGCCGAACTCTGTGGCTCACGTCGCCTCGGACTCATCAAATACGTAATGGCACTCATGAACGGCGCACGCCTCGGCATCGCCGCTCAGTCTGTCGGCGTTAGCGAACGCGCCTACCGCGAAGCACTTGCATATGCTAAAGACCGCAAGCAATTCGGTAAAGCCATCATCGAATTCCCCGCAGTCTACGAAATGCTCGCCGTAATGAAAGCCAAGCTCGACGCTTCTCGCTCGCTCCTTTACGAAACCTCTCGTTTCGTCGACGTCTACAAAGTTTACGAAGACATCGCCAAAGAGCGCAGCCTCACAGCCGACGAACGCAAAGAAATGAAGCAATACAGCAAAATGGCTGATGCTTACACTCCCCTCGTCAAAGGTATGGGTAGCGAATACTGCAACCAGAACGCATACGACTGCATTCAGATTCACGGCGGCTCAGGCTTCATGAAAGACTACGCATGCGAACGCGTATATCGCGATGCACGCATCACATCCATCTACGAAGGCACTACTCAGCTTCAGGTCGTAGCGGCAATCCGCCACGTCACCACTGGCACTTATTTGAACCTCATCAAGAGCTACGAAGCAAAAGAAGTCAAGCCCGAACTGCAGTGGATTCACGACAACCTCGTTGACATGACCGCCCGCTACGAAGCAGCTGTTGCTACAGTCACTGCTGTCAAAGAAGGAGACTACATCGACTTCCTCGCTCGTCGACTCGTCGAAATGGCAGGATGCATCATCATGAGCTACCTCCTCCTTAGCGATGCACAAGTCAACGAATCATTCACACGTTCAGCCGAAGTATACAACAAACTTGCACAAGCTGAAGTGGCTAAACATGCCGACTTCATTGCCAAGTTCACACCCGAACAAGTGGACATGTACAAGGCTTAATAAGCCGTCCAGATAAAAAATTCAGCTCCGGTCGGCTATACAAGTCGGTCGGAGTTGTTTTTTTATTATTTTTGTATTGGTAATACACCCATTCATCCACACTTCGTTATGACAATACCCGAAATAATCGAAAAACGTGGCGACAGAGGCTTCTCAATCGAAGTCCTACCACCCATCAAAGGAAAAAGCATCGAAAGCCTGTTCTCCAACATCGACCCGATAATGGAGCACAAACCATCATATATCAACATCACATCCCACCGCAGCGAACTCGTCTACAAATCCACTGCCGACGGACTTTACCAGCGCGTCACAGAGCGCGCCCGACCCGGCTCGGTAGCCGTAGCCGCCGCAATCAAACACCGCTACAATATCACAGCCGTACCCCACATGATATGCAGCGGATTCTCCAAAATAGAGACCGAATACGCACTCATCGACCTCAACTTCCTCGGCATCAAAAATCTCCTTCTCCTCCGTGGCGACAAAGCACACCACGAACGCCGATTCACACCCGTCGAAGGTGGTCACAGCCACGCATCAGAGCTCATACAGCAAGTCAATGACTTCAACAAAGGACTCTTCATCGACGGTACATCGATGGACATCGACGCAAACTCACTCCCCAACTTCAGCTACGGCGTAGCCGGATATCCCGAAAAACACGACGAAGCACCAAACCCCGAAATCGACATCATGTGGCTCAAAAACAAAGTCGACGCCGGAGCATCATACATCGTCACACAAATGTTTTTCGACAACAACCGCTTCTACGACTTCGCCAAACGCTGTCGCGAAGCAGGCATCAACGTACCCATCATCCCGGGCATCAAACCCATTGTATCCAAAGCACAGCTGACCGTACTGCCAAAAGTATTCCACGTCGACCTCCCATCAGAGCTCGCTCGCGAAATCATGCAATGCCCCAATGACAATGCGGCCAAAGACGTTGGCGTCGAATGGTGTGCCGAACAAATGAAAGACCTTTACGCCAACGGCTACAAATCCGTCCACCTATACTCGCTAAATGCCACTCGAAGCGTCAAACGAATCTTAGAACAAGTTCTCTGATGAAATTTATCGACATACCCGGACACGAAGACGTAAAACGACGACTACGCGAAATGGTCGACACCGACCGCATACCCCATGCCCTGATACTCGAAGGAACCGAAGGCATAGGCAAATTCGCCCTCGCCAGAGCATTCGTGCAATACCTTCACTGCACAAACAGAACTCCCGATGGCGAACCCTGCGGACACTGCCCGTCATGTCTGCAACATCAATCTTTCAACCACGTCGACACCTACTTCGTGTTTCCGGTTGTCAAACTCGATAAAATGACCTCCGCGCCAGTCTCCGATATGTTCATCGACTCATGGCGCGACTTCATCAAAGACCGCATATATCTCGACTCCGAAGAATGGGCAGCCACATTCGACAAAAAAAACGCCCGACCCACCACCTACGTTACCGAAAGCTCCGAACTGCTACATAAACTTTCGCTCACTGCAGTCACCGCAAAATACAAAGTAGTCCTTTGGTGGCTTCCGGAACTAATGGTACCTGAAGCAGCCAACAAACTGCTCAAAATCATCGAAGAGCCATTCTCAGACACAATATTCGTTCTGGTCAGCGACAAACCACGCGAAATTTTACCCACAGTCTACTCCCGACTTCAGCGACTCTCCTGCCGTCCGCTCCCCGACGAAACAATCGCAGCAGAGCTGATGCGTCGCCACGCCATCACCCCCGCAGAAGCTGCCGGACTCGCCCACATATCTAAAGGCAATATGATTATTGCTGAGCGAAATACGTTCGAAAGCGACCTCGCCGATGCCGCTTTCGAACGATTCAAATCGCTCATGCGATTCGCATACCAACGAAAAGTACGCGACCTCCGACAATGGGCAAACGAGCTCGCCGCCGACGGACGCGAAAAAGAAGTGCGATTCTACGAATACGCCATCCGCATGTTGCGCGAAAACTTCATCTACAACTTCCGCATCCCCGAACTCATCTACCTAAACAACAGCGAAGAGCAGTTCAGCACCAACTTTTCGCGCTTCATCACCGAGCGCAATGTCGAAAAACTGATGGAAACATTCGAAAAAGCAAAAAACGAAATTGCCGGAAACTGCAACGGCAAAATCGTCAACTTTGATGTTGCCATAAAAGTCATACTCCTGCTGAAATGACCCACCAATCATTTCTCGGCCGCGTAGCCCAAGTCTACACCTCCGGATCGCTCGACGAACTCGCCGAAACATGCTTCATCCTCCCAAACAAGCGAAGCATGGCATTTTTAATGCAACACATCGAGTCGCAGCTCCAAGGTCGCTCCTACATACTTCCGGCCATCACCGACATCTCCGGATTCGTAGCTTCCTTCTCCGACCTCGCCGAAGCCACGCGCTACGAAATGCTATTCACTCTCTTCAACTGCTACGCCAAGCTAAACCCCGAAATCGCGACATCATTCGACAAATTCATCTTTTGGGGCGAAATGCTCGTCAGCGACTTCAACGATGTCGACCGCTACCTCGTCGACCCCGACAAGCTGTTCACCAACCTTGAGCGACTCAAAGAAATCGGAAGCAACTACCTCACCGAAGAGCAGATTGAAATCATTCGACGATACTGGGACAACGAAATGCCCGATGCCGAACCGGAAACATTCTGGCGACACGCCATAAACAGTGGCGAAATTGCCGGCGGACGCTTCGTTAAGCTATGGGAAGTACTCGCTCCGCTCTACCACTCCTACATCGACGCCCTTGCCGCACGTGGGCTCACCACCTCCGGCGCGCTCTATCGAAATGCCGCCGAAGCCATTCGACGCGAAGATGCCTCCACACTCCCATTCTCCAAATACGTATTCGTCGGATTCAACGTGCTCACCACATCTGAGCTACAAATTTTCCGTCGACTCAAAGCTCTCGGAAAAGCCGAATTTTATTGGGATTTCAATTCTCCCGAACTACTTCAGGAAGACAACAAAGCCGGACGCTTCATCCGCAAAAACAAAGAAGAATTTCCATCGCCGGCATCATTTGTCGACGAGCCGTTCACGACTGTTCCCGACATCAGCATCATCGGCATACCATCAAGCGTAGGGCAAGTAAAAATGGCCGGTGCCACACTCGACCGATGGCACTCCGAAGGCATCATACATACCGAAAAAGACAACATCAACACAGCCGTTGTTCTTCCCGACGAATCCCTCTTCATTCCGCTCATCCACTCCATTCCGCCGAGCATATCTGAGATGAACGTCACTATGGGATTCCCTATGCGCCTATCGCCCATCGCCGCACTAATGTCAAGCATCAGCCACCTTCAGCGAAACGCCCGACGCAAAGACGGCAACATCACCGGCTACTACTACGACGATGTTCGCTCACTCCTCTCCATGCCCCTCGTCTACAGCATCGACCCCGACGGAGCCCGCGACATTGGCACAGCCATACAATCGCGCCGACTTTTCACCGTCGCACCGGAAGTCATCATGGAATTTTCGCCGACGCTATTCCCGATATTTGCACCGATTAGCCGAAAAGAATCGCCGGCATCGATTGCCGACAAACTCATCGCCATTGTCGACTTCCTAATGTCACACCTCGGCGACACCGACCGCCTGCAACACCACTTTCTCGAATCCTACCGTTCTTCCGTAGCCACTCTATTCAGTGCCATCGAAACTTTCGGCACCGAAATGGATGCTTTCACATTCATCCACCTCGTCGACCGCACAATCAAAGGCGACACCGTCAACTTCGTCGGCGAACCTCTCAAAGGAGTTCAGATTATGGGCATGCTCGAAACCCGAGCTCTCGACTTCTCCAACATTCTCGTCATGTCAATGAACGAGCGCATATTTCCGCGCAAGCAATACACTCGCTCTTTCATCCCCGACATTCTGCGCAAAGCCTATGGCATGGCCACAACCGACTTTCAGGAAAGCATCTTCGCCTACTACTTCTACCGACTCATTGCCCGTGCAAAAAACGTCACATTACTCTACGACTCTCGCACAGTCGGCGGAACTCGCAGTAGCGAAATGTCACGCTACATATCTCAGCTCATATACCTGCGCAACGGCAAAAACATCACCCACATACAGGCATCATTCCCTCAACCGCTATTCAACTACGAAGCAACATCTGTAGCAAAGACTCCGACCATCATGGAGAAGCTCCGGCGCTTCACCACCCCCAACAGCGGATTCAACCTGTCGGCAAGTTCCATCAACACATACATCAACTGCCCACTACAATTCTACCTCCAATACGTCGAACGATTCAACACCGAAAACGAGCTCGTCGACTACGTCGATTCAAGCACCTACGGCTCTATCGTTCACCAAGTTCTCGAAAATCTCTACTCCTCCCTCCCCCTCCGCGACAGTCACCGGCAGATGACGGCCGACATGATTCGCATCATCACCCGACCCGACTATCCACTCATCGACTGGCTCATCGTCGAAGCCATCAACAATCACTACCACAACATCCACATTCCATCGGCATACAAGCCCCTCGTTGGCGAAACAAGCATCCTCGGCAACATAATTCGCACAAACGTCACCGACGTCCTTTTAGCCGAAATTCCGCTCACTCCATTCTCATTCATCGGAGCCGAAAAACGTCTTGACGGCCGCATGGAAATCAACGATGACTTGACCATCAACATCCGTCAGATTATCGACCGCATCGACATGATTACCGATACCGACGGACTACCGACATTACGCATTGTCGACTATAAAACCGGCTCCGATCCGCTCTCCGCATCATCCGTCGAAGCCCTGTTCAACTCCGCATCGGCCTCTCGACCGAAAGCCATGATGCAACTCATGTTCTACTGCTACTTCTACAGTCAGAGTTGCAACTACAGCGAGCGCATACAGCCCATCATCTATTCTATGCGTAGCATTCCGGCTAAAGGAATCACACCTCTCACTCTCTGCCGAAAGCCACTGCTCGACTATCGTGAATACATCGACGAATTTCTCACCCGATTCAAATCAACGGTCGAAGAGATTTTCAATCCCGACATCCCGTTCACCACAGCGCTTAGCGAACATTCATGTACATTTTGCAATTTCAAACCCATCTGTTCTCGCGATAAATGAGCGGCATCTACATACACATCCCATTTTGCCGAAGCAAGTGCATCTACTGCGACTTTTTCTCCACTCCGCGCACCATCGACTTCGACGCCTACATAGCAGCACTACTCAAAGAATACCACACCCGACGGCACGAAATCTCACTTGCCGACCTCCACACCGTCTACATCGGCGGAGGCACACCGTCATCTCTCCCCATCCCACTTCTTCGCAAACTCATTCAGTCATTCCGCCTTCCCGGAATCAAAGAATATACCGTTGAGCTAAACCCCGACGACCTCACTCCCGAAATGGCTCAAATGCTTGCCGACGAATCCGTCAATCGCATAAGCATGGGCGCACAATCAATGGTCGATGCCGAACTGCGTGCCATCGGACGACGCCACAACTCTCAGAAAGTCCGCGACGCTGTCGAAATGCTCCACAACGTCGGCATCAACAACATCAGCCTCGACCTTATATACGGACTCCCCGGACAAACGCTCGACAGCTGGCATCACTCCATATCCGAAATTCTCACACTCTCCCCACGTCACATTTCAGCATATAGCCTCATGTTTGAAGAGGGCACAGCCCTTTGGTCGCTACGCGAGCGAGGAAAGATTTCAGAAGCTCCGCAAGAACTTACCGAAGACATGTACCGACACCTCTGTACCACACTTCGCGCCAACGGATACACCCACTACGAAATCTCCAACTTTGCCATCCCGGGCTACGAATCTTGCCACAATTCCTCATACTGGGACTTCACTCCGTATCTCGGGCTCGGACCCGGTGCGCACAGCTTCGACGGACTGCGCCGACGCTTCAATCCGCCAAACATAGCCGACTACATCTCCGCACCCGAATCATTCACCCGGATTGAAGACGAAAACGAACTTGAAATTTTCAATGATTACATCATGGTCAGCCTGCGACGTGCATCAGGAGTCGACATTGCCGAACTCCGACAGCGCTTTGGAGGCTACATCGCCGATGCCGTAGAAGCCACAGCTGCCGACATGATCAATCGCAGGCAACTCACCGCCACAGCCGCCGGATTTAGAATCGACGAATCTCAATGGCTCATTGCCGACTCGCTGATTCTTCCGTTCATACGCATTTAATCGTGATGATAAGGCTCGCCACGCAATATCGTCATTGCGCGATATATCTGCTCCACAAAAAATAGGCGAACCATTTCATGGCTAAACGTCATCTTCGACAGCGACAACTTTGCATCCGCACGACTATATACTGCCTCAGAAAATCCGTAAGGGCCACCAACCACAAATACCAACCGCTTAATACCCGAAGCCATACGCTTCTCTATCGCCGAAGCAAATTCGCGCGACGTCAATTCGCGTCCACGCTCATCGAGAAGCACAACCCTGTCCGACGGCTGAAAATACTCCAGCATCGCCTGTCCCTCCTTCTCCTTCTGCATCTGCTCCGACAGCGTTTTTGTAGCTTTCACGTCCGGTAGCGTTACAAATTCCACCGGCACATAGTGGGCTATACGGTCAAGATACTGCGCCGTAGCTTCACGGACATACGAAGTCGTTGTTTTTCCTGTGACAAGAACGATGATTTTCATTTCGCAATTGGTATTCGCTCGTTTTTTGTATTTTTGTACAAATTTACAATAAAACGCATTGACATGAAAACAAAGGACGAACTTATCGACGACCTCTTGAATCTCGCGTTTGCCGAAGACGTTGGCGACGGCGACCACACAACTCTCAGCACCATTCCCGACTCAGAAATGGGCAAACAGCGCCTCATCGTTAAGGAAGAAGGTATATTGGCAGGTGTTGAAATCGCACGTAAAGTATTCCAAAAATTCGACCCGGAGCTCAAGATGACCGTCTACATCAACGACGGCTCTCACGTTAAGCCCGGCGACATCGCTTTTATCGTTGAAGGTAAAGTACGCTCTCTGCTACAGACCGAGCGCGTCATGCTCAACATCATGCAGCGAATGAGCGGCATCGCCACTACCACCGCACGCTATCAGAAAGAACTCGAAGGCCTAAAGACAAAAGTTCTCGACACTCGCAAGACCACACCCGGACTCCGCATGCTCGAAAAAGAAGCAGTAAAAATCGGTGGCGGATGCAACCATCGCATAGGTCTCTTCGATATGATTCTCATCAAAGACAATCACGTCGACTTTGCCGGAGGCATTCCTCAAGCCGTAGC
>CAYQEN010000024.1:17088-29065 GCA_964416545.1 uncultured Bacteroides sp. | reverse complement strand
CACAGAGCGGACTCCCCAACCGGAGTCCGCTTTCCGCTTCTCAACACATCCAAAGAAGCATAAACACAGCAAAATACGCCAACCCTCGATGGTTTCTTTAAAATATTATCGTATATTTGCAAGCTGAAACCAAAGACAACAAAATTTAATAACCCAATATTTCAAAACAACAACAATGCAAAGCAAAGGAAAATTAGGAAGCGTAGTGGCGGGTATCATCGCCATCTTCTTAGTGCTCATTTGTCTTTTCTACCTGTCGTTCACTATCGTAGGAAATCACTACGAAGACAAAGCCACAGCTTACGCTGAGCAGACAGCTGGAAAGACCGGCGCTAATTCCGATTCTTACCGACTGGCCTACAAGTCCTACATCGACTCTATCTCTAAAGAGAATGTATGGATGGGCTATACCTTCAACGAAGTTCAGAAACTTGGCGTAGGGCTCGGCCTCGACCTCAAAGGTGGCATGAACGTCACCCTTCAGGTATCAGTGCCCGACATCCTCCGTTCTATGGCAAATGCCGAAGGAAACGCCAACTTTGAACGCGCCATCGCAAACACCGACTCTGTCGTTAAAGCCACTCGCACAAACGACTACGTTGCTACATTCTGCCGCGAATACCGCAAGGTTGACCCTCAGGGCGACCTCTCTGTCGTTTTCCGCGACCAGGTTAAGAGCGGACAAAACGACCAGGCTATCGAAACTGCCCTCAAGCAGGAAGTAAAAGACCGCGTAAGCAGCTCTGCAAACGTTCTCCGCAACCGTATCGACCAGTTCGGCGTTGTTTCTCCCAACATCCAGACCCTCGAATACGACGGACAGATTCTTCTCGAACTCCCTGGTGTTAAGGAACATGACCGCGTTCGCGACCTCCTCAAATCTTCAGCCAACCTCGAATTCTACGAAACAATGGCTATGAGCGACTTCCAGAACGCGCTCACCGAACTCGATCGCACCATCGCGGCCGACTCAACTACCAATGGAATTGGCTTCTACGCCAACTTCGTTCAGCTCGGCGATCCCCGTGGCGTTTCTGTAGGTCTTGCCACCGCCGCCGGACGCACTGCCATCGACTCGATCATCAGCTCTCCGGCTGCTCGTCGCATCCTCCCCTCAAACCTCAAGCTCGCTTGGGAAGTTAAGCCCATGACTGTCGAAATGACCGACACCGCAAGCAAGGCTAAGCGCAACGTCGACCTCTACACCCTCGTTGCCCTCAAGACTTCTAACGGCAAGCCCGCCCTCAGTGGCGACGTTGTTACAGCTGCTTCAAGCGAATACGACGCCATGCAGGGTGGCAACTACGTTTCGATGACCATGAAGCCCGACGCTGCCAAGCAGTGGGCACGCATCACAGCTGCCAACCTCAACCGTCAGGTCGCCATCGTTCTCGACGGACAAGTTTACTCTGCCCCCAACGTCAACAGCGTTATCGAAGGCGGCCGCTCGTCTATCACAGGCAACTTCACCACCGACGAAGCAAAAGACCTTGCAAACGTCCTCAAGAGCGGTAAGATGGCGGCCAAAGTCGACATCATCAGCGACACCGTTATCGGTCCGTCACTCGGTCTGCAGGCCATCGAAGACGGCTTCATGTCATTCGCCATCGCCCTCGTGCTCCTCATGGCATTCATGATGGTATTCTACGGCGTCATCCCCGGACTTATCGCCAACCTCGCTCTCGTATTCAACATCTTCTTCACATTCGGCATCCTCGCATCGTTCCAGGCCGTCCTCACCCTCTCCGGCATCGCAGGTATCGTCCTCGCTCTCGGTATGGCTGTTGACGCCAACGTGCTCATCTACGAACGTGCTAAAGAAGAACTCCGCGCCGGCAAGAACGTACGCTCCGCCATTGCCGACGGTTACAGCAACGCCTTCTCGGCCATCTTCGACTCCAACCTCACATCGATTATCACCGGCGTGATTCTCATGGCTTTCGGAACCGGCCCCATCAAAGGCTTCGCCACAACTCTTATCATCGGTATCGTCTGCTCATTCTTCACTGCAGTCTACCTTTCTCGCCTGGTATTCATCTCGTTCGCTAAGACCAAGCCCTTCCAGAACCTCTCATTCAGCACTCCCCTTTCGAGCAAGCTGTTCACCAACACAAAATACAACATCCTCGGTGCGCGCAAGCTCTCTTTCGGCATCTGTGCTGTATTTGCTCTCATCGTGATTGGCTCGCTCTTCATGCGCGGACTCAATCAGGGCATCGACTTCTCGGGTGGTCGCAACTACGTTATCCAGTTCGACCATGCTGTTAAGACTCACGAACTTCAGGCTAAACTCGCTCCCCTCTTCGACGGAGCTCAGGTTTCTGTCATCACAATCGACGACAACACCAAAGTTCGCGTATCTACCAACTACAAGATCGACTCAAACGACGAAAATATCGACAACGAAATCACCGAAATCCTCTACAAGGGTCTTCAGGACGAAATTGGCGATATGTCGATGACCGACTTCTCTACAACCAACGAAAACGTAGGCATACAGAGCTCTCAGAAAGTAGGTCCCACCGTGGCAAACGACATGCGCACCGACGCTTACTTCGCTGTAATCCTCTCGCTCATCGCCATGTTCCTCTACATCCTCGTACGTTTCCGCAACATCGCATTCTCTGTTGGTGCTCTCGCTGCCGTAGCATTCACCGCATTCTCAATCATCGGTGTCTACACTCTCTTCTGGGGCGTTCTTCCCTTCGCTATGGAAATCGACCAGACCTTCATCGCAGCTATCCTGACAGTTATCGGTTATCAGATCAACGACACCGTGGTAGTGTTCGACCGTGTACGTGAAAACATCGGCCTCTATCCCAAGCAGGACTTCTTCACTACCATCAACTCGTCTATCAACTCTACCCTCGGACGTACAGTGATGACATCTTCGTCTACACTCCTCGTTCTGCTCTGCATCTTCATTCTCGGTGGCGACTCTATCCGCTCGTTCACCTTCGCAATGATTGTCGGCGTTGTTATCGGCACACTTGCCACAATGTTCGTGGCTGCTCCCGTTGCCTTCCTCACCGACAGCCGCAAGCACGCAAAGAAGGCTTAAATACAATCATCCCTTCATAACAAAGCCGGGCTTTGAAGCGTTTTTCGCCTCAAAGCCCGGCTCTTTTTTACCCACACCCACACAGATGCAAATTAAAAACACCGAAAAGAATGAAATCACACGAAAATTAGCTACATTTGTCAACAATTACACTTTTATTCACCTAATTACACTTCTTAGCCGATGAGAAAATGGCGTATTGAGGACAGCGCAGAGCTTTACAACATCAACGGATGGGGACTGAAATACTTTTCCATCAACGATAAAGGTCACGTTTCTGTAACACCGCGCGAAGGTTTCGCTTCCGTCGACCTCAAAGAGGTCATGGACGAACTTCAGGTGCGCGACGTCACTGCGCCCGTACTCCTGCGTTTCCCCGACATCCTCGACAACCGCATCGAGAAAATCTCACGTTGCTTCCGTCAGGCAGCCTCCGAATACGACTACCAGGGTCAGAACTTCATCATATACCCCATCAAAGTCAACCAGATGCGACCCGTCGTTGAAGAAATCGTCAGCTACGGAAAAAAATTCAACATCGGACTCGAAGCCGGCAGCAAACCCGAGCTACACGCCGTTCTCGCCACAAACATCGACGAAAACGCTCTCATCATCTGCAACGGCTACAAAGACGAAAGCTTCGTCGAGCTCGCGCTCCTCGCCCAGAAAATGGGACGTCGCATATACCTCGTAGTCGAAAAGCTCAACGAACTCGAAATCATAGCCAACGCCGCTCGTCGACTCAAAATAATGCCCAACGTCGGCATTCGCATCAAGCTCTCTTCCTCCGGCTCCGGCAAATGGGAAGAATCAGGTGGCGACCAATCTAAATTCGGACTCAACTCAAGCGAACTCCTCGAAGCGCTCGACATCCTCGCCAAGCACAAAATGGAAAGCTGCCTAAAGCTCATCCACTTCCACATTGGCAGCCAGGTCACCAAAATCCGACGCATCAAAAACGCACTCCGCGAAGCATCGCAATTCTACATCCAGCTCACCAACCTCGGATTCGACATCGACTTCGTCGACATTGGTGGCGGACTTGGGGTCGACTACGACGGAACACGCAACGCATCTTCTGAAAGCTCGATGAACTACTCCATCCAGGAATACGCCAACGACGCCGTTTCAGCACTCGTCGACGCCTGCGTGAAGCACGAAATCAAGCAACCAAACATCATCACCGAAAGCGGACGCTCGCTCACAGCCCACCACTCCGTTCTCGTATTCGAAGCACTCGAAACGACATCACTCCCGCAGTGGAAAGACAACGAAGAGCTACCCGAAGACGCCCACGAACTCACACGCGAACTCTACAACATATGGGATCGCCTCAACCAGCCGCGACTCTTCGAAAGCTGGCACGACGCACTGCAGATTCGCGAAGAAGCACTCGACCTCTTCAGCCTCGGCATGCTCGACCTACGCACACGCGCACAAATCGAAAAACTCTTCTGGTCTGTAGCGCGAGAAGTAGGCGAAATTGCATCCGACATGAAGCACGCACCCGAAGAACTGCGCAAAATCACTAAAATGGTGCCCGACAAGTACTTCTGCAACTTCTCCCTCTTCCAATCCCTCCCCGACTCTTGGGCTATCGATCAGGTATTCCCTATCATACCCATCAGCCGACTCGACGAGCGCCCCGACCGCACTTGCACTATCCAGGACATCACCTGCGACAGCGACGGCAAAATCGCCAATTTCATCACCAACCACGGCACTGCCAACGCATTACCCGTCCACTCCGTCAAGCCAAACGAGCCATACTACCTCGGCGTATTCCTCGTCGGAGCCTACCAGGAAATCCTCGGTGACATGCACAACCTCTTCGGCGACACAAACGCCGTCCACATCGACGTCTACAAAGACCGCTACGAAATCGACCGCATCATCGACGGTGAAACCGTTGCCGAAGTCCTCGACTACGTACAATTCAACGCCAAACGCCTCGTACGCAACGTCGAAACCTGGGTCACTGCATCAATGAAAGCCGGCAAAATTTCCCCCGAAGAAGGTCGCGAATTCCTCAGCAACTACCGCTCAGGCCTTTACGGATACACATACCTCGAAAAAGACTGATGGCACGCTACTTCATGCACCTCGCATACCGGGGACTACCCTTCCACGGATGGCAACGACAGCCCTCCGACATCAGCATTCAGCAGGTGCTCGAAGAAGCAATATCAAAAATACTGCGTCAAGAAACTGCGCTCACCGGTGCCGGGCGAACCGACACCGGTGTCAACGCGCGTCGAATGATAGCCCACTTCGACACAGATAATCCCCTCCCCCTCGACCCTAAATTCATCAACGCTCTCAACTCTCTCTGCGGGCCCGACATCGCTGTCTACTCCGTCGCACCGGTCCATCCGGAAGCCCACGCCCGATTCGATGCCACAGCCCGAACATACCGCTACTTCGCAGCCGAGCAAAAATCCCCATTCTTCCATCAACTCTCCTGGAAAGCCCCGGCTCGACTCGACTACGAAGCCATGAACCACGCCGCCGAGCTGCTACTCCACACCTCCGACTTCACATCATTCAGCAAGCTCCACACCGACGTCAAAACAAACATCTGCCACGTCACCGAAGCCCGATGGACACCCATCCAAGGTGGTGGCATGCAATTCATTATCACCGCCGACCGCTTCCTGCGAAACATGGTCAGAGCCGTCGTCGGAACACTCGTCGAAGTCGGTCGCGGAAAAATATCCATACCCCAATTCCAAGCCATCATCGACGCACGCGACCGTTGCGCCGCAGGCACATCGATGCCCCCGCAAGCCCTCTACCTCTGGGACGTCACATACCCCTACATCACCATCGACCCCGCCACCGGACTCATACTCCCCAACACATAATACTTTTTTTTGCTGATAAAGCCTAATTATTAGGCAACAAGCTATTGGCTGATTCACAGAAATTAAATATCTTTGCACGATGATAAAAGTCGCCATGCGCCTGCTATCATCGTAACACACATTAGTATATAGCTGTATTATAATGAATTTGCTCAAAAAAATCGCATTCTCCCTCGCTGTGGCAACTATTCTCGCAGCCTGCAACTCGTCGCAAAAAGTAGTCTACTTGCAAGACATCGAACCAACGTCAGAAGCCAACATAAGCAATCTCAACCAGATTCGAATACAACCCGGCGACATGCTATACATCATCGTATCTTGTCGCGACCCGCAGATTGCAGCTCTCTTCAACCTCATCAACCCATCGCAGCGACTCAGCTCCGACGGTCGAACATTAGGAAATAACGGCGAAATGGGTGGCTACCTCGTTACTCCCGCTGGCGACATCGACTTCCCGCAAATCGGGCGAATTCACGTCGAAGGCCTCACTCGCGAAGAAATTGCCGCCGACATCAAAGACCGACTCACAAAATCCGACATGGTAAAAGACCCCGTCGTTACAGTCGACTTCATGAACCTCCACTTCTCTGTGCTCGGCGAAGTCGCTCACCCTGGTCAATACTCAATCTCTAAAGACAACCTAAACATCCTGCAAGCCCTCTCTCAAGCCGGCGACCTCACCATCTACGGCAAGCGCGACAACGTGCAAGTTATCCGCGAAAAAGACGGCAAACGCTACACCTACACCATCGACCTTCGTAGCAAAGACCTCTTCAACTCGCCTGCCTACTACCTACAGCAAAACGACGTAATCTACGTCACCCCAAACAACGCCCGTGCCGGACAGTCCACCATCAACGACAACTCTATGAAATCCACCTCCTTCTGGGTTTCTATCGCCTCTGTCCTCACATCTATGGCAGTCCTGATTTTCAAGTAATTTTAGCCCAAAAGTCATATCTTAACTATGGAACAAAATTTCACAGCCCCCACTGCTGCTGAAGAAGAAGTTGCAACCGTCGACATCAAAGACCTTCTATCCATAAGTCTTTCGAAATGGTATTGGTTCATCATCTCTGTGATTGTGACCATGTTCTTGGCCACTCTCTACATTCTCTACACTCCCCCCGTCTACACGCGCACCACAACCATACTCATCAAGGACGACGAAGAACGTGGCAACCCTCTCGAAAGTGCCATGAAGCAGTTCAACCTCTCCAAGACGAGCAACATGATTCAGAACGAGATCCTCTCGCTCAAAGCCGTGTCGCTCATGACCACCGTAGTTGAACGTCTCAACCTCAACGACACTTACCACACCAAAAACGGTCTTCGCTCTGTCGACCTATACCACCTCAACCCCGTCAGCGTCACTATGATCGACAGCGTCAATAGCGTCGTGGGCTTCAAATTCGAAGTCGACAAAGCCGGACGTGTCAAAATGTGGGACTTCAAAGACATCGAAGGTGGCATCAGCGGAAAAGCCGAAGGATCAATTGGCAAGACCATCGACACTCCCGTCGGAAAAGTCATCTTCTCACGCACTCCGTGGTACAACGAAAAATACCTCGACGAAACAATTTCTTTCAACCACTCTACTCCCCTCAAAACAGCAAAATTCTACGTCAAGGAAATCACCATCGACCTCGGCGACAAGGATGCCAACGTGCTAAACATTTCGATTAAAAACTCTTCGATTGCCAAAGCCGACGACCTCCTCAACACTCTCGTCCAGGCCTACAACGAACGTTGGATTACCGACAAAAACCAAGTTGCCGTAGCCACCGAGCGATTCATCAACGACCGCCTCATCAGCATTGAGCGCGAACTCGGCGACGTCGACACCGACATTTCGGCATTCAAATCCGAAAACCTGCTCCCCGATCTCGAAGAATCTTCTAAACTCTACCTCGCTCAGTCTACGAAAAACCAAGAAATACAGCTCGAACTCAACAACCAGCTGTACATGGCTAAATACCTCCGCAAGGAGATGGCTTCCAACAACATAGACATCCCGCTCCCCTCCAATTCCGGAATCGACAATTCTGCACTCGAACAGCAGATCTCCGAATACAACACTATGGTGCTGGAACGCAACCGTTTAATTGCGGCTTCAAGCGAAAGCAACCCCCTTGTTAAAGACCTCACCGCTTCGCTCAAATCGCTCCACTCCAACATCCTCATCTCGCTCGACAACGCTATCACGTCTATCGACACTCAGCTCCGTGGCATCAAAGGTCAGGAAGCCACCACTTCCGACCGACTCGCCGCAAGCCCCAATCAGGCTAAATACCTCATGTCGGTAGGTCGTCAGCAGAAAGTCAAGGAATCTCTCTACCTCTTCCTGCTCGAAAAGCGCGAAGAAAACCAGCTCTCTCAGGCATTTAGCGCCTACAACACTCGCATCATCGACCCCCCATTCGGTGAAGACAAGCCAACATCGCCACGCACCATGATGGTCATGCTCGTAGCGTTCATGTGCGGTCTGCTCATCCCCTTCGGCATCATCTTCCTCCGCGAAACATTCAACACTCGCGTTCGTGGCAAGAAAGATATCGAATCGCTCACCATGCCTCTGGTCGGTGAAATCCCCGCCATCAAGGACGAAAACCACAACGGCAAGACTAAGATCGGCAAGAAGCGCGTCAACGCCGGCATTAAAGACCTCGTAGTCAGCGAAGGCAAGCGCGACATCGTCAACGAAGCTTTCCGCGTTCTCCGCACCAACCTCGAATTTATGGGCAACAAGGAGAAGGGTTGCAAAGTCGTTATGATTACGTCATTCAACCCCGGCTCGGGTAAGTCGCTCATCTGCATGAACCTTGCGGCATCGCTCGGTTTGAAAGGCAAGCGAGTTCTCGTTATCGACTCCGACTTGCGCCGTACTTCGGCATCTGCATTCGTCGACTCGCCTCGCAACGGTCTTAGCGACTACCTCAGCGGTGCCATTTCCGACTATCGCAAGCTCATTGTCCACCTCGACGAAGCTCGCAATGTCGACGTTCTCCCTGTAGGTACAATTCCGCCAAACCCCTCAGAACTCCTCAGCGAGCCCTCTATGGCCTCTATGGTTTCTGAGATCAAAGCCGACTACGACTACATCCTCCTCGACTGTCCGCCTATCGACATCGTGGCCGACACTGCCATCGTTTCTAAGCTCGCCGAACGCACCATCTTCGTTATCCGTGCCGGCGTATTCGAACGCGCTCTCGTCCCCGAACTCGAAAAGCTGTATCGAAGCGACAGATTCAACAATATGTCACTCATCCTCAACAACGTCCAGACCACCGGTTCGCGCTATGGCTATCGCTACGGCTACAAGTACGGTTACGGATACGCAGGATACGACAAACTCTGATCTTTTTGATTATTCCTCCGCATGTGGCCATTTACTAAAAAATCCACCCTTCAGCGTCAAGGCATCCTCAACGGTTTCACCGATTGGCACTGCCACATTCTCCCGGGCGTCGACGATGGCGTCAAGAAAATGCAAGACGCTCTCGACATTCTCGACGACTACGCTCGTCTTGGGGTTGAGCGAGTATGGTTCACGCCCCACATCATGGAGGACATCCCAAATACTACAGCACATCTGCGTCAACGATTTGATGAGCTTCAAGAGGTCTACAACGGACCTCTTGAGCTCAATCTCGCTGCCGAAAATATGCTCGACAACCTCTTCGACGAGCGTTTGAATAGCAACGACCTTCTCCCCATCGGACCCGAAAAGCGTCATCTCCTCGTCGAAACAAGCTACTACACCCCGCCCTACGACCTCATCAGCATTCTCAACCGCATCAAAAAAGCAGGCTATTTCCCCCTGTTGGCTCACCCCGAACGCTACGGTTACATGACCGATAAGGACTACGACCAACTTCACGAAATGGGGGTACTGATGCAGCTCAACCTCACATCTCTCGCCGGATTGTACGGTCCCGAACCGCAAAACAAAGCCAAAAAACTCCTCGCAAAAGGCTACTACCACGCTTCAGGCACCGACCTACACCGTCGTCGCACACTCGTGCCGGCCATCTCTGCCTCTATCCCGGCATCGGCTATCGGAAAAGTTCCAACCCCCTCAACCCTCTAATTTCCTATCGACGTTGCTGAAGCTATGAATCCACAGCTTCTTCCAATCCTTACTGCCGTTTCGACCGCCGCTCTCATCACTGCCGTCGCTACAACTTGGATTCTCAAATTAGCCCACCGACGTCAACTCTTCGACACCACCGACACACGCAAAATCCACACCGGTTCAGTACCACGACTCGGCGGCACTGTTTTCATGCCGGCTATTCTCTGCGCATCTGCCGTCGTAGCTCTATTTTTCCAATTCGGTGGATTCTACCCCTCGCTGTTTATTGGCTTATGCGCCCTACTCCCTCTCTACGCCATCGGTCTTATCGACGACATCAAGGGCATCGGCTACAAGCCTAAATTTGCAGCGCAACTGCTAAGTGCCTCAATTCTTGTATCTTCCGACATCGTATCTTTCTCCTCGATTCCAGCCGTCATCTCTATCCCGCTCATCATCATAGCGGTTATTTTCATCACAAATGCCATAAATCTCATCGACGGCATCAGCGGACTCGCATCCGGACTTGCTGCTATCGCATTCACCATCTACGGATTTGCTTTCACCTCTGTCGGCCAACCTCTCTACGCCGTTATTTCCTTTGCTGCACTCGGCTCGATGGTGGCATTCTTCACGTTCAATACGGCCCCATCCCACAGCCGTCGCAAAATATTCATGGGCGACACCGGCTCGCTCTCCATCGGACTGCTCATTTCCGCACTCGCTCTCAAACTACTCGATACCCAATCCTCCTCTCCCACTTCTATCATCACTATCCTCTCCCCGATAGCCATCCCCTGCTTCGATGTCGTGCGCGTTTTCTTATTCCGTATCTATCTGAATACCAACCCTTTCCACCCCGACCGCAACCACATCCACCACCTTCTCATGCGCGCAGGGCTATCTGAACGCTCAGCTCTCCTCTGCCTACTCTGCTCAACAATAGCTATTTACGTAGCCAATTCAGCCCTTCTCACCGCACATATCGCCATCTGCATCATTCTTCTCGCCGATATTACAGTTCTCATTCTTGCCAATTATGCTGTCTGCCGAAAGGTGACACAAATAGAAAGCCGCACCCGAAATAACTCCGAGCACGGCCAGTAAGCAATCTGTCTATAAGTATCTGCCTGATATTATCAGTCAGTCTGTAAGCACCACTTCGTTTTCAACATTTAGCTCGCCACTCAGACGAATATCGGCCGACGATGCTCCAACCATCACCTTGAATCGTCCCGGCTCCACAACGTGGCGCAATTGCCTGTCATACATAGCCAATTTGTCCGCTGTAAGCGAAAATTCCACCTCCACACTGTCGCCTTTGGCTATCTCCACGCGCTTGAAGTCTTTGAGCGCGATAACCGGTTGACCCACCGAGCCCACCATGTCGCGGATATAGAGCTGCACCACCTCTGCACCGTCGCGTTCACCCGTATTGGTCACTTTACATACCACTCGGCCGAGTTCATCTCCTCCGCCTCCGGGTAGCACGCGCATATCCGAGTACGCAAACTCCGTATAGCTCAGACCATGTCCGAAAGCATACAGCGGTGAGCCGGCAGCGTCTATATAATCTCTACGTTGTCCCTGAGAATAATATATCGGAAGTTGCCACTCACCGCGCGGAATAGTCACCGGCAGGCGTCCCGATGGATTGGCATCGCCGAATATCAAGTCGGCTATCGCATTTCCGCCCTCGGCTCCGGGATACCACGCTGCCATCACGGCTGACGCTTGTTCGGCAGCGGCCGACATATCAAGTGGGCGACCACCGATATACACCACCACCGTTGGCACTCCGGTCGCAAGCACCGACTCCACCAACTTCTGTTGGTCGCCGAGCAGGCGGAGTGTCCCGCGGTCAAAACCCTCCCCGCAGTCCATATCTGCCACCACATTTTCCGCATCTTCTGTATCTACTCCTGCATTTTCCGTATTTATTTCTGCATCAGCCCCTTCCGTACTTTTCGCGGCCCC
>CAYQEN010000024.1:0-16988 GCA_964416545.1 uncultured Bacteroides sp. | reverse complement strand
CTGCATTTTCCGTATTTATTTCTGCATCAGCCCCTTCCGTACTTTTCGCGGCCCCCGTCTCTTCATACTTCGTTCTGAAGTCTCTCGCGCTCGATCCGCCCACTACCAATACCACGGCATCAGCTCTGCTTGCGGCAGCCACTGCCGCAGCTATATCGCTTTTCGTTGTGTCGCGAATTGCACACCCCTTCACATACTCTACCTCTGTTCCCATTCCGACAGCTGCTCTTATTCCCTCAAGCACCGTCACCACGTCCTCCTCACGTTGCGGAGCGGTATAATCACCCAATTGATTATACATATTATCTGCATTCGGACCTATCACGGCTATTCGCTTCACGCTCTTACTCAGCGGTAGCATTCCGTCATTTTTTAGCAGTGACGTTCCCTGACGTGCCACTTCCCGAGCCAGTCCTCGCGTCGATGCTGTTTGCGCCGATGCCTCTGCTTTTGCCGGGTCAACATACGGATTTTCAAACAGTCCCATTCTGAATTTCAAGTCGAGCACGTGTCCTACGGCGCGATTTAAGTCTGCTTCTGTCACCAATCCGCGCTCCAGTGCCTCGCCCAATCCTTTCCGATATGCGTTTGCTCCCAAGTCGATATCCACTCCGGCTTTCAGTGCCAGCGCGGCCGCCTCTGCCATATCGGCTGCCACGGCCTCGCCACTCACCATACCATCTATGCTAAACAGGTCGGAATACACAGCTCCGTCAAATTTCCATCGTCCGCGCAATGTTCCGTCTATCAATTCTTTATTCCCTGTCGATGGCACACCGTCTATCGAGTTATACGATGTCATTATTGTCTTTCCTCCGGCCTCGGCCACTATACGAAACGGCTCAAGATAGTCGGAATACAGCTTCACTGCACCCACTTGCGCACCGGCGCCATTCAGTCCGCCGTCAGGTATTCCATAGGCAGCAAAATGCTTGAGCGTCGAATAGATGTAGGTGTCGCTTTTTGGGTCATTTCCCTGAAGTCCAATCATATATGCCGTGCCAAGCTCTCCCGACAATCGAGGGTCTTCGCCGAATGTCTCTTCCATGCGCGACCATCGCGGATCGCGTGCCACGTCTACCACAGGACCATAGCCTACATGCGCTCCCTTCGTGCGTGTCTCCACCGCCACGGCATCGCCGGCAAGTTCGAGCAACGCTCTGTTCCACGTTCCGGCCATCGACAGCCCCGTCGGAAACACCGTCGACCCGATTGCCATATGTCCGTGCGCACACTCCTCGGCAAACAACAAAGGTATGCCAAGTCGGGTATTTTCAACCGCTTCTTTTTGCAGTGCATTCAGTGCTTCGGCCGCCATTCGGGGCGACAATCCATTGTCGAGTGTCTTCTGCGTCCACGGATCGGCACGTAGCACTGCCCAATAGCCACCGGGCTGACGGTTACTGCCGTTCATTTCCAAGAATTTTGCCGACACACCGACACTTCCGTCAGCCGACACTTCATACATTTCCCAGCCCATCGGACAGAGCAGCTGACCGATTTTCTCGTCCGTGGTCATTCTTCCTACCAAGTCAGCCACACGCTTCTCTACCGGCTGACGACTATCCTTATACAGCGGTTTCGCGGCATTCGATGCAAAAGCCACCAACGCGCTCAATGCCAAAACATATATCTTCTTCATTTCTTCTTAAATTTAAGTGCTACAGGGCCGGCTGCAATTCCGGCAGGCAAAGTCACGGTGACACGTCCGTCTACCGTCACCTTATGGCGCAATTTCTTGCCGCCGTCCACCATCGCCACCCTGCCTTTCGGCAGATTTCCGCTCCAACTCAATGTCGCCGGCATATCCTCCCCATCGGGATGTGCATAAATGGCGTAAATAGTTTCGCCGTCGGCCGACGCTGTAAACCATACATTACCGTCGTTATACACCGGTGTTATCTTAGTTCCATAGATAGCCTCTCCATTCCTACCGAGCCACTGCCCCACTTCATGCAGACGCGATGCCACTTCCGGCTCTATCGTTCCCTGTGCCGTCGGGCCCACTCCGAGTAGCAGACACCCCCCTTTCGCCACAGTCTCAGCCAAAAGGCCTATCACCCGTCCCGGCGATTTAAACGGTGCATTAGGCACCCATCCCCAGTCATTGCTCAGCGGTATACAGCTCTCCCACGGATAGTTAAGCTGACGCTCGGGTATTCCGCGCTCAGGCGTCTGATAGTTTTCATTACGTCCGCGTATACTGCGATCAACGGCTATCAAGCCTCTGTGCTTCCCTGCGCGAGCCACAGTCAGCAAGCTGTCGAGCCCCACCTCGTCACCCCTTATCCAACCGCCATCAAGCCAGAGTATGTCAAATCTACCATATCCGTCGAGCAGTTCTCCGATTTGACCGGCGGTAAAATCCTGATAGTTTTTCCACCAGTCGGGATGGCGGTCTTTCTTATAATTGATATGCCGATTCGGAGTCGCAAATTCCGGATTCCAAAACCATTCCGTATGCCAGTCAGGCTTAGAGAAATAGCATCCTATCATAAATCCCTTCTCTCGAAACGCATCAAACACATGGCGAGCCATATCTCTCTTCTCATGATTGGCCATCGCGCCATGCGCCACCGAGAAGTCAGTCAATTTGGAGTCGTACATGCAGAACCCATCATGATGCTTCGTCGTAAATATCATATACTTCATACCTGCATCCTTCATTATGTCGGCCCACTTCGTCGGGTCAAACTCCGTAGGATTCAGACTGTCTTTCAGCGAGAAATACCACTTCTTATACTCATCATAAGGCAGATTTCCCTTTCTGGTTATCCAATCCACATCCTCCGAGCATATCGACCACGACTCCACAATACCCGGCACAGAGTAAAGTCCCATATGAAACAACACTCCGAATTTTCCGTCCTGCCACTGTTGAAGTTTCTCAAGCACAGCCGTATCCGTAGGCCACTCATAGCCCGAAGCATCGCTCTGCTCATGAACAAAACCTTGCACTTGCTGTGCCGACATAGTTATGGCTACGCACAATACCGCGCCCACCATCGACAAAAGTCTCTTCATAATAGATTGCATTTTACACTGTTACTGACTAATTGCAAATTTAGGTTATTTTTATGAGATTACGAATTGGCAAACTATTGCTGTTATTGTAATTTTTATCTAAATTTGCATCCTACTGAACACGCCCCGGTAGTTCAACGGATAGAATAGAAGTTTCCTAAACTTTTGATAGCAGTTCGATTCTGCTCCGGGGTACTAACCTTAATTCCATTTCTCAGCTTATGAGCACCAACACTCCGGCATCGACCGGCAAGACTTCGCCCTTGGCATGGGTTCCTTCGGTTTACTTCGCTATGGGATTGCCGTTTGTCGCACTCAACCTCGTCGCCGTCATCATGTTCAACAATCTCGGCGTCGACAAAGCTCAGATTGCTTTTTGGACTTCTCTTCTCACCCTCCCCTATACTCTCAAATTCATTTGGAGTCCGCTTCTCGAAATTTATTGGACAAAAAAGAACTTCGTTGTGGCAACGCAAGCCATTTCGGGCATTTGCTTCACTCTGATTGCATTCCTGTTGCCGCTACCATCGTTCTTCAACTACACCATCGCCGTCATGGCGATAATTGCCCTCTCAGGTGCCACTCACGACATCGCCACCGACGGCATCTACCTCACCGCCCTCGATAAAAAAACGCAATCCACCTACATCGGCTGGCAAGGTGCGTTCTACAACCTCGCCAAAGTGCTCGCCAACGGCGGATTCGTCTGGCTTGCAGGCGTTTTGATGACCCATTTCAAAACCTCAAACCCCGAGCGCGCCCCCTTCTACGCATGGATGATTATCATGGGATTGCTCGGACTCCTGCTCATCGGTGTTGCCATCTACCACTTCTTCGTACTCCCCACAGGCTCACGCACCGACGACGCACCCGCGGGTGCTGGCGAAGCCATGCGCTCATTGGCACAGGTTCTTGTCGACTTCTTCAAGAAAAAACACATTTGGTACTACATCATATTCATCGTCTGCTACCGACTCACCGAAGGCTTCGCCATGAAAATGGTGCCCATTTTCCTGCAAGCGCCCGGTGACGAAGGCGGACTCGGCATGACAAACGAACAAATGGGATGGATCTACGGCATTTTCGGCACCGTTGCATTCATCATCGGCTCAATTCTTGGAGGATACTACATCGCTCGCTTCGGGCTCAAAAAAGTCCTCTTCTCGCTTGTCTGCATATTCAACGTTCCATTTGTCATCTACTTCCTCTTCTCCATATTCCTCCCGTCCGACCTCTGGCTTATCGGTAGCGGACTCGTTGTCGAATACTTCTGCTACGGATTCGGTTTCGTTGGACTCACCCTCTTCATGATGCAGCAAGTTGCACCGGGCAAGCACTCTATGGCTCACTACGCCTTCGCCTCAGCCATCATGAACCTCGGCGTCATGCTTCCGGGCATGATTTCGGGCGTCATTTGCGAACACACCGGCTACGAACTCTTCTTCATCATCGCGCTCGTAATGGCTGCGCCCGTATTCATTCTCACTTGGTTCCTGCCATTCACCCACAGCGACAAAGCCGACGACGAAGTAGCCAAAGTTTCAGAATGACCCCCACCTCACCCCTGCTATTTCTAACCTCAATTATAGTCACAGATGAAAAAGATTGAAATAATCGGTCAGCCTCTCCACGACATGCCGTGGGAAGACCGCCCCGAAGGTTGCAAAGACGTGATGTGGCGCTACAGTGCCAATCCCGTGATTCCTCGCGACGCACTTTCCACTTCAAACAGTATATTCAACAGTGCCGTAGTTCCTTTCAAAAAAGGCAAATACAACTTCGCCGGCGTATTCCGTTGCGATGACACAAACCGCCGCATGCGCATCCACGTTGGGTTCTCTGTCGACGGCATCAAATGGGACATCGAAGAAGCCGACTTCCACCTCGAAGGTGCTAACGAAGAAGTTGCTCAATGGGAATACGGCTACGACCCACGCGTTGCCAAAATCGGCGACCGCTACATCGTTACATGGTGCAACGGCTACCACGGTCCCACAATCGGCATCGCTTGGACCACCGATTTCGAAACTTTCCACCAGCTCGAAAACGCATTCCTCCCATACAACCGCAATGGTGTAATGTTCCCTCGCAAGATTAACGGCAACTACGCCATGCTCTCGCGCCCGAGCGACACCGGACACACAGCCTTCGGCGACATCTTCTACAGCGAATCGCCCGACCTCGAATTTTGGGGTCACCACCGCCACGTCATGTCGCCCGCCGCTTTCGAAGTCAGCGCTTGGCAGTGCATGAAGATCGGTGCAGGCCCAATTCCCATCGAAACGTCTGAAGGATGGCTCCTCCTCTACCACGGCGTACTCCGCTCTTGCAACGGCTACGTCTACGCTTTCGGCTCAGCCCTGCTCGACCGCGAACAGCCCTGGAAAGTCATCGCACGTAGCGGTCCATACCTCATTTCGCCCCGCGAAATCTACGAACTCACTGGCGACGTGCCCAACGTGACATTCCCCTGTGCAGCTCTCCACGACCCCGAATCCGGACGCATCGCTGTATACTACGGTTGCGCCGACACCGTTACCGGACTCGCTTTCGGCTACATCCCCGAAATCGTCGAATGGACAAAAGCAAACTCTATCATCTGATTACACAACACCTCTTTATAGCAATAACGGCCGGACTCCTGAGAGTTCGGCCGTTATTATTATCCCTTTTTATATTGATTCCTACGGTTAATAGTCGCTAAACAAATGAGGCTTTATCACGATTCCCACTCGTAGTGTCGAGTGATGCTCCTTATAGGCAAGCAGTCCCTCGCCATAGCCGTTATAATACTGCATAAACAGATACTGATTATCGCGCTTAAACAGCCTATAGCTCACCTCCAAAGTCACATTATAATTCGGACGCCATCCGCGACGCTTGTTCAACACCACCGACGCGCCCCACTTATGGCTAAAGCTCTGATACGACGTTCCTATCTGATATATACCGCAATAATCCAATATATCCTTATTATTCTCGCCATCGATTATCGGGATCCAAGCCTTTCCGTGAACTATAAACGTCGGGTCTATCATCACACTAGCGCCGAAACTCAATTTGTTCCACGAGCGCGACTCATCGCCGTCACGACCGTTACTCTCATGCTCAAGCAGCAGCATACATTTGCCGATAAACCTATCCTTCACAAACAGCGGCTTTGCCAATCCGATTCCGGGATTAAAATTCAAGTCTGTCATCGGAAGCGACTCCTGAAACACATTCCAAAACACCTTCTGCGTATAAAACAGAAACAAATACGAATTATACGGCAATACACTCTTCGTAAGCCTCTGAGCCACCGAAATCTGGAATTTTGCATTTGAATTTTCCCGATTGGGTCGGTGACCTACCGTCGTTCCTACCGTAAAATAATTATCCTTATACAGACCGAAAGAAGGTTGCTCGTCTATTTCATGACGCAAGCTATCCACATTCACCGTTCCATGAATGTTACCAACTATCTGAGCTTGCGCAGTTTGACTCTTTATCGCGACAGCAAACACCACCACCGCCGCAACGAATATTTTTCCTATTCTTATTCTCATACCTGTTTTCACTGCAAAGTTAGTGACTTTTAACGATTCTCCACCCCCCTTCTCGGCTACATTATTGGCCGATACTGCATATTATAGCTTTGACATTTTAATTTATTTATGTAGTTTTGCAAAGTCCTATAGCTTACGACTTAACGACTGACTCGACAAAGCCACGGACATTCATTTGCAACTTAAAGGTTAACCCATGAAAAAGACCCTTCTCTACTTTCTCTTGTGCACTTTCGCAACAATCATCTCAGCGTGTAGCAACGACGACGATGCTCCGGTCATCCTTACTGGTATCAACGACATATCGACACAAAAGTTAGCTATCGAAAGCGGCTCGTCCTCTACTTTCGACTTCAGCATTACCCCGGAGAACGCCACTTTCAACTACGACTTGACCAACTCTCTGTGCCAGATTTCTCTGAAATCGCTCACAACATCATCTCCCAACTATCGACTCTCCAAAGTCGAACCTATCGCCGGCATCAACGGTCGCTACCGCGCCACCGTCACCGACCTTAAAAAAGCCGTAAACTACACCGACCAATTCGTCATCTACATCTCTACGGCAAGCACCACCCCTATAAAATCCGACCCCATCGACATCGTCTTTTCAGGCACATCACTCTCTTCGCTCTCTTTCACCGTCGAAAACAATCCCGGTGCCGTTCTGAAAGACATCACTGTCGACATCAACGACCACGACATCAAAATCACCTCTCCTTTCATCAGCAGCCCGCGACTCGTCGCCTCGTTTGAAAGCAACGCCGACAGAGTGCTTGTCAACGGCATCGAGCAAGAAAGTTCAGTGACAGTCAACGACTTCTCTTCACCTGTCACCTACAAGGTTGTTTCCGCGCAAGGCAAATCCGAAGAATATAAAGTCACCATCTCCTACTCCGGACTGCCGGTAGTCATCATCGACACCCCCAATGCAGCCACGATTCCGAGCAAACACGAAAACTGGCTGGAAAAGACTTCTATCACCATCCTCAACCCCGACGGCACTGTCGACTACTCCGGCACCACCTCCATTCGCGGACGCGGCAACTCCACTTGGAGCTATCCCAAGAAGCCATACAACCTGAAGCTCGACTCTAAATCCAATATCTTAGGCATGCCCAAACACAAACGTTGGGTTCTGTTGGCCAACTGGATGGATCGCACTCTGCTCCGCAACTGCGTTGCCTTTCAAATAGCCCACGCTACCGAAATGGCATGGAATCCCCACGGTCAGTTTGTCGACGTCGTTCTTAATGGCAAGCACATAGGCAACTACTTCCTGTGCGAGCAAATAAAAGTCGACAAAAACAGAGTTGACATCCACGAACTCACCGACACTGATGTCGACGGCGGCTACATCATGGAACTCGACACTTACTTCGATGAGATCTACAAGTTCCGCTCCGACATCCGACAGCTCCCATACATGTTCAAAGACCCCGATGAAGTCAACAACACACAGTTCAACTACATGCGAAACTTCATCTACGACCTCGAATCTTCGCTCTACGACAGCGAGCAGCTTGCTGCCGACAAGTTTATGGACTACCTCGACATCAATTCGTTCATCGACTGGTGGTTCGTTCATGAACTTACCAAAAATACCGAGCCGGGGCACCCCAAAAGCACATACATGCACAAGGATAAAGGCGGCAAACTATGCGCCGGCCCCGTTTGGGACTTCGACTGGGGAACTTTCGTCCCCGGCACAGGCTACACAATTCAACACACCCTCTACTATCCTCAACTCTTCCAAAACACCACTTTCGTTGCTCGCGTCAAGGAACGTTGGCAGCTGCTCAAACCCGGATTCGACAAAATTTCCGCATTCATCGACAGCGAAGCCGAGCGCATAGCAAACTCCGAAAGCATCAACCACTCTCTGTGGCCAATCACCACCTCAAATGTCAACGGCGACGAATCGATGACCCACTCCGATGCCGTAAAACGCATGAAGTCGGCATACGAAGAAAAGCTCAACTGGCTCGACAAGACCATCCGAAATATGTAATTTCATCAAATGCAGGTTTGCCGAAACCGACGCATTCACTACCTTTGTGAATACATATTTCCACATAGCATTGAAATGAAACATATCTACACCCTCATAGCAGCCATAATCGCGCTCGCCCTCTCTTCTTGCAGCAAGTCCGACCACTTTTCCATCGGTGGCACAATCGATGGGGTCGGTATGCAAAGCGTCACCCTCACATACTATGCCGATGGTGGATTAAAGCGCATTTCTCAGGCGGCAGTCGACGGAAAGTTCGCTATGAAAGGACACTCCGCCACTCCCACCCTCTGCCTGCTCGAACTCAGCGACGGTACGGAATTGGCCACTATGGTGGTTAGCGATGGCGACAAAATGAAGATTAAAGCCTCCCTCGAATCGCCACTCGCCACCGAAGTAAAAGGCAACGGAACATCCTCAAAAATAGCTCGTTGGATTGCCGATAACGCCGATAAGATCACATCCGGAAATGCAGCCGACATAAATGCCGCTATCGCTGAATTCGTAGGCGACAACAAGTCTGACATTGCCGCTACCGCCCTCATGGTCACTCGATTTCAGACTCCCGGCTACGAAACTATGGCCGACTCGCTACTCACTCTCATCTCCGTCGATGCTCGTCCGGCGGCCGTTGTTCAGAATTTCAGTGCCGTACTCGCTTCTCAGCTCAACCAACGCTCTAGCGTCGAAGTCAAGCCGATGTCCATGTACGCACGCAACGACTCCACCTTCTACTTCAACCCCTCGCGACACTCGCTTTCATTCCTCGCTTTCATGTCTCCTGCCTACGCCGGACGCGACTCCATCACGCCACACCTGCGCAATCTCGAAAAGCGATACCCATCGCGACGCCTCGAAATAATCGAAATTTCTACTGCCGCCGACTCCGCTCTTTGGAAGCAATCTACCGCTGCCGACTCCGCATCGTGGACTCAAGCATGGGCTCCGGGTAGCATCGCCGCAAATGCCATTCAGAAGCTCGCCATTCCGCGCAATCCATACTTCATCATAGCCGACTCCGTAGGTGCGCAGCTCTACCGTGGCAGTTCCATTTCCGAAGCCGAAAAATTAATTACCACCCGACTGAAATAACAATCGTCGCGATATGCTTGTCAAAGTCTACGGTGCGGCCGTACAAGGCATCGATGCCATCGTCGTCACTATCGAAACCGTGGCTGAACGCGGATTCAACTTCTGCATGGTCGGGCTCCCCGATGCCGCAGTCAAGGAAAGCTACCAGCGTGTCCTGTCCGCACTCACTCAGAGCGGATACGAATTCCCTCGCCGCCGCGTAGTCATCAACCTCAGCCCCGCCGATGTCAAAAAAGAAGGTGCTGCCTACGACCTCCCTATCGCCGTCAGTGCCCTTGCCGCCGACGAGCGCATTCCGGCAGATTCGCTGGCCGACTACATGATGATGGGCGAACTGTCGCTCGACGGTACGCTTTTACCCATTCGCGGAGTCCTGCCGATGGCAATCACCGCACGTGCCAAAGGTTTCAAGCGAATGATTGTTCCAAAAGCAAATGCCACAGAAGCCGCCGTAGTCAACAATATTGAGGTCTACGGAGCCGATTCTCTGCGCGAGGTTGTCGAATTCATTGCCGGACGTGCTCCACTCTCCCCAACCATCGTCGACACTCGCGCCGAATTTGCCGCACAATCCTCATCTTTCGATTTTGACTTCAGCGAAGTCAAAGGTCAGGAAAACGTAAAACGCGCTTTCGAAGTCGCCTGTGCCGGTGGTCACAACATTCTTCTCGTAGGGCCTCCCGGAGCCGGCAAGTCTATGATGGCAAAGCGTTTACCATCAATTCTCCCCCCTCTCACCCTCAGCGAGGCTCTCGAAACCACTAAAATCCACTCCGTTGCCGGACGGCTCAAACGAGGTTCGCGACTCATGACGCAACGACCATTCCGCTCTCCCCACCACACCATCTCTCCCGTAGCACTCGTAGGTGGTGGTAGCAACCCCATGCCGGGCGAAATTTCACTCGCCCACAACGGCATTCTCTTCATGGACGAGTTCCCCGAATTTCCGCGCACCGTACTCGAAGTCCTGCGACAGCCGCTCGAAGACCGCCACATATCCGTTTCGCGCGCTCGTTACTCTATCGACTACCCCGCCGGATTCATGCTCGTTGCCTCCATGAACCCCTGTCCTTGTGGCTACTACAACCACCCCTCCAAAGAATGCACCTGCGCTCCGGGAGCTGTACAGCGATATCTTAGCCGCATCTCAGGGCCATTGCTCGACCGCATCGACCTGCAAGTCGAAATTCTCCCCGTACCATTCGACCAACTTGCTTCTGCCGCTCCAGGCGAACCGAGTGCCGACATTAGAGCCCGCGTCATCAAAGCGCGAGCCATTCAGCAACAGCGTTTTGCCGACACTCCGGGCATACATTGCAACGCTCAGATGAACTCGCGCCTGCTATCGCTATACGCTCAGCCCGATGCCGAAGGTTTCGCCATTCTCCGCGACACTATGACTCGACTCGAAATGAGTGCTCGAGCATACGACCGCATTCTCAAAGTCGCTCGCACCATCGCCGACCTCGACGCAAGCCCCGACATCAAAGCTCATCACATCGCCGAAGCCGTAGGCTACCGCAATCTCGACCGTGCCTCTTGGGGTGCCACATCTCCAAAACTCCCATTCTGATAAAACCCTATAAAAGCAGATCAAAAAAATCGCTACATCTGCTTGCACATATAAAAAAAACAAATTACCTTTGCCACGCAAACATCGGGGTATTAGCTCATCTGGCTAGAGCGCGACACTGGCAGTGTCGAGGTGAGCGGTTCGAGTCCGCTATACTCCACAAAATTAAAGGAGCTGTTCTCAATGAGAATAGCTCCTTTTTTTGTATCCTTATTTCATTTCACTTACGCACATAGTCTACAAATCGGTATGTTGCGCCCGAGCGCGGATCTACCGCAGGCTCCGATTCATACGTCGAAACCCACTCTCCGCGGTCAAATGTCGGGAAAAACGTATCAGCGTCAGCCACCTCCGCATCAATCTCTGTCAAATACAGCTTATCTGCTTGAGGCATAGCCTGTTGGTAGATTTCCCCACCCCCCATTATCATAATCTCCTCATTTTCAGCGCATTTTTCTATCGCCTCACGCAGCGAACCTGCGGTTTCCGCGCCCTCGGATCGCCACTCTGCATTACGAGTCACAACGATATTCCGACGCCCAGGAAGCGCACCCCCAGGAAGCGAATCAAACGTTTTGCGACCCATCACCAACGGATGTCCCATTGTTATTGCCTTAAAACGACGCAAATCCTCGCGGATGTGAAATGGCATATCTCCGCCTCGACCTATTGCCCCATCTGAAGCAACGGCTGCTATAACACTTATGCTCATACCGACACCACCCCCTTTATACTTGGATGCGGATCATAACCTTCGAGATGGAAATCCTCAAATTTGAAGTCGGTAAGTTCCTTCGCATCACCCTCGATTACCATCTGGGGCAGCTTTCTTGTATCGCGCGACAACTGAAGTTCCACCTGTTCAAAATGATTTCGATAAATATGTGCATCACCAAGAGTATGAACAAATTCACCCGGTTCAAGCCCCGTAATGCGAGCCACCATAAGCAGCAGCAACGAATAAGAAGCTATATTGAAAGGCACACCTAAGAAGCAGTCGGCACTGCGCTGATAAAGCTGAAGACTCAGGCGACCGTTGGCAACATAAAACTGAAACAGCGCATGACACGGAGGAAGATGCATTGCCGGAATCTCAGCAACATTCCACGCGCTCACTATTATACGACGCGAATCCGGATTATTGCGTATCGTATCCACAGCCTGCTGAATCTGATCTATAAAGCCACCGTCATAGTCCGGCCACGAACGCCACTGATGACCATATATCGGACCAAGTTCACCATCTGGGCCGGCCCACTCATTCCAAATCCGCACCCCATTGTCTTGCAGATACTTAACGTTCGTCTCCCCCCTCAAAAACCACAACAGCTCATAAATTATCGAACGCAAGTGTAACTTCTTGGTTGTCAGCACCGGAAATCCTTCCGACAAGTCAAAACGCATCTGATAGCCAAACACGCTACGCGTGCCGGTGCCCGTACGGTCTGACTTATCTGTTCCATTCTCCATAATATGACGGAGCAAATCAAGATATTGTTTCATCGTTATTTGGTTTATTAGTTTCAGAACAAGCGTTGCCGGTCGATTCGCCGAGAGTTGCACCATCCTGACGTCCAAACGCATCCGGAATACGCTGCATCATAGGCTCCGACAACTGCTTTCGTCGGCTCGTATAATGGATTGCGTCATTCGGACACACTGTCAGACAGTCAAAACAATTCACGCATCGCGAGCCATCTATCACATGGTCTGTAAGATCTATACACTGCCCGCGACACACATCCTCGCATCGTCCACACTGAACACACTTGTCTGTATCTATATCTATTTGAAATATTGAAAATCTACTCACTATGCCGAGCGTCGTACCTACCGGACACACCGTGTTACACACCAATCGTCCGCGCCTGGCAGCAATCAGCACCACAACGCCAAACGTCACCACTGCAAGTAGCGTATCACCCCATATGGCTACCGACATACGCACACCCGTACTATTCCACAAGGGCACCGTGCCATCCACCACCGGAGCGAAAATGCGAGTACAAATACGAGCATACGCACCATATGGATCGAGCACCGACACTGCCACATAATACTGTCCCAACAGACACACAAGCATCACCAACAGCATCACTATGCGCAGTCTGCTCTGAGGCTTCGAATAGCGATACATACGCCGACCACACAACCTCGCAGCCCGCGATGCGATATCCTGAAGCGTTCCGACAGGACACACCGACGAACAATATATGCGGCCGAACACCAACGTCAATATCAGCCACACCACAAATATAAAAAGCGAAAAGCCCATCACGGCCGGCACAAATTGAATGCGCTCAAGCACCGTAAATATCAAGGCATCGCTCGAAATCGCCACAGGCAGAGTCATACCGGCCGTCAGCAACAAAAATAAAGTTGCCGACACCACGATACGAAACATCCTTAGCCCGCGATTCATCTCACTTTCTTTTCGAACCGAAAAAATCCTTCATCAGCGACGCACACTCCTCGGCAAGCACACCGCTCGTCACGATTGTCTTCGGATGAAACGGTTTCGGAGTATATGTTGCATAGCCACGCTTCTGATCGGTGGCTCCAAACACCACGCGACCTATCTGACTCCATGCTATCGCGCCGGCGCACATCAGACACGGCTCTACAGTGACATATAGCGTACAACCTGTCAGATACTTACCACCTATTGTCGATGCAGCAGCCGTCAGCGCCTGCATCTCGGCATGAGCAGTCACGTCCTGAAGCGTTTCAGTCATATTATGGCCACGACCTATCACCCGGCCATTACTCACCACAACCGCACCGATAGGCACCTCATCGAGTTCCGCGGCATGCACCGCTTCATCGAGAGCCATTCGCATAAATCTTTCGTCGTCGGTCAGCATATACTCTTCTATTACAATAAGTTTATTCTAAGACCCTCATCGGCAGCCACCGTATCGGGAAATATCTCACGAGCCTCATTCAGTAAAACATCCGTCGACGTATATCGTTTGGAATAATGTCCTATTATCAGCTTTTTTGCTCCGGCTGCTCGCGCTATTTCCGCGGCCTGTGCTGCTGTCGAATGTCCGCGCGACGCAGCGTCCGACTTCAAATCCGACGCATACGTTGCCTCATGATACACCACATCCACACCCTTCACAGCCTCAGCCACTCGAAGGTCAAAGGCGGTATCCGAACAATAGGCATAGCTCACCGACGGATCGGCGTCAGTCGTCAGACGACTGTTTGCTATCACTTCGCCCGACGGCGCAACCCAATCGGCTCCGGACTTTATTCCGGCAAGCTCACTCACCGGCACATTAAAAAACTTCACCATATCGCCTCGTAGATGGCGCGGCTTCTCCTTCTCGCGGAATATATACCCCACGCAAGGCACACGATGATACAGCGGAAAAGCCTCAACTGTCAGCGAATGTGTATCAAGCACCACCCCTCCCTTCATCGGAACAGGCTCCCACACAAGCTCAAATGTCGTATCGCGACAGAAATAATCCACAAACGGCTTCAAAACCCTTATCCCATCCTCCGGCAAATGCACCGTCACCTTACCGGTGCGCTCATGCAACGACAGCGTACCAAGCAATCCCGGCAAGCCGAAACAATGGTCGCCATGCAAATGCGAAATAAAGATATGATTAAGGCGCGAAAACTTCAAGCTCATTCGGCGCATCATCTTCTGAGCGCCCTCGCCACAATCGAGCATAAATAAATTGTCGCGAAAATCCACCACCTGACACGATGGATTATGACGCGGCGTAGGCGTGGCTGAGCCACAGCCCAATATATTGATTTGGAATTTTGCCATAACTATATATGTGCAAAAATACAAAAATTCAACATCCCTCTCCCCCTTATTCGGGATATTTTGAGTAAATTGCAGCCAAATCAAAAACCTAATTCCTTAAAAATGGAACAGATTAAGCCATACCCGGCTAAATATCATGGACATCCCGTCAAAAGATACTGCCGCACCCTCAACCTCCGACCCGACTCACGACTCATCGAAGAATACCGCCACCGACATAGCAACGGCGTTATCTGGCCGGAAGTCCTCGAAGGAATCCGACAGGTAGGCATCCTCGAAATGGAGATTTACATCTACGGCACCACTCTTTTCATGATTATCGAAACAGCCCCTGATTTCGACTGGGATTCGGCAATGGGTCGACTCGCCACACTTCCCCGACAGCAAGAATGGGAAGACTACATGGCGGTATTCCAGCAAGCCGACGAAGGCTGCACTCCGGCCGACAAATGGCATCCGATGGAACGAATGTTTCACCTCTACGAACCCGACGATAAAGAATGACCCAAAACCAAACGCCTCCACAAGGTCGACTTGACAAGGATATGATTGCCCAGCCGGAGCTATGGCGACTCGTTATGTTGCTTCAGCCTCGGCGACTTGACGTCGTTCTGATTCCGCCCGTCGAATCCGAATACGCCATATACCGCTCCATACTCCTCGACGACGAAAAGTCGCGACTCAAAGCCATCGAAAGTGCCATCTACGACAATCCTCTGCTCCTATCCGACTTCAAAAGAGTCGACTGTCTCGTCGACACAGAAGCATCGATGATGATACCCGCCGAAGTCGCTCCTGCCGATTACGGGGTCATTATGGCGCGGGCTTTCTCATGCAATTCCGACACTCCGCTCACAGTTTCGGCCACAGGTACCGAAACAGCCATCTCCGTCATGGCGCTCGACACGGAAATTCGTGGATTCCTAACTCGAACATTCTACAACATCCGTTTCGACAACGCATTAGCCATGCTTTGCCGAAATTTCGCCCCCATCTCCGAAAAGTTGTCGATTATCGCATCGCTCCATCACGGCCGACTCGATATTGTCATTCTCAACACTGGGCGACTCCTTGCCGCATCCACATTCGACATCACTGCCGACACCGATGCCGCATTCTTCATCGAAGCTGCAATGGCCGAATACGATGTCAGCCGCAATACATCGGTCACCATCTGTGGAGCTCCCGAATTTCGAAGCTCGATAGCAGCCATACTGACCGACGATGGCATTAGCGTCGAAGCCCCACAACTTCCACCCCTGAAATTCAAAATCGACACCGGCACTTCAGCCATGCCGGCACAACTAAACTTCAGTTTCATTACACAATGAGAATTATACGTGGCAAATACGGCCGTCGTCGCTTCGACGTCCCGACCAACATCACAGCCCGACCCACCACCGACTTCGCGCGCGAAAACATATTCAACGTCATCGAAAACCATATCGACATCGAAGGCATCGAAGCTCTCGACCTATTTGCCGGTACTGGAGCTGTGACATTCGAACTTCTATCGCGCGAAGCCGCATCAGTCACTGCGGTCGAAAAAGCAGCTACCCAATTCCGATTCATCGAAAAAACGGCTCAGACTCTCGGCGAAAAAAATCTGCGACTCATACGAGGCGACGTCTTCAAATTCATCGCCACAGCCACACGTTCATACGACTTCATTTTTGCCGATCCACCATACGATCACCCCAAATTTGCCGAAATTCCGGGACTGATTCTTGAGTCAAAACTCGTAAAAGACGGAACGCTCGTAATTATCGAGCACTCACGCAATTACGACTTTTCCCCCCTCCCCCACTTTATTTCACACCGAGTCTACGGCAGCGTCAACTTCTCGATATTCCAAATCACCTCAGAATAACCTAACATATCCAAACAGCAAAGCGCCACGCCCTCAACGCTATATCGTTGAGGGCGTGGCGCTTGTATATATATAAAAAA
>CAYQEN010000023.1:0-29731 GCA_964416545.1 uncultured Bacteroides sp. | reverse complement strand
CCGATGGATTGCCCGACATCTCAAATCGTTGAATTATTGTGGAATATAAATCAGCCAATTGATTTCAGTATGTTTATGGCTTCGTCGACGGTTAGGAGTGACTGTTGTCCGTCGGTCATGTTTTTGAGTGTGAGTTTGCCTTCGGCAAGTTCAGTTTCACCAACGATTGCCACATACGGAATACCGAGTGTATCGGCGCGTCCCATTTGCTTTTTCATTTTAGCTGCGTCGGGGTATATTTCAGCCGGAATGCCTGCTGCACGCATTTGCTTGAGCATTGTCATAGCCGCAGCGGCTTCGGCTGTGCCAAAGTTGGTGAACATGACGCGAGTGCCTTCGCGAGCCGAGTCGGGGTAGAGGTCGAGTGTGTTAAGTACGTCGTAGATGCGGTCGGCGCCAAATGAGATACCGACGCCTGAGAGTCCGGGCATGCCGAAGACACCAGTGAGATTGTCATAACGACCACCGCCGGTGATGCTACCAATGGCAACGTCAGCAGCTTTGACTTCGATGATGGTGCCGGTGTAGTAGTTGAGTCCACGTGCAAGCGATACGTCAAGGTCGAGTTCGGCACGGAGTCCGAGTGTGCGTGTGGCGGAGGTGACTTCTTTGAGTTCGGCGATGCCGAGGGTGCCGGTTTCGCTTGATGCAAGGAGAGATTCGAGTGCAGCCAGACGTTCGTCGATGGTGCCACTGATGGCAAGAATTGGTTTTAGTGTTTCTACTTGCTCTGCATTCAATCCACGTTCAAGCAACTCTTCGGCAACTTTGTCCATGCCAATCTTGTCGATCTTGTCGATAGCTACAGTGATGTCGATGAGTTTATCGGGAGCGCCGATGATTTCGGCAATGCCTGACAGAACTTTGCGGTTGTTGAGCTTGATGATGATTCGGATGCCGAGACGAGCGAAAACTTCGTCGATGAGCTGAAGTAGTTCAATCTCGTTGATGAGTGAGTCGGAGCCAACAACGTCGGCGTCGCACTGATAGAACTCACGGTAACGACCTTTTTGCGGACGGTCGGCACGCCACACGGGCTGAATCTGGAAGCGCTTAAATGGCATTTGGAGTTCGTTGCGGTGTTGCACGACAAAACGAGCAAACGGAACAGTGAGGTCGTAGCGAAGACCTTTTTCGCAGAGTTGGGCGGCAAGTTTGGGGCAGTCGCCTTCTTCTATAAGTTTGTGGTCGACACCTCTGAGAAAATCGCCCGAGTTTAGAATCTTGAAGAGCAATTTATCGCCTTCATCGCCGTATTTACCCATGAGTGTAGATAGGTTTTCCATAGCCGGAGTTTCGATCTGGCTGTATCCGAAGAGGTGGAAAACGCTGCGAATCGTGTCGAATATGTAGTTGCGGCGAGCCATTTCGGTGGGGCCGAAATCGCGAGTGCCTTTAGGAATAGAAGGTTTTTGCGCCATTTTGGAATTCAATTTGAGTTTTGAGTTGCAAAAGTAGCTAATAATTTTCAAAATTTGTCGGGAACTTTTATATAATTAAGGTGTATTAGTATAAAATGGGGTATTAAAAATATAAAAGCGTCAAATAGCCCAATAAATTTCTAATATTGGAAAAATATACAAGAAAAATGACTACCTTTGCAGTTGAATAAAGTGTGGAAAAAAATTAAAATTAAAAATGAATCCATCCGATATTACGGTAGAATTTGCGCAGCCCGGCCATGCCGAGCACGCTGAGCGTATCTGTACGCTCATTTATGAGTCGGCTCTACAGCGTGGCACAGGAATAGCCCGCCGCAGCCCGGAATATATTTCCTCGAAAATCGAGGGCGGAAAAGCTGTTGTTGCCATGCATGGCGATAAGCTCGTGGGATTTAGCTATATCGAGTGCTGGGGTCATGGTGATTATGTGGCAACATCAGGATTGATAGTCGATCCTGAATATCGCCATCTTGGTCTTGCTGCACGTATTAAGGCAAAGACTTTTGAGTTGGCGCGTCTTCGCTTCCCGTTTGCAAAGTTGTTTAGTATTACAACGTCGCTGCCGGTGATGAAACTGAACACACGTATGGGATATAAGCCCGTGACATTCTCGGAACTTACCGATGATGATGATTTCTGGCACGGATGTGAGGGGTGTGTAAACTACGATGTGCTTTGTCGTAACAACCGTCGTATGTGTCTATGCACAGGTATGCTCTACGATCCGATGACACCGCTTAAAAAGCGCTCGGAAACAGCACCCTACATCATGTTGGTAAAAAATGTAATCAAGAAATTATTTAGAATTAAAAAATAAAATACAATGCAGACCGAAAACGAAAAGAAAAAAGTGGTCCTCGCATTCAGCGGCGGCCTTGATACGTCATTCTGTGCAAAATATCTTTCCGATGAACTCGGATACGAAGTGCATACCGCTATTGCTAATACCGGTGGTTTTGACGAAAAAGAACTTGAGGTAGTAGAGGCTCGCGCAAAAGCTCTCGGAGCAAAGAGCCATAAGACTCTCGATGTGACCGACCGTTACTATAATGACAGCATTCGCTACATGATAGCCGGCAATGTGCTTCGTTGCGGCACTTATCCCATCAGTGTGTCGAGTGAACGCATATTTCAAGCAATGGCTATTATAGAATATGCCAAGAGTATCGGTGCGCACGCTGTGGCTCACGGTTCGACCGGTGCCGGTAACGACCAGGTGCGTTTCGACCTCACATTCCAGATTCTTGCTCCTGATATGGAGATTATCACTCCGACCCGCGACATGACCCTCACTCGCGAGTATGAAATAAACTATCTTCGCGAGCGCGGTATCGAAGCCGACTATAAGAAGATGGAATACTCGATAAATAAGGGTCTTTGGGGAACAAGTGTAGGTGGTAAGGAAACTCTCCACTCAGAGCAGACTCTGCCCGAAGAAGCATATCCTACTCAGCTGACTGCAACTGAGCCTGAAACTTTGAAGATAACATTTAAGGAAGGTCAGCCTGTAGCAGTGAACGGTGTTGAGTATAAGAATCCAGTAGATTCGATTCGTGAAATCGAGAAAATCGGAGGTAAGTTTGCCGTAGGTCGCGATATGCACATCGGCGATACTATTATCGGTATCAAGGGTCGTGTAGGCTTTGAAGCTGCTGCTCCGATTCTGATTATTGCCGCTCACAAGATGCTTGAAAAGCATACTCTCACAAAGTGGCAGCAGTATTGGAAAGACCAAATCGGAACTTGGTATGGAATGTTCCTCCACGAAGCACAGTATCTCGATCCTGTGATGCGAGATATGGAAGCGATGCTCGACAGCACTCAGCGCAATGTAAGTGGAACTGTAGAAATCACACTCCGTCCTTACGGCTATACACTTGTGGGCGTTGACACTCCGTTTGACCTGATGAAGACAGACTTCGGAGAATATGGAGAAGTGAATAAGGCTTGGACAGCCGAAGACGTTAAGGGCTTCACCAAGATTATGGCTAATCCGATGAAGATTTACTATAACGTACAGGAACGCGCCGGAGGAAAGGAGAGCCGCAAATGAAAATCCGCGTAGGAATAATAGGCGGTGCCGGATATACCGCAGGCGAATTGATAAGATTGCTCATCAATCATCCCAATGTGGAGATAGTATTTGTTAATTCGCAGAGTAATGCCGGAAATAAGATAACCGATATACATGGCGGACTGATCGGAGAATGTGACCTCACATTCTCCGATTCAGAAAACCTTGATGATATCGATTGTTTGTTTATGTGTTCAGGTCACGGTCACAGCAAGGCATTTTGGCAGGAACACAGCCGTCCGGAGGGTCTGAAAGTGGTGGATTTGGCACAGGATTTCCGCGATGAATCGTGTGGATATGTGTACGGATTGCCTGAAATCAATCGTGAGCGCATATCTCAAGCATCGTTGGTGGCTAATCCAGGATGTTTTGCTACGGCAATTCAGTTGGCTCTATTGCCTTTTATTCAGAACGCGAATGGCGCGGTGGAAATCAATGTGACCGGAATAACAGGCTCAACCGGAGCCGGAGTGAAGCCCGGAGCGACAACGCATTTCAGCTGGCGCGATAATAATCTTACGGTTTATAAACCGTTTACTCATCAGCATCTTATCGAGATAGGCTACAACTTCTCGAAGATAAATCCTGAAGCGGCCGAAAGCAAGTTGAACTTCGTGCCTATGCGTGGCGACTTCCCGAGAGGAATTTTCGTTACTGCATTTGCTGATTCTGATTTGTCGGAAGAAGAGTTGCTAGAACTCTATAAGAAATTTTATGCCGGAGCTGCATTTACCTTTGTTTCAGATCGTCAGGTGGACTTGAAGCAAGCTGTGAATACCAATAAGTGTATTTTGAAGGTAGAAAAGCATGGCAGCAAAGTGCTGGTGACAAGTGTAATAGATAATTTACTTAAGGGGGCTTCCGGTCAGGCTGTCCAGAACATGAATCTTATGTTTGGACTCGATGAGAAAACCGGCCTTAGACTGAAACCCTCGGCATTCTAAAGTGTTTGTGTGTAATGGAACTCTTTGATGTATATTCTCTGTACGATATTGAGCCTGTGAAAGGCAATGGAAACTATGTCTATACGGCAGACGGTACGGAATATCTTGACTTCTACGGCGGTCATGCCGTTATTTCGATAGGGCATTCACATCCTAAGTATTTGTCGGCTGTGAGCCAGCAGGTGTCAAAACTCGGATTTTATTCAAATTCGGTAAAAAACAGTTTGCAGCAGCAGCTTGCCGACAAACTCGGAAAGGTGTCGGGATATGACGACTATTCTTTGTTTCTCTGCAATAGTGGTGCCGAGGCAAATGAAAACGCCTTGAAACTTGCGTCGTTTCATACCGGTCGCAAGAAGGTGCTGGCTGTGAGAAAGGCATTTCACGGACGAACTTCAGGCGCTGTTGCAGCAACTGATAATCCGACAATCGTATCTCCATTTAATGCTACTCCGAATGTCGAATTTGTTGATTTCAATGATGCTGAACAGGCAGAGCAGAAATTGGCAGGAAAGGAGTTTTGTGCAGTAATTGTAGAGGGTATTCAGGGAGTTTCAGGCATACATGAGCCGTCGGCAGAGTTTCTGCTTCGTCTGAGTGAAGCTTGTAAGCAAAATGGTACGCTTCTTGTGCTCGACGAGATTCAGAGCGGTTGTGGTCGTACCGGTCGTTTCTTTGCGCATCAGTGGGTTGAGGGGCTGCGTCCCGATATTATTACGGTGGCAAAAGGTATTGCAAACGGTTTTCCGATGGGAGCCGTGCTGATTTCGCCTGCAATTCAAGCGAAAAAAGGTATGCTTGGTACTACTTTCGGTGGTAATCATTTGGCTTGTGCCGCATCGTTGGCAGTGCTTGAGGTTATCGACGAGGAGCATATGATGGAAAATGCTCAAAAGGTAGGCGACTATCTGCTATCGTCACTAAAGGCTATGCCAGGACTTAAGGAAGTGCGTGGTCGCGGTCTGATGATTGGCGTAGAAATCGATGGAGACGCTTCGGAAATCAGAAAGCGTCTGCTCTTTGAAGGTCATGTGTTTACTGGGGGAGCAGGAAAGAATACAATCCGTTTGCTTCCAGCGCTTAGCGTCGGTATGAAAGAGGCTGAAATGTTCCTCACACAGTTTTCAAAAATACTTTACGGTAAATAAAAACGATGAAGCATTTTATTGATGTCAATTCGATAGGCTCGTGGCGTGAAGCTGTGGCCGAGGCTCTCGAAATTAAGAAGGATAGATTCGCATGGCAGCATCTTGGTAAAAATCGTACGATGATGCTGATATTTTTCAATTCCAGTCTGCGCACCCGTTTGAGCACTCAGAAGGCTGCAATGAACCTCGGAATGAATACGATGGTGCTTGATGTGAATCAAGGGGCATGGAAGCTCGAAACAGAGCGCGGAGTAGTGATGGACGGCGATAAGGCCGAGCATCTTCTCGAAGCTATTCCCGTGATGGGTTCGTATTGCGACGTGATAGGCGTGCGCTCATTTGCCGGTCTGAAAGATAGAGATGCCGACTATGCCGAACAGGTGATAAGTCAGTTTATCAAGTATTCAGGTCGTCCGGTGGTGAGTATGGAAGCTGCTACCCGTCATCCGTTGCAAAGTTTCGCCGACTTAATTACGATTGAAGAGTTTAAGACTAAAGCTCGCCCGAAGGTGGTGATGACGTGGGCTCCGCACCCTCGTGCCCTTCCGCAGGCTGTGCCCAATAGCTTTGCCGAATGGATGAATGTCACCGACTATGAGTTTGTGATAACACATCCTGAAGGTTATGAGCTTGCACCTCAATTTGTAGGAAACGCACGTGTAGAGTATGACCGCGAAAAGGCGTTTGAAGGAGCTGATTTCGTATATGCTAAAAACTGGTCGGCTTATGCCGGAGACAATTATGGCAAGGTGCTTTCTACCGACCGTTCTTGGACTGTTGATTCGGAAATCATGAAGCTGACAAACGATGCTTATTTTATGCATTGCTTGCCTGTGCGTCGAAATATGATTGTTACCGATGAGGTAATAGAATCGCCGCGTAGCATCGTTATCCCCGAGGCTGCAAATAGAGAAATATCGGCTCAGACAGTGTTGAAAAAAATACTTGAAAGTCTGTGATATGAAGCTGAATGTAGTGAAAGTCGGGGGTGCGGTAATCGACGATCCCCAGAGCCTGTCGGCATTTCTTGATGCTTTTGTGGCGCTTGAAGGGCCTAAGGTCTTGATTCATGGGGGAGGGCGCGAAGCGACCAAAATAGCTGCAGGAATGGGAGTTGAGTCGCAGATGATAAACGGTCGTCGTGTGACTGATAAAGCGACACTCGACATTGTGACTATGGTGTATGCCGGGCTTGTAAACAAGCGCATCGTTTCGATGCTTCAGGCACGTGGATGTAATGCCATAGGTCTGTCTGGGGCTGATGGCGACGCTATTCGTGCAACTCGTCGCCCGGCGAAGCCGATAGACTTCGGTTATGTAGGTGATATTGTGCCTGCTGACGTGAATGCGACGATTATCAATAAATTGCTTGAATGTGGTCTTGTGCCTGTATTCAATGCTATAACTCATGATGGAAACGGGCAATTGCTGAATTGTAATGCCGATACGATAGCTCGCTCGGTGGCATCAGGAATGGCCGGAATCCGAGAAGTGACACTAACGTTCTGCTTTGAGATGCCCGGTGTGCTCCGCGATGTGAACAATCCGGATTCGGTGATTTCTGTTATATCGAAGAATGATTATTCCGCATTGGTGGAACAGGGTATAATAGCCGGCGGAATGCTACCGAAAATCGATAATGCTTTCGACTCTATTTCACATGGTGTGAAAACTGTTTCGATCAGACATTGGAAAGACCTCGCTAAGTCGGGTGCAGGAACAGATATTGTAGCATGAGTGGGCAAAGAGCGATAGAATTGCTTAAAAAGCTTATAGCCGCTCCGTCGTTTTCGCGCGATGAAGCGGCTACGGCTGATATAATAGAAGCCGAGTTGCAGAGTCGTGGAATTGCTTCCCACCGATACAAAAACAATGTGTGGGCGGTGGCGGATAATTTTGATTCTTCGAAACCTGTGCTGTTGCTTAATTCGCATCATGATACGGTGCGCCCGGCTGCAGGATGGACTCGCGAACCGTTTCATCCCGAAGTGGAGAACGGACGTCTTTACGGACTCGGAAGTAATGATGCCGGAGCATCCGGTGTGTCGCTTATCGAAGCGTTTGACCATTATCGCAAGTCATCTGACTTATCGCTGAATCTGATTCTCGCTATAACGGCTGAGGAGGAGGTATCGGGCGAAAACGGAATGAGAAGTTTTTTGCCGATGCTGAAAGAAGAGGGGTATAAAGTGGATATGGCGCTTGTGGGTGAACCGACGTGTATGCAACCTGCAATAGCCGAGCGAGGTCTTGTGGTACTCGACTGTGAGGCGAAAGGCGTGGCTGGTCATGCCGCCCGTGGCGATGGCAAAAATGCGATCTATGAGGCTATCGCGGATGTGGAGGTGCTTAAGAATTTGACTTTCCCGAAGGTGAGTGAAGAGTTGGGTCCGATTCATATAGCTGTGACTCAAATAGAGGCCGGTACGCAGCATAATGTAATACCGGCATCATGTAAGTTTGTGGTCGATGTGCGCACTACTGATGCGTATACAAACGAACAGACTGTAGAAATGATTCGTGAAGCAATCTCTTCGGAAGCCAATCCGCGCTCTACACGCATACGTGCTTCTGCATTGTCGCGCCGTCATCCAATGACGCTTGCAGCCGAAGCTCTTGGCGGAGTGCCGTTTTCATCGCCCACGACGTCGGATATGGCTCTTATGAACGATTTCCCGTCGTTAAAAATGGGACCCGGAAATTCGTCGCGCAGTCATAAAGCAGACGAATATATAGAATTAGAAGAAATAAATGCCGGAGTGGACGGATATATCAAGTTTATCCAACAGCTCGCAAAGCACTACTAATATATAGAAAATGAAACTATGGAGCAAGGGCGCCGAGCCCGACAAAATGATAGAAAAATTCACCGTAGGTCAGGATCGTGAACTCGATTTGCGACTTGCGAAGTATGACGTTCAAGGTTCGTTGGCTCATATCAAGATGCTCGAATCTATAGGTCTACTCACGTCGGAGGAACTGACACTTCTGACTGATGGTCTTAATGAAATAGCTGCAACAATAGAAGCCGGTGATTTCACGATAGAACCCGGTGTGGAGGATGTGCATTCGCAGGTGGAATTTATGTTGACAGCCAAGCTCGGCGATATAGGCAAGAAGATTCATTCGGGTCGCTCGCGCAATGACCAGGTGCTCGTAGACTTGAAACTTCTCATGAGAGAAGATATTAAGACTATAGCGCGTAGCGTAAATAATCTGTTTGACGAATTTCAGCGTTTGAGCGAAGAGTATAAGGATGTGCTGATGCCCGGATATACTCATTTGCAGGTGGCTATGCCGTCGAGCTTCGGACTATGGTTTGGTGCGTATGCTGAGACGTTGGTGGATGACGTGAAGATGCTCCGCGCCGCGTATGAAATAGCTGACCAGAATCCGCTCGGTTCGGCTGCCGGCTATGGCTCATCATTTCCGCTTAACCGCGAAATGACCACTGCGGAGCTTGGATTTGCTACGATGCACTACAACGTTGTGGCTGCTCAAATGAGTCGTGGTAAGACTGAGCGTGCGCTTGCTATGGCTATTTCTGCTGTTGCCTTTACGCTCGGACGCTTTGCGATGGACGTATGTATGTTTATGTGTCAGAACTACGGCTTTGTGTCGTTTCCCGATGAACTGACTACAGGGTCGAGCATCATGCCACATAAGAAAAATCCGGATGTATTTGAAATAATGCGCGGTAAGTGCAATCGTCTCCAGTCGCTTCCAAATGAACTTGCTTTGATGACAACAAATATGCCTCTGGGATATAATCGTGATATGCAGCTTATGAAGGATGTGCTCTTCCCTGCTACCGGTGTGCTGACAGATTGTCTCGATATGTGTGCATTTATGCTTGAACATATCAAGGTGAATCGCAATATCGTGGAGGATTCAAAATATGATTATCTATTCACGGTAGAAGAAGTGAACCGCAGAGTGCTTGCCGGAGTGCCTTTCCGCGATGCCTACAAGGCAGTAGGTTTGGAGGTGCAGAATGGAACGTACAAGCCTCAGCGTAGCGTAAATCATACTCATGCAGGAAGTATCGGTCGCTTATGTACGGCTGAAATTAAGGAGAAAATGGCAAAGGCTATTGCGGGTTTGGTATAACAACCACATTGGTTTAGCTGAAAAAGATAAAAGATAAGAGTGGAGTCTGTGTCGAATAATGACGATGCAGACTTCGCTTTTTTTGTGGGTAGTGCAATTTGGCAGATTCGGTTGGATGAGCTATATTTGTTTTCCAATATTTCCGTGGTTTAAAAGAGAAACGGCAGCCAAATAGGCCGCCGAGATTTTTGAGTATCCCCGTGGGGAGTCGAACCCCAATCGTTGGAACCGGAATCCAATATTCTATCCATTGAACTACGGAGACTTTTTGTGTGCTTGACGGGCGTTAGAGCCTAATTCAAGTGTATGCAAATTTAGAAATATTTTCAGAATTATGCAACAACTGACCAATTCGATAAAGAAATCGGTAGCGAGACTCGATACAGTTAAATTCCGCCGTCAAGACGGTGTGTTTAAGGCTGAGGGAACGAAGTGTGTGCTTGATACGCTCGGCGCATTTAACGCTCGGCTTTTGGCTGCAACGGAGGAGTGGCTCGCAAGTCATAATGTGGCTGTGCCGGAAGATAAAATAGCAGTAGCTACGCGTCGAGATCTTGAAGCTATGAGTCATCTGTCGACTGCTCCTGATGTGATATGCGTTTACGAAATACCTCAGCGAGAGTTTGATTATGGTCGATTGGGCAAAGAGTTGATGCTGTGTCTTGACGGAGTGCAGGACCCAGGAAATCTGGGGACGATAATTCGTAGTGCCGATTGGTTTGGCATTCGCAAGATAGTCTGCTCAAGGGACACCGTGGATGTATGGAGTCCGAAGGTAGTGATGGCTACGATGGGAGCCTTGTCGAGAGTGGAGGTGTATTATTGCGAGCTGTCGGAGGTGCTTGAACATGCTCCGATAGTGTATGGTACATTCTTGGAGGGTGAAAACCTCTATACTTCGGAGCTCGATAACAACGGTCTAATCGTACTTGGGAATGAGGGTCGCGGAATTAGCGAGGAAGTTTCGGGGTGGGTGTCGCGAAAGTTAACAATCCCCTCATTTCCAGCGGGAGAGGCTACTTCCGAGTCCCTCAACGTCGCAATGGCAACTTCGATTGTCGTGGCTGAATTTCGCCGTCGTGTAATGTCAATATAAAAGTCAAAAAATGGAGCTATGGCAAAGGTGAAGACTGTATGGTATTGCACAGAATGTGGTGTTGATTCGTCGAAATGGGTTGGTCGCTGTCCGTCGTGTGGAGCTTGGAATACGATGGTGGAGGAGAAGGTTGCCGTCAAGTCGTCGAAAGGATTGCTTGGTTCGCGAAACTCCGGTGGCAGTCCGGTGAAAATGTCGGATATTGCAGCTGTCGAGGAAGAGCGCATAAGTATGCCGAGTAAGGAACTGAACAGAGTGCTTGGCGGCGGACTTGTGACAGGTTCTCTTGTGCTGATAGGCGGTGAGCCTGGTATCGGAAAGTCGACACTCGTATTGCAAAATATTTTGGCAATAAAGACTCGTAGGATATTGTATGTGTCCGGAGAAGAGAGTTTGAGCCAGCTGAAAATGCGAGCCGACCGTATAGGTCGCGTGAGCGATAATGTGTATATCGCTTCAGATACGTCGCTTGAAGACGTGTTCAAGCATATCGAAGAGGTAGAGCCTCAACTTGTGGTAATTGATTCGATACAAACGATAGCTTCTGAATCAATAGAGTCGGCTGCCGGCAGTGTTAGTCAGGTGAGAGAGTGTTCGGCTCAGTTGTTGCGCTATGCCAAAACGAGTAATGTGCCTGTGATATTGATAGGGCATATCAATAAAGAGGGTAGTATAGCCGGGCCGAAAGTATTGGAGCATATTGTAGATGCGGTTCTTCAGTTTGAGGGCGACAATCACTATATGTATCGCATATTGCGATCTATTAAAAATAGATTTGGTAGCACGTCGGAATTAGGCATATATGAAATGTGTCAACGAGGACTGCGTGAAGTAACAAATCCATCGGAGATGTTGTTGAGTCACGGCGATGACGAGCTGTCAGGTGTAGCTGTAGGTATAACCCTTGAAGGGGTTAGAGCATTTTTGATAGAAGTACAAGCACTTGTCAGCACTGCTGCCTATGGTACGGCTCAGCGTGCGGTGACCGGATTTGACGCAAAGCGAATGAATATGCTCCTTGCCGTATTGGAAAAGCGCGTTGGATTTAAGCTTGCGCAGAAAGACGTGTTTCTGAATATAGCCGGAGGTCTGAAAGTGAATGATCCTGCTCTTGATTTACCAGTGATTTGTGCGATACTATCGTCGAATGTGGATATGGCTATACCTCATCATACGTGTATGACCGGAGAGGTGGGTCTGTCGGGCGAAATACGTCAGGTGACTCGCATCGAGCAACGCATTTCAGAAGCTGAAAAGCTCGGTATGAAGAGGATTCTTATACCGAAAAATAATTTGAAGGGCGTAAATACGGCTAATTATAAAATCGAAATTAAGGAGGTCGGAAAGGTGGAAGAGGCTTTCAGATTGCTTTTTGCTTAAAAGTCGGAAACCCATTCCACGATTTTCCCGCTACGGCGTGTCGCTTTCACGTCGATGAGTCGCTGGTTTGACGAGCCTCTGAAAAGTAGTTCGGTGTCGCGCAATTGTTCGATGAAACGTCCGTCGACAAGAACTTCAATATAATCAAGCAGTTCTGATGCGTGAGGCATTGTGAGCAGCTGTTCGTATGTAAATCCTGTATAACACCAAATAGTTTTTCCGGATTTTGCAATCTCTTTTGCAAGAGGGAGGAGGGCTTCGGCTTGAAATATCGGGTCGCCACCGGAAAATGTGACGTTCATATCATTTTTCGTAATAATAGCCATAAGCTCTTCGATGCTCATGTCGCAACCGGCAGCGAAATCCCATGTAGAAGGGTTGTGGCAGCCCGGGCATCGATGTCGGCATCCGGCAAAGTAGATAGAGGTGCGAAAACCAATACCATCGACGGTGGTTCCATCGACGGTATCTATAACTCGGAGTATATTCATCAGTCTTATTTGTGTACTACGCGGTCGTTTAGTTCGGCAAGTTTCGCATTGTTCCAACGGTCGGTTGTTCCAACGAGGTAACCAGTGATGCGTTGGAGCTTGTCGATGTTTGAGTTGCCACATTTCGGGCAAACTTCGAGGTTGTCGGAAGCATCTTCGTAGCCACAATCCATGCAGCGATTGCGGTTGTGGTTTACAGAGCAATAGCCTATGTTGTTCTTGTCCATAAGGTCGACGATATCGGCTATCGCTTTAGGATTGTGGGTTGCGTCGCCGTCGATTTCAACGTAGAAAATGTGTCCGCCACCAGTCAGTTCATGATATGGTGCTTCTATTTCGGCTTTGTGTTTGGGGCTACATTTATAGTAAACCGGTACGTGGTTTGAGTTGGTATAGTAAACCTTATCGGTTATGCCTTTGAGAAAGCCGAAACTCTTGCGGTCTTTGGCAGTGAATTTTCCAGAAAGCCCTTCTGCCGGAGTGGCGAGAATAGAGAAATTGTGCTGATAACGTTCAGAAAATTCGTTGGCGCGACTACGCATGTGAGAGATAATCTTCAAACCGAGTTCCTGAGATGCCGGGCTTTCGCCATGATGTTTGCCGGTGAGGGCAACCAAGCATTCGGCGAGTCCGATGAAACCGATGCCGAGTGTGCCTTGATTGATGACGCTTGCGATGGTTTCGTTGGGTTTGAGATTTTCGCTGCCGTTCCAAAGGCGAGTCATCAGCAGAGGGAACTGTTTGGCGAGCGCTGTCTTTTGGAAATCGAAGCGGTCGCAGAGTTGGCGTGCTGTAATTTCAAGAACTTCGTCGAGCTTTTTGAAGAATCGGTCAATGCGTTCTTCGTGGTCTTGTATCATCATGCACTCGATTGCGATGCGGACGATATTGATGGTCGAGAAACTGAGGTTGCCTCGGCCGATGGAGGTCTTTTCACCAAATCGGTTTTCAAATACGCGAGTGCGACATCCCATTGTTGCAACTTCGTAGTTGTAGCGATTTGGGTCGTCGGCGCGCCACTTTTCGTGCTGATTGAAAGTGGCGTCGAGATTGACAAAATTGGGGAAGAAACGGCGTGCAGTTACCTTACAAGCGAGTTTGTAGAGGTCGTAGTTGCGGTCTTCGGCGAGGTAGTTTACACCACGCTTCTTTTTCCAAATCTGGATTGGAAATATGGCTGTAGCTCCGTTGCCAACGCCTTCGTATGTAGAGTTGAGCAGTTCGCGAATTACGCAACGGCCTTCGGCGGAGGTGTCGGTGCCGTAGTTTATTGAGCTGAAAACCACTTGGTTGCCGCCGCGAGAATGGATGGTGTTCATGTTGTGGATGAAAGCTTCCATAGCCTGGTGTACACGTCCGACGGTCTGATTCATGGCGTGCTGGATGAGGCGTTCGTCGCCTTCCATACCGTCAAGTTCGCGAGTCAAGTAGTCGTCAAAATGCTTGTCGTAGTATTCCGAAAGATTCTTGCCTGTAAGTTCTTCGAGGTGCTTGATTTCTTCCTTGTATGAACTTCTGACGAAGGGAGCAAGATAGAAGTCGAATGCGGGAATCGCTTGACCACCGTGCATTTCATTTTGCGCCGTTTCAAGAGATATACAGCTGATGATACTTGCTGTTTCGATGCGTTTAGCAGGGCGACTTTCGCCGTGCCCGGCCGTAAATCCGTATTTCAGAATGCGGTCGAGCGGGTGTTGCACGCATGTAAGGCTCTTTGTGGGGTAGTAGTCTTTGTCGTGGATGTGTAGATATCCATGACGTACGGCATCGCGTGCTTCTGCCGAGAGAAGATAGTCGTCGACGAAGGGTTTTGTGGTCTCGCTGGCAAACTTCATCATCATGCCTGCCGGCGAATCGGTGTTCATGTTTGCGTTTTCGCGAGTGATGTCGTTGTTTTTTGCCTCAATGATTTCGAGGAACATATCGCGTGTTTTTGCGCGACGAGCAATGTTTCGCTGATCGCGGTATGCGATATATCGTTTTGCAACTTCCTTTCGCGGACTTGCCATTAGCTCCAGCTCTACGCGATCTTGAATCTCTTCGACTGTCATACGTTCGTTGCCAGTCATGCCTATGCGGTCGGCTATTTTCTGAAGGAGGGCTTCGTCTTCGCCCATTTCAGTTTGCAACATGGCTTTTCTTATTGCAGCCTTGATTTTCTCTTCGTTATAGCCTACTACGCGACCGTCGCGTTTGATTACGATTTGTATCATCTTTTTGAGCTGAGTTTTGGTGTTCCGATTTGGATGTTGCAAAGCTATTACTTTTCACTGAAATCGGCAATAGTAATCATCTGAAATTTATAGTGAATTTTTGTTTTGGAAAACTTTTGAATATATATAAAAGTACTAACGTGTTGATATGTAGTGTGTTGTTGTTTTGTTTTGGGAAACTTTATGAATGGTGAATGTTTATGAGTTTGCGATTTTTGTGTTTCGCATTCACTATCAAAAGGATGGCAAATATTCCCGTATATTTAGTATATTTGCATACGAAATCATAGTGAATTATGGGAAACGATTCAAGCGAAATTTGCAATCTTGTAGTTGATCTTCTTGCACAGCATGGGGTGAGAGAAGCAGTAGTGTCGCCCGGGTCGCGCAATGCACCGATACTCGTGGCGCTTGCGCGTACGCATCATTCAATACGGACAACGTGTGTGATAGACGAGCGTTGTGCTGCGTTTGTAGCACTCGGTATGGCTTCGACTTCGGGATGTCCGGTGGTACTCGTGTGTACATCTGGTTCGGCTATGCTTAATTATGCACCTGCGATTGCGGAGGCTTATTATAGAAGTGTGCCTCTGATTGTGATTTCGGCCGATCGCTCGGAGGAAATGATAGACCAAGACGATTCGCAGACGATTCGTCAGCGTGGAGCATTGGACAACATTGTGAAGCGCAGCTATGATATAGGTTATTTGGTAACTGCCGAAAAGCAATGGTATGCCAACCGCGTTGTCAATGATGCAATAATAATGGCTACAAGTGGACGCAGAGGCCCGGTGCATATAAACGTGCAAATTGATAATCCTGTTTATTCCGAGTATGAGGAAAGACCGCAGCGTATGATTTCGTTGCTTGCTCCGCAACGGAGTTTGTCGGCGGATGTTTTGACAGACATAGCAGGGCGGTTGTCAGAGTCGAAAAAGGTGCTCATCGTAGCAGGATTTATGGAACCAAGTCCGGAGCTGAATAAGGCTTTGCGCCGTATGGCAAATATGCCGAATGTGGTGGTGATGTGTGAAACGATAGCCAATTTGCATTCGCAGGATTTTATTTCGTCAATAGATTCGGTGTTGTCAATAATGACGGCAGAGGAGCGTTCGGCATTGTCGCCGGATGTGGTGCTTACTCTTGGAGGGGCGTTGGTGTCGCGCATGATTAAACAATATCTTCGCGCCGCGGATGTTAAGGAGCATTGGCATGTGGGCGTTACGTCGACAACGGTGGACTGTTTGAAGCATCTGACAATGCGTATAGATATGGATCCGGCTGATTTCTTTGTTGAATTGGTTTCGGCGATGTCTGCCGAAGGAGACGCGACGTCGGACTATGCGCGTAGATGGCGGACTCTTGCCGAAAAGGCGTTTTCGTTGCATCAATCGTATGTGATGCGTTCGCCGTGGAGCGATATGAAGGCGTTTCATGTGGTGCTGCCAAAAATTCCTCGTGGATGGAATGTGCAGTTTTCAAACGGAACGCCTATCCGCTATGCGCAGTTGTTTGCTCGTGAGTATCACCGATGTGACTGTAATCGCGGCGTGAGTGGAATAGACGGATGTACGTCGACAGCCATCGGCGCGTCGTTGGCAGCACCTGAGCGCACGACGCTATTGGTGACAGGCGATATGAGTGCTTCGTATGATTTGGGCGCGCTAAGTATGCGTTGCGTCACCAATAGGATGAAAATTGTGGTAATTCGTAATGGCGGAGGCGGAATATTTCGCTTTGTAGAGTCGACGCGAGTGCTTTCGGAGGTTGAAGAATTGTTTTGCGTCGAGCCAAAACTTCCGTTGAAAGAGTTGGCTTGTGGCTATGGCTGGGATTTTTATACGGTGGAGTCGGAGGTGTCGCTACGTGAGGTTCTGCCTGATTTTATGGCAGATACGGAGCGTCCGACGATATTGGAGATAAATACACCATCGGAGGTGTCGGCAGAAGTGCTGAGAGGATATTTTAAGCGCGCAGAACTTAGCTAAGCTCAATGCTAAATTCGTCGGCATCGCGCCACGGCCGGAATTTGGTTCGGGCGTTGGTCAGCTTTTCGTGTTCGAGCGTGGCGTAAATAACGGATGGATTGCTGTCGGAACGGAGGGCTATTTCTTTTCCCCAATGGTCGAAAGCGAGAGTGTCGTCAGTAGAATATGTGCCATATAGGTCTTCGCCACTGCGATTGCACCCCAAAACGTAGGCTTGGTTTTCGATGGCTCGAGCGATGAGCAGATGTCGCCATGCGTAGGCTCTTGAGTGAGGCCAATTTGCCGGAACGATGAGAGCGTCGTAGTTGTTGGCTTTGGCACGATTCCAAGCCGGAAAGCGGAGGTCGTAGCAAATAGCCATTTTGAAATGCCAACTTTTGAACTCGATGATTGGGGCGTAGGTAGCACCACGAGTCAAAATCTCGGATTCGCCACCGGCACTGAAAAGGTGGCGCTTGTCGTAGAATACGGGAGCTTCTGCAGGACGAATGAAGAATCCGCGATTGAAATATTGATTGTTTTCGCGAGCGGTGAATGTTCCGCAGATGGCAATGCCTTTGTTATCTGATATTCGCTGCAGGGTGGTGACGGTGGAGCCGTCGTTTGGTTCGGCTGTCTGTTCAAGTACGGAGCTGTCGGTGGTGAAAGGCGTATTGAACATTTCCGGAAGAATCACTAAGTCGGTGTCCGGAGTGAGGCCGGCGATTGTGTCGTTGACAATGCGCAGGTTTGCGGCAATGTTGCCCACAACGGTGTCGTGGGCTAACAATGCGACTTTTAGATTGGTTTCCGGCATGTGAATGTCAGTCGGTTGAGAATTTTTCGGGGTAGAGAGCCGTGAATTGGCTGTAGTAGTCCTTGATGGCACGCATATCGGCCTCGAAGTTGCCTGTCGGGGAGAAGGTTTCTCGGATGATGATGGTTTTTGTTCCACCGTCGATAACGCCTAACACGATGGGAATATGTGCATTGTAGGCTATGCGAAGAAAGCCTTGATGCCATTCGGGATTGCGACTGCGAGTGCCTTCGGGAGTAATGGCTACAGACATTTTACGACTTTGGATAAACTGCTCGGTCAGGGCTTCGGTGAGTGATCCTTTGTGTTCGCGGCGGATAACAGGAATGCCACCGATGGCCTTGAATATATAGCCGAGCGGGAAGAAAAACCATGATTCTTTCATGAGAAATCCGGCTTTTCTTCCAACTGCGCTATATGCAAGTTTGCCCAGTATAAAATCCCAATTGCTCGTATGCGGAGCAACGCAGATGATACACTTGTCGTAGTCGGGTGCAGTGATATCAATTTTCCACCCCGCCCACTCCAAAAGCTTCTTGCTTAAATTCATGCCTCGCTTTGGGCTACTTTTTTGTTGATTTCACGCTGTTCGGCTGAAAGCAGAGCGTTCATTTCTTTTACAATCTTGGCGATGTGTTCGTTGAACTCGGCGTTGAACTTAGTATAGGCTGTGCTGTAGTAGTTGCGACGAGCCTTGTTGTAAGCTTTCTTTGATTCGAAGTCGCGCGGAGTCTTGTCGAAAGAGAAAGAGGCGTTCTTTACGGCCTGTTCCTGAAGCATAGCCACTTCGACTACGATGGCGTTCATCTTTTCGGGGTCGATGTCGTCGATAAATTCACGGGCGGTGATGCACTCGCATGCTATTGAGCCGCAAATGAAGCGGATATACTTTTTGAGTTGTCGTTTGTTTGCCATTTTAATTAGAATTTAGTTGGATAATTAATTGTTTAAGAGATTCGGCACTGCGCGTAGTGCGCACAGCGTCGTGATGTTTTTTGTTGTTTGGTGATTTTTCTTTTGTAATGTGCAGCACGGGGGGGGCCGTAGTAGCAAAAGCTATGCCTATCTCATTGGGTTGCAAGCATTTTTCGAGCGCACCAACGGCGGTGGAGGAGGGGGAAGAGAGGAAATAGTCGTATTGGCTTTTTGAGCGACTGATGATGTCGGTTATCTCAGTGTCGCTGAAGCTAATGCCTTCTATTTCGTTGGCGATATCGGCATGCGAATTATTGTATAAATCGAGTATGCGTTCAAAATTTTCAGGGGCACTAACGTCGAGCGCCGGCGCGATGGTTCGTATGGTGTCGTGCGGCTGATATTTGCCTGTGGCAAGATATCGGACGAAAGTGTCGTTGGCGTTGTGAGTCGAAATGAATCGCGAGATTGGCAATCCCATTCGTTTGGCGATTATGCCGGCTGTGAGGCAACCGAGGTTTCCGCCTGGAATGGCGCAAACTATATTTTTGTGACACTCGCCAGTGAGTTCAATCAGTCGGGCATAAGCGTCGAAAAAGTAGATGGTCTGCGGTAGAAGTCGAGCTATGTTTATGGAGTTGGCAGAGGTGAGGCGGTAGTTTTCGTTTAGCTCGGTGTCGGCAAGGAGTTGGCGCACGAGTCGTCGGCAGTCGTCAAATGAGCCTCGGATGGCTATTGGGTATACATTGTCGTATGCGGCAAATTTGTTCAACTGATTGTCGGACAGCTGTCCGTGAGGAAATAGGACAAATACATTAACGTCGTCGAGTTGTGAAAATCCAGCTGCGACGGCTAATCCGGAATCGACAGTAGATGCGACAAGAACGTTCAGTTTCCCTTCGTCGGGGTGGGCGAAGAGGTGGAGAATTCTCGACATGAATCTGGCTCCGAGGTCTTTGCAGGTTCCTGTCGGGCCGTGAAACATTTCGAGGATGTATTTTTGACCGTCGAGTTTTTTGAGGGGAAGAGGGAATGTGATAGATTCCTTGACTATTTGGTTGATCTGCTGAAGCGGAATGTCTTTGTCGAAAGCAGTGCCGGTGACAATGTAGCCGATTTCAACCGAATTCATGCCAGGCAGGTTGTTGATTACCGCCTTGGGTATTTCCCGAATCGAGTCGGGCATGTAGATACCCTGGTCAGGTGCAGTACACGAAAGTACGGCGTCGCTCAATGCCACGTTGTGTCCAGTATGTCGGGTGTTGTGGTAAAGCATTTCAGTATCCGTCGGTGAGGATTATCGTTTTTAGCAAAGATAATGTTTTTATTGGCATCAGACCAAAATACCACACAAAAATGTGTGAGGTGTGCAACGGGTATTTGTGTATGCCGGATTCAGAGAGTAGACCAGCGGTGGAAGTCGCATTGAGATTCGACAATGGCTTCGGTGGTAGGGTCGAGGTCGGGGAAGAAGTTGAATCCGGTGAGAGCTTCTACGCTGTCGATGCTGACGGCGGCTTTTTGAAGTCCGCCAGAAACTTTTCCATTTGGCATGATGAAAGCGATGCCTCGTGCGGGTTTTGCGTTAGGAGACAGGATGACTTTGAAGTAGCTGTCGGGGACGGCTACGCCGGTGTTTCCGATGCGTTCGAGAATCGGACGAGTGAGGACGGGCCCGCAGATAATAATCAGAAGGCTATCGGCTTTTGCCCAGTTGCGACATTTTTCTTCGAGGTTTTTCCACGCTCCGGTGTTGAGCGCTTTGGCTTGCGGGCAGATGTTGGTAAGGTAGAAAGAGTCGTGCATGGCGTCAGCATTCCATTTCATGTCGCCAGCAGGCGCCATGTGTCCGCGGTCGTATCCAGAGTTGCGATAGTCTTGCAGAGTGGCGCATCCGGCGACTTTATAATCGACGTAGAAGTTTTTTTCGCGAGGGATGTCGCCGTCGAGCATTGCTCGTGTGAGTTTCCATGCGACCCAGTTGGGGATATGCTGGCGAACGTTGAAAGAGATTGTAGTGCCTTTATAATAGTCGATGATTCGTGAGGGTACGGAGTCGGGTATGGCTACGGAGAGTAGTCGATCGGGGTCGATTTGTGAGGTAGGGGTGATGATCTCGTTGTCGGATGAGCAACCGGATGTAGAAGTCCATGTGGCAATGCCTGCTACGACAAAAAGAGCTATGCCTGAGAGTATTGATGATATACGTTTGAGAGTTTTCATTTGAATTGGTTTATGATTCGTGCGATGTCGGAAGCGTCTTTGACGGATATGCAGCCCGGAGAGATGGGGAGGCTAAGAATCTGGTCGGCGAGATGCTCGGTGACGGGGAGATGGTAGGAGGAGAGCTCGCTGAACGCCGGTTGGCGATGGGGAGGGATGGGGTAGTGAATGTCGGTTTCAACGCCATTTTGAAGGAGAAAGGAGCGAAGTTGGTTGCGGAGGGGGGTGCGAATGACGTATTGATGCCATACACAGTCAGTTGGAGAGCTTGAAATCGGCGGCGTAATGACGAGGGGAGATGAGATGGTATTGTTGTAAGCTGTGGCACGAGCAAACCGTTCGGCGTTTTCGCTACGCAGGTAGTCGAGCTTGACGGAAAGCATGGCGGCTTGTATGGGATCGAGTCGGCAGTTGAAGCCTTTGTGGATATATTCGTTTCGCTCGGCGGATCCGTAGTTGGCGAGTTGTCGGACGATTTCAGCAAGGTGGGTGTCGTGGGTGACAACAGCACCGGCATCGCCTAATGCGCCAACATTTTTTGTGGGGTAGAAACTTATGGCTCCAATATGTCCGATGGCAGCGGCTCGGTTGGAGAGGAATAGTCCCGGGGTGGGAGATACGGCACCGATGGCTTGGGCAGCATCTTCGATGACCAATAGATTGTGGCGTCGGACGATTTCGGCCATTTCGTCGTCCCATGCAATACGTCCGTAGAGGTGGACGGTCATTATAGCTTTGGTGCGAGAGGTGACAGCACCGGCTATCGAGCGACCGGATATGACCATTGTGTCCGGCTCCGGCTCTACGGGAACGGGGCGTAGCCGGCAGTGGGAAATGGCAAGAAATGAGGCAATATACGTGTTTGCCGGAACGAGAACTTCGTCGCCTTCGGACAGACGGCCTGAGATGATGAGAGCCGTCAGCGAGAGGCGCAGTGCATCGAGTCCGTTGCTGACGCCGATGCAGTGTGGCGCACGGCAAATAGCTGATAGTTTGCGCTCGAATTGCTCAATTTCGTGTCCACCGATGTAGCGACCGCTGTCGATGACACGACATGCAGCTTCGCGAAGTTTTGCAGCATAGGGGGCGTTGACTTCGGCAAGGTCGAGGAAGCGGTATTTAGGTAGTGTATTCAAATTTTCTTTTGGATGAATTTTTGAAAATCGGTTTCGTAATCGTCCGGAGAATAGGCAGTTGAAGCTGCGGCGAGACAAATACTGTCGGGGGAGAAGTCGTGGAGAGTGCGCCATATGCCGGCAGGTATGTAGAGCGCTTTGGCAGGATGGTCGAGAATGAATGTGCGAGAGTTGTGCCCATCGTTGAGTGTGACAGAGAAACTGCCTCGGCAAGCGACAAGAATTTCTTGCATTTCGTCGTGAGAATGGTGGCCGCGGGAGAGATTGGTAGGTATTTGGCTGATATAGAATACTCTGCGGATTTTGAAAGGGAGGTGGGAAGAGGTGGAGAAAAGTCCTGAGTCGTTTTGACTAAGCGAGATGATGCGGCAGTGGGATAATGAAGATGATTCTGCCGATGGGGCGCTGCAGGGTGTGACTTGAGATGATGTGTGAGAGGAGGAGAGCAATCGGAGTATGACTGTGGATGAGTCGGTGGGGACGATTGTGCGCTGTGAGAGAGGGGGGAGGATGAGGGCGACATCAGTAGACTGAAGAGTGACGCCGCTGGGATTGACAGAGATGCTTCCAGCGATGGCAATCAGAGCTGCCGGGACGTCGATGCGCGACGTGGATTCGAACGCTTGATGAGAAAAATCCGACCATTGCACTTCGGCAATGTCGAATGGGAGCGAATCGGGATGCTGTATGTAAGTGAGCATGCCCCGATCATCGGCTATGGTGGGTAGCCGGGTGATGCGTGGTGAGTCGATGCACTCTTCGTCGGCAATGGAAGTGTTCATGTCGGGACGGAAAAATAAGTCGAAAATAATCGCTACTTGCGAAGTTACTAAATTTTTGTCGATAGCAGCTAAATGGATGCGAAATTTGAGATGAGGCATGGATTTGAATGAGAATGATGCCGAAAATTGGGAACTGAGAATTAAATTTGCAGTGAACAAAATAACCTAATTCGGCAGATTGAAAATAATTTCTAAATAGCATGAAAATAATCAAGATTCTAATTGCGTGTGCTCTCACTGTGATGTCGGCACAAGCGCAGAAGCAGTACAAGTTGGCTTCGCCTAACGGTAAGCTGCAAACGACTGTCACTACGGGACAACAACTGACGTATGACGTGGTGCTGAACGGAGAACAGGTGCTGAACGCATCGCCTCTTTCAATGACTTTGGATAACGGAAAGGTGTGGGGCGAAAATGCAAAGCCATCGAAAGTGTCGACCAAGAGTGTGTCGAGAAATGTGGCATCACCATTCTATAGGGCTTCGGAGTTGGCAGACAATTATAATGAGCTTACGTTGCAGTTTCGCGGAGATTGGAGCGTGGTATTCAGAGCTTACAATGATGGTATTGCTTACAGATTTGTGAATAAAGGCAAGACACCGTTTAATGTGGTTGATGAGCTTGTGGATTATCACTTTCCATACGATGCCGAGGCAACGGTGCCGCATGTGCGTCGGAGTGCGAATTATGAGGCTCAATTCTTTAACTCGTTTGAAAGCCAATATACGGTGGCAAAGATTTCGCAGCTTGATAAACAGCGTCTGAGCTTCCTGCCACTAATAGTCAGTCTGAAAGACGGAGTGAGGGTGTGTATCACAGAAGTAGATTTGGAAAACTATCCGGGACTATATTTGGGAACACCGAATGGCGACAACAGATTGACCGGCGATTTTGCCCCGTATCCAAGGCGTACGGTGCAGGGAGGTCACAATATGCTTCAAATGATTGTGACAGAGCGAGAAGACTATATAGCAAAGGTGGAAGCCCCGAGAAATTTTCCGTGGCGCGTGGCTATAGTGACCGCCAATGATAGAGATTTGGCGGCATGCAATCTGAGCTATCTCCTTGCAGAAGAATCGCGCTTGGATGACATATCGTGGATTAAACCCGGAAAAATCGCTTGGGACTGGTGGAACGATTGGAATCTCTATGGTGTGGACTTCAAGACAGGAGTGAATAATCAGACTTATAAAGCTTACATAGATTTCGCCTCGAAGAATGGAATAGAGTATGTGATATTGGATGAAGGTTGGGCTGTGAACAAGAAGGCAGATCTGATGCAGGTGGTTCCGGAAATCAATCTGGAAGAACTTGTGCAGTATGCCAACAGCAAGAATGTAGGCCTCGTATTGTGGGCCGGTTATCACGCATTTAATCGCGATATGGAGAACGTTTGTCGTCACTATTCGCAGATGGGCATCAAGGGATTTAAGGTGGATTTCATGGATCGCGATGACCAAGAAATGACGGCCTTTAACTATCGCGCAGCCGCGATGGCCGCCAAGTATAAGCTGATACTCGACTTGCACGGCACGCATAAGCCGGCAGGATTGAACCGCACGTATCCCAACGTGCTGAACTTTGAAGGTGTAAACGGCTTGGAGCAGGTGAAATGGAGCAGACGAGAGGAACTCGATCAAGTGAAGTATGATGTGCAAATCCCTTATCTTCGCCAAGTGGCAGGTCCGATGGACTATACGCAGGGCGCTATGCGGAATGCATCGAGGTATAACTACTATCCGAGCAACAGCGAGCCAATGAGTCAGGGTACGCGTTGTCGTCAGCTTGCCCTCTACATAATACTTGAGTCGCCGTTTAATATGCTGTGTGATTCGCCGAGTAATTATAATAGCGAACAGGAGTGTACGGACTTTATCAGTGAGATACCAACAGTGTGGGACGAAACAATCGTTGTAGATGGTAAACTCGGGGAATACATTATCACGGCACGTCGTAGCGGCGATATTTGGTATGTTGGCGGATTGACCGACTGGAACGAACGCGATGTGGAGGTAGACCTCTCATTCATAGGAGATAAAACCTATAGCGGAAAGCTATTTAAGGATGGCGTAAACGCCAATCGCGCCGCCCGTGACTACAAAGCCGAAGGCTTAACAGCCAAGAAGGGGGATAAGGTGAAGGTACACCTTGCTTCGGGTGGTGGCTTTGCGCTGGTACTGAAATAATTAGAGTGAATATGAGTAGTCGAAATGGGATGCACCGTCGGTGCATCCCATTTTTTTGCTTGAAAGGGCAACGTGAGGACGGGTTGGATTTTTTTTGATGAAGAGTGTGACAGATTGGATTTCGGGAGAGGGGAAAAATGAGTAATTTTGCGGAGTGAAATGTAATAAGAAAGAAAATTTTAATGTTGATTTAGGATGAAGAATCTGTTGGTAAAATTATTTTTGACGTTTTTCAAGATCGGAGCGTTTACCTTCGGAGGTGGATGGGCAATGATCTCGATAATTGAGAAGGAGGTGGTGGATAAGCATCACTGGCTTGAAAGAGAGGAGTTTCTGGACTTGCTTGCCGTGGCGCAGTCGCTACCCGGGATTCTGGCTGTGAATATATCGGTGGCCGTTGGCGATAAACTGCGCGGTCTGCGCGGAAGTGTGGTTGCGGCATTGGGGACTATCCTGCCGTCGTTTTTCATGATATTGTTTATAGCAGTGTTTCTGACACCGGATCTGATAAAGAATGATCCTACGCTGTCGGCGATATTTAAGGGTATTCGTCCGGCAGTGGTGGCTCTTATCGTGGCTCCCGTGATATCGTCGGCAAAAGCAGCGAAGATAGGCTGGAAGACAGTGGCAATACCTGTGGTAGTAGCACTGCTTGTGTGGTCGAAGCTTCCGATAGTGTCGAATCCGATAGTGTATATTTTAGCCGGCGGTGTGGGTGGCTACTTGTGGTTTTCGCATCAGGTGAAACGCGGACGCGTGGCATTGGCCGAAAAAGAGAAAGGAGGTGAGAAATGATCTATCTTCAACTTATTTGGGCGTATCTGAAAATCGGATTGTTTGGCTTCGGTGGCGGCTATGCGATGCTTGCTCTGATAGAAAACTGTATAGTGGGACCGGGATGGATATCTCAGCAGATGTTTACCGATATTGTGGCAATATCGCAGATGACACCCGGTCCGATAGGAATCAACTCGGCGACATATATAGGCTATGTGGCACCGGGTGTGTATTCGCCGGCATTTTCTTCGCCATTGTTCGGGCTGTTAGGGTCGATATTATGCACGCTTGTGGTAGTGGTGCCCTCGTTTATGCTGACGCTGTATGCAAGTCACATAATATCGCGCCACAAAGAGAGTGTGGTGGTGAAAGGAATTTTTTCGGGTCTGCGCCCAGTGGTGGTGGGTCTGATAGCGTCGGCGGCGATGCTGCTGATGAATGAGGCGAACTTCGGTTCGGAAATGAGTGAAGTGATAATCTCTGTGGCTATTTGTGTGAGTGCGTTTGTGCTCGTGTTTTTCGCAAAGCTGCATCCAATACTTGTAATAACCATGGCCGGACTGGCCGGATATATAATATTCTGATGACTGATATAAATACTCAATATAGAGAGGCTACTGATTTTTTGTTTACACAATTTCCGATGTTTCAGCGCACAGGCGCATCGGCTTATAAGCCGGGGCTGGAGAATGCGTTTGAATTGTCGGCCGCGTTTGGCAATCCGCATGATGGGCTACGCTGTATCCACATAGCCGGGACGAATGGAAAGGGTTCGACGGCACATTCGATAGCAGCTGTGCTTCAGCAGTCGGGCTATAAAGTGGGACTATATACGTCGCCACATTTGCAGGACTTTCGAGAGCGTATTAGAGTGAATGGTCAGATGATAGACCGTGAGGCCGTGGTGGATTTCACGAATCGCTATCGAGAAATGCATATGGAGAGCCATCCGTCGTTTTTTGAGTTGACAACGATAATGGCGTTTGAGCATTTCAAGCGCAGTGGCGTCGATGTGGCCGTGATAGAAACCGGACTTGGCGGGCGTTTGGATACGACGAATATTATCAGTCCGGATATGTGTGTGATAACAAATATTTCGTTTGACCACACAGCGTTGCTGGGTAATACGCCTGAGGCAATAGCGAGCGAGAAGGCCGGCATAATAAAAAAAGGTGTGCCGGTGGTAATCGGTGAGGCCGAGGGTGGCGTCAGAGAAGTGTTTGCCAAAACAGCTGAAGAAGTCGGCGCGCCAATAATATTTGTGGATGATATTCGCTCGGAGATAAAGACCGAGCGCATGGATGACGGCCGATGGAAAATTTCGTCAACGCGATTTGGCGATGTGATATATGAATTGTCGGGCGACTGTCAGGAGAAAAATGGTGCGACGGTGTTGACTGCGCTGTCGGGACTTGCAGATATGGGGTATCGCATAACGGAGAAGGACGTGAGAGCCGGTATGGCCGCTGTTGAGGAGCTGACGGGTTTGCGCGGCCGATGGATGGTGACGAACCGGTGTCCGCTGACGGTGTGTGACACTGGGCATAATGAGGGTGGCTGGCAGTATATAGTGCCGCGCCTAACGGCATCGCCCGGAGTGAAGCGCATGGTGATAGGTTTTGTGAATGATAAGGATGTGAGCAAAATACTGAAAATGATAGCGCAAATCGAGAATACGCGCTTGTATTTTGCGCGTGCGTCGGTGGATAGGGCTTTGCCTTCAGATGCGCTTAAAGAGGTGGCTGCATCGGTAGGTTTGATAGGCGAAGCGTATGAAACGGTGGGAGAGGCGTATGAAAAAGCCCTCGCCGAATCCGGCAAGGGCGATACGGTGTATGTAGGCGGCAGCACATTTATTGTGGCCGACTATCTCGATTATATCAGCGAACAGCGATAGTTTCGATTTCGATAAGCACCTGCTTGGGGAGCTCGCGAACAGCAACGGCAGAACGAGCGGGGAAGGGTGCGGTGAATTCTTTAGCGTAAACTTCGTTCATTGGTACGAAGAGGCTCATGTCGGCCAAGAAAACGGTGGTCTTGATGACATTGTCGATAGAAAGACCTGCTTCAGCAAGGATGGCCTTGATGTTGGCGATAGACTGAGCAGTCTGAGCTTCGATTCCTTCGGGGATTTCGCCAGTGGCGGGGTTTACGGGAATCTGACCTGAGATGAATACGAGATTGCCTGCGTCGATAGCCTGGCTGTAGGGACCGATGGCAGCAGGAGCGTTGTTTGTAGCAATTTGCTTTTTCATTGTTAGAAATATTAATTAAGGGTTAAACTACATTTCGATAGGTAGTGAGAGGAGAGTGGTCTGCTCTGTGTGAGCAATCATGGCGTCGGTAATCTCGTCGGAGATGCTGACTACCGGAGCGAATTTGGATTTGAATTCAGGAATGAAGTCGGATGCTCCAAATTCTTGTAGCCGCTGCACGATTTGACCAACGGTGAGGTTGCTGACTTCGACGGCCGGCTGCAGGGGGTGTTCGAGTTTTTCACCTCGTGCTTCGATGAAGTTGATGAGTCGGATGTCGTGAAGTCGGAGAACGATGTCGGTGACCAGACTGACCGGCAGGCTGAATCGGGATGCGATTTCGGAAGCGGTGACCGGCGTAAGCCCTTTGGCAAAGCGTTTGGCTATAATAGCCATTACGGAGATTGCAACTTCGCGACGGTAGCGCGGAGAGATGTTTCGAACATCGTCGTCGAAATTGAATTGTTCGATGTTTTGCGAGGCGTAGCATAGTACGCCACCGATGAGAGTGATGAGCCAGACGAGCTGAAGCCAGATGAGGAAGAGGGGGAGGAATGAGAAGCTGCCATAGATGGCATTGTATTTTGCGACGTACATCTGTCCGGAGAGAAAAAGCCATTGAAGCAGTTGGAATGCTGTGCCTACCAATACGCCGGCTAAAAGAGCGTTGAGGAATTTAACGCGGGCGTTGGGAATGAGCATGTATGTGCCTGTGAAAAAGAGCCATGTGAGAATCCATCCTGCAAGGTCGAGGAGGATGGTGATGGCGGGCTTTACAAATTCGAAAGGCAGTATGGCTTGTATGGTGGAAGACATCATGACGTTGATGCCTCCGGCGCATATCATGAGGATGGGGAGAATCATCATGATGGCAAGGTAGTCGGTGGCTTTGCGCCATATACGACGCCCACGACGAACGCGCCAAATGGAGTTGAAGATGTTTTCAACGTTGCTGAGGAGAGAAATGAGTGTCCAAAGCAGGAATACTATGCCAACGCCAACAAAAATGCCGCCCGAGGCTTGGGCAAGGTAGGAGTCGACAAATGTGAAGGCTGTTTCGAGTGCTTTGTGCTGAGATGGGAATAGCTTGTAGAGCTGTGTGGTGATGACCGACTGAAATCCGAATCCGCGCCCGATGGCGAAAAGCAGTGCAAGAGCCGGTACTATTGCCAACATTGTGCGGTAGGTCAGAGCACAGGCTTGTGCTTGCAGGTCGGAACTTAAGAATGAGCGGGCTGAGAGGTTGAGCGTCTTGATGAGCTGCACGCTGAGGGTGCTTCGAGTGTCGCGCCATATCCCCATACTGCAATATTGCCACTGTCGGATGGCTTTGTCTTTGATGGTGGAAATATATTCGGAGATATTGCTCATAGTTTTGTCACGGCGCGAGTTTAAGTCGGTCGGGTTGCTAAAATATGATACAAAAGTAATAAATAAACGGCGTATTTGGTTTGGTTGTGTGTAATAAATTTAAGGGAGCGGGTGTGTGCGGAAAAAAGCAGAGGAGCTATCCGACAATCGGACAGCTCCTCCGTAAATGTAATCTTCAAGTAGAACCAGAGGCTTACTTTCTGATACCAAGCTCTTTCTGTGCAATGATGGCACGGTAGCGGTTGATATCCTTGCGGATAAGATAGTCGAGAAGACGACGACGCTTACCTACCAGAGCCTTAAGAGCGCGAGCAGTGGTATAATCTTTGTGATTTGACTTGAGGTGTTCAGTCAAATGAGCGATACGGATAGAGAATAATGCAATCTGTGCTTCAGGTGAGCCA
>CAYQEN010000022.1:24591-31798 GCA_964416545.1 uncultured Bacteroides sp. | reverse complement strand
TGAAGAAAGTAAGCAAAAGAACGGTCACGTCACTCATCGCGGTCATGTCGATGAGCGTGCTCTTTCTTTTAATTTTTACTTTTCCCATATTACTTTTATTAGAAGATTAAGTTAACTAAATCGGTAATATGGAATTAGTGAGTAGCTGCGAATGTCTGTACAATCGAGAAGCCGATTTCGTCGATAGCGTAAGTAAGGTTATCGATCTTGTTGGTGTAGAAGTTGTAAGAAATAACAGCGAGAGCACCGGTACCGATACCGAAAGCGGTGTTGATAAGAGCTTCAGAGATACCAGTTGAAAGTTCAGTTGAGTCAGGAGCACCAGATGCTGCGAGAGCCTGGAACGACTTGATCATACCGATTACAGTACCGAGAAGACCTACGAGAGTACCGAGGGTAGTCATTGTAGCAACGATGGGAAGGTTCTGCTGAAGAGCGGGCATTTCGAGAGCAGTAGCTTCTTCAACTTCCTTCTGAAGAGTAGCGATTTTCTGTTCTTTAGAGAGGACAGTATTTTTGTCCATTTCTTCATAGCGAACAAGAGCAGCAGCTACAACAGCAGCTACAGAACCTTTCTGCTTCTTGCAGAGAGCCTGAGCGCCGGCGATGTCGTTCTTAGCGAGGCAAGCCTTAACGCCAGCAACGAACTTAGAGATATTACCGGTACCCTTAGCGCTTGAAATAGCGATCCAGCGTTCAACAGAGAGAACGATAACAGTGAGGAACAATGTCTGAAGAACAGGCACGATTACACCACCCATGTAGATAGTACCCCAAAGGTCGATGGGATGACCTTCTTCGAAGTGAGATTCGTGACCGAACCAGAAAGTAAAGAGAGTTACAGCAACAATGAAGCAAGCAACGATTACCAAGAATGCGTTCTTGATACCGCGAACATTGCTACCTTCTGTCTGTGCCTGGGCTTTCTTAGCCTGGGGCTGATTGGGCTTTTGAGCTTCCATAATTGATAAAATACTAATTTGTTTTTAAAATGGTTATTAGTTGTGTTTATGTTTTGCGCTGTTTTATGTCTTTATGTGTAAAATGCCATAAGGAGAAAGCATGGTATAGACCCGAGTCAGTCCACTGTAGGCTTTGAACACTCTTGCAAATGTATTGACACTTTTCCAACTTTCAAAATTTTCGTATCACAAAATTCGTTTTTATAAGATTTTAGCGAACATATACTACGATATTTCATGCGGACGCGTGTTTTTTTTGTTAGATTTTCTTAACGATGCAAAAATTATAGGTAACTTTGTAGTCTGATGTGTAACTACTAAAAACACTATAGTCAATATTTAGATGGACAACGTGATAAATCTTAAGCGAGGACTTGACCTGAAAATCCAGGGAGGTGTTCCTGCGGGATGTGGCGTTGCGGAAGTCGAGGCTCAGCTCTTTGCCATTTGCCCTGACGATTTCCCGGGTCTTGTTCCGAAAATGGAAGTACGTGAAGGCGACGCTGTGGCTTGTGGAACTCCGCTGATGTGCGACAAAAATACGAGCGACATAAAGCTCGTATCGCCTGTCGACGGCGTAGTAGAACGTGTCGTACGTGGCGATCGTCGTAAGATACTTCGTGTAGAAGTGCGCAAAAACACCGGCACGACAGCCGAAACCGCAATTCCTAACATCAAGGATGCCGAATCAGCAAAAGCCCTTATGATGGAGAGCGGACTGTGGGCTATGATGCGCCAACGCCCATACGACATCATCCCCCACCCCGAAGCCACTCCCCGCGACATATTTGTAACAGCGTTCGACTCTGCTCCTTTAGCTCCGTCGCTCGAGGAGGCCGTAGCCGGATGCGACAAAGAAATCGCTGCCGGAGTTAAGGCTTTAGCCATGCTTACATCGGGAAGTGTATATATTTCAACTCGCCATGACTCTAAAATAAATATACCACAAGGAGCTGTTCATTACATTGTGAACGGTGCCCATCCGGCTGGCAATGCCGGCATTCAGGCCGCAAATATCAAACCGATTAATAAAGGCGAAGTTATTTGGACTCTCGACATTGTCACTGTTGCTCGTCTGGGCAAATTAATTCTTACCGGCAAAGCCGACTGGAAGACAACCATAGCTCTCACCGGTTCAAAAATCAGTAGCCCGCGCTTGATCTCAGTCGAAGCCGGCGCTTCGATTTCTGAAATTCTCGGTAGCGAAGTAGCCACATGTAGCGAGCATAGCCGTGTCATTTCAGGCAACGTCCTCAATGGCATCAACGTAGGTACAGATGGATTCCTACACTATCCTTATCGCCAAGTTACCGTAATTCCGGAAGGCGACGATGTTGACGAATTTATGGGTTGGGCATCATTGAAGCCTGGAAAAATGAGCATCAGCCGTTCATTCCCGTCATTCTTCATGCGTCGCAAGAAGTTTAATCCCGATGCACGAATTCTCGGTGGCCGTCGCGCAATGATTATGTCTGGTCTGTACGAAAGCGTTCTTCCGATGGATATTCTTGCCGAATATCTTCTGAAAGCCATAATCTCACGCGACATCGACAAAATGGAAGCACTTGGCATCTACGAAGTAGCTCCCGAAGATTTCGCCCTATGCGAATACGTCGACCCATCAAAAATCGAAGTGCAAAAAATTGTCCGCGAAGGATTGGACTATCTCCGCAAAGAGCTTGATTAATCAAACACATTATTATATATAAAAGCAATGCTTAGAAAATATTTGAACCGCATTAAACCCAACTTTGAGCAGGGTGGCAAATTTCAGTCGCTCCACTCAGTGTTCGAAGGGTTTGAATCGTTTCTTTATACGCCCAATACTACAGCGGGCTGTGGCGGCGCACAGATTCACGACAGTCTTGACTCAAAGCGAGTAATGATTATTGTCGTTTTGGCTCTGCTTCCGTGTCTGCTGTTCGGTATGTACAATACCGGTTATCAAAACTTCCTCGGTTCGGGCGCAACTTCGTTCCCATTTTGGGAGCTTATGGCTTATGGCTTCCTGGCCATTCTGCCACGCATCGTAGTGACCTACGTTGTAGGTCTTGGAATTGAATTCGTTGTGGCTCAATGGCGTCACGAAGAAATCCAAGAAGGATTCCTTGTCACCGGTATCCTCGTTCCCCTTATCTGCCCGATTGAAACTCCGATATGGATGCTTGCTGTAGCAACTGCATTCTCGGTAATTTTCGTTAAGGAAGTATTTGGTGGCACAGGCTACAACGTATTCAACGTAGCACTCGTAACACGTGCAGTACTATTCTTCGGCTATCCGTCGCAAATGTCTGGCGACCGTGTATTCATCTCTTCCGAGCCTATCTGTGGCATCGGTGGTACTGTAAACTTTGCCGACGGTATTTCTGGAGCTACTCCCCTCGGACAGATTGCAAGCCATGCCGGCGGCGCTCTTGAGCTGACCAATATCGTTGGCGACAAGATTTCGTCGCTCGATGCGTTCATCGGCCTCATTCCTGGCTCTTTTGGCGAAACTTCTACTCTCTGCATCCTGATAGGTGCTCTAATACTGCTCTTTACCGGTATTGCCAGCTGGCGAATCATGCTGTCAGTATTTGTAGGCGGACTGTTTATGGGTTGGCTTGCCAACGAATTTCAGACACCCACATATCCCGGTTCAATGCTGTCGCCGGTTGACCATCTGCTGTATGGTGGCTTTGCCTTTGCCGCTGTATTTATGGCCACCGACCCTGTTACCGCAGCACGCACCGGTGCAGGTAAGTTTATCTACGGATTCCTTGTGGGCGTAATGGCTGTGCTGATTCGCGTTTACAACAACGGTTATCCCGAAGGTGCAATGCTTGCAGTGCTGCTGATGAATGCTTTTGCTCCGCTGATAGACTATTGCGTAGTTCAATTAAATATCAATCGTCGTATGCGACGCCTTAAAGCGTAAATTCAGACTATGAGTATCAATAAGCAAAGCAATATCTACACGATCATCTACATTGTAGTGCTCGTGCTTGTCGTAGGCATAGCATTAGCTGCTACGTCACTGTCGCTTCGCGACCGCCAGCAAGAAAATGCCGATGCCGACAAAATGAAGCAGATTTTGGCTGCAGTTCATGTAACTCCCGGTGCAGATGGTATTATAGCCACATTTGATAGCTGCATCGTAGAACAGAAAGTATACAACGAAGCCGGACAAGAGCTTGAAGGCAAGGCTTTCAATGTCAATGTTGCCAATGAAAGCAAAAAGCCGGCTGCTGAACGTCAGCTTCCGGTCTATATTTGCCGTCTGGCTGACGGTGCTGAAAAGTACATCATCCCGGTATACGGAGCCGGACTTTGGGGTCCGATTTGGGGTTACGTTGCCTTTGATGCCGACGGTTCTACCGTCTATGGTGCATACTTCGCACATCAGGGCGAAACCCCGGGTCTTGGTGCAGAAATCGAAAAACCTGAATTTAGCAGCAAATTCGTTGGCAAAAACGTCGTGAAAGACGGTCATTTTGCTCCGATTGCCGTGGTTAAAGCCGGCCAGAAGCCTCTCGGCGATGAAGATTACGTCGATGGCATTTCAGGAGGCACAATCACCAGTAAGGGCGTCAGCGACATGCTCTCCAACTGCCTCAAGCCCTATAGTACTTTCCTCTCTAACCTTAGCAAGCAATAATAGTTATGGCTGAAAAAGTAAATAATAAGACGGTTCTTTTCAATCCGTTTTCAAAAAACAATCCGGTCATCGTACAGGTGCTTGGCATCTGCTCCGTGCTTGCTGTTACGGCAAAGCTCGAACCGGCAATAGTGATGGGTATCTCAGTCATCGCAGTACTTGCGTTTTCGAACGTAATTATCTCACTGATTCGCAATACAATACCCACAAACATTCGTATCATCGTACAGCTCGTTGTGGTAGCCGGACTCGTGATTATCGTCGACCAGCTGCTGAAGGCCTACACCTACGATGTCAGCAAGCAACTATCTGTGTTCATTGGTCTGATTATCACCAACTGTATCTTGATGGGTCGCCTTGAGGCATTCGCTATGGCCAACAAGCCCTGGCCATCGTTTCTCGACGGCGTGGGCAACGGCGTAGGCTATGCAATAATTCTCGTTATCGTAGGCTTCATTCGCGAGCTCCTCGGCAGCGGAACTTTGCTCGGATACCAAGTAATACCGCAATTCTGCTACGACCACGGATATGTAAACAATGGTTTGATGATTCTCCCCCCGATGGCTCTCATCGTTGTAGCTTGCATCATCTGGATTCATCGCGCACGTAATAAGGAGCTTCAGGAAGATTGAACCGAAAAGCCCATTGAAAACTCAGAAATACGATTCTAAAGATGGAAAATCTAAATCTGTTCATAAGGTCGATATTTGTCGACAACATGATATTCGCCTACTTCCTGGGTATGTGTTCGTTCTTGGCAGTGTCCAAAAATGTCAAAACTGCATTCGGTCTTGGTATCGCTGTGACATTTATGCTTGTCATAACTCTGCCTATCAACTACCTGCTCAATGAGTATGTACTTTGTAGCGGTGCTCTCTCGTGGATTTCTCCCGAGTTTGCCGATGTTGACCTCAGCTTCTTGTCGCTGATTATGTTTATCGCCGTTATCGCGTCGATGACTCAGCTTGTGGAAATGGCGGTCGAAAAATATGCTCCGGCTCTCTACGCTTCGCTCGGCATCTTCCTTCCTCTTATCGCCGTTAACTGCGCTATCCTCGGTGGCTCGCTATTTATGCAGCAGCGCGACTTCGATAGCGCGTTTACAGCTCTTTGCGCCGGTGGTGGTTGGGGGCTCGGATGGCTTTTGGCCATCACTGCCGTGGCTGCCATTCGCGAACGTTTGGCCACATATTCCAACATTCCGGCTCCCCTGCGTGGCACTGGTATCACTTTTATTCTCACCGCTCTCATGGGCATAGCTTTCATGAGCTTCTTAGGTATTAAAATCTAAATAAGACAGACATCATGATACATACAGCTATATTTGCAGCTTTCAGCCCGGCTTCGCTCACACTTCTGTCGGCGGTCGGAATATTTTTGCTGGTTACTCTTCTTCTTGTAGCCATCCTTCTTATCGCTAAACACTATCTTGTGCATACCGGTAAGGTGAATATCAACATCAACGGCGATACCGATGTATCAGCCGATTCCGGAAAATCACTCCTCTCCACATTGGCCGACCAAAATGTATTTCTTCCGTCGGCATGTGGTGGTAAAGGTAGTTGCGCACAGTGTAAGGTTCAAGTTCCCGAAGGTGGTGGCGACATTCTACCCACCGAAGCTGTTCACTTTAGCCGTAAGCAGGTGAAAGACAATTGGCGTCTGGCCTGCCAGGTAAAAGTAAAGCAGGATATGAAAATTGAAGTTCCTGCATCGGTTCTCGACATCAAGGAATACGAATGCACGGTGGTTTCAAACAAGAACGTAGCTACGTTTATCAAAGAGTTTATCGTGGCTCTTCCCGAAGGTGCCCACATGGACTTTGTTCCCGGTTCATACGCTCAAATTAAGATTCCGACATTCTCGATGGACTACGATAAGGACATCGACAAATCTCTCATCGGACCCGAATATCTACCGGCATGGGAAAAGTTCGGATTATTCTCGCTCAAGTGCCGCAATGAAGAGACCACGGTACGTGCCTATTCTATGGCAAACTACCCTGCCGAGGGCGACCGCTTCATGCTGACTGTGCGTATTGCCACTCCCCCGTTCAAACCGAAACCCGAAGTTGGTTTCCAAGATGTTATGCCTGGCATAGCTTCGAGCTACATCTTTACGCTGAAACCTGGCGACAAAGTGATAATGAGTGGCCCCTACGGCGATTTCCACCCGATATTCAACTCAAAGAAGGAAATGATGTGGATTGGTGGTGGTGCCGGCATGGCTCCCCTCCGTGCTCAAATCATGCATATGACCAAGACTCTGAATTGTCGCGACCGCGTGATGAACTACTTCTATGGTGCGCGTGCGCTCAACGAAGTATTCTACCTCGACGACTTCTTGCAGCTTGAAAAGGAATTCCCCAACTTCCACTTCCATTTGGCTCTCGACCGCCCGGATCCCGCAGCCGATGCAGCAGGTGTGAAGTACACTCCGGGATTTGTCCATCAGGTTATCTACGAAACATATCTGAAGAATCACGAAGCTCCCGAAGATATCGAATACTACATGTGCGGTCCCGGCCCGATGAGCAAGGCTGTAGAAGGCATGCTCGACAGCCTCGGTGTCGAACCCGAAAACATCCACTACGACAACTTCGGCGGAT
>CAYQEN010000022.1:8470-24491 GCA_964416545.1 uncultured Bacteroides sp. | reverse complement strand
CTCGACAGCCTCGGTGTCGAACCCGAAAACATCCACTACGACAACTTCGGCGGATGATTTACATGCCGATAAAACCATAAAAGACACCCGGAATTTCATTAGTGAAATTCCGGGTGTCTTTATTTATTAAGCAATACTCAAAATTGTAGACTTACCGAAGCCGAACCGGTAAATCCCGGTATTGGCGGTCGTAATTTGGTGATTCTGACATACCCACTGACAATCCCTGGAAATGCACTAAGCAAAGCACTCCGAATGCGTCCGGCCACATGTTCAAGCAACTTTGACGGAACATTCATCTCCTTATTAACGATGTCAGCAATAGCCGAATAATCTATCGTACCATCCAAATCGTCGTCACAGACGGCTCTGTCAGCATGAAGCGATAGACAGACACTTATCTCAAAATCATTACCTACGGCACGTTCCTGTGGCATCACACCATGATGGGCACGAACGCGAATTCCGTCAAGCGTTATCGTTACGAGATTCTCCATCACTTACGTCGACGGGATTTTTGCTTCTGACGGCTACGACGACGATCTGGCTTCTCCTTTATAGCCTGCTTCGCGCTCACTTTGTATCCGAGGTCATCTGTTGCATCATCTGCGCGCCCCCTATCGTCTACAAGAATAAAGTCGAGCTGCTTACGCTCAAGACTCGTGCGAGCAACGCGAACCTTCACGTCATCACCAAGACGATAGCGATTGCCATGTCTGCGACCGATTAGGCAGAAATTCTTTTCATCGAAATCATAATAATCGTTGGCCAAATCGCGTACAGGGACAAGACCTTCGCAGAGATTCTCTTTAATCTCCACATACAGACCCCATTCTGTCACACCCGAGATTACTCCTTCGAAGTCTTCGCCCATATGGTCACTCATGTATTCCACCTGCTTATACTTTATCGACGAGCGCTCGGCATTCGAAGCAAGTTGTTCCATTTCGCTTGAGTGCTTACATAAGTCTTCAAGCTTCATACAATTAACGCTACGTCCACCGTTAAGATAACGGTCGAGCAGACGGTGAACCATCATATCCGGATATCGGCGTATCGGCGATGTAAAATGAGTATAGAAGTCAAATCCCAGTCCGTAATGGCCTACGTTTTTAGTCGAATAGATAGCCTTTGCCATCGAACGTATAGCCAATGTCGACAGGAAGTTTTCTTCCGGACGTCCCTTTATTTCGGCAAGCATCTTATTGAGCGACTTATTCACTTCGCGCGGATTTCCCGAATCCTTCACCTTATATCCGAATGTTCGAGCCAACTTTGCCAAATCGGTAAGTTTTCCGGGATCCGGCATATCATGTATGCGATACACGAATGCTTTTGCTTTTTTGCCGCTTGCAGGCTTTCCGATGAATGTAGCGACCGTTCTATTTGCCAGTAGCATAAATTCCTCAATGAGCTTATTGGCGTCCTTCGACTCTTTGAAGAACACACTTACAGGATGTCCCTTTTCATCGATTTCAAACTTCACTTCAGCGCGGTCAAATTCTACCGACCCATTAGCATATCGCTCCTTTCTGAGGATTTTTGCCAACGAGTCTAAAGCAAGAATTTCATCAGCATAGTCACCCTGACCTGTTTCGATTACAGCCTGCGCCTCATCATACGTAAAGCGACGATTACTGCGAGTCACCGTGCGTGCTATCTTTGAATTTACCACATGACCTTGTGCATCCATCTCGAAGATACAAGAGAATGTCAACTTATCTTCGTCTGGACGCAACGAGCAGATTCCGTTGCTCAAATGCTCAGGAAGCATCGGAACAACACGGTCTACGAGATACACCGATGTAGCGCGTTTCTGAGCCTCTTTATCGAGTATCGTATCTGGTTGCACATAGTGAGTCACGTCGGCTATATGGACACCGATTTCGTAGTTTCCGTTTGGCAACGTACGAATCGACAGCGCATCGTCAAAATCTTTAGCATCCTTTGGGTCGATGGTAAATGTAGTGACATCGCGCATATCCAATCGCTGAGCAACAACCTCATCGGTAATATCGTCAGTAATTTTTTCTGCTGCAACTTCTACATTGTGTGGATAGTGATATGGCAATCCGAATTCAGCCAATATAGCATGCATTTCGGTGGTATTATCACCTGTTTGTCCGAGCACATCTATCACCTCTCCTGTCGGATTCTTAGCATCGTCCGGCCATGATGTTATCTCTACGATGGCCTTATCGCCTGTCTTACCCCCCTTAAGCTTATTGCGCGGAATAAAGATGTCGGTGGCGAGAAACTTAGAATCTGTCTGTAAATAAGCAAGTTGCCGATTTACGTGCAAAGTGCCGATAAACCGCTGTTCGTTTTTCTCTATTATCTCTACGACTTCTGCTTCCGGCTCGGCACCGCGACGTCTGGCAGCGACATAAACCTTCACCTTGTCGCCATTGAGGGCATGCATGGAGTTGCGCTCGGCAACGAATATCGATTCGCCATCCTCATCGGTCACCACACTGTTTTTGCCATTTGAACGACGCACAAAAGTTCCGGTAGTCACATTTGTGCGCTGTGGAGCTTTGTATTTGCCGGGCGAAACCTCGATAATATCTCCGTCAAAAGCCATTTCGATAAGCATCATGGCGATTGAACGCTGAGCTGCCGGCGATTCAGCACCTATGGCATGAGCCACCTGCTTATAGTTAAACGTATTGTTTTTCTGTTTTGAAATATAGCCAATCACCTCGGAGTTTAGATCTTTGGCTGTTTTTTTCGATGATTTCGAAGCTGATTTTGCCATAGTGATGTGAGAGTTTAAGGTTGATGTTCAAACGCTCCGACAGGGAGTGATTATTGTTAAAGCGAGTGCGTCCGAATCGATGGGCGCACTCGCTGGGTATTTGTTTTAATCAGGCGTCGATGTTTGCGTAGTTGGCGTTTGCTTCAATGAAGTCGCGACGGGGAGCCACATCTTCACCCATGAGCATCGAGAAGATGCGGTCTGCTTCAGCAGCATCGCTGATATTGACTTGCTTGAGCAGACGCTTTTCGGGCGACATTGTAGTGTCGCGAAGTTCTTCTGCGCTCATTTCACCAAGACCTTTATATCGCTGCACCTTTGTCTTATCGCCATTGCGGTCTATGAATTGCTGCACCTGCATGTCAGTCCAACAATACTCCTCAACCTTACCGCGAGTACACTTGTAGAGTGGCGGAGTTGCCAGATAGAGATAGCCGTTTTCAATTATCGGACGCATACGGCGGAAGAAGAATGTCATCAGAAGAGTGGCGATGTGACTGCCGTCGACATCGGCATCGGTCATAATGATTATCTTATGATAAGCGAGCTTTGAAATATTTACGGCCTTCGGATCCTCTTCCGTTCCGATTGTCACACGCATAGCGCGGAACAAGCTCGTAATTTCCTGATTGTCGAATATCTTATGATCCATAGCCTTTTCGACATTGAGGATTTTACCACGAAGCGGCAGGATAGCCTGGAAGGTGCGGTCACGACCCTGTTTAGCTGTACCACCTGCCGAATCTCCTTCGACGAGGAAGAGCTCACAATCTTCCGCTGTGCGACTTGAGCAGTCGGCGAGTTTACCTGGAAGACCTCCTCCACTAAGGGGCGACTTACGCTGGATTTTCACACGGGCATTGTAAGCTGCGTGACGTGCCTGCGCTGCAAGTATCACCTTTTCAACGATAGTCTTGGCCTGACGAGGATGCTCTTCGAGATAATAGCGCAGTGCTTCGCTGACAGCGGTCTGCACCGCTCCGATCACTTCGTTATTGCCGAGCTTGGTCTTGGTCTGACCCTCAAACTGCGGCTCCATCACTTTCACCGACACAACAGCTGTAAGACCTTCGCGGAAGTCATCGCTCGCTACATCGATTTTCACCTTTTCGAGCATATGGTTGTCCTCAGCATACTTCTTGAGCGTAGCTGTCAGACCGCGACGAAAACCGGTAAGGTGTGTACCGCCCTCGATGGTGTTGATATTATTTACGAACGAATATACATTTTCATTGTAAGTAGTATTGTAAGTTATAGCCACTTCCACCGGAATACCTTGACGTTCGGTATTCAAGTGAATCACGTCATTGATGAGCGACTCCTTGTTCGAATCGATATATTCCACAAATTCACGCAGACCATCCTTCGAATAGAATGTTTCGGAATGCGGATTACCCTCCTCATCAAGATTGCGCATATCCGAAAGCGTCAGTGTGATGCCTGCATTAAGGAATGCAAGGTCGCGCAAACGATTGGCAAGCGTATTATAGTCATACTCTGTTACAGTAAAGATGCTTGCATCGGGCAGGAATGTCACGCTCGTTCCGGTAGTTTCGCTATCGCCGATTACCTGAAGTTCGGTAGTAGGCTTACCGCAAGAATATTCCTGCATATAGATTTTACCGTCGCGACGCACTTCGGCACGAAGATAAGTTGAGAGCGCATTCACACACGACACGCCGACACCATGCAGACCGCCCGACACTTTATACGAGCCCTTATCGAATTTACCGCCGGCATGAAGTACCGTAAGCACAACTTCAAGAGCACTTTTATGCTCCTTTTCATGCATATCGACAGGAATACCACGACCATTATCGACCACGGTAATCGAATTATCGGCATTGATAGTCACATTGATGCAGTTGGCATAGCCGGCAAGAGCTTCGTCGATAGAGTTGTCTACCACTTCATACACCAAATGATGCAGACCCTTCACCGAGATATCGCCAATATACATAGCCGGACGCTTACGCACGGCTTCAAGACCTTCGAGCACTTGAATATTGCTCGCACTATATTCTTCTTCTTTTTCTGCCATTTTCTGACGGTTGATTTTTACGAATATTTCGCTTTAAAATAGTAAACAAAATTACGAAAAAGCCGATGATTCTGCAAATCGCAGATTAGTTAATTTACCGCTCAAATATGTAATTTTTATTTCTCTCCCGTTTTTCAGCATAAGCAGCTATTACAGCCGCAGATTTACATCATTCTCACGCGCCACGCTGACTGCTTCCGTTGCGCTACTACCGCCATAACTCTCGACTGCTTGCCGAAATTAAAGCTACGCGCTCCTCGTAGACATAAAAGACACCCTAATAAGCCAATCTTAAACCCACAAAAATGTTATATTTGCAAAATACTTCACCTTTTCACGCTGGAATTTTGAATCGCCCCAACAACAATAAATCACATCCATTCAGCACACCGGCAAACGCTGCATCATTCGTCGCGAAAAGGTCTACTCTAAGAAACAACAATCTGACTAACAGCTTTTGATTCAAATATTTGTTTGAATTATGCAAAGTTTATAATTTTGCATCTGGGCTTCCGGCATTACAGTGTATTTGAGCACTATGTCGGGAGCTTTATTTTTTGCGTATATGATAAAATTGTTCGAATCCAGCACGATGACGTTCCGTTTTGATTATCCATGATTGACCAGCATATTCAAATTCATATTTGATATAATCGGAGACGCCTCGTTTTCGTTTTTTCGCGATATTTTTTTTGCACTTTTTCCGACGTCATATCTTTACCCTCGCCCAAAGGGCTTATATGAGGGTTGCGTAATTTATCGGGGTGTTGCCAAATGTAATTGACTGCATCAATTTCATCGACGGAAATACAATGATTGATGATTCTTTCAAGAAGTTTTTTGCCTAAATATAAACTTGATGTTATTAAATTCTCGTGATATTGATGCGCTTGAGAAATTATGAAATTCCCGGATTGCAACGCATCGCGACGCAATTGTATCGTTTCTGGTGTTACACGTCTGGTTACAGCTTTGGCGATTTCTTGCGGTGACTTTTGCTTTCCGAGCAACCTATCCACACGCTGTTGATTATCGCGGATGAAGTAGGGCACGGACTTGCTTGATTTAATCTTATCAGCGTGGTCGAGCACCCATTTGTTGAACACCTCGGGCGTTTTGAGAATCACAACTCACACTAAGTCACGAAGCTCCTAAAACACCACGCCCACCAACTTCCACACCTTAAGCATCTACACACAAGAGTTTTTCAGCAAACCAAATGCAAAAAAATATTAAAATAAACACACAAGACTTGCATCGTATTTCAAAAGTTCATACCTTTGCATCGCTTTTAACCCATCGGGGTGTAGCTCAGCCCGGTTAGAGTACGCGTCTGGGGGGCGTGTGGTCGCAAGTTCGAATCTTGTCACCCCGACAAAATAAGCAATCGCAACAGCGATTGCTTATTTTCGTTTTAAACCACTCCCTCACTCTGACAGACTATTGCAAAAGTTTTCCTAATTTTGCAGTTGTTACCTAAAATGAAGCCATCATATATACGAATCGCGCTCTCGTTAGTATGTCTGCTCGCCATTTGGTCGTGCAGCACTACTCGCCATGTACCTGCCGGCAGCCTGCTACTCGACGATGTAAAAATATCCGTCGACGATTCAAGTTCTGTCAAAAATACCGAACTATTTAACTACCTGCGACAGATCCCCAACCACAAAGTGCTTGGTTTCGTCAAACTGCAGCTCGGCACATACAATCTTTCCGGGAGCGATACGACCAAATGGTACAACCGTTGGCTCCGTCGACTCGGACAGCCTCCCGTCATTTTCGACAGCCGACAGACCGAAGCCTCACGCAAGCAACTCACCCAAGCCCTAATCAACAAGGGTTACATGGACGCTACGGTCGATGTCGACTCAATAGTCAACGCACCCAAAAAGAAAATTTCACTTGATTATCGCCTACACCCGGGCAAAGCCCACTACATATCGTCGATTACATACGACATCCCTGATACTGCAATAGCCCGTATAATTCGACGCGACTCCTTACGACATTTAATCAAAACCGGCGACCTCTTCGACCGAACCATTCTTGACGAAGAGCGCGCATCAATCACCGAGCGACTGCGCAATAACGGCTACTACACATTCACCAAAGAATATATAACCTTCTATGCCGACACTGCAGATGGGTCAAAAGCCATCGACTTGACCATGACAGTCCGTTCTCCACGGCGCAATAGTGCATCGATTCAACCGCTCGACACCATACCCGAGCACTCTAAATACGTCATCAACCGCGTCATATTCGTCACCGACGCGCTCCCTTCTCCCAACCCATCGCTGGCCATTCCTGCCGGAAGCGACACTTTGGCATACAAAGACATCACTGTAATCTACGGTGATAGCATCGACCGCTACCTACTCCCCTCCGCTCTTGAAGAAAAATGCTTCATCCGCCCCGGCAACCACTATCGCACTACCGATATCGACCGCACCTACGAAGCCCTCTCTCAGCTCGGCATTGTACGCTCCATCAACATCGAAATGATACCCACACCCGAAGTCGATGGCATCAAACGACTCGACGCCTACATATTTCTGCGTCGCAACAAAAAGCAAAACGTATCGCTCGAACTTGAAGGAACAAACTCCGAAGGCGACCTCGGATTCGGTGTCGGACTGACATACCAGCACCGCGACATTGGCCGACGCTCAAATCTTCTAAGCGCAAAGTTCCGCACAAGCTACGAAAGTCTTTCAGGCAATCTCTCCGGACTCATCAACGACCGCTACACCGAATTCGGCTCTGAAATCGGATTCACATTCCCGAAATTCCTCTTCCCATTCATATCCCGCTCCTATGCCCGACGAGTCAAAGCATCGACAGAAGTTGCCACCTCTTTCAGCTATCAGGAACGCCCTGAATATACCCGTATCATAGCCGGTGCCGGATGGAAATACAAATGGGCAACACGCGGAGGCAATGAGCGACGCACTCTCGACCTAATCGACATCAACTACGTCTATCTGCCGGAAAGCACCAACAACTTCATCGACCAAATAGCACCCGACAACCCTCTCCTACGCTATAGCTACGAAGACCACTTCATAATGCGCTTGGGCTACACTTACTATCGCACCAACAAGCGCATATCCACAATGGCAAGCACCCATCGCTACACCCCTCAGCGATATATCTATTCATTCCGCATCGCAGGCGAAACCGCCGGCAACTCCCTATACGCTCTATCATCACTCTCAGGACAGAAGCGCCACGACGATGCCTACCACATTTTCGGCATCCAATATGCACAATACGCCAAAATAGATTTCGACTATTCGCTGACACGCAATTTCAACGACCGCCACTCCATTGCATTCCACGTCGGAGCTGGCGTAGGCGTACCATATGGCAACTCTCGCGTACTTCCGTTTGAAAAGCGATTCTATGCCGGAGGCGCCAACGGAGTAAGAGGTTGGGGAGTACGCACTCTCGGACCCGGCGAATTCGACTCCCACAACTCCGTCACCGACTTCATCAATCAGTGTGGCGACATCCGACTCGACCTCAACGCCGAATATCGCGTAAAACTATTCTGGATATTCGAAGGTGCGCTATTTGCCGATGCCGGCAATATTTGGACTATCCACAACTACGAAAACCAGCCGGGTGGCATGTTCCACCTCAACACTTTTTGGAAACAAATAGCCATGTCGTATGGCACCGGCATTCGCATGGACTTCACATACTTCCTCCTCCGATTCGACCTCGGCGTCAAAGCCTACAATCCGGCTCGCAATCAAGAGCGATGGCCTATTTTACACCCCCATTGGAAACGCGACACCGCCTTCCACTTCTCTGTAGGCTACCCATTCTAATTGTCGAACAACCCTCAACAAAAAAACACGTTTTGATACAACCAGCAGCCACTATATGTTAGTAATTTTCGATCTCGACGGCACTCTCCTCAACACAATAGCCGACCTTGCAGCAGCCACAAACCACGCACTCGAACAATGCGGCTATCCCACCCACTCTCCCGAAGCCTACCCCTACTTCGTAGGCAACGGTGTGCGACGCCTCGTTGAGCGCGTACTCCCCGAAGACGAGCGTACCGACCAAAATGTCGACCGCATGTTGCGGCATTTCACTGAATACTACGGTGCTCACCTCACAGACTTCACGCGCCCTTACCCCGGACTCGTTGAGTTGCTCGCCGAGCTCACTTCGCACGGCATAGATGTAGCCGTAGCTTCAAACAAATACCAAGAAGCTGTTACCGAACTTGTGGCTCACTTCTTCCCCGACACCAAATGGGTTGCCGTCGAAGGACAGAAAGTTGGCGTACCTACCAAACCCGACCCATCTATCGTTTTTGAGATAATATCGAAGTGTCCCACACCCAAATCGCAGATTCTCTACGTTGGCGACTCCGGCGTTGATATGACCACAGCTCATCGCGCGGGAGTAGAATCGGCAGGCGTCACATGGGGCTTCCGCCCTGTCAGCGAACTCACCGAAAACTTTGCCGACCACATCGTAAGCACTCCTAAAGAAATTCTCGATTTGGCGCTCGAAATACAATCACGCCAATAATCACCATTCAGACATAAAAAAAGGTCATCAGAATAATTTCTGATGACCTTTTTTAGTCCTATATATTTTTTATCGTCCGGTATACGAATGGGGCGACAGAGCACGAAGCTCATTCTTCACCTCCTCGCTCACAGCGAGAGTGTCGATAAACTCAGCAATACTTTCGGCAGTCACCTTCGTATTCGTGCGGGTGAGCTGCTTCAGAGTTTCATAGGGGTGCGGATAACCCTCACGACGAAGAATAGTCTGAATACCTTCGGCCACAACGCTCCACATCGAATCAAGATCGCGATTTATAGCCTCCTCATTCAAAATCAGCTTACCGAGACCCTTCAGAGTGCTTGCCAACGCAATCATTGTATGACCGAGAGGCACGCCGATATTTCTCAGCACAGTCGAGTCGGTAAGGTCGCGCTGCAAACGCGAAATAGGAAGCTTGCCGGCCATAAACGAAAGTACCGAATCAGCAATACCGAGATTACCCTCCGAATTTTCGAAGTCGATAGGGTTAACTTTATGAGGCATAGCCGATGAGCCCACTTCTCCCTCCTTAATCTTCTGTTTGAAGTATTCCATCGAGATATACTGCCAGAAGTCGCGGTCGAGGTCGATAATAATAGTATTTATGCGACGCAGAGCATCAAACAGCGCGCCGAGATTATCGTAATTTGAAATCTGAGTTGTATATTCCTCACGCTCAATACCAAGATTTTCCGAAAGGAATCGAGCAGCAAAACCCTTCCAGTCTACCGCAGGGAATGCTACACTATGAGCATTGAAGTTTCCGGTTGCACCACCAAACTTTCCGCTCATCGGCACAGCCTTCAGAAGTTCGCGCTGACGATTCAGACGATACACAAACACCATTATCTCCTTACCCAGACGAGTCGGCGATGCCGGCTGACCGTGAGTCTTGGCAAGCATAGGCACATCAGCCCAACGCTCGGCCATATCATTAAGAGTAGCGATAAGTTCGTCAAGACGAGGCAGATAAACCTCTTCTACCGCCTCCTTTATCGACATTGGAACAGCCGTGTTGTTGATATCCTGCGAAGTAAGACCAAAGTGTATAAACTCCTTATAGTCCTGCAAGCCCATTTCATCAAACTTTTCCTTGATAAAATACTCCACAGCCTTAACATCGTGATTCGTCACACTCTCAATCTCCTTAATGCGCTCAGCATCAGCAAGCGAGAAGTTACGATAAATATCGCGAAGCGGTTCAAACTTAGCTTCGGCCACACCTCCAAGCTGAGGTAACGGCAGACGGCACAACGCTATAAAATATTCCACTTCCACTCTCACACGATAGCGGATAAGGGCATATTCCGAAAAATACTGATCAAGAGATTCGCACTTCGAGCGATAACGACCGTCGACTGGCGAAATTGCTGTGAGATTATTGAGTTGCATACAGTAAAATTTGATTTCTGCCACAAAAATACGCATTTTCCACCGACTGACAGAACTTCAGACTCACAATATCTTATCTTACTCACAAAAACGCATCACTTTTTTACTATATACTAATTGATTATCCGACAAAAAAGCGTACATTTGCCATCAAATGATTCAGCACGCAAGCCGACGACGGTTTCGGGCGGGATCACGTCAGAGGTTTATAATTTTAATTTTTATTACAGCCTTAATTTTTTTATTTCGATAACCGCCGAGAGGCATTATCTGTTTTTTATCTAATCGCTTTATATTTGTTAAGATCATGGATAGCAACAACGAAAAGAAAGGTAAACGTCCGCGCATTGGCGAAATTAGAGTTACCGCAACAGAAGGCAACAACGAACAATCAACTTACGCATCATCAAACTACAACGACTCAGAACGTCCTGCTCGTCCCTACCAGCAAGGATATCGTCAAGGGGGTTACAACAACAATCGTCAGGGTGGCTACAACCGCTACAACAGCCAAAGCGGATACAACCGTTACAACAGCAACCGATACAATCAATTCGGTGACAATAACAACTATCGCCCCAACAACTCATACCAGCCTACAGCACCCGTAGAAGGCGCACCCGCTTCTACCGACAGCGAAAACGACGCACAGCACAACAGCGAAAATCGCCCATACCAGCAGCGTCAGTACCAGCAAGGCTACCGTCAAGGCGGATATAACAACCGACAGGGTGGCTATAACCGCTACAACAACCAGGGCGGATATGACAATCATCAGGGAGGTTACAACAACCGACAGGGTGGCTATAACAACAATCGTCAAGGTGGTTATAATAACCATCAGAACGGATATAACAACCCTCAGGGAGGTTACAACAACCGACAGGGTGGTTATAACAACAATCGCCAAGGCGGATATAACAACCGACAGGGTGGTTATAATAACAATAATCGTCAAGGTGGTTACAACAACAACCGTCAAGGTGGATATAACAACCACCAGGGCGGATACAACAACAATAATAATCGCCAGCGCAAACCGATGCGCCAAAATCAGTTCGGCATGCCCCAGGGTGGCAAGAGCTTCATCCCTCGCCCCAAGCGCATAGAATACGAAATGCCCATACCCGATCCCAACGAACAGATTCGTCTGAACAAATTCATGGCCAACGCAGGCATCTGCTCACGCCGCGAAGCCGACGACTACATCTTGAAGGGACTCGTAAAAGTAAACGGCGAAGTTGTCACCGAACTCGGAACAAAGATATCTCACAACGACACCGTTGAATACGAAGACAAGGTAGTAACACTCGAAAGCAAATGCTACGTCCTCCTCAACAAGCCGAAAGACTGCGTCACTACATCCGACGACCCCAACGGACGTCTCACAGTGATGGATCTCGTTAAAAACGCTTGCGAAGAACGCATCTACCCCGTAGGCCGACTCGACCGCAACACCACCGGCGTACTCCTGCTTACCAACGATGGCGACCTCGCCTCCAAGCTCACTCACCCCAAATACGTGAAGAAAAAAATCTACCACGTTTGGACCGACAAAGACATCTCCGAAGACGACATGCAGCGCATCGCCGACGGCATAGAACTTGAAGACGGCCCCATCCACGCCGATGCCATCAGCTACGCTACCGAAACCGACCGCAACCAGGCCGGCATCGAAATCCACTCCGGACGAAACCGTATCGTACGCCGAATCTTTGAAAAGCTCGGCTACCATGTCACCAAGCTCGACCGCGTTTACTTCGCCGGACTCACCAAAAAGAACCTTCCCAGAGGCCGTTGGCGCTACCTCACTCAGGAAGAAGTCAACTTCCTCAAAATGGGATCATTTGAATAAACCGAATATAAGTAATACATAGCATATCATGGAACGTACTAAAATCATCGACCTATTCCGTCCCGAACTAATAGGACAGGAAGTTAGCGTCATGGGATGGGTTCGCACCCGCCGAGGCAACAAACACGTACAGTTTGTCGCTCTCAACGACGGTTCGACCATCAAAAACATACAGATTGTGCTCGACATGTCGCGCTTCACCGACGACCAGTTGCGCCCCGTAACCACTGGCTCAAGCATCCACGTCACCGGACGTCTCGTCGAGTCTATGGGCAAGGGTCAGACCTGCGAAGTTCAAGCCGACACACTCAAAGTCTTCGGCACCGCCGACCCCGAAACATACCCCCTCCAGAAAAAAGGGCACACCCTCGAATTCCTGCGCGAAAAGGCTCACCTGCGTCCCCGCACCAACACCTTCGGTGCCGTGCTTCGCGTTCGCAGCACTCTCGCCTTCGCCATCCACAAATTCTTCAACGAGCGCGGATTCTTCTACCTCAACACCCCCCTCATCACAGCAAGCGACTGCGAGGGTGCCGGCGCAATGTTCCAGGTCACCACGCTCGACATGAACAATCTTCCTCACACCGAAGACGGTGCTGTCGACTACTCTGCCGACTTCTTCGGAAAGCCCACTGCACTCACCGTCAGCGGACAGCTTGAAGGCGAACTCGGTGCAACAGCTCTCGGTGCAATCTACACATTCGGTCCCACATTCCGTGCCGAAAACTCCAACACCCCCCGTCACTTGTCGGAATTCTGGATGATCGAACCCGAAGTGTCGTTCTTCGACATCAACGACAACATGGATTTGGCCGAAGACTTCATCAAATATTGCATCAACTACGCCCTCGAAAACTGTCGCGACGACATCGACTTCCTCGCACAGATGTACGACAATGAACTTGTTGACCGTCTGAAGTTTGTAGTCGAAAACGACTTCGTTCGCCTCCCCTACACCGAAGGTGTCAAGATTCTTGAAGAATCGGGACGCAAATTCGAATTCCCCGTATTCTGGGGTGCCGATCTTCAGAGCGAACACGAGCGTTACCTCGTTGAAGAGCACTTCAAAAAGCCGGTAATCCTTACAGACTACCCCAAAGACATCAAAGCATTCTACATGAAGCTCAACGACGACGGACGCACAGTTCGCGCAATGGACGTCCTCTTCCCCCACATCGGCGAAATCATCGGAGGTTCTGAACGCGAAGCCGACTACGACAAACTGCTCGGTCGCATCGAAGAGATGAACATCCCCATGAAGGACATGTGGTGGTATCTCGACACCCGTCGCTTCGGCTCTGTGCCCCACGCCGGATTCGGACTCGGATTCGAACGCCTCGTTCTCTTCGTAACAGGCATGACCAACATCCGCGACGTCATTCCCTTCCCCCGCACTCCGGGCAATGCAGAATTTTAATTCATGCGTCAATCAATACTCCTAATATAATAAGGTGTGATGCCACGCGGCGTCACACCTTTTCTTTTTTTTGACCATGAACCAAATAGTTGTAACTTTGCATCCATAATGTGAACCCATTAATTATAAATCATAATACTCAAGAAAAAAATGGCTTCTACTCTGCTGTCTACCGACTACAACTTCCCAGGCCAGACCGCCGTTTACCACGGTAAGGTACGCGACGTTTACACTCTCGCCGACGACATTCTGGTGATGATTGCCACCGACCGCATTTCGGCTTTCGACGTCGTTCTGCCCAAAGGCATCCCCTACAAGGGACAAGTTCTCAACCAGATAGCCACCTACTTCCTCGAATCAACAGCCGACATCGTGCCCAACTGGCGACTCGCCACACCCGACCCGATGGCTACCGTTGGCATCAAATGCGAAGGCTTCCGCGTCGAAATGATTATCCGAGGCTACCTCACCGGTAGCGCATGGCGCGAATACGCATCAGGCGTACGTGAAATCTGCGGAGTCAAGCTCCCAGAAGGTCTGAAAGAAAATCAGCGACTCGACGAGCCCATCATCACTCCAACTACAAAAGCCGATGCCGGACACGACGAAAACATCTCGCGCGAAGAAATAATAGCTCAAGGCATCGTTTCGAAAGAAGACTACGAACAGCTCGAACAATACACCCGCGCACTCTTCGAACGTGGCTCAAAAATGGCCGAAGAAAAAGGACTAATCCTCGTCGACACCAAATACGAATTTGGCAAATACAACGGCAAAGTCTACCTCATCGACGAAATCCACACTCCCGATTCGAGCCGCTACTTCTACGCCGAAGGCTATCAGGAACGATTCGAAAAGGGACTCCCTCAGCGTCAGCTCTCTAAAGAATTTGTACGCCAATGGCTCATCGAAAACGGATTTATGGGACAAGCCGGACAGCAAGTCCCCGAAATGACCGACGAATTCTGCCAGAGCGTTTCCGACCGTTACATCGAACTCTACGAACACATCACCGGCCGCAAATTTGTCAAAGCCGACGAAGCTGACCTCACCGACCGTATTGCTGCCAACGTAGTCGACAGCCTACAGAATATCAAACGGTGAACTGCGAAAATATAAACCCATATAACGGCGACACTCGCCGAAAGTCTGAACAGGTCAGGGCGATGTTTGACAACATCGCCCCGGCCTATGATTTTATGAACCGTGCCATGACTTTCGGCATCGACCGTATATGGAGGCGCAAAGCCGTTGACATGCTTCAGGCAGCGCCGTCACGCAACGAAATTCTCGACATCGCCACTGGCACAGGCGACCTCGCAATGCTCATCGCACGACGCACCGACACAAATCACGTCACCGGAGTCGACCTCTCAGAAGGCATGCTCGAAGTCGGACGTCGAAAAGTAGCCGAAGCCGGACTCGCCGACCGCATCTCATTCTCTGCGGCCGACTGTCTCGCCCTACCATTTGCCGACAACACTTTCAACTGTGTCACCGCAGCTTACGGAGTGCGAAACTTCGAAAACCTGCTCGACGGCTACCGCGAAATGCTCCGCGTATTGAAGCCGGGAGGCATGATTATGGTCATCGAACTATCCACACCCACCTCACCACTCGTCCGACCATTCTACAAGCTATACACCAAATGGCTCATTCCCACCGTCGGACGACTCATTTCCCACGACAGCCGAGCTTACGCATATCTGCCCGAAAGCATCGCTGCCGTAGCGCAAGGCCGGGAAATGCTCGACCTCATGCAAAAAGCCGGATTCGAGCACGCTCAATGCCGAACACTCACATTTGGGACGTGCAGTGTCTATACAGCATCAAAGCCTTAATGTTCAACACATTGCGGACTTTTGTGCGACATATAAATTCCAAACAAAAAAGACATGTAAATTCCAAACGGCAAAGACTTATAAAGTCAAACGGAAAAGACACAAAAATTCCAAACGAAAACAGACATTCTAACCAAAATAA
>CAYQEN010000022.1:0-8370 GCA_964416545.1 uncultured Bacteroides sp. | reverse complement strand
CAAACGGAAAAGACACAAAAATTCCAAACGAAAACAGACATTCTAACCAAAATAACAGAATCATGAAATTTTCTAAAATCCTCATTGCTGCTGCGGCCGCACTCGTTTCGGTGTCTGCCTCAGCAGCCACAGAGCACATGAAAAGTCTTGATCCGAAGCAGATCGACCCGTCGATTCCTGCCGGAACCGACTTTTACCGCCACGTCAATCAGCGATGGATGAACGAAAATCCGCTCACCCCCGAACACGCTCGCTACGGAAAGTTCAACGTTCTATCCGACTCCAGCGAAGCTCGTGTAAAAAACATCGTGCTCAACCTCGGCAACACAAATCCACAGCCCGGCTCCGTAGCATTCAAAGTTTGGACCATATACAGCCAGGGCATGGACTCCGTACGCCGCAACGCCGACGGAGCCAAGCCTATACAGGCCGACCTCAAAAAGATTGAGACCACACCCCACGAAGGCATGGAAGACCTCTTCATTTGGATGCATGCCAACTACGCAAGCCCCTTCTTCGGAGCCTCAATCCAGGAAAACCTTGCCAACTCAAACGAATATGCCATGTATGTCGACGGTGGTGGCATCACTCTCGGCGACCGCGACTACTATCTCAGCAACGACGCTCGCAACAAAGCAGTACGCGAAGCCTACAAAAAGCTGATTGTGCGCCAGATGCAAAACGCCGGCTACAAGAAAAAAGACGCCAATCGAATCATGCAAAACGTCATGAAAATCGAAACAGCCCTTGCCGACTCTACTTGGACACGCGAACAGAGCCGCAACATTCCGGCTATGTACAATCCCCGCTCATTTGCTCAGCTCAAAGAAATGTATCCCGCCGTCAACTGGGATCGCTTCTTCATCGAAACAATGGGCATTGAAGCTCCCGAGCAGATCATCGTCACCACAATCAACACCGTCAAACAGGCCGACAAACTCATCTCATCGCTCACCGACCGCGAAATCAAAGACTACTACCTGTGGAAATACGTAAATCAGGCATCGGCAATGCTCAGCGATGCATTCATCAACGCCAGCTTCGAATTTTCAAAAGTTGTCAGCGGTGTTCAGCAGCAGCGTCCGCGTTGGAAACGCGCTCTCAGCACCACCGAATCTGCTATGGGCGAAGCCATCGGACAACTCTATGTTGAAAAATACTTCCCCCAGTCGTCGAAAGACTACATGATCGGGCTCGTCGAAAACCTCCGCACCGCTCTTGGCAAACACATCATCAACCTCGAGTGGATGAGCGACGACACAAAACTCAACGCCATCAAGAAGCTCAATGCCTTCACCGTCAAGATCGGCTACCCCGACAAGTGGAAAGACTACTCATCGATGCAAATCGACCCCGAGCTCACCTACTACGAAAACATGCACAACGTAAGCATGTGGTATCAGAAAGAGCACTATAAAAAGTGGGGCAAACCCGTCGACCGCACCGAATGGGGCATGACTCCTCAGACCGTCAACGCCTACTACAACCCCCTTGCCAACGAAATCGTATTCCCCGCAGCCATCCTTCAGGCTCCTTTCTTCGACCCCGAAGCAAGCGACGCTGAAAACTACGGTGGCATTGGCGTTGTAATCGGCCACGAAATGACTCACGGATTCGACGACCAGGGTCGCAACTTCGATGCCGCCGGCAACATGACCGACTGGTGGACTCCCGCCGACGCCGAAGCATTCACCAACCTCACTAAGGGTCTCGGCGCCCAGTTCGACGCCGTTGAAGTTCTTCCCGGAGTGCACGCCAACGGCACATACACCATGGGCGAAAACATTGCCGACCAGGGCGGACTCCGCGTTGCCATGACCGCATTCCTCGACTCTCAGAAAAAGAAAGGTGTCGACGTAGCCACTGCCAAAATCGATGGATTCTCTCCTATACAGGTATTCTACCTCAACTACGCCAACCTTTGGGGACAGAACATCCGCGATGAAGAGATTCGCAGCCTCACCTCAGGCGACGTTCACTCGCTCGGCGTCAACCGCGTAAACGTCACTCTTCGCAATCTCGCCCCGTTCTTCAACGCCTTCGGCATCACCGACGGACAGCCCATGTTCCGCCCCGAAGCCGAACGCATAGTCATCTGGTAATCTCCAACCACCTTTTTCCCGTCGGCTCCAAGCCGACCTCAACTCAAACCTGCGCTCCCTGACGGAGCGCAGGCTTTTTTATATACATCCACACACTCTCGATTATTCGGCCTGTTCAAGCCATACTCTTCATAGCATTTTCATACTTTATCTTCCACATCGTGCGCTCTTCGATTAGCTCCTCTATTCTATTGTCCTTACCTCTCATATAGTCGATTAGTGGATTCAAATCCAGCGATTTCCCGCTGCTGCCCGATCCATCGGCAGGCTTCTCCATTTCGCCCTCGCCGGTTATAAGCCACTCTGCGTTCAACCACGCAAATGTTTGAATTATTGCCTCTATAAAATCAAAGCTCGGCTTATTCCTTTTCACCACACACACCGACCTAACTGTTTGATCTCCAACTCCAATTCTTCTCGCGAAGGATGCTACGGTTAAATGTTCATGTTCTATCAGTTCACAAATTCTTTCGTTAATCGACATAACTTTTCTCAAAAATAAGCATAAAAATATTTGGAGAAATACAAAATATGTTGGATATTTGCACTCAAATCCGTTATTTCGTATAACTAAGTAATACAAATATAGCAAAAAAATGCGCAGCGTTGGGACAGTTTCAGACCGCGCTGCCTCTCAAAAAGAAGCATAATGCTTAATAATATATTATTAACTTAAATCAACATCTTTAGTATGAAAAAAAATTATGTAAAGGTTGCGTTGGTTTGTATGTTGGCTGCTATGTCACCCATGACATTCACGTCGTGCGGCGACGACTACGATGGCGATATCAGCCGTCTTGACACTGCCACTACCGACCTCAACGGACAGATTTCTACTCTGAAAGAGGCCTTGACGCAAGCCGAGTCAATCGCCAAGGCTGCAAACGATGCTGCCGCTAAAGCTATGGAGCAGGCAAAGGCCGCCCAGCAGACCGGCGACAAGGCTGAACAAGACGCAGCCCAGGCTATTGCTTTGGCTAAAGCTGCCGAAGCAGCAGCTCAAACAGCTAAGAGCGAAGCCATCAAAGAAGCTATCGCTGAATGTCAGAAGCTCATCGACCAAAATTCTGCCGCTACTACTGAAGCTCTCTCAAAACTCGAAGGCAAGATCAATGGTATCGAAAGCGGTCTCGCTACATTCAAGGCCGACACCGACAAGAGCATCTCAGAACTTCAGAAAGCCGTTACTGCTGTAGAAACTCAGCTCAAAGCCCTCAAGACCTACGAAGAAAAGCTCGCTGAGTTCAACACCAAGTACACTGAGCTCTCTGGCGACATCGCTAAGATCAACAGCTCTATCAAGTCTCTCTCTGAAGATCTCACTGCATTCAAAAAGCAGCTTGCTGACAACAAAGCTAACATCGATGAAGTTAAGAAAAACCTCGAAGAGCTCAGCAAGAAAGTTTCTACCGAAATCGAAAACAGCGTAAACACCATCGCTGGTGTTATCGGCGGTCGTCTTACTTCGGTTACTCTCATGCCCGACCTCTACATCGACGGTATACCCACCATCGAGTTCAAATCGGCTCGATACAACCGTCTTGCTATGAACGAAGCAGGCGTTTGGGTTTCGACCAAAGATCAGCTCATGGTCACCAACAACAACACCACTGTTGAATATCGCGTCAGCCCGAGCAACGTTTCGGATGCCGACATCGATATGAACAACATCTCTTTTGTTTCGCGTGTTGCTGAATCGCGTGCCGAAAACAATAGCGTTATCAAGTTCGTTTCCGGTAAGGTAAACGACGGTGTCCTCACTGTTAAAGCAGGCAAGAACACCACCGGTTCGCTCCTTCTCGATGGCAAAAAGATCAACACTGTTGCTCTCAACGTGCCTGTTGCTAAGAAACATCTCTTCGAAGGCGAAAGTTCGTTCAGCGTATTCTCTGAATACACTCGCGTAAGCGAAACCTACTTCCAGCCCTCTATCGAAAAGACTAAAGAAGTTGCCGGCTACATCGACGCTCACTTCAACGACTCAACAAGTGTCTACAGTGCCCCTGATAGTTATCACAATACTGAGCAGGCATTAATAGCATACAATCACGTTTACAATAAGCCCCTCGACCTCAACACTCTCGTTCAGGGTTGTGCTATCATCCCCGGTCGCAGCGAACACGAAGCTATGACCCTTGAGGAGCTTAAGGAATACGGATTCGAAGTTCGCTACTTCGTTGCAACTGCTCCTTACTCACCATGGGTTAGTGTAGGGGATAATACCAACCAGCAGGAATTTGCTAAGATCAGCGGCAGCACTCTTACTCCCGTAGTTAAGACTGCCAACGGCTACGAAGCAAACAATCAGACTGCTATCGGCAAAGAGCCTATCATCCACATTCTTCTTGTCGACACCAATCATAACAACGTTATCGCTTCTAAGTACATCAAGATTCGCTTCACTAAGGAAGAAATGAAGCCGTTGACATTCACTGCCAACAACTTCACAGCCAACCTCGCTTGTGGTCCTTACAAGTTCGAAGTTACTGAAGAAATGATGATTAGCAATGTTCTTTCTCAGTTCCCCAACAACGGTATCTCTAAGGAAGAATTTGCAAATCGATACTACACTTTTGGAGGCTGGACTACATCAGTAGCTGTTGACGGTGTCGTTAATAACGCTCTCAGAAGCAATGTATACACGACTGATAGTTGGCCTGAAACCACAACTGCTGTTTCAACATTCTCTCTGACAAACAGCGAAATCGGCAAGCTCGAACAGGGTAAGTCTAAGGTTTACACCATCACTGTGACTTACAAGAACAGCAAGGGTCTGTATCCGGATGTAAATGTTGTCTACAACGTAACTATCACCAACAACCTTGCCACTCCGACCCTCGGTAAGACCGACGCTATCAAGTGGAAGAACGAAACTATGCTCCTCTACCCTGTTCCGTTCAAGGAAGGTGTTACTACTACTGCCGAATACAACACCAACATCTTCGAAGGTCGCAACAAGCCGTACATCAACGGCCTCATCAAGTGCGCACTTTGGAGCCTCAACTTCGACAAGACCTACACTGGTGCTTCTATCGACGCCGTTTCTAACAAGACTGCTGTTGAAGCAGGTGCTACAAGCTCTCTCAACACAGTTAACGTTACTATCGCAAACGACGTAAACGGTATCAAACTTGTCGAAAGCGAAGCTAAGCTCGGTCTCGTATGGAGCGCATACCTCAACGGTGAAGCTGCCAACAACCTCGAATTTGCCAACAGCACTCTCCAGATTGTTAAGCCGCTTAAGAACCCCGTACTCGCTACAGGCGTTGAAGTAGCCGACAACTCTCACGCTCAGAACGTTGAACTCATGCCGCTCTTCTCACTCACCGACGCTTACGGCAACAAAGTTGCCAACACCGGTGTTGCTACCGACATGGCTCAGAAGCTCTGGAACTACTACGTTGTTGAAACTCCTGTATTCGCAGGCACTGCTGGCGATATCGTAGTTACCGACGACACCAAGGGTACTAACGCTCGCACACTCGCTTCGCTCAACATGGTTGCTGATGTCGATGTTGCTACCAACACTCTGACATTCTCCAACAATGGTGCTCCTCTCCAGGGCGACGCATACCTTCAGATTCCTGTTAAGATTGCTCACAAGTGGGGTGCTCTCGAAGGCAAGCTCTACATCAAAGTTAAGCATGTCCTCTAATTCTCTGAACACAGCAATGCAATATAATTAAGCATGTTCATTATGTCGGTTCATGATTACCGACGTTCATAACTCTCGATCAGGAGGTTGCACCGTGAGGTTGCAACCTCCTTTTTTCATTCCCCTTGCTCTTCTTCATAAAAAATTGTTACTTTGCACATATCTGACATACTTTCCAAACAACCCCATAATCAAAAAAAGGCAACTCATAATGAGCCACCAAACAGATACTCTCAACGACATTAAAGCTCTGACCGAAGCCGGCAACTTCGCTCAAGCCATGTCTCGTCTCAACGATTACATTGACCTGCATCCCGATTCTGCCGACGCGCTATTCATGCGAGGCAAACTCTTTTGGCGTCTGGGCGAACGCGCACGTGCTACGGCCGACTATGCAGCATCGGCGGCCATTCAGCCCGATGGTGCCGCAGCGTGTGCTCTCGAACATGCGCGCGACATCGAAGCATTTTTCAATCCCGACCTGCTCAACCCATAAGCCTTGCCACGCTCTACGCCGACAGCATCACCGTGCGACTGAGCTGCCAACCCTGCGACCCATTCCTGAGATTTATCGTGGCAAGTCCGAACATTGTGCCTACCGCTCGGCGCACATTTCGCAATACGTCGGCAAACGATGTCACGCCATTCATACGGAGCATAGCTATCGTTTCACCTCGAAACACCACCGTCGCAAATATCGTATCGGAAAATTTTATTGTTGCCATAACCTCTTTTTTTATAGTGCAAATGTAGCTCCGCACCCGGGCAGCAATATTTCCCACAACAACTAAATAGCGCAAAAAAATAAGCGGCGAGTCGAAAGACCTGCCGCTTCACTATTTTTCATTCCGTTATCAATCAATTGTAGAGGAATCGCTTGATCGACTTCTTCGGAGTTTTTTCAAATTCATTGGCTCGGAGCTGTATTTCGTCGACACGCTCATAGGGAGCCACAAGGCGATTAAGCTCCTCGCGCACTTTTTCCATCACCTTCGGCATCATTTCGTGCGTCAGACCGGCCTTATCCATAGCGTCGTAGTCGGGATATACCAACGCCACGAGCTTCTTACCGCGCTCTACCACCAGACTCTCGCCAACGTAAGGCAGATTATTGAGCTTCGCTTCGATTTCCTCAGGATAGATGTTCTGACCATTGGCCGACAGAATCATCGTCTTATAGCGACCCTTGATGAATATTGTGCCCGAATCGCTTATCGTGCCCATATCGCCGGTGTGCAACCATCCATCCTTATCGATTACCTCATCCGTAGCCTGCTGATTCTTATAATAGCCCTTCATCACATTCTCGCCCTTCACGCAGATTTCGCCGGGTATCGTTGCCTCATTCTCGCTATTCACTTTGGCATACATTATACCCGGAAGCGTACGACCCGACGAACCCGGAATAAATTCACTCCAATGAGTGTAGCTGATTAGCGGACCGCACTCGGTCATGCCGTAGCCCACCGTAAACGGAAACTTGATACGGTGCAAAAACTCCTCTACTTCATGATTCAGAGGTGCGCCGCCGGCAATGATCTGCTCAAACTCTCCGCCAAACGCATCGACGAGCTTCTGACGTATCTTGGCATAAATGCGCTTGTTTATCAGAGGTATGGCAAGCAGTCGCTTCATCGACGGCTTCGATATGATGGGTAGCAGCTGTGAGCGGTATATCTTTTCGAGCACAAGCGGCACGCAGAGTATCAGATGCGGCTTGACATCCATCAGTGCCTTTACCAGCAACTTCGGCGCCGGAACCTTGCCAAACAGATAGACGTGCGAGCCGATAGCCAGCGGAGTAAGCATGTCGAACGCACATCCGTAGGCATGCGCAAGAGGCAGGAACGACAGACAGCGCGAACCCGGCCAGTGGAGCTTCGACTTCATGCCAAACACCACATTACCGGCAAGATTGTTAAGCGTCAGCATCACACCCTTTGAAAATCCCGTCGTTCCCGACGTATAGTTGATTTCGGCAACACTGTCAGCATTGAAAAAATGATATTTCACGTCATTCGACCCGTAGCCGAGAGGATATTTCTTTCTGAATGCTGCAGCCAGCGAATTAAGAGCCTTAGCAGCACGCTCGCCAGAACCCTTTTCGGCAAGCACCTCGCCCGAATCGAGCGACACTACTGTCTGAACCTTCGTCAGATTGTCGAAATCCAAACCCTCCCAGATATGATCGTCCACATAAAGTATCACCGAATCACTGTGATTGATGATATGCGTAGCGTCCGAAGGCGAAAAATCCTGCAAAATCGGAACAACGATAGCACCATAAGTCAGCGTTGCCATATAATTCACAATCCAATTTATATGGTTTTTGCCAAGCAGAGCCACCTTATCGCCGGGCTTCACGCCTATCGACTTAAAAAATAGATGTGTGCGTGCTATGCGTCGAGCCAGATTACTATAAGTCAGCGATTCGCCCGAAAAGTAATCGGTAATAGCTGAAAGTTCCCAGTTTTTACGAAAACTATCGGCATATATCTGTATTAAATCGTCGTTTAGCATAAGCTATATAGATAATTATTCTATTATACAATTATGAGAGAGTTATTGTTTCCACTACACCGTTATCGTAACCGCATAGTTATTGCAAAGATA